>CAWCYH010000004.1:0-598894 GCA_963799745.1 uncultured Solirubrobacterales bacterium | reverse complement strand
AGGTAAGGCCTGGAAATCCTAGCTTTTCTTGGTCTGAGACTGAAAGATGGCAGCAGCGGGCAACTGTGCCGGGCAACGGTCGGCATCCCTCCGAGCATCGTTCGGCTCGCTGGCTGCCTCGGCGTCGTTGGCTCGGCCGGTTTCCTGAAGGTTGTTGTTGTTGTTCGTGCGATCCCCTTGAACCGCACAGCATCCACGCCCGATCCGGTGACGGCCTCGGACGGGCGTCGCCGGATCGGGCGTAACCCAGCGGGAGGCGGCGTTCGCAGCGCGAGCGCCCCATGCGTGCTGCGGTTGCCGCCGCTTCATGGCTCACTGGATGAGGGCACGATCGCCAGTAGGAGTCCCGAGCTACTGCTTGCCCTCGAGGAGGAGCGGACAGCCGGCGTGAGTGTGTGCTGCTGCGTCTCGTCCTCTGCGACAGCCAGTGTCTGGGCCGGTCGCGTTGCTGCTCCCGAATTCGTTTGCGGAAGCTCGGTCGTCCGCGCCCGCGGGTCGGCGGCCACTCTCGCAATCCCCTGACCGAGCGTCAGCCGCCACCAATGCCGACGATCGGGCTATCGCCGTTCGTCCAAAGGGGCGGTCGGCGTTAGCTGGAACCGTGGAAGCACTCGACGTGGCCGGGCTGTCGCTCGCGCGAGGAAGCGACGCCAGCCACGCCGCTGCGGGCAGCCTATGGAAGCGGCCAGCCGTTACCCACCAATCCCGGGCCCAGCGAGAGGATTCGAAGCCAGGACACTAGTGAGTCCCTGCTCGGGGCTTGAGCCAGGTCTGATCAACCTGCGCCGGTTGGTGGAAAGTACGCGGGCAGGCTGAACACCGTAAGGAACTGCTCGACCCGGTAGTCGGGGAACCGAACGGTGATCGCGTCACGGGCGCTGTCGGCGTTCCCCGTTTTCACCGCGGTTGCGAACGCCTGCAGATATTCGCGGGTGCCCTGGATCAGCGAGAGCCCGCCGGCGGGCCCGTGTCCGGGGTAGAGCGTCTGGACCCCGGCCTTGGCGGCGAACCGCTCGAGCTCGTCAAGGCGCGCCACCCACCCTTCCAGGTTGTGCTCCTGGAGGTAGAGGTGCGCTCCGTTGTAGATCAGGTCCGAGGTCACGCACGCCTGCCGGTCCGGGAGGTGAAGGCAGGCGTGGTGTTTGGCCTCGCCCGCTCCAAACTCGACGACCTCGAGGGAGCTCTCGCCCAGCGGCAGGCTTGAGCCGGCGATCGCCGTCGGCTCGATCAGGCGCTCGGCGGCCTCGGGGCCAAGCTTTCCCTTGAGCAGGTCGAACATCCACGGACCGTCGGCCTTCAGATCCTCGAGCACGTTGGGGGTGGTGAGCACCCTTGCGTTTGGGAATCGGTCGACGATCAGGTCTAGCTGCAGGAAGTGGTCGGGGTGAGCATGCGAGATCCACACCTTGCCGAGTTTCTTTCCCGAGGCTTCGACGCTGTCGGCGAGCTGCTTGGCGTCGCTGCGAAGCTGGAAGGCGTCGAACAGGAGCGCCTCCTCGCTGTCGCTGATCAGATAGGAGTTTGACCAGGCGCCGGGTTCGCTGGCGCTGAAGCGCTCGACCGTGACTCGGGGTGGTGCGTAGCTGCCGGTTGTCATTGGCGATCTACCTTTCGGTTGGCACCGTTGTCGTCTTGCCGTCGGTCTGGAATGCCCACGATCCGCCCGAGCGGAACGCGAGCGACACGTCGAAGGTGTTCTCGAGAAATTGGTAGCGAGCGATCTTTCCCTCGCGCCCTTCGACCAGGACGGAGAAGGCGGCTCGAACCTCCCGCCCCGCCGGGCGGGCCCTCAGTCCGAACCACCCGAACACCGCGGCGCGCTGATCGTCGCCGATGATCTCTCGCGGGCCGAACCCGGTCACGTCGAGGTTCGAGTACATGTGCGTGAGGAACGAGCGGACCTCGTCCAACCCGCGGTACATCCCCAGCCACGGAAGCGCCGAGTGAAGATCGCCCGACAACGTGGGCAGATCGACCCCTTCGGCGTGCGATGGAGGTCCGTTGACGATATAGACGATGTCCGGGTGGAAGTGGCGCTCCGCTGCGGCGGCGCCTTCCCCGCGGCTAACTGCGTCGAGATACGCCCCGGCGAGCGCGGCAACGGACGAGCGGGCCTCGGTTTTCACTCCCATGAGGAGTCCTCGGCGGGCTTGGTGACGGTCGCCCAGCGCTCGGCGATCCTTTCCGCCTCGAAGCGCCACAGGACGAAGCCATGGAAGCCCATCTTCTTGCCGGACCTCTGGTCGGTCCAGCGCCAGTGGTTCTTGCAGACCACCTTGTCACCCTCCGCGATCAGGTCTTCGATGGTGAGGTGAAGATCGGGCATCACCGAATACATCTGGCGCATCATCTGCTCGTCGCCGGAGGCGTCAGTCGGCTCCTCGCCGGGCCCGTCGTGGTCGTAGAAGTCCGGCGTCATGTTGGTTCGAATCACCTCCGCCTTGCGGTTATTGACGAAGTCCTCGAAGTGCGATCGCACCTTCGCCTTCATCTCATCGGTGGTGAGGCTGGTAGGCATCAGGTCTCCTTAGATCAACTTGGCTTCACCAGCGCGGTCCTCTCTGAGTTCGTCACCAGTCTGATCCGGCCCCGACCGAAAGTCCAAGACAAGTTGCGGTGCTATCAATAGAGCGGGCCTATCGATACGCCGTAGGCACCCTCATCCCACACCAGCGTAGTCAGTAGGCTAGGCCTATGGAACGGCTTGATCTTCGGGTTGTCGAGTATTTCGTCGCCGTCGCCGAGGAGCTCCATTTCGGCCGCGCCGCCGAGCGGTTACACATCGCCCAGCCGTCGCTCAGCCAGCAGATACGACGGCTCGAGCAACAGCTAGGAGTGACGTTGCTCGAGCGAAACAGCCGGAACGTCCGGCTCACCGAAGCAGGGAGAGTGTTTCTGCGGGAGGGCCGACGTGTCCTTGCCCAGGCTCAGCGTGTGATAAACGCCGCGCGCGCCGCGGGAGCCGAGCTCCTGACTGTCGGGTTCTATGGCTCGGCCGGCAGAGCCCTGCTGCAGACGGTGCTCACGACATTCCACGACCGCCGACCGACGACCCAGGTCAGCGTCCGCGAGATCCTTTTCGGAAGCATCGACGAGATCCTCGACGGTAAGGTCGACCTCGCGTTCACGCGACTGATGCCCGGCCAGACAGAGCTCGAGGTCGAGATCATCGCGACCGAACCTCGCCTGGTCGCGCTCGCCAGCAGGCATCCACTCGCGAGCCGCCGGACGCTGACATTCGCGGACCTGCGTGGGGAGTCGTTCATCGTCAACCCAATGGCCCCGGAGGGCAGCTCTCCACCGAGATGGCTGGCCGAACAGCGACGCCACGGTCTCCCCGGACGCGTCGCCGCCAAGGCACGCAGCCCAGAAGAGATCATCACCCTCGTTGGAGCCGGTCGCGGCGTCTGCCTGATGCCCGAGGCAGCCGCGCTCCACGACCGGCGCTCCGACGTCGCTTACGTTCCGGTAACGGACGCCGAACCGGCGGTTGTCTCTCTTGCGTGGGCACCGGACCGGTCATCCCCCATGGTCCGGGCGTTCGTAGCCACCGCCCGGGAGGTTGCCACCGCCTCGGCGACGGACAAACCGACCCCTCGGCGCTAGCCAGCACGCAACGACCCCGGCGGCCGAACTGTCCAGCCGATGGTCGACGTCGCGGTCGCCGACGCTCGCCCGCCACCATGCCGGGGGTTTCACGCCGGTAAAGCGCCGAGGAACAAAGGTCAGCATTACCCCGCTGACCCGCCGACGGTGGATGAGATCGTCACAGTGATGCGCCAGGCCGTGGTGAGCGCTACGACGATCGACTTACCGGCCTGATCGTCGTGCTCTGGCGCGCCGGGCTGCGCATCCACGAGGCGCTCTCACTCGCCGAGACCGACCTGGATCAACGCCGCGGGTCGATCCTCGTCAGGCACGGAAAGAATGACCGGCGGCGCGAGGTTGGCATGGATGCCTGGGCGTGGTCCGCGCTCGCCCCATGGTTGGCTGCGGGGGCCAAGCTGCCCGTCGGGCCGCTGTTTTGCGTGATCGTAGGCCCGACCCGCGGCCACGCCTGGTCAGCCAGCGCTGCGCGGCTCGAATTGCACCGCATCGCGGTCCAGGCCGGCGTGCGCCGGCGCCTGGCGCCCCATCAGCTGCGCCATGCGCACGCTGTGGAGCTGCTCCACGAAGGGATCCCGCTCCCCATCATCCAGCGCCAGCTCGGCCACGCATATCTGTCCACGACGGGCACCTATCTGCAAGGGATCTCATCCGAGAAGATCATCTCGACCGTCTACGCGCGGCGAGCGCCGATGATGCACGCCAGCGCCGGCCTCGATCTATAGAGGCACCCACGGGAGCGCACGATGCGCTCCCGTGCGCCGGTGTGCTCCCGTGCGCCGGTGCGCTCGCCGCTATCAGCGTGGCCACCGGCACTACGCCACCGCGGACCCGACCAGCGCCTACGCTCCGTCCTGTCGAATAACGCCCGAGCGAACCGAAGCTGACTACTGCTTCACCGAGCAGCGGCAGTGCGGCGCCAGCGTTCCTCATCGTCCGTCTGAGCAGTGAGATCGGCTACCGCCCGCGCCTCTGCACGCAGAGGCGAGGCAGGAGCCTGCTCGAGGGCCTGCTTACTTGTCCCAGGCCCCCTATGTCAACATGTGAGTCTGTGGCTGGAGGGCGCTCAGAGCAGACCTGACGACCAAAGTCAGAGTCTCCGCCTGTCTTGTGTGAGCCCCGCTGCCATGGTCGCAGCGATGAAGCGAGCGTGGCGTTTTAGTCGTCGGGCGAGAGTGCACGGACGCTGACGTTGGTGGTGCGGGACGAGCCGTGTCGTTGGTCACGATACGGACGGTAGTCCGAACCCGCGTACCATGCGCGCCGCGCGTGACCGTCCGCTGGCCAGGCCATCAGTGCCATTGCGTGCGGCCCGGGACCCCCATGCAGCACCTCCTGGCTAGGCTTGGGTCCGGGTACGAGTACCAGCCCGCCGGCATCCTCGACCGTCCAGCGGTAGTGCACGGAGTAGTCGATGAACCGTTCAGGATCCGTGATCTCGACCCAGACGCAGACGAACAGGCCGAAACGATCCGACGGGAATTCAGCACTACGTGACCAGTCGGGCCGAGAGGGTTCTCTCTCCTGCGGCCACCACACGGGCGCGGTTGCTCCGGCCGCGAGCAAGGCGGTGCCGTCGAGCCTGTCACCGGCCGCGGCGAGCCACAAGCTCGCGGCGTCGGCGCTGCCGAAGCGCGCGATGACAAGTCCCGCCGGTGCCGGACGCGAATCCAGCTCCGAAATGTCGAGCAGCGGGCCGGCAGCGAGGAGTTGCCCGGCGTGCTCTCGAGCGCCCGTAGCGAGGCCATCCTTGACCGGCACGCGGTCGGTCCAGACGATGATGAAGTGGTCGTTCAGGTTCACAGTGCTCGCCACGGTCATCCTCGCTTCGAGGGGTTAATCTGGCGTGTTCGAGATGGCCGAGTGCGCGGTAGTTTGGGCGACGCCGCCCCGGGCGTGGGCCGACGAAGAGGGTCGACGAGGCCCGTGACAAGGCTCTGCATCAGCAGTTCGTAGTGGGCATCAACGTCAGCGACGAAGCCAAGGCCACGCAGTTCGAGCGATACGACCCCGTGAGATGCGCTCCACAACCGCTGGGCGACCTCGACCGGATCACCCCCCGCAAGCGCTCCGGCCGCCATCGCCAGCGACACTTGGCGAACCAGCAGGCCGAACGGCGCACCCGCATGGCCAAGCGCACTCGGTGACGGCTGCCAGCCGGGGATAGCGCGGTCGAACATTAGCCCGTACAGCGCCGGGTGCCTCTTGGCGAACGACCGGTAGCGGCGAGCAGCCTCGGCCAACGCACCGAGCGGGTCCTGGTCGGCGACGGCGTCGAGCTCGGCAGCCAACTGATCGAACCCACGCGCCAGCAGGGCGTCGAGTACGCCGTGCTTGCCTCCGAAGCGACTGTAGACGCCCATCGGGGCCACACTTGCCTCAGCAGCCATTCGCCTCACGGTGAGCCCATCGACGCCGTTCCGTTCCAAGAGCCGTTCCGCCCCCTCCAGCAGGGCGCCCTCCACCTCGAGAGTAGGGGTGCGGCTCATCGGCTCTGTGCTCCACCCACACGGTATAGCACAGTGTCATATAACTATGGTGTATTGTTCTACAAAGCGCCAGACTGACCCGCTCGTCGTCACCGCCAGAGCAGGGCTAGCGTTTGGATCAACGAGGGCACCCTCTCGCCAAGAGGAGGGCGCGGCTCCTGCTTCGGCTCTGCGTGGAGCAGCGCAGGCCGTAGGCGATCTCACTGCTCAGATGGACGAGACGCAGCAGCACACACTCACGCCGGCTGTCCGCTCCTCCTCGAGGGCAAGCAGTAGCTCGGGACTCCTACTGGCGATCGTGCCCTCATCCAGTGAGCCATGAAGCGGCGGCAACCGCAGCACGCATGGGCGCTCGCGCTGCGAACGCCGCCTCCCGCTGGGTTACGCCCGATCCGGCGACGCCCGTCCGAGGCCGTCACCGGATCGGGCGTGGATGCTGTGCGGTTCAAGGGGATCGCACGAACAACAACAACAACCTTCAGGAAACCGGCCGGCTCAAGCGCAACGTGCGCGCGATCAGCGAGGAGAGCGGTGCTTGCGACGCGTGCGGCCCTGAGCCGCGATTCTCGCAGCCCATCGTTCGATCTGCGGGCGGAGCCAGAGCTTGACTCGGCCCTCGCCCAGATCGAGAACGGGCTTAGGCATGTCGTCATACCGGCGCTGGTACTGGAAGACCGTATTCCGGTGGGAGAGGCCGAGGATTTCGGCGACGCCTCGGGCGTCTAAGAGGTCTTCGGTACCGACTTTTGGCGACATGCGGCTATCCTACATGCATAGGCGGCGGATCCGTCCGGGGCATAGTATAGCCTACGTATATAGGCAACCAAAGCGACCCCGGCAGTGCGGGAACACCCCGGGGTCTGGCCGGACCTGATAGGAGGCCCGACAATGGCAGCGTACGCCACACCAATCACAGAACCCGCCGAGTCCATGTCAACACGTGGCGGTTCGGGATCTTTCACGCGGGACGAGGTGATGACCGCCGGCGAGGTAGCAGACCTCCTGCGGATGCCGACCTCGACGGTCTACGAGCTGGCGAGGAAGGGCGTCCTTCCCGCGAGCCAGCTCGGTCGTACGTGGCGATTCCTGCGGCCGCGGCTGGAGCAGATGCTCACGGCTTGACGAGCGGCGGCGCTCAGGCGGCGGCGGGCAGAACCGAAGCGCGGGCGTCGTGGCTGACATGGCCATCGGGCCACGTCACCCGCAGCTCGCCGTCGCGATCCATCAGCCAACGCACGTTCACTAGCACCATGCCGATGACCTTGCCATCGGCGTCGAAGTCCACGGCGTGACCCTCCGGTGTAGCGTCCGTCTCCGCGGGCACCCGAGGCTTGCCGATGCTCAGATAAAGCACGTCGCCGCGCTCGTCGTACTCGTAGTCGTCGAATTCGATGCCGTCGATGGTGATGCTCATTGGATCGGATTCTTGCGCTGGATCAGTGCGGTTACAACGAAGCCCGGGTCTTGATTGAAGTCTACGACGACCCTGAGCCAGCGAATCTTGTCCGTTACATGGCGACGGTAGAAGCGCTCGCGACCCGGGAGTGGATCAGGCTCGCGGTGATCGGGCCGCGCGACGGCCGCCATGATCGCATCGGTCTCGTCGACCACGTTGGGCCGGCGACGCAGGATGTGGCCTCGACCGCGCTCGTCATACACGACCTTGCGACCGTGGGGGTCTGTCGCCTCGGCAATGGGCTCATATGTCATGCGGCAGCCGGAATCGGGAACCCGCCGAGCGCGCGTGTGAACCGTTCAGCGAGCTCGCCCGCCGGTCGTGCGTGCAGGTAGCGCTCGGTGGTCGAGAGGTGCAAGTGGCCCATCGCGGCTTTCACGCTCGGCAGGTCAATGCCGCCCGCAACGAGCAGCGAGCCGTAGGTGTGGCGGAGGTCGTGAAACCGCAACGGCTCGAGGCCTGCGGCATCGCGGGCGCGCTCAAACCGGCGGCGCAAAGCTGAAGGATCGAGCCGGCGGCCGAAGCGATTCGCGAACACGTAGTCATCGGCACCGGTGAACTCGCCGCGACGGCTCAGCCGCTCGAGCGCCGCTCCGGCCTGGTCGGGGAGCGGAACCTCGCGCGCGCGGCGGCTCTTCGTCGACCGGAGTTCCGTCTCGCCGGACACCGCTCGGCGCACGATGATCTTGCGGCCGACGAAGTCGACGTCTCGCCAACGCAGCGCCACGAGCTCGCCTCGACGGAGACCCGCGTAGGCAGCGACGCGTATCACCTCGGCGTCCTGAGCATCCTCGAGACCACGAGCCGCGACCTCGCCCACGGACAGCGCCGGCCGTGTCGGATCGCGCTGGGCGCCATCGGCAAGAGCGCGTGCCAGCGCCTCGATCTGCTCCGGCGAGTAGAACGCCAGCGGGGCGGCGTCCGGCTCACGACGGCGATCCGCATGCTGCGCCGGGTTCGATGCAAGACCGTAGGTGCTCGGTCGCATCCCGTAGTTGAAGGTCGCGCAGATCAGCTGGCGAGCCTTGTTCACGGTTCGCGGCGCGACGCCGGTCGAGGCGATCGACCTGAGCAGATCCTCAACCTCACGAGTCGTAACTTCTCGAGCAGGACGATCCCCAAGCGCAGCCAAGATCAGACCACGGGACCTGCCGGCGCCACGTCGATACGCCTGACCGGGCTCAGCCAGCAGCGACCGGTGATCCCGCAACGTCGACGGCTTCGCGCCCTTCACGTCCTCGAGCCAACGCAAGTACTCGCCAGCCAACTCGCGGAACGTGACGCCGCGCCTGCGGCGCTCTTCGGCGTCACGCTCCAGCAGTGTCTGCTCAGCATCGTGCTCTCGCGCATGTGCCAGCATCCGAGCCGCCGCCTTAGCTTCGGTGAGCGCGCCGTCCGGGGAGCGCCCACGCTTCCGTCGCCATCCCCCACTCCCATCCGGCTCAACCCACGCACGCCCCAGCGAACGAACCACTGGCTGTCCATTCCGTGACCACTTGCCGTACCAAAACGGGCCGGTTGCACGGTCGCGGATGAAGGGTCGAGCGGAAGGATTCGGCGCCATCGAGACCACACCGTACGCCGCGCCTCGGACGGAACCTCGGTCCGGGCAACGGTGCGGGCAACTGCCCTGTCGGGCAACGGTCGCGGGCAACCTTCCTGGTCAGAAACCTCCTATTTACGGGGTATACGAGCTACCGAATCGCCAGCAACTACGGGAACCGGAGGCCTGTCTTCGGCTTCCCAAGCCGAAGGTCGCGGGTTCGAGACCCGTCGTCCGCTTTCGAAAGGCCCGTAAATGGCGCCGGTTTCGCGATGGGGACGTCTTGGGACGTCTTGGTTCCGGCACGCCAGTGCGTACAGTGTGTCCGCTTTGTAAGTGGTGCAGGCGGTCGGTGGCGGCGCGGCAAAGCAGGCCGAGGTGACCGGGCACGACGCGGGGATCTGATCCGTGCTTGTGGTGGAGCGGGGTGCCTGCGAGGGGGTCGCCCGACGGCCACGGATGGCCGGCGGAATGGGCACGGACGGGGAGTAGTCGCAGCCGGGGGGGAGCTTGTTACAGGCGAATCGGGGCTCGAGGACGCACCGTCCCGCTAGCTGCGTCGTGCCGAAGCTGGCGACCTGAGCGTTTTGATCCAGAGCGACTGAGCGTTTTCCGCTCAGGCGCGCTCGCTTGGGCGGATGCAGCGGCGCTGGGCCAACCCGAGCTGGCCCTTGCCTTCACGCGGACGCGACAGCCAGGCGTCGCGGTCGTTCACTTCTGCTTGACGCTACGCGGCCGCCGCGCGCGAGTGTTTCAGGTGGCCTGGCGGTCAAGTCTTGAGGCAAGCGGCCGGACATCTCGACGGCGCCGCTGCTTGGCCCGGCGGAGCGGCGCTGTCGCTCAGCGCCTAGTCGCGCGCGATTGGGCTGTTCGCTCCCGTCGGCTTCTGAAACGCCGGGCGGATCCAGCGGTGTCACGCTCGCGATGAGACCGTCGCGGCTAGCTCGAACCTCGTGGCAGCAAAGGGCGTTTGACCGAGACTGCTGAGTTGATCGAGCAGGAGCGCAGACGCCTGGCTACTGCTTGGTGGCGGAGCGACGTTCTCGCCGAGGCTCGCGCGAGGTCCGGGTCCGGCCGCGCGACGGTCGCTGCACCCCGGGCGGATGCGGAAGTCTGGCGCCCGCACCGAGAACGCTGGTGCTAGCCCTTTGGGACAGTCTCGCTGGTGGCACACGAGTCACCAACCGGGGCTTCATGCTCGTTCCGCGTGTCAGTCGCCCCTCTGGCCCGTCCGGTCAGCCGGCCTTGGCGATCACCGCCCTCATCTCATCGCCGGAAAGGGCGCGCAAGGTGGTGGTGCGGAGGTTGCCTAGGGAAGCCACCTTTAGCAGCACGGCGGCCAGCGTCTCGTCGTCCGGCGCGTCAACGATGTTCACCATGTCGTGGTTTCCGAGCGTCCAATAAATCTCCTTGAAGCTGACGCCCATTCCCTCGAACTGACTCCGTGCAGCCTCGAACCGGTCAACGGTGTCTCCGAAGTTCGCGATGCCCTCCTGAGTCCAGTCGCTGAGCACGACGTACGTCGCCATCTAGCCTCCTCAGTCGGTTTCGGCGAGCCTACACCTACCGGCTGCGCCGCCCAAGCACAAGTTCAACCGTGCTTGCCCGCGAGTCAGCCGCGGGCGATCACAAGTCGCGAGCGCCGTGCTCCTCGGTCGGACCGCTGTTCTGCGTGATCGACGGTCCAACACGTGGGCGCGCGTGGTCGGCCAGCGCAGCACGGATCGAGCTGCACCACCTCGCGCTCAAGGCAGGAGTCCGTCGGCGCTTTGCGCCGCATCAGCCGCGCCACGCGCACGCAGTTGAGCTGCTGCATGAGGGGATCCCGCTGCCGCTGATCCAGCGCCAGCTCGGCCACTCGCATCTGTCAACGACCGGCACCTACCTGCAGGGGATCGATACGGAGGAGATCATCTCGACGGTTCACGCGCGCCGCGCGCCGATGATGCACGCCAGCGCTGGCCTTACCCTGTAAGCCGAACTGGTGCGGGAGCGCGCCTGCGCTCCCGCACCCCTCGGACACTCGTGCTTACGGTGCGAGCAGCAGCCAGGTATCAGCGCTGCGTCTCGTCCCGAACGAGCGCCTGGCCGGAATCGCTGGGGACACCCGCATCCGTGGGACAGCGGGCGTGGTGTCCCGCAAGGGATCCCCTAACGGCCACGGGATCCTTGGGTGGCCCGAGCCCGCGCCGATCCGAGGTCGGGTATTCAGCGCCTGGTCTCGTACCTGGTCAGGAGCACGCCGTCGGGAAACGTCCGGGTCTCCACCAGGTTCAGGTTCACCCAGTTGTCCAGGGCCGTGAAGAACGGCGTGCCGCCGCCCAGCAGGACCGGGTGGGTGACGATCGCGTACTCGTCGATCAGCCCGGCCCGCATGGCCGCCGCGGCGAGGGTGGCGCCGCCGACGTCCATGGGACCGCCATCCTCAGTCTTGAGCCGGGTGATCTCGGTGACAGCGTCGCCGGTGACCAGGCGGGCGTTGCAGTCGACCGCGCTGGTCGTCGAGGAGAACACCACCTTCGGCATGTCCCGCCAGCGGCGGGCGAACTCGATCTGCGCCGGTGTGGCGCCAGGCTGCTGGTCGGCGGTCGGCCAGTGGGAGCTCATCGTCTCCCACAGTTTGCGCCCGTACAGCGCCAGGCCCGTCGCCCCCACCCGGTCGGACCACCACTGGAACAGCTCGTCGCTCGGCACGCTCCAGCCGAGGTCGTCGCCGGGCGCGGCGATGTAGCCGTCCAGGCTCAGGTTCATGCCAAAGGTCAGTTTCCGCATGGCGTCAGCCTCCCCGTGAGTCGGTATTCGGCGTACAGACCAACACGGCGCGGAAAATTCATCGGTCAGACCACACCGAGGGCCGGTTGACCACCGCGCCAAGCGGATGCTGCGTACGGAAGGGAACCCTCACCGGGCACTATTGCCTGCATAGCTGGCGCTTTTCCCCGTGTTCGCATGCAACGTGTCCCGCAAGACCCGCCCGATGAAATGCCCGATGAAGGGGCGACAACCGGGACACGACACCACGCCCGCGTTCACGCGCGAGCGAGCGCGTCGGCTGCCGACTCCTGCGCCCCTGCGTTGGACGAGCAGCATCGGTCTCACTGCGAGCGCCAGGCTGCTGAATCGGCCCTGCGTTGCAGAAGTCGGCGCGGGTTGGTCCTGGCCCTCATCGGACCCCTGGGCGAAGTTGGCGCAGTGCAAGGCGAGCAGCAATCAGGCGTCAGCGCTGCTGCTCGATCAAAGCAGCACGCCCGACAGCGAAACGCGTTCGGCTGCATCTTTGTACGCCCATGGCATTCTGGCCCTATGTTGTTGCTGGCTCTCCGGAGAGGACTCGGGACGGCCTAAACCCCTTGACGATCAGGTAGATCGCAAACGAGGCCTCGAAGACGAACACAGGAATCGCGAAGATGCCAGCGGCGGAGCTGGTTAGGCCGTAGGCACCGAACACAGCAGCGATCTTCGAAGCAAAGATCAGCGGGCCGCCGACCAGGCCAACCAGCGCGAGGCGCGGCGGCATCAGGCCGGTGCTGTACATCAGATAGCCCAACAGGATGTCGTTAACGCCGACACAGAATCCCGGTCCAGCCAGGAACGTCCAGTTATGGATCGCGACGAGGGCTCGACCGGTGAGCACGAGCGACCCGCTATTCGCGCCAATGGTCGACGCCAAGTCGTGACGCAGCGTCAGGACCGCTAGGAGGCTGACGATGCCAACGCCGATCATGGTCGACTCGACGATCCGCGACGCGACGTAGCCAAGCGCGAGGCGCTCGCTCTCGCGCTTGAGGATCGGGAACATCACGACCGCCACGCCGATGCCCGAGATCATCAAGAAAACCTCGAGAACGGCAGCAAACTCGATGCGCGTGTCGTGCCCCGCCCCCAGGATGTAGTTGTGGTCGTGAAGGACCGGGTGGTACAGAAGCAGCGCCGGAATCGATGTGACGAATGTGATCGCCATGAACCATCCAGCCCAAGACGCTGCCCTCTTCTCGCCAGGCGTTGAAAACCTCACGCCAGCGGCGCGCTCGCCCCGATCTTGAACGGCCACCGCAGACCCCCTCTGTGCTGTTTGAACCTAGGCCCCACCGTCGACTCTATGCCGCTAGATCTTCCTGAGTCAAGCCCTCGCGCCGGTTCTCGGCTTGGGCGCGCCGCCTCCCGCCTTGGGCTTACTGGTCAAGCTTCTGGTTGTCGGCGGATGTCGGGAGAGCGCCGCTTTTGGGCTTGCCCGTGCAGAGGGCCGCTTTTAGACCAGCGCCTCCCGACGTTCCGTCGAGGTGCCCGTTGAGCGGCAACAGGAGGTCGCGCCCCGCGCGGGCAGTCTTCGTCGGTTCCCACCCGCAACCTTGGAGTGGATTAGGCTGGCGCTAACCACGACAGGAGGACATGAGATGGCCTACGCATTTGTCCAGGAGTGGAAGGACGCTGCCCCCGGGACCGATAACTACGACGCCATCGGCGCGAAACTGGACGCCGCCAATAACCCGCCGGAAGGTCTGATCGCACACACCGCCGGAAGGGACTCCAACGGCGTCTGGCGGATCTTTGACATCTGGGAGTCGCGCGAGCAGGCGCGGCGCTTTCAAGAGGAGCGGGTGATGCCCATCGTGCAAGAGATGATGGAGCAACGCACCGGCACCATGACACCACCGTCCGTCGACGACATCTACGAGCTGCACGACCTCATCCATCCGTAGGTCGATCTCAATTGTCCGAGCGGCGGCGGGTGCCGCACTAGCTCAGCTCGATCTCTGGCTTCCCACCCATGCGCGCGGATAGCGGGACGCTCGCATTCGTGTCGTGGACTGCGCCAGCCGCACGCTCGCTTCGACGCCCGACTGGCGCCGTCGGGCTCGCGCAGATCGCGCGCTCGCAATCGCCCAGAAGCTTGCTTCTATGTCAAGGGCCGGTCGCTATTTGTGTGGTTAGCTGATGCAGACCATCGGGCAGGGCGCGGCGGCGATGTGGTCGACCTCGCGCCGGGGCTTGGGTCGCTCGGGGATGAAGGGAAGCTCGGACTCGATGATCGACGCGGGCTCGGTGGTTGGCTGATGGTCGGCGGGCGGCTCTGAGAGCAACTGGTGGAAGCGGCGGGCGAGGTGGCGCTTGAGCGAGCGCAGCGCGCCCTTCTTGGTCTTGCCCTCGGCCTCCTTGCGGGCGAGGTATTCCTTGGTGGCGGGGTCGTGCTGGGCGCGGGTGACCGCGATGATGTGCAGCGCGTGGTTGAGTTGCCGGTCCCCGCCGCGGTTGAGCCGGTGTTGGGTGCGTTTGCCTGAGGAGCACGGGATCGGCGCGGTTCCGGTCTGTAGCGCGAAGGCAGCATCGGAGCGGAACCGCTCGTTGCCTGCGGTGTGGCCGATCAGGATCGCGGCGGTCAGCGCGCCGCAACCGTGCTCGGCAAGAAGTCGCGGTCGGTGTGCGGTGAGGAGCTCGGCCAGCTCGACCGCGAGCCGCTCGATCCCGCGGTTGAGGCCACGCAGGTCAGAGATCTGCTCGCGCGCGATCCGGACCCTGGCGCCGGTGGGCAGCTTTCGCAGCTGCCGCTCGACCCGGTCAAGCGTCCGCGGTTGGTTGAGCGCGCTTTGCGGTTGAGCGAGGCTTCGAGCTCGGGGCAGAGCTCGAGCAGATGCCAGCGCAGCCGGTTCACCGTGCGGGTGCGCTCGGCGACGAGATCGTTGCGGTGTTCGACCAGCAGACGGATCTCCATCGCCTGCTCGTTCAGGTACGCGCCGGGAACCTCTCGACGCCGTCCTTCACGACAGCTCTGGCGACGGCGAGCGCGTCGATCTCATCCGACTTGCCCGGCTCGCGCTCGCCCTTGCGCGATGCGCCCATCCGGTTCGGCGGCACCCTCACAACCCGCTCGCCCGCCGCCAGCAGCGCCTGCTCGAGCCGGCGAGAACACGAGCGGCAGTCCTCGATCGCCCACACCCGCTCCTCGTCGAGCTCGCGCGCCCACCGCACCGCGGCCAAGTGCCCAGGCTCCTCCGCCTTGATCTGGCGGCTGGCGCGCACCTTGCCGGTTCCCTCATCGACCGCCGCCAGCGCGTGCGACCCCTTGTGCGTGTCCGCTCCGATCACGATCATGCACGCCGTCCCTTCGTTTGGGTAACGCCGAATGAAGCGGATCTCCGGCGGACAACTGTCACGAGAGGCGAAGCCACGCTTCTTATCTGTGCACGATGTTCGCCGCAACCAGCGCGGTCTGGGCATTTGATGTTGAACGACTGGGCCGGCTGGTGGTGCGTGCGCACGGTCGAGGAGCGTGGTCGTGTGCGCGCGGGCGCTCAGCCTTATCTCGGTCCACGACCCGGACATGCTCCGAGTCGGCGACATGATGGTTGATTGGATGATCCCGCTGGGAGAAGCGTTGCGGCCGCTCGGTCTATAAGGGCCGTCCACGCGAACGTGGCGGCAGGAGCGGGCGTGGAGCCAGCCGCGGCGCATCTGGGTGACGAGGAGCCTGGCGCGCACCAAGCAGGTCATGCCGGGGCGAGCGCCTCCTCGCCGAGTTCGCGCAGCAGGTGATAGCTGCGCTTCAAGATCTTCCGTGCGACCGACAGCCGGGCGCGGTTGGATCCGAGTCGCTCCGCGGTCTGCGAGTAGTACTCATAGTCTGGGCTGCTCGGTCTGGCTGCGCACATCGTCGCCTCGAACAGCGCCCAGCGCAGGGTCGGCGGACCCTGGCGCGACAGATGCCCCGAAGCGCGGCGCTGGTCGGACTGATGGACGGTGATGTCGAGGCCAGCGAACCGGACCACATCCCGCGAGGACGAGAACCGGCGGGCGTCACCAAGCTCAGCAAGGATCGTGACCGCGATCAGCTCACCAACACCGAACTGGCCCATCAATGCCTTGCAGCCCGGCTGGCGGCGCGCGAACGCGCGCAGCTGCTTGTCCAGCGGGGCGAGCTGGCGCTCGAGCGCGTCGATCACGCTCAGCGCGACCGCGATCTGTTCGCGCGCTCCGGCGGGCAGCGGCTGCGCCGCCAGCCAGCTGCGGCCAGCGTCGGTCATCAAATCGCCTCGCTGCGGGCAGCCGTGGTGATAGAGGACCGCCTGGATTCTCTGCTGCCACTCAGCCCGCTGGTGCGACAGCGTGTGCCGCAACCTCACCCGCGCGCGGAGATCAAGGATGTGATCAGGCGCGATCCACGACTCCGGCAGCCGGCCGATCATCAGCAGCTCGCGGACATGCCGCGCGTCGGCGCGGTCGCTCTTCGCACGCTTCTTGTTCCCGCGCCGCGCCGCCGTCTCGGCCGGCTCGGCGAGATGCACGACCGCGTCGACGCGACGCAGCTCCTCGGCGACGAACCGCCAGCCAGTCGTTGCCTCCAGCGCAACCTCGAGCTCCCGGCCGCGGAACTGCTGACAGAACCGGCGCACGCCAGCCCGATGCGCCGGCGTGATCCGCGACCGCATCACCTCGCCGGTCTCGGTGTCCAACCACTCCGCAGTGATCTGCGCTCGGTGCTGATCCAGGCCCATCACGATCGTCATCTCCAACGCCTCCTCATCCCGTGTCGCGTGGCCGAGACCACGCACGAACGCGAGAAGGCCTACCGCCGGACCCGGACGGCCCAGCACATGCCATCTATCAAGTCACGCCGGCGATCCTCGGACGGCGGCGGGCGACACAAGCTTTGCCGGTCAGGCCTGGCAGAGTCGACGCAATCGTCACCGGTCAGCCCGCCGCCAGCCCGAGGACCTACCGGTCGGGTCGGACGTCACCGCCCAGGAGCACTCTGACAGTGACAATCGTCAGTGACGGCGAGAAACCAGCCCGACCCGCTCTTGAGCTGGTTGGTGCTGATGGACAAGCGCGGACCGAGGATAGCGACGCCCCCTGGGGTTGACAGCGGGACAGCGGTGGGAGAGGCTGCGCGCTACAGCTGCTGGCGCGGAAAGCGAGAGATCATGGGTCGTCTACCGGTGTGCGCCTGGATACTGGCGGTTCTCGTGATCGGGGCGTTCCCCGCCCTGGCTCATGCCGGCGTGGCCCCAAAGCCGACCGGCGAGATCGACTGCAACGGCCTCAGCCCGATCCAGATGCCGGCCCATCCCACCGCCCTCTGCGCCGATCCCCACGGTACGTGGGACGGCCGGTTCTATGACAACGGCCATTACATCGGCCACGATGAGCCGGCGCTCCGACTCATCTCGAACGCGCCGGGATCGGGCAACGACGTCACGTTCGTCGAGCGGCTGGGCAAGGATCCCGTGCAGCTCCCGACCGTCAGCCAGCCCGGGAACGACATCACCCACTACTTCGAGCTGACGATCGCGCCATGGTTGTCATTGGACGTCTGCGACCCCAACTCCGCTCCGATGCGGCCATGTACGCCTGAGTCGGATGCCAACGCGCCGAGCGGCACCAGCCCGGGAGCGGGCGCGGCGTTCGTCGAGCTGCAGTTCTACCCGCCCGGATTCGCGCCCTTCATCGACAGCATCAGCTGCGACAACACCCACTGGTGCTCGGCGCTTACCATCGACAGCCTCGAGTGCAGCCCCGACGGAAGCAACTGCAACGGCGACTGCCCGGAGCCGGCGAACTTCGCGTTTATCCAGACCGACGGCGTTCCCACCGGACCGCCCGCGCCCCAGGACTCCGACGTGGCGTCGTTCACTCCGAACCGGCACACGCTGCTGATGAATCCCGGCGACACGATCGTCGTCCACATGTTCAACGCCAGGCTCCCCGGCGGTGGGCAGGCACTCGAAGCGAGAGAATACGACGCCACCACCGGCCGGTTGGGCTTCATGATCGCGTCGGCAGCAAACCGGTTCATGAACACGAATCCCGCCGACTGCTCCGGCACGCCGTTCAACTTCCAACCCGAGTACTCGAGCGCGGCGGCCAGCAACATCCTTCCGTGGGGAGCCGGGCCGTACATGCTCGACACCGAGTACGAGGTCGGCCACTTCGAGCCGTGCACGAAGGTCACCGGGCTGCAGACGCTCACCGACGACACCTTCACCGATACGTACTGGACCAACTGTCACGGCCCGTACGAGGTCGGCAACGAAGATCCTGACCTCGAGCCCGATGACAGCCCCTGCTATCCGTTCGGTGACACCCACGGCGGAACCGCGCCGCCCAACCTTGTGACGGGCTGTGACGTGTTCTTCGATGCGATCGGCGATCTCGACTACGACGGCACCTCGTACCGAGCCGATTGGCCGAAATCGGAGACTCCGAGCAGATTCCCGGGAACGACCGTGGACGTGCAGCCGACGAGCCTGGGCCGTACCTACCCACAGATCCAGTTCGAGACGGATCTCGCCGCGACCGAGGAAGGATGCGACCTGACGACTGGCGCCGGCTGCACGGTCCCGCCGCCGGGACCCGGTCACTTCTACCCCTACTGGACGCTCGTGCGCGACCGCCAGCTCGGCTGTACCTGGCAGTTCGGCAACGCCGGCGCCACCGGTCAATCGTTCGGCGGCGATGCCCAGTACGGGCAGATCACGTTCAACCCGCCGGGCGCGTTCACTAGCGCGATCCGGCGGAATCCGAGCTGTTTCTCGCGGCGGTGGTAGCCGTCAGTCGTAGACCTGCTCCCGCTTGAGCTCCGCGAGCACCTCGGCGTCGTGGCCGTCCCGATCAGCGGCATCACCGCGCGCGCCGCAGCGTCCCGCTCGCGATCTAGACGAACCAGATGTTCGCCACCGGCAACGACGAAGACAATCGCGCGGCCGCACGCGCCGTCGCCACCGATCAGCTCGACCTCGTCGGGGTTGGGCTACGCGCGCCGCATCGTGACGCCGACGCGGTCCTGCGCGGTCTCGAGCGCCACCCGTAAGGGTTTATCCGCGGCCGGAGCCGCACGATCTAGGATCGCGGCTTGTCCCCGCCTGGCCGCAGACCGAGCCGACGCCCGCTCGGCAGGTCCGCATACACGGATTGCAGCCATCCTGGAGGTCAAGTCTGAGCAAGCGGCTGGCCGTCTCGACGGCGACCGCTGCTTGGCTGGCGAAGCGACGCTGTCGCTCAACGCCGGGCGCGTAGTCGGGCTGCCGCTCGCGTCGACTTCTGAAACGCCCGGCGGGTCCAGCGGTCTCACGCTCGCGATGAGACCGCTGGTGGTAGCCCAAAGCAGCAGCCGATGCGTCGTGGCCGGGTGGACGAGGAGCACGCGTACTCCGGGTGCGCGATTCGTGCGCAGGGGACAGCATCTAGCCAGTTCTCAATGATGCCGCGCTTGCCGGTCGCGGTGCTTGCCAGGGGATGCGCCTTGGCGCTGGGCGCGCGGGTAGACCGCCTTGCGTCGGCTTGCGCCGTGCACGCCAGAACCATGCTCACGCCAGAGCCCTGCGCAAGGTCGTCCGCCGCAACGAGAACGTGATCAGGGACCAGGGCACCGAAACACGTCCTCCACAGCGTTTGCCACGGCGACAAGAACGCGACCGTACGGCCAGGGAGAGCTTGTCGACGGTCCGCGCCCACGCGCCTCCAAAACCTAAACATTGCTATCTAATTGGTATTGCTGTACGTTACCCCCGGCAATGCGGCGCGGACGGTGCGCCGCAAGAGGTAGGCACTGTTGGCTGCGAGAAGCGAAGTAAACCATCGGGGGTAGCAATGAAGCGTCTGATGCTCGTCCTAGGCGTCCTCCTAATGCTTGTGGAGGCGGCCACCGCGTCCGCTTCGGTTCACGCCCTTGCGCCGCCCGCTGTGGGGCACAGGAGCACACGCGCTCATCTGCAGGCCTACACGGACAGAGTCCGGGCCGCCACGTCACATGGCGCGCCTAGCGTCAAAGCGGGCGCCCCCTTCTACGTCAAGGATGGCGTTCACGGCGTACGAAGAGGAGACCGCCTGGGCCTGGAGATCTACTCCTCCCCGAAGGGCTGGCGCCTTGCGGGATCATGGCCGCTGCATCGCCACCAAACCTATTTCAAAGGCTACGCCAGCGCCGGCCTGTCGCCCTGTTCCAAACTGCGATTGGTGTTCTTACGCAACCACCGCGTGCTGCCTGGCTCGTCCTCAAACGTCTTCAAGCTGCCGGTCCTCGCTCGCCATGCAACGGGTACAAATGTGCTTCCACAGGTCTCGAAAGATTCCGTGTCCAGCGGCGGTCTGGGGTCGTTGGTCGTCCGGCCAGCGATCGTCCTTTCGGGCTGGAACACGATTCAGTGCGCAGTCGACGTTTCCAACGACGGTAACCCTGGCCTGCACAAGGCAGTCGACTTCTTTCCGCCGATCACCACGCTCGGGGACAACGTCACGGCGGACGTCAATCAGGTGATTTGGGAACGTGATGCCGTTCCTGGCGGTGACTACGGTCCGTGGACGATCGTCCAGACAACCCTTCAGCACCTTCACCCCTATGACGGCAACACGATCTATGTCGGCACCTCCGGCGGCGACGAGACGTTGCCTGACTGGTTCGCGTTCAACCCCCAGCACATCGCGCTTTACCACCAATACGCCTGGGACCTGCAGATCTACAGTCCGAGCGACGGGCTGTGGTACTACGTGAGTCCGACTCAGTGGTACACGCCGGCCGCCTACCAGCAGTATCCGCCGCTCCAGATCGGCGAGCCCGCGTTCCAATCGCCAACGTGCTACACGCCTGCCAGTTTCCGATAAAAGCCTCGCCGACGCAGCCGCCCGACCTTCCGGACTGTCGTATTCACGTGGATCTCGCCCCGATCCCTCGCTAGATGATGCTCGGTCCCGAGTGGCTCCGGCGAGGATCATGGCATGAACGACGGTGTCGGGCATCCTTTGGTCTCACGAACGAGCAGCCGTCGGACGCCCCCATCAGCGGGCGCAACACTGCTGCCTCGGAGCACTTGAAGGCCGCTGGACGAGACCTGCCCCTTTGATCGAGCAGGAACGTTGACGCTCGGCTGCTGCTTGCCTGGCAAGGAGGGGCGCTCGACGGGTACGGGAGCGCGGGTGCGCTCCCGCAGTTTGGCTACAGGGCGAGGCCGGCGCTAGCGTGCATCATTGGTGCGCGTCGCGCGCGGACGGTCGAGATGATCTCTTCGGTGTCGATCCCCTGCAGGTAGGTGCCGGTGGTTGACAGGTGTGAGTGGCGAGCTGACGCTGGATAGCGGCAGGGGGATTCCCTCGTGCAGCAGCTCGATGGCGTGCGCATGGCGCAGCTGGTGCGGCGCGAACCGGCGCCTGACACCTGCCTGGAGCGCGAGGTGGTGAAGCTCGATTCGCGCTGTGCTGGCTGACCAGGCGCGCCCGCGGGTCGGACCGTCGATCACGCAGAACAGCGGCCCGACCGGCAGCTCGACGCGGTCGCAACCCATGGCTCGATCGCTGACCATGCTCACGCGTCCATGCCGACTTCGCGCCGGCGATCGTTCTTGCCATGCCTGACCAAAATCGAGCCTCGACGCTGGTCAAGATCGCTCTCCGTCAGCGAGAGCGCCGCCTGGATGCGCAGCCCGGTGCGCCAGAGCACGACGACCAGGGCATTGACGCGATGGCCATGGCGAGTATGCGCGGCCTGGCCGACACGAGTGCCAAAAGCCCCGTCCCGTCCCGCACGACATGCCCGAAGCATTGCTCGAGCCGATCCATGTCGCGATCGCGCTCCAGCCGTGGCCTCGTGTGCCCGTGCGCCGATGCGGATCGTGTCCCCGTACTCATCCTATGACCTACGCCCCGAACGGCATAAGCCGCCAGCCCCCACAAGATAGGTACCGGTGGCGCCCAACATGGGTAGTCCTCCCGATGCGCGCAGCTCGGTGGGCTCGTAGCGTCGCGGCATCTTCAAAGTCGATCCGACCAGGAGGACTGAGATGCCCAGATACATGGTGCAGCGCACGTTCCCCGACGGACTCCAGATTCCGGTCGGGAACGGTGGCTCCGAGCTCTGCCAAACCGTTGTCGAGCGAAACGCCGAGGACGGAGTCACCTGGGTGCACTCCCACGTGAGCGCCGGCAAGCGCACAACGTTCTGCGTCTACGACGCGCCCACTCCCGAGGCGATCCGCAAGACGGCCGCGCGCAATGAGCTGCCCGTCGATCAGATCACGCAGATCCAGGCACTTGACCCCTACTTCTACAGGTGAGGGGGTGCGATGCGCAGATGAGAAAGACCGCGCCGGCTTTTGATCGGCGCGTTGATCCTCGTGATTCCGCCCGGGGTGCCAAGGCGAGGCGTGGTCTCTTATGGCCCGATCAGCGCGCTCCGGGGAGACGATTGGAGGTTGTAATGACAACGTTGTTTCATCGGCTCCGGAGGCCTGTTGCAGGCTGTGCCGCAGCCGCCGCGCTGACCGTGGGACTGGTTGCCGTGGCCCTCATGTTCAGCTCATCCGCGAGCGCCCAAAGCAGTCCTTGTTCCGACGATGTGACGAGCGCTCCGACCGGCCCTGCGACCGTGTCGGCCGCGTCGACGACGTCCTACGGCAGGGTGCTGGTCGTCGGTTCGGGCGACTACGCCGGTTGCTCTTTGTACCTGCTCACCTCAGACCAGCTCCATGCGCTGAACGGCGCGCCGTTCGCGTGTAGTGACAACGCGAACGCCCTAAAGTCGCCCTGCGACAGTGACCTCTGGCCGGCGCTCCTCACCAAGGGTGCTCCGATCGCGGGGCCGGGGGTCAACCCCAGCCTTCTCGGGACGGTGACCCGCACCGACTTCGACTTCCTCACGGCCGGGTCGTCGGTCAAGCAGGTGACCTACGCCGGTCAGCCGCTGTACCGGTTCTTCCTGGACCAAACGGCAGGGGACACGCAAGGCGTCAACCTAGACGATCCGGTGCCCAGCCCTCCAGGAATCTGGTACCTGGTCAATCCGCATCGGGGCATCCCCGCAACGGGCCGGGCTCAATTGCAGCTTGAGACCGTTCCCATTGGCGGCACCGGGCCCGACGCGACCGTACTGGCCGCAACGATGAACAATGACTTCAGCGCCTTCCCCGACGCGGACTTCCCCGCCTACACCTTGAGCCGGGATCGTCGCCATCAGCGGGGCGACGTAAGACGTCACGAGTGGGGCCACGAGAGAGCCTGTCAGGGGCTGTGTGCGGTTTACTGGCCCCCGCTCCTCACCTCAGACCGGCCTGTAGCAGGGCCCGGCGTTGACCAGCAGGCCCTCGGAATCATGGTCAGACACGACGGCAGCCATCAGGTGACCTACCACGGCCGGCCGCTCTACCTGTTCTACAAGGACGCCTACATCGGGCCGCCCGTTGACGTCGGGACGCAGGGCATCTACGGAGCGGGTGCGCACACCCCATGGGGCGTGTTCAACACGATCCCGCCGCTGCGCTAAAGCCCGTCGCGCCAGAACACACAGAAAGCCCCGGCCGACTGGATCGACCGGGGCTTTCTCACCAGGTACAGGAGGCACAAGCGCTCGGTCCTCAGCGAGGCGGCCGACGTCCCGATCGGCTCGAGCACGATGGCGGTAACTGCCACGCCAACAAGCTCGTAGAACAGATGCTCGAGTCGGTCCGGATCGTTCGGCGAACGCGACCGACCCCGCAGAGCCGCAGGGACCCGCGCCTGGACAAGGGCTACGACTTCGACGACATCCGCGAGCTCGTGATCAGCCACCCATTCCAGCCCCACATCCGAAATCGCGAAGAGGAGCTCTCAGAACACCGCCGTGCCCCCACGTCGCGGGCTGAGATCCACGACTTCTCCCTTCGGCAATGCGAACAGCAGTCGGCGATCGCGTGCCGGCCGCTAAACCGGAACGATCCAGCAAGCACACGCTCTCTGCAACCTCGAGGGACGAGCCAGCGATTTCACTGCCAGCCTCGCTGCCGCCAAGGACGAGGACCAGCGCTCTGGTCACCGACTGCCAGGCTGCTGAATCGGCCCGGCGCTGCAAGAGTCGACGCGCCGCGGGCCGATCTCCGCGCGCCGCGCGTGACGAGAATGTCGCTGCGCGGAAAGCAGCGGCGAGGCATCAGCGTTGCTGCTCGATCATTGGGACAGTGGCATCTTCAGTGCGCGGCGCTGCGCCAAACAGGCGGGGCTCGACCAGGTACGTCAGCCGGTTCGATGGCGGCAACCGCTCACCGCGCCGCCATCTCGTCTAGAACCTGAAGCAGCTCGTGCGCTGCGAGCTCGATCGCCTTGTGGCGCCACTCGGCGGCGCGGTAATGGCAGGCAATGATGCCTGAGCGATGGATTCGACGAAAGTCGCCAAAAACGAACGCGTAGCGTGCTTTCGTGTGCTCATTGGCGCCGTCGGTCAAACCGAGGAACCACCGCCCGTACTCCTCCCAGCCGTGGCGCTCGAGGTAGGCAGTCTCGACTGCGGCACTCGGTTGAACCGCGCCCCACTCGCTGTTGAGCGCGTATCGGCGCTTGGCAATGAGCTCCCGCGCGTACGCCACGCCCGCGTCGTTGACCGCGTAAGACGCCATCTTTCAATTGTGAAGGGTCACACCAAGCCTCGGATCGTGGCTGCGATGAACCCGATTCTCCGCCCGGCGGAACTTGCTTCCCCATTGGGCTGACTGCGCGCTGTTGCTCGTCGATTCAAACCCCCAGCGTTCGTGACGGGCGTGGGCTAGACCGAGCGTAATGGTCGGGCGCCTAGCGCAGCCATTGATCGTGCGTTCGCAACTTTGTGTCTGTGCGGCCGTTTCAGGAGTGTGGGCGTCGTGCGTAGCAGGAGACTCGTATCGACATTGGTGGCAGCGATCGTCGGGGCTGGCTTGTTCGGCGTGGGCTCCGTCGCGTCTGCAAGCTCGATCAAGCGAGATCGTCCACTCGTCCTTCATCCGAAGTTCGAACGCGTCCGCGGGAGCTACCTCGTTGGTGGCGGTCGGTACGTGTTTATCGCCGCCAGCTCGTCTGTGGGGCATGGGGTGTTGACCGACGGGCTCACGGGCCGCAGCCGGAGGATTTCAAGTCCGGGTTGCCAGGCGTTCGCGGTCGGCGCTCCGTGGCTTGGGTTCGCCTGCGGCGAGCCGTTGGGATCAAGCTATGAGCTCTACAACATCCCCCGCGGCCGGTTTCAGCCCTTCACTGCGCTGGCCCCATATGCGAACTGCACCCGAGATTGCCTCCTCCCGATTGCCGCCATCGGCGCAGAGTGGGTGGCGTTCTTGGCGCCGCCCGGCGACCACCACGATTTCCCGGGATTTGAGTTCCAGAGCCTGCAAACCGGCCAGGTACTAGACGACCCCGCCAACGCGGCCACGAACATCAACCTCAACGCACCGCAATTGGTTCAAAGTATTTGCCCACCGCTGAGCCTTCCTGTTGTCTCGAGCGCCTATGACTCCGGTTGGGGGTCGCTTACGTTCGAGGATGGTTTCGCGATCGCCTCGGGGACCGGCGGCGCCTACCTCGAGCGCTGCGGGTCGCACCTGCACCAGTTCCTTACCTACACCACGCCGAACAACTTCAACGAGTTCGCCTGGTGCCCGTCGCCCGACTGTCCGCCCGCAAGCAATTCGCACGAGATCATTTGGCAGTCGGCCGCCGGGCGGCTCACCGGGATCTTCCTCCCAGACAGGCGGCGATTCACGATTCACGTTCCGGCGACGGTACATCCAAACGGTGGAGGGTTTGCGAACGGCGACATGTACACACTCGCGCTAACGCCAACCCGGCTTTACCTGCTCATCCCGCACCTCCCGGAGGGCCAGATCTGGAGCATCCCTGCCGCCACCGAACCCTCCAAGCCCGCACGCGACTAACCACCCAAGACCGCTCCTTCGGTCTTGTCTAGAAGCACCAGCCATCTGCGTGTCTCGAACCTGCTCGGGTGGCTCGCGCGACGAGACTGCCGCTGAACGATCAAGGCACCTTTCCGCGCCGCGAAATCGCGGCTCCTGGTTTCCGATCTGAATGCGGCAGCCAAGCTGTAGGCTCCCGTGTTGGCTCAGAGGCGGATGATCGGCGGGAGCCAGTCGATCGGCTTCCCATGGTGACCCAGAAGAGGTCTTCCGACAGGTAGTGCATGGCGAGCGCCCGCCACGGCGACCAGCGGGCCGGTGCCGGGGAAGTCGGTGTTCCGGAGCGACGGCGCTCGCGGCGACGGGCCAGCTGGACACGCGCGGGGGATCGATCCGGGTCACCGGCAATACATCCGAACCATGTGATTGTTCCCGCCACCCCAATCCATCCGGATCTTGCCGCCACCCGAATCCATCCGAACCACGTGATTGTTGCCGAGACCCGATATGACGCCGGCGGTCTTGTCGGTCTTGAGAGCCGCGGCATCGCCCGCACTCGGTTGACCAGAGGTGATCACCAGCACCTGGCGCTTGGGGATGCCGGCCGGGTCAAACGTGATCGTCGGCACGGTTCCGCCCGGGCAGGCAAGCTTCGGCGGGGACTTCGCCTGAGACATGATCTTCGCCCGCACGCCCATCGCGGCGAGCCTTTGGTTGACGCCGACGATCCCCGATACCTGCATCAGATTGACAGTGACCGTACCGTCGGGGTTGCGGGTCACCGCGAACGCCGACGAGCTGGTCGACGCGCCGAGCAGCAACACCGCCGCGGTCGCCATTGCGGCCAGACCGACGGTGGTACCGGCGAGCAGCTGACGGCGGGGCGCCCGCCTGTGCTTGTGCACCCCTCGTCCGGTGCGCGCCAGCTCATCCCCGTGCTCGCGCACGACTGCGAGCCACAAGTTGTCTTCGAACTCACTCATCGACGCAGTACTCCTTTCTCAATTTCGCCCGAGCCCGCGACAGGCGCATCCGCAACACTCCGCGGGACAAGCCGAGCGCAGCCGCGGCCTCCTTGGGCGTCAGATCGGCGAGGTCAACCAACTCGATAGCCGCTCGCTCGTTCGCGCTCAACATCGAGCAGCACTCCAGCAACCTCCGGCCCGCCTGCTGAGCATCGATCTTGCCGGCCAGCTCATCGATCTCACTGGTCTCAAGCGCCCGAAAGCCGGCAAGCCGAACCATGGCACTCCGGCTATTGGCTACCTGTGCGCAATAGCCGGCCCAGACATGCGCCGCGATCCCAAGCAACCACGCACGAGCGCTGCCACGACAGGGATCAAACGCGCCGAACGAGCCGGCCGCCCTCAGGATCGTCTCCGAGGTCAGATCCGCCACCTCCTGCGGCTGCCAGCAGCGGCGCGCGAAATACGCCGTCACCAACCCCACGTTGCTTCGGTAGATCTCCTCGAACTCAGCCAGCGCGACGCCGCGCAGGGTCTGCCGCACGCTTACCTCCGTGGCCATTGCAGTGCTCATGCCTCGTAGTTGCCGAGTCCGCTCCGATCTGTCACGTCCGCTGCGTCGAACGAACCCATCGGTCGATCACGCGACTTAATCCTCACGCCCGTTCTCCTTCGTTGCCGACCCGGCCGCCGACGGTACTTCTGCGGCTACTCGGCCTCTGAAACGTGGGCAGCGATGTACTCCCGCGCCAGGCGCTTGGGCGCTCGCGTCAGCCACGCGTCGATGATCAACTCCCGGAGCTCGTCAAGCGGGATCCGCTCCAGACGGACGAGCACGGCGGCGTAGCGGTCGAAGTGCGGGGTTGTGAAGTAGATGTCGGGCGCATCGGCGATGAGGGCCTCCTTGGCCTGGAGGTGCTCGACCCGGGCACCGAGGATCGGACCCCTAGGCGCTGGATCTCCAAGGGCTCGCAGGTCTGCCTTGCGCAGTGGGCGCTCCCATACGAACCCTTTGTTGTGCACATGCCAACCCTGGCTGCCGTGCATGAAGCGCTCGCCGGTGTCCGGTAGCGAGAGGGCAATTCGTCGGACATCCTCCCAGGTGGCCACGCCCCGAGCGTAGGGTTGGCCCACGGAACATTCAAGCCAGCGGCGAGTCGTTGCTCAAGTACGTGCTGCCGGTCACGACCGCCGCGACGCTCTAGCGCCGCTCCCGCTTCGCAGCCAACGGGGCCACCGAGCGGCGGCTGCGCCGTCCGAAGCCCGGCCCACCCGAAGGAGGAGTGCGAGCTGCGGTCGCCGGCGGCGGCCTCGCCGGCCCATTTCGGAGAGCAGAAGCCAGCCAATCAGTGGTCGAGGTCGCCGGTTCTGCTCAGATCCAACCACGATGCTGCGAGTCCCGAGGTCTGCTGCTTCGCCTGAGAGCGGCGGTAAGGCGTCAGTGCTCCTGGTCCCGCCCATCGCGGGCATCCCCGGACCAGCGTCAAGACGCTCTCTGCGTGAAGGAGTGCATGCCGGCGCCATTTAAGTTGGTACGGGCGCCTGCCGAGGCGTGGCGCGGCCGCGAGCGGCGGCCGCCGAGCAGCGGCAACCGCTGCGGGAGGAACATGCCGCCGCAACTGCTTTCGCGTGCGTGTCGATTTTTGTCTCGCTCGCTCGACGCAGAGGTAGAACCAACCCAACCGATAGGAGGCATGGCGGATGCGAGTCATGGTGCTCATCAAGGCGACGGAGCAGAGCGAGGCGGGCGAGATGCCGAGCCAGGAGCTGCTCGAACAGATGACGGCCTTCAACGAGGAGCTCGTCAAGGCGGGGGTGATGCTCGCCGGGGACGGCCTTCACCCCAGCTCGAAGGGCGTGCGCGTCGAGTTCTCGGGCAGCGAGCGTAAGGTGATCGACGGCCCGTTCGCCGAGACGAAGGAGCTCCTTGCCGGCTACTGGCTGTGGCAGGTTAAGTCGATGGACGAGGCGATCGAGTGGGCGAAGCGGATCCCGAACCCCACGGGTGAGCACGGCGTGGTGGAGATCCGTCCAGCCTTCGAGACCGACGACTTCGGCGAGGAGCTCACGCCCGAGCTCCGTGAGCGGGAGCGCCAGCTGCGCGCGCAGACCGAGGCGGGCGCGTAGCCAGGGCCGTGGCTGGTCGCGACGTCACGCGCACCATCGAGGCCGTCTGGCGGATCGAGTCCGCGCGGCTGATCGCCGGCGTTGCCCACCTGGTGCGCGACGTCGCGCTCGCCGAGGACCTCGCCCAGGAGGCGCTCGTCGCCGCGCTGGAGCAGTGGCCCGAGTCGGGCGTCCCGGACAACCCGGGCGCCTGGCTCATGGCCACCGCCAAGCATCGCGGCATCGACCGGCTGCGGCGCGCGGAGGTCCACCAGCGCAAGACCGAGGAGCTCGGCCGCGACGCGGAACTCCGCTCGCCGGCGGACGACGACCTTGCGGCCGCGGCCGACGACCCATTCGACGACGACCTGCTGCGGCTCATCTTCACCGCCTGCCACCCGGTGCTCTCGACCGACGCGCGAGTGGCGCTCACCCTGCGGCTCCTATGCGGGCTGACGACGAGCGAGATCGCTCGAGCGTACCTGACGTCCGAGTCGGCCGTGGCGCAGCGCATCGTGCGCGCGAAGCGCACGCTGTCGGCGGCGCGCGTACCGTTCGCGGTGCCTGGGCGCCGGGAGCTCCACGAGCGGCTGTCCTCAGTGCTCGAGGTCGTTTATCTCATCTTCAACGAGGGCTACTCGGCCACCGCGGGCGAGCGGCTGATCCGTCCCGAGCTGATGGAGGAGGCGCTGCGGCTCGGTCGCATCCTGGCCGAGCTGCTCCCGCGCCAGGCGGAGGTCCACGGGCTCGTTGCGTTGATGGAGCTGCAGGCGTCCCGGACGCGGGCGAGGATCTCGCCTTCGGGGGATCAGGTGCTGCTCCTCGACCAGGACCGCTCGCGCTGGGACTGGCTCCTCGTGGGCCGAGGGCTGGCGGCGCTCGAGCGCGCGTACGCCACCGGCGGCCCGATCGGGCCGTACACGCTGCAGGCCGGTATCGCCGCCTGCCACGCACGCGCCGGCGCGGGCGAGGACACCGACTGGGAGCGGATCGTGGCCCTCTACGACGGGCTGGCCCAGCTGATGCCCTCGCCCGTGGTCGAACTCAACCGCGCCGTGGCCGTCGGGATGGCGTTCGGCCCGAAAGCGGCGCTCGAGATCGTGAACCGTCTTCGAGAGGAGCCCGCCCTCGACAACTATCACCCGCTCCCCAACGTACGCGGCGACCTGCTCGAGAAACTGGGCCGCCTCGATGAGGCGCAGGCGGAGTTCGAGCGGGCCGCGCTGCTCACAGCGAACTCGCGGCAGCAGGCCGCGCTGCTCGAGCGGGCCGCCGCCTGTGCGTCCCAGCGTTGACACCACAGCCGGCGCCACCGACCCGGACGACGTCCCGCACCCGCTCCGCACGTGCAAGCGGGCACCGTGCTGAAGTCGTCGGGGCCTGCGACCTCTAGGAGCCTCATCACCGCTTCGAGACTGCCGCATCCGTCCGGCGACTCGAGCGTCTCAGGATCGGCCAACCGCGCTTCTGTTTTGAACGATCTCAGGGGTCTCCCTGGGCACCGACCTCACTTCCCCTTGTCGCCCAGGGCAGCCACGCCGACGGGCCTTCGGCTGGTGGGAGTGGGCCCGATCGGAACCGGAACGTTCGTCCCCTGCGAACGCTCGGTCTGGTGGCCGGGTCTGCGTGAAACCAGAAGCTCGTGCTGCCTGGTGGGGTACCGGATCAGAACATCGGCCACGCGACCCGGGAATGGTCGTAGGGTGTGCTCGTGATCGACCTCGGACAGCCGCCGAGTTGGCTTGAAAGAGCGAGTTGATGCCGTCATCGTCGATCTGCAGGGCGCGCTGCCGATCGCTGGCTTGGCCGCAGCGATTGCCCTGGTCGACAGCCTCAACGGCGTGAGTCTCATGATGATCGAGCCCGAGCGATCAACAAGTCCGCTGCCGCGCCTAGCGGTGGCTGAGCAGCTTGGGTCTGAACCAGCCGGCATACCTGGCGGCGGGAACTTCGTGCCGCGTGGCCTCAGCGGCCCGGAGCTTCTGGCGTGGGTAGCTGAAATCCTTCAGGAGGATCTGGCCGAAACCGAGGTCCGCTGGGGCCAAGCCCGACCGCCGTGCCCGCATCACCCGCATGCCGCCCGCCCGGTAGTGCGCGACGGAGAAGCCTGGTGGATCTGTGAGCGACTTGGCGAGCCCCTGTACCGCATCGGCCAAGACGAAGTACCGACCCGGCTCCGGCCCCCACCGACCTGGGAGCTCAAACCCGGCGGGCACGCAAGCGCAAACACCAGCTATAGGGCCCAGACACGCGTGCCCTCGCCGCGCCCAAGACGGCCCAGGAAAGCCATATCTGCCAAAGCCGCGCTCGCGGGCTACCTGCCGCTTAGTCGCCGGCTGAGTCGTCTGAATCCTGCTGCTGCTTCGCCCCCGGGCCAACGTTACGGAGAAGTAGACAAGCGTCCTAGCGCCGGCGCTGGAACGCCCGTGGTTCCTGGATGCGGAACTCTCGCTCGGCGCGACAAAAAACGGCACATTCCAGGTGCGGCGGCATAGTCCGCGCTGTTGCTACTCGATCAATCCGACAGCGCGACGTGGGTTGCGAGAATTGCCCCGGTGCGAAGGGCGGCGATGGGCGGTAGCAGCTCGCCGTCGACCGATCCACCGTCCGGAAACCGCGAGTCCGCTGGACCACCGGACGTGCAAGTCCTTACCGCACACGTCGTGCGCGAGACAAAGCTGACCGGATCGGTGTCGATGGCCGTCTGGAACCCCCCGCGACTCCCCTGGCTGGAGGGTCGGGGTCGGTGAAGCAACGCCGTAGGCCCCCTGAGCTGAGCGGCCTCTCTTCAGGGCCGCTCGCCGTCCCAGTAGTCGAGGTCCGGGCTGCGCCGGATCACGTGGTCGAGCGACTCGTCATGGCGCCCCCAGACGCCAATCTTGTCGCTGTCGGGATATTCGATGATGCCGAACTCGTGCTTGTTGGAGAAAAGGGCGACGCGGACGGCGTTGTCGCTCGCGTTGTGGACCCGGTGCGCTCCCTCCGGACCCACCAAGAAGCAAACGACATCGCCCGGCTCCAGCGTCTGTTCGCCGTTGGGCGTCCGAACCGTGGGCGTTCCGCAAACCACCACCAGCCACTCCTCATCGCCCCAGTGGAAGTGATAGGGGCAAATCGCCTGCCCCGGTGGCAGGTCATACACAGTCATCGCGAGGCGAGACGCTCCGAACCTTGACGCGAGTTGCGCGGACTGCGCACCGTATCCGGGCGGATCACTCTCATCGCCGATTGTCTCATCGCGCAAGAGGTTGAACGTATCCATGGAGGAAGTATGGGCGAACGTGCGGACGCGGCCGTCGAACGTCCGGCCAAGCCGCCTGTTCGAGTAGACCGCGAGCGCGCTTGCCTCGCTGACGCGGCAGTGAACGCGTCACAGCTGCTTCTGCCCAGAGGAATCGTCCGCATCTGGCGCGTCGGTCGCACGACATCGCCCGAGAGAGCTGTGTCGGCGCGAGACTCCACGAGACCCTGAATCTCCCGACTGTTCCTCCCGAGGGAAACCGTGTCCCGAAGCGTGTCCCGAACAGTCTCAGCAATTCTGACCCCCTCTAACTGTCCTGGAGCGAGCTCAAACGCCTGTAAATGCTGCTCGTCCAACTAGCGCACCTACGAGCCGTCGACCGCGACGGTCGCATCCACCGCCGAGTGCTCGTCCGCCAATCCGCGCGCCGGCGATTCCCTCGCCACCGGAGCGATCGTCGGAGGCACGGGGCCGCGATTAGCGGAAGCAATCGTGGGGCTAATCGTCGGATCGTCGGCCACGGCCAAGCCGCGTCGCGAGACCTCTACGATTGGCGAAGCGTCCCGTCCGTCGGCGGAACGTTGAGAGGCTCAGGTGCGGGGCGCGCGTCGCGCGGTCACCAGGCAGGCGAGCGTACTCGAGCGGATCGGCCGTCCGAGTTGCTGGTGAAGCGCATCGTTCTCGGCGGCCACGGCGTCGCGCTGTCGGGGCGACAGCCGCGTCCAGAACGACATCGTGGCCAGCAGGGCGGTGAGTTTGTCGGCCGTGTGCTTGAGGAGCACCGGCACGACCGCGACCTGCACGTCCCCGAACAGCCCTGCGGCATACCTGCGTGCCAGGTCATAACTTCCGAGCCACGCCCAGACCTCTGAGACGTTGCAGCGCCGCGCCGCGACGCCCGCGAGCGTGCCGTCGAGGTCGCGGTAGGTCGGCCAGGCGGCGGCAAGTTCGGGCGCGATCCTGGCCATCGCCGCGCGTAGTGCCTGTTGATCCTGCGCGCTGCGCGGCTCCTCTAACCCGAAGTACGAAACGAGCCCTAGCGTCCCGCCGTCGACGAGTGCGTCGGCCACCTTGCGCCAGCTCACATCCGGATCGACCCAGTGGATCGCCGACGCGGAGAACACCGCCCGGTAGTGCGCGCGGGGCAGCGACGCGTCCTCCAGGCGCGCGCTCACGAACTGCACCTCGCCAGCGTCCTGCACCTGATCACGAGCCCGCGTGATCAGCTGGTCACCAGGCTCCACCGCGGTCACCCGCAACCCCCGGGCGAGCAGCGACCGCGTCAGCTGACCGGTGCCGCAGCCGATCTCGAGCACCCGGACGCCTGGTCCGACGCTGGCCACCTCGCAGGCCCGATCGATGAGCACGTCCGGGTAGCCCGGACGGTGACGGTCATACTCACCGGCGAACTCGTTGAAAACCGTTCCGTAGCTCCGGGCGTCCGCTCCTTTCGACATGGCCGCAAGGTAGATCACGGCCTGGACGAGCCCGTCCTCCCGGCGGGCCCGGATGGTGTGGTCCCCGTCCCTCGGTCGCAACGCCCTGACGATCCCAGCGTCGCCGACGCGGTCGCGGGTGGACGGCACAGCCGGCAGACAAAAGGCATCTCCGCACTATGCGATTTCGGCCAAGGGAGGGGTTCTGAATGTTTAAGCGCAGTAACTCCCTCTGGAGTGCTTTCCCTTCATCGCTAGGGCGAGGATCAGCACGAACGCGAGTATCGCTCGCGTCACACGGGAGTGAATCGCTCGCGTCACACGGGAGTGGATCCTGGTTGTCTCAAGCGAATGCGTCGATGCCTGTGAGCTCGGCCGACAGTGCCCACAGGCGCGCGGCCTGGTCGGAATTGATCGCGTACTCGCGCACGCCGCCGGACGTGGTGTCATCCGCCGGCACAAGCTCGGCGATGTCGCAGTCCTCGCAGTAGACGCCGCCCATTCCCTCCAGCCGCGGTGAGGTGGCCGCCCAAACTTGGGTCGCCGCGCCCTGCTCGGGCGTCTTGAACCCCGAAGCGATCAAGTTGCCCTGCTCATCAATCCAGCCGGCGGCTACCATCTCCTCAGTCGTCAGGTGGCGCTGCAGCGGCGTCCGGATCCCGCCGGGGTGCAGCGAGAACGCCCGCACGCCGGCATCCTGGCCGAGCGCGTCGAGCTGGACGGCGAAAAGCACGTTCGCCGTCTTCGCCTGGCCATAGGCCTCCCACTTGTCGTACCCGCGGTCGAACATCACATCGTCCCAGCGCATCGGGGAGCGACGGTGACCGGCCGAGGACACTGACACGACGCGCGACGCGTCGTGCGCGATCGCCGGCCACAGCAGGTTCACGAGCGCATAGTGACCGAGGTGGTTCGTTGCGAACTGCGCCTCCCACGCCGGGCCGACGCGTGTCTCCGGGCAGGCCATGATCCCGGCGTTGTTGATCACGATCTCGACGCTCCGCCCGGAGGCGAGGAAGCGCTCGGCGAACGCGCGCACGCTCGCGAGGTCGGCCAGGTCGAGCTCGTTGACCTCAACGCGATCTAATCCCGCAAGTGCCTGCTCGGCCGTCTGCCGTCGCCGGGCCGGAACGACGACGTGCGCGCCGGCGCCGGCCAACGCATGCGTGGTCTCGAGCCCGAGCCCTGAGTAACCCCCGGTAACGATTGCGACCTTCCCCGTCAGGTCGATTCCTTGCAGCACCTCTCGCGCGGTGCTGCGCGCTCCGAAACCCGATCCGATTTTGTGCTGAGGCGTTGTCGTTGGCATCTCCCCAGCCTACGACTTTGCGCGGGCTTCAAGTCAAGCCTCTCGAACCAGGCTTCCGAGGCCAGTGGAGGATCGCGAAGCGCTGCTCACGCTGAAGCGGTGGACCGGTCGCAAATGGGTCCGATGCGCGCAGAGGAGAAGCTCGCGCTTGAGCCGATAGATGCCGGCTCCGAGAGCTCGATCGACAAGGCCCGGCGCGACCGCCGGATGGATCTCGACCCGAGAGTCGAACTTCCAGGCGTCAGCAGCCGCCGACCGTCGCCACGCACGACCGCTCTGCTCGGCGCGAGGTCGCAGACCCCACTATCGCCTCGGCGACAACGTGCTCATCCCGGACGGATGCCAGACGGCAGTCACGATCGGTCCGTGCTACCCCCGCGTCGCGGCCTCGCGGACCGGCTGGGCGATCCCGATGAGGTTGCCCTCGCTGTCGAAGAAGAACGTGCCCAGTTCGCCCGTGCCCTTGCTCGGGTAGTTATCAGGGGCGGCGATCGCGTCGCCGCGGGCCTCGAAGCCAGACATCTCAAACCGCTCGAAGCTCACACCCCGGGCCCGCAGATCGGCCAGGGTCGCCTCGAGATCCTCGACCTCGAATGCCATCTGGGTCGATGCCCCCGACGGCGCTCCCGCCGAGCTGAAGAGATGAAACTCGGTTGGCCCGCACACGTAGCGGAGGCCCCCGGTGCGCTCCTCGACCGGCTCGAGTCCGAGCTTGTCACGGTAGAAGGCGCGCGCCCGCTCGAGGTCCTGGGCGGGAAGCTTGGTGACGGTGTGGGCGGTGCTGAGCAGTCCGGGCATGGTCGTCTCCACATGGTGATCTCGGGGGTTAGCACGAGACTACGGATCCCACGACTCCCTATGGGGTCGCGAGTCCTGCTCTTCCTCGACACGAACCCGCCTGCCCGCGCGACGCCTGCCGTTGTGGTATCTCGTCCCGTGATGATCGTCCCGTGATGATCACTCGGTTGTGGCGTGGATGGACGGCTCGGGAGAACGCCGACGCCTACGAGCGCTTCCTGCTGTCGGAGTTGTTTCCCTCGATGCGCGAGATCCCGGGTTTTCGCAGCGCCGATGTGCTTCGCCGCGAGAACGGCAGCGAGGTGGCCTTCGTTACCCTCGCCCGTTTCGACAGCCTCGACGCGATCCGTGCATTCGCTGGCGAGGACTACGAGACGCCGGTCATCGAGCCAACAGCGCGGGCCTTGCTCTCCCATTTCGACGAGCGGGCTCAGCACTACAACACGTCCTCCTTCCCCGCCTGATCAGCGCGACGAACCGGCGGCGCATCCTGCCCTGTTCGCTACGCGCGTATGGGCGCCGCAAACCGCACCGCGCTGTTCTGCGCGGGAAGCGCGCATCTCGCCGGAACTATGAGTGACGCCGGTCGGGCTCGCCGAGGGCGACGGCCGTCGCGAAAGAGTCTCCGATGCGGCCCCAAGCTGAGACGCCGCAAGCCCGTTGAGTCACGAGGCGCGTCGTCCCCACGCGGAGATCATCAGCGGGAGGGGGAAGCGAAACCTACGATTGTCGAGGAGGGCGAGTGCTCGAGCGATCTGCTGTTCGTCCGCCAGGCCAGTGGCGGCGATCGCTTGGCCGACCTGCAGGAGGTTTGCCCGCATCATGGTGCCCGCGGGCGAGTCGCCCAACGCGAACACGAGCCGCCCTTCGGCGCCGATGCTCTCCAGCCCGAGCTCCTCGAGCCGGTGCGGCAGGCGACGCGCGTAACGCTCGTCCGCGCCGCGTGTGTCGAGGAACTCGCTGAGCGCCCGGCGCACGTCGAGATACAGCGCAACATCCGCGTCGTCGTGCTCGGGATAGAGCGCATCCTCCACGCCGGCGCAGAAGTCCTCGAGCAACAGCCAGCCACCCGGTCGAAGCGCGGCCGCAAGAGCACGCATGACTTGCTTGCGCGAAGGGAGGTGGATAAGCACCAGACGAGCATGTATAAGGTCGTAGCGACCGCTCGAGATCGGGTCGGTCGTGACGTCGTGACGCCGCACCGTAAGACGACCTGCGCTGGCGCGCTCCATCCGGGACAGATCGAGATCGGTGGCGAGCACGTTGCCATCTGGCGCCACGCGCTCGGCCATCCAAACCGCGAGGCTGCCGCCGCCGGCGCCAACCTCCCAGCATTCCCAGCCATTGCTCAGCCCAAGGGCCGCCATGTGGGCCCGGCTCGTGGCGTCGAACGTGGCCTCCAAGCCGGCGAAGCGTGACGACGCCTGCTGTGATGCGTTATCGAAGGCGTACTGCTCCATGGCGTCCCCGTGCCCATCCTAAGTTGCGCCCGCTCACTTCGCAAGGTAGCGCAGCGCTAACTACCGTCCGGCCTCGCAGGACATTCGCGTCGCGACGATGTAGCGCATCTCAGCTCACCCAGGTCGCGCGCCGCAGATCCACTTCCGCTCGCGCACCTCGAGCTTCGCGCTGATCCCATCGGCCCATCTGCTCGACGAACCTGCCCGCGGTTCCGCGCGCGCGGAACGCAGCGACGACGGCACGCGCGCCCATCCGAAAGGTTGCAACTGAGCCGCGGCAGTGCCGACCTCGCCGAGCTGCGATGGAATAACTGAGCGCCGACGGGTGTCCTTAAGTAATGAACCGCCGGTGACGGCGCGGCGACGCGGCCGCCTCAGAGCGAGCGGCCGGGAGGAGATGGCGGATGCGAATCCAGCAGGCAATCGGACATCTGCAGCGCCCGGGGGCCCCCAGGCCGCCTACGACGCTCACTGGTGCCGCGCATCAGGCCGCGATCAGGTTGATGATCGCGTTCGCGACGATCACCGTGGGATTGCTGATAGCCACGAGCGCGGCGGCGTCCAGCGATCAGACGGTGAGTCCGCGAGACAACTGCGGCGGTTTCAACGGGCACGTGGTCGTGTCGAACGGATCGACGCCGACGTTGCAGCTGTATGGCGAGGTGTGGGATAACACCTGCCCGGGCTCGACTTCGGTGTGGCTGGCTTGGCAGAGCCCCGGCTATCACAACATCGAGGTACGGGCGGCCGACGAAGGGTCGACGGCCGGCGTGAACTACACGACCCTCCCAATGCAGCTCCGGCCGGCCGACATCGAGGTGACGGCGTGCAGCCCGTACGACGGGTGGCACTGCGGGACGCCGGTCGGCGTGCCGCATGCGAGCGGCGGGACCGGGTCCTCGGGTGGCGGTCAGGGCGGCGGAGGCGCGAGCGGCGGGTCGACCGGCGCATCCGCGGCGCCCAACCGTGGCCTCGCGACGCCACCGCAGGCGACCAATGGCTCCGGTCACGAAACGACCGCGAGCACCAAGCTCGACCTCCGGGGGGCGGCCTCCTGGGCGCTGGACAACGTGTTCGGCTCGCCCGGCCTTTTCGGCCCGAATGACGGGTTTGGCGATGACTGCACCGACTTCGTCTCCCGGGCGCTCGCGATCGGCGGTGGCGACCCGGAGACGGTCCTCAACGCCCGCAGCACGAGCAACGATCACTACTGGTACTTCTCCACGTTCAAGTACGGGCGCTGGTGGAGTCACTCCTGGAGTGTGGCCGAGGACCTCGCCGTGCACCTGAATTTGCTGCACAGCAGGTGGCTGCGGTATTGGCGCGACGCGCGGCCCGGCGACGTGATCTTCGTCGACTGGACGAGCTCGAGCTTTGCCCACATTGACCACGTGGGGATCGTCACCGGCATGAAGGGCGCCGAGCCGCTCATCACGCAACACACGCCCAACCAGCGCGGGGTCACACTGCACTACTGGCAAACGCACCCGCCGACCCTCGTCCGTGGTCGACCGAACGTGCACGTCTGGATCGCCATACCCAACCCGGACTGAACGCGTGCGGCCGCGGCGATGGCCGCGGGCCCGCAGCTGATGGTGCGCGGCGCCAGCCGGCAGCGTCACGTGCAGGGCGATGTGTCCGCTGGGCAGATCGACGATCGAGCAGGCCGCCGCAGGCAGCCAGGAGCCGGGCAGGGCCGTGGCGGCGGCGATCGCGAGCTTGTCGGTCATCCCGGTGCGCCTTGGGGGGTGCAGCACCAGCCGTCGAGTTGGGGGAAGGTGAAGCCTGTCCCGGTGGAGAACTGCTGCGCGATTCGCGACACGGCTTCGATTCGCGGTGCTCCGACGACCCGGACGAACACCCACTGGTTCGCGGCCGGCCAGCTGACCAGGAGCCAGCGCCCGTCTGGCGACCAGTCCAGTTGCCGCAGGCCTCGGCCGGTGAGCACGCGACGGTGGGTTGGGTCACGAGCACGGAGGTCTTCGGTGACGACGTTGCCGGCGGTCCCGCCGAGGACGAGCGCGAGGGTGCGCCCGTCGGGCGACAGAGCACCGTCGATCGCGAGGCCATTCCGGGCAAAGGTGACTGTGGAGGTGAGAACTCCGCTTGCGCCGTAGACGCGCACCGTTGTCGGGGCCAGGGCGAGCAGGCGCTGGCCGTCGATCGTCCAGGCCAGCTTGACGACGGCAGCGCCGGGGTTGGCGGACCACAGCGTGCGGCCCGTGTCGGCGTCGCGCACGACGACTCGGTGCCGGCCGGTGAGGTATGCGAGCTGATAGGGATAACCGGGACGCCAGGCAGGCGCAACGTGCGCGATGCCGGCGGCCAGCAGACGATCGCCGGTGCCGTCACCCGCGACGACGCGCAGATCGTCGCCTGAGAGGTAGGCGACTCGGTAGCCCGTGGGCGGATACCAGCGCGGATCGCTGACCGCAGGACGAGCGAGCGTCCAATGCGGGCCCATCCGTTCGCCCTTCCGCCCACGCGTCGCGAGGTCGGAGCCTGGCCGCGACTGCGCCGACGGGGAGCCGTGTTCGACTATGAGATCGGGGAGAACATCGTCACCAAACCCTCCGCCAGATCATCCGGGAGTACGGCCGGCCGCTGAAGAGCTTCACCACGCGCCACCACACACGCTGCATCTACTACGACATCGTCGGCTCCCCAACCGGCTGGACGTTCTGCTTCAAAGGCCAGACCATGATCGACGCCGCCGGAACCAGCAGCCACCCCAGAGGCTTCACTGAGTGCCCGCGCTCGGCACCGTCCGCGCCATCGCTGCAGCGGGCATCACGGCGGCAGTCTGCGGCTGTGCCGGAGCAGCGCCAATACTCCCGGCCACGTTCGTTCGCAGCTGCGGTAACGGCGTTGGCTTCGGCGGCGTGACGCGCTACAGCCGATCGCAGGCCCTCGACGTCGGACCGCTGTCGCTGGGTGCGCTCGGAACGCTGACGATGGCCTCGTTGGATGTGCCGCGACCCGGTCAGATGCGGTTCGGCGCGCTCGAAGACATCGCGGTGATCAAACCCGGAGCTGTGGTCACCGTCGCGGTTCCACGATCAGAACGCTCCTTCCTCGGGCTAATTTACGACCCGGCGAAATTTCGCGAGGACGGCTCCTACCGCATTCGCGACCTGGACTGGGTGGTGCGCTTCGAGGCCTGCAAGAACCCTCGCTTCAACCACGGGCTCAGTCAGTTCGACGGAGGCATCGTCATCGCTGGGCGGCGCTGCTTCACGCTTGACTTCTACATCCGCGGACAATCGGGCCACACTTGGCGCCGGCTCCCACGCGGCTGCGCTTGACGCCGCTCGAGACAGCGCCGAGCCCCTGTTACGACGCCCGACGGGTCAGAGGTCCGAGTTGCAGATCGGGTATTCGGGCTCATGCAACAACATCCGCCGTGCACGGACCCCCGGCGCCTTGCGCTCGATGGAGCGACATGCATGACAGGGGTAGGGCGGACGGGTCTTCGTATCGAACGTCATCGGTCATGCTTGCGCTATCCGCGCCTGAGGCAGGGACGTCCGACGCCGTCGGGACGCCTGCTGGGGCGAGAAGGCGCGCCCCGGGTGCCGACGTGGACCATCTCGTCACTCGACCCTTTCGCTGGGCGCGAAGTGACGTCGGAGTTCGTTGGCGTATCTACAGCCAACCGATGTTCTGTTGTCGTAGAGCCACTTGCTGAAGGGGATCTGTCCCAGTGGCGGCTCGTGTGACACGAGCAGACCCGCCATCAGGCCGTCGATCTCGTCGGAGGTGAGGACGACGTCGCGCACCAGGAGGCCGAGTGCGCGGGCTGCCAGACTCATGATCGGCGCGGGTACATGGACGATAGGTGCGCGCGCGCCGATGGCGCGGCGGATGAGTGCGACGAGCTCGGCGAACGCCATGGTCTCGGGTCCTGCGGCGTCGATCACGAGGTTGGTGCCGGGCCGCGCGGCGTCAGTGCAGATGCGGGCGAGGTCCTCGACATGGACGGGTTGGACGGGATAGGCGCCACGTCCTGGGATCGCGAACACCGGCATCCGGCGCAGGATCCAGGCGATGTTGTTAACAAGGACGTCGTGGTGCCCCCCGAAGATCATGGTCGGCCTGACGATGGAGTGCGGCACGCCGGATTCGGCCAGCGCCCGCTCGACGTGAGACTTGCTGCGGAAGTAGGGCAGCGGGGAGGCGATCGACGCGTTTGTGATGCTGAGGTGCACGACCCGTTCGACCCCCGCGCGGCGAGCGGCGGCGAACAGCGCGCGTGAGCGCTCGACAGCTTGCTCGAAGCTGGTCTGTTCGTGATCGAACCGAACCCAGTAGGTGTTGTAGAAGGTGCTGACGCCCTCGAGACTGCGAGCCAGTGACGCCGGATCGTCGAACTGATACGGGAAGGCCTGGATGCTGGCCTGCAACGGGTGGTGGCGGGTGGGATGAAAGCTCAGGGTCCTGACCCGGTGCCCGGCGTCTAATAGTCGCTGGGCGATGTGGGAGCCGGAGTAGCTGAACGCGCCCGTGACCAGGTCAAGTGGTGTCTCTGTGGCCACGCCGTGTCGCCCCTAACGCGCTGACGTCGCAAGTCTCAGGACGCGCACCGAGAGCGACTCGCGCGGCTGCTTCCAGACGTGTCGGTCTGCATAGGACCAGGCGTAGACCGGGCTGCCGTCACGAACCAGGTCACGTAGACCGGGGATAGCAAGGTCCCGCGCGGACCAGTCATAGAGGAGTTGGAGCCGGGGTCCGATCACGCCGTAGTCGAGCATTCGCCCCACACGGTGCTCCTCGATCAGATACGCCTCGAGATCGTCTCGAAGGGGGTAGCGCTCTGGAAGCACCCGGCCGAGCGACAGAAACGCCCCGGCCATCCCGAGCCGCGGATCCCCGAGGATCGGCCCCAGCGTTGCGAATCGACCGAGAGCAAGGCGCGGCGCGGCGACGAGCGCGTGCGCGTAGAGAACGCGCAGGAGAGCAACGTTGAGAAAGAAGCGCTCGGGCTTCGACTCCAGCTCGGCGAGATCGCGGTGCTCCAGATACGCAGAGACGATGCTGGCGTTGTGGGCGCGATACCAGGCGCGCGGAGTCGGTGCAGTGATGAACGACATCCAAGGCTGGATCGTCTGTGACGACGGCTCGCCTAGAAGACCGCCCGAACGTGCCATGGCCTCACATCCGTCAAAGAGCAGCCTGTCGTTGACCGCTCGCCACCATCGGCTTCCCGGGTCGTTTCCATCAATAGAGTTCAAATGTCCACGCTGCGCCTGCCAGCCCATGAACGACATCGCCGCCCTCCGATACGGCAGATGCCGCGGCGCCCGGCCACGCGGTCCATGATACGTGCGCGACAATAGCGCCAGGCGGCCCGTCGGATCGTCGCGCACGCGAGCAATCTGCGCCGCGGCCCAGTCCGCAGCCGTCTGCTCTCGAGTCGGCGCGGCGCCGGGACCAGTCGGTCGCGATTCGGACGACTGTCGGTTCGGCTTGGGTGGCGCGGGCATCTATCCTAGATTGACCGACCGTCGAGGCGACGTCCAATAAACGCCTGGCGGCGCGTCACGCACGAGTGCGCATCGCGCCGACGATGCGTCTCCGTGCATCGAGCCGGCGAGCGTTCTTCATGGGCGGCACCAGCCGGTCCAGAAGGGCCTGCCTTCACGAGCGCTGGGCAGTGTGTCGGCCAATGCTCTTCGGGATCAGGCGGCTGCTCGCGTCGGGCCAAGAGCCGAGAGGCTCGGATCGGTACCGTGCGGCCCAAGCATGAGCATGCTCGCTGCGGCTTTCGCCCCGGTGCATCAGCAGTATCTGCTGGAGGCTCGGCAGATGCAGGCTCTGTCATTCGCCGTGCACATACCGCTGGTGTGCTTCGGGATCGCGTTCCCCGCGATGGTGTTGTTCATGGAGTGGCTGGGGATGCGGACCGGCGACCCGGTCTATCGAACGATAGCCCGGCGCTGGAGCCGGATCGTCTTGGCGCTGTTTGCGATTGGCGTGATCACGGGCACGATCCTCAGCTTTGAGATGGGCCTGCTGTGGCCGAACTTCACCGCCACCTTTGGCAGCGTGTTCGGGCTGGGATTCGCGATCGAGGGGTTCTCGTTTTTCATGGAGGCGATCTTCATCGGGATCTACGCCTACGGGTGGGACCGGCTGTCACCGCGAATGCACTTCCTATCCGGTCTGCCGATCGTGATCACCGGCTTCACCGGTTCCCTTACGGTGATTTCGGTCAACGCTTGGATGAACCATCCCGGAGGATTTCGCCTCGTCGGCGGCAAGGTGGTCGACGTCGATCCGTGGGGCGCGCTGTTTGGTAATTCGCTGCTGTGGTCGGAGCTGGTCCACATGTACATCGCCGGGTACATAGTCACGGGGTTCTTGATGGCAGGCGCCTACGCGTTCTGCCGGCTACGCGGCCGGTGGACCCGGTATGAGCGCGTAGCGATGACGATCCCGCTCACGATCGCCTCCCTGGCGGCGCCGGTCCAGGTGCTTGTCGGGGACTGGATTGCGCGGGTGATCGCGGTGGAGCAGCCGATCAAGCTGGCCGCGATCGAGGGGCTGTACGGTACGACCCGCGGTGCCAGCGAGCACATCCTCGGCTGGTACGCCAACGGCCAGGTCAAATACGGAATCGGGATCCCCCACCTCTTGTCGCTGCTGGCCTTCCACAGCTGGAACGCCCGCGTCACGGGCCTGGAGGCGGTCTCGGCGAGCCGGCGTCCGCCGATCAACGTCACCCGCCTCTCCTTCCAGACGATGGTCGGGATCGGCACGCTGCTGGCGCTGCTCGGCCTCGTCTATCTGTTCGTGCGCATCCGCCGCCGGCGGCTTCCGCTCTCCAAATGGTTCTACCGGGCAGTCGTCGTGTCGGGGCCGGCCGCGACGGTAGCGCTCATCGCCGGTTGGGTGACGACCGAGGTCGGCCGTCAGCCCTGGGTGGTTTACCACGTGATGACGACCGCGCAATCAGTCACGGGCGCCAGCGGGATCCCCGTCGGCTACACCGTCCTCGTCATCACATACATCGCTGTCGCGGGGGGCATGGTGTGGATCCTGCGCCGGCTGGCGCGCTCGCCGCTTCACCTCGCGGGCGCCGACGCGCCTCCCGGCTCGATCCAGCAGCCCGCCTGATGCTCGACGCACTCCCGCTCGTGTTCGTGCTGATCGGACTGGCGCTGTACACGGTGCTGGCGGGTGCGGACTTCGGCGCCGGCATGTGGCAGCTGATGAGCGGCGGCGGTGAGCGGGGCGAGCGGATCCGCGACCATTGCCATCACTCGATGGGACCCGTCTGGGAGGCCAACCACGTGTGGCTCATCTTCGTGCTGACCGTAACGTGGACCGCGTACCCGGTGTTCTTCGGGTCGGTGGCCTCGACGCTGGCGGTGGCGCTGTTCATCGCCGCGCTCGGCATCATCCTGCGCGGCGCGAGCTACGCGCTGCGCTCCGGCGCCGCCGGGACTCGGGAGCTGCGGACGATCGACGGGATATTCGCGGTCGCGTCGCTGGTGACGCCGTTCGCGCTCGGCGCGGCCGCGGGCGGCATTGCGGCCGAACGCGTCCCGGTCGGCAACGCGGCGGGCAATCTCATCTCCAGCTGGCTGAACCCGACCTCGATCCTGATCGGCCTGTTGGCAGTGGCCTTCTCCGCTTACCTGGCCGCCGTGTACCTCGCCGCCGACGCGGCGAGGCGCGGGGAGAGCGAGCTGGTGCAGGCGTTCCGGGTGCGGGCCCTGGGCGCCGGTGCCGGCGCGGGCGGTCTGGCGCTAGCCGGGCTCATCGTCGTCCACGCCGACGACCACCCGCTGTACACGGGCCTCGTCCACGGCGCCGCGCTCGCGGTCCTCATCCTGTCGGTCGTGGTGGGCACCGCGACGATGGGGCTGGGCGCGGCGCGTCGGTTCGAGCTGGCGCGCTACACGGCCGCGCTCGCCGTGGCGCTCGTCGTCGCGGACTGGGCGTTTGCGCGGTGGCCGACGCTCCTCCCGGGCCTGACAGTCGATCAGGCGGCCGCTCCGCACGACACGATGGTGGCGGTCGTGGTGGCGGTGCTGGCGGGGGCCATCCTGCTGTTCCCCGCCCTGGCACTCCTGTTCACCCTCACCGTGCGAGGCCACCTGGGAGCCCACGGCGGCAAGACCGAGCCGTCGGCGACCGCCCGTCAGAGCGGCGTGGGCCAGCTGCTCCTCGGAGGGATGCTCGGAGCTCGGCTGGCGGTGGCGCTGCTGATCGTCGGCATCGGGCTGCTCAACGTGGCCAACGCGCCGTGGGCACACGCTATCGGCGTCGTCAGCCTGCTCGCCTTCATCCTCGTGGCGTTCGCCGCGCTCATACCCCGGGCGCTGGCTGAGGGCGCCTGAGTGTCGATCAGCGCCGCTTCTCCTGTAACGAATCCTCGTCAGGGGATGCCGCAGAGCGAGCAATCTCCCCCACCGCTAGCGATCCGCTGTGAGAGGCTTCGTCCTATGCCATGGATCCCAGAGCTGTTCTCGACCCCGGCGTTGGAGCAAATTCGCAGCCGAGGCGCGGCCGACGCCCGAGCGGCTGCCCCGGTGCCGTACTTCGCCGGGGTGAGGTCCGGCGACACCGACGCCCTCGTGCGGTCGTTCGCTGGCGAGCCAGAGCTCCATCACCCGATCCGTGGCCGCGTCAAGGGACGCCGCGCCTTCGAGCGGTTCGTGACCGAAACCAACGCCTGGCTGACCGAGCGCAACGCTGTCGTCGGCCATGTGGAGCGAATCATCACGCCACGGCGGGGGGTCGAAGAGACGGTGTTGACGCTGGACGGCGACCAAGGTCGCATCGAGCTGCCGATCGCCATCGCAGCTGACCGCGACGAGGACGCCCGCATCACCGAACTGCGCATCTACTACAGCACGTGGCCGTTGACAGGTCGACACGCCAACCGCCCACCGCTGTTGCAGCCAGACCCCGACCTCCAGGAGCCCGACGTCGTCGGCGAGTACCAGCGCGCGCTTGCGGCCGGCGACGTCGAAGCCGCCGTTGCGGCCTTTGGGTCCGAAGCGTACGTCCGCGAGCCCGCTGGCGGGGAGTACGTCCATCACGGCCCCGACGAGTTAGTCGCGCTCTACGAGCTGTTTTTCTCCAACGGCGGCGGCATCCCGCTGGAGCAGTGCGCCGTCACCGACGATGGCCGCTCGTGCGCACTGGAATACAACGTGGTCCGATGGGGCCAGACCGAGCTGCCGCCCGAGGCAGGCCTCGCCGTATACGTCCGTGGCAGCACCGGCAAACTCGCGAGCGCCCGCATATACGACGACGCCGACCCACCGCTCAGCTCTGAGCCGTAGCGCCAGGCTTGAACAGATCCTCAGGCCGGCGCCAGTTCAGATCCCCAGCCGGCGAGCGTGCGGGGCCGTGTACGTGCTTCACAGAGCTGGCCCGAGATCCAGACCAGGGCATCGACCAGGTCTCGAGCAGCCGGCACGCGAGCTCGACGGCAGGTAGGTTTAATGCGGATGGAGCGCGTCAGCGTGACGATCTACACCGATCCCGGCTGCCCGTTCGGTTTCAACGCCCAGCGCCAGGAGGCGCAGCTGCTGTGGCACTACGGGGAGGGCCTCGATATCAGGCGACGGATGATCGTCCTGACGGAGAAGAGCTCGTCGTTCGAAGAGCTCGGGCTGACACGGGAGATGGTCACGGGCAACGCGAAGCGCCTTCGGTCGCTGTACGGGATGCCGATGCTGACTGAGCCGCCGGAGCGCCTCGCCGCGACCATCCAGGCGTGCCGCGCGTACGTCGGCGCGCGAATCCACGAGCCGGGCTGCGCGGACCTGCTGCTGCGCTGTCTGCGTCGCCGCGCCTTCTCGGAAGGTAACCCGCTCGATGACCTCGACACGATCCACACGGCCGCCGAAGACGCGAGCATCGCGCCTGACACGGTCGATGCCTGGTTGGCCGACGAGCAGGTTGAGAGGGCGCTGCGCGAGGACATGGCCGCGACCAGGACGCCGCTCCCAGAGGCGCTCGCTCTCGCTCATCGGCTCTCCCGCAGCAACGGCGGACTGCGCTACTCGACCGCGTCAGCGGTACTCGAGCGCGACGACCGGCGCGTTGTGATGCCGGGCTTTCAGCCGTTCGCGGTGTATGAGGTGGCGGTGGCCAACGTGGCCCCCGGACTCGAGCGCCGCCCGCCGCCGCAGACGGCCGAGGAGATCCTGTCCTGGGCACCGTATCCGCTCGCCACCGCGGAGGTGGCCGAGCTTCGAAGCACCAGTCTCGACCAAGCCCGAGACGAGCTGCATCGGGCGGGCGCCACGCTTGCCGAGGCTGCGGGCGATGGTTACTGGTCTGCGCACGGCGCCTGACGCGGTTGAGTGGCCTGTACCGCAGTTCGCCGAGCTGAGCGGACGCCCGCGACGCGTTGGCTTCATCCGCGGCGCTTGGCTACGGTGCGAGGGAGCCCGAAGTGGGGGAACACGCTGCTGTCGGCGAAGAAGGTGATCTCGGCGATCTCGGGGCCGGCGAGTGTGAGCACAAGCAGCCCATAGGCGCGCGCGATGTCGCTTTGCGGGCACGGGAAGTAGCAGCCGAAGGCGGGCTGACCGTTGGCCCGGGTCGGGACGAGCCGCAGTGGCGTCTCGTGTCGCGCACCGCGGACGCGCAAGAAGTTGCCGATCGCCGCGGCGCCCTGGTACTGGTAGGGGTAGGGCGGCATCGTCAACCAGGCGTCGTCGGCGAGCAACGCGACGACCGTGTCGATGTCGCCGCCCTCGAGCGCGTTCGCGAAGTGTCCGACCGCCTCGCGCTCGTGGCGGGAGTTGGGCAGCGGCGCTCGTTCGCGCCCGGCGGCGGGCAGGCGGCTCTCGAGCGCGACGCGGGCGCGTCGGAGCAGGCTGTTGACTGCGGCTTGGCTGGTGTCGAGCATCTCGGCCACTTCCGCGGCGCGGAAGCTGAGCACATCGCGCAGGACTATTACCGCCCGCTGCTGGGGCGGGAGATGTTGCAGACCGGCAACGAACGCGAGGGCGATCGCCTCCTTGTGCTCGTAGCGGGCCTCGGGCCCCGGAGCTTGATCGGCGATCCCCTCGATCAGCACATCCGGGTAGGGCTCGAGCCAGATCGGCTCGCTCATGCGGCTGGGCGTGGGCGGCTCGTTCAACGGTTCGATGCGCTGTGGCCGGCGCGCGTTGGATCGCAGCGCGTCAAGCGATCGATTGGTGGCGATTCTGTACAGCCAGGTCCGGATCGACGCCTGCTCGGTGAACTGGTCGAGCCCCCGCCAAGCGGCGAGCAGGGTCTCCTGGACCAGGTCCTCGGCGTCCTGGGTCGAGCCGACGATTCTGTAGCAGTGCAGTTGCAGCTCATGCCGGTAGGGCTCGGTTAGTTCACGAAACGCGTTCTCGTCCCCGGCGCGAGCCAGCGTCAGCGCACGTTCGGCCACGTTCGCATCCTCGCATCGAAGTCCCGGTTCCAAGCCATCACTCGTATAGACGTCGCGGGCCGCGCAAATTCGTCGCTCAGTTTCGCGGCATCCCGACGCCTACACAAGTGATGACCACAACGAGCGACATCGCATAGGAGGCCGTAATGACAATCGCAAACAAACCAGTTCTGCTCACCCCGGACGTCAAGCGCTGGCGGGCGTTCGCGCTGTTGGCGGTGGCGTTTTTCATGATCGTCATCGATCTGACGATCGTGAACACGTCGTTGCCGACGATCGGCCGGGATCTGCACTTCAGCCAGACCAGCCTGCAATGGGTGGTGACCGCCTACTCGCTCACATTCGGCGGTTTTCTGCTGCTCGGCGGTCGCGCCGCGGATCTGCTCGGCCGCCGCCGGATCCTGATGCTCGGGCTCGCCGTGTTCACGGCCGCGTCGCTGGCGTGCGGGCTCGCGACCGGCGAGGCGCTCCTGATCGGAAGCCGGGCGGTTCAGGGTCTGGGCGCGGCGATCATGCTCCCCGCGGCCCTCTCGATCGTGATGAACATGTTCCAAGAGGGCGCCGAGCGCAACAAGGCACTCGGGATCTGGGGCGCGCTCGGTGCCACCGGTGCGACCGTCGGGCTGATCACCGGCGGGGTTCTCACCCGGTACGCCGGATGGCAGTACATCTTCTATCTGAACGTCCCGATCGGGGTGGCCGCGCTGGCGCTCGCACCGCGGATCGTCCCCGACAGCCGGCTCGCCACGACGCACCGGCGCTTTGACGCCCTCGGTGCGGTCTCCGGCACCGGCGCGCTGGTGCTGCTGGTGTACGCGATCTCCCAGGCACCCCAGTACGGCTGGGGCGCCACCAGAACGATCGCGATGCTCGCGGCGTCCGCGGCTCTGCTCGTTGCGTTCCTGGTGATCGAGAACCGGGCCAAGGACCCAGTGCTGCCGCTTTCGATCTTCAGGCTGCGCACGCTCGCTGGTGCGAACGCAGCCGGGCTGCTGTTGGGCGGCAGCTTCTTCGGGTTGTTCTTCGTCGGCACCCTGTACATGCAACAGGTGCTGCACTACAGCGCGCTTCAGAGCGGGGTCGCGTGGCTGGCCACGTCATTGACGTCGATCGCGCTCGCTGGTCTCTCGCAGCTGCTGGTGACCCGCGTGGGAGCCAAGGTCGTGATGGCGATCGGGATGACGCTGATCGGCGCGGGCGTGATCTGGGCAACCCAGTTGCCCGTCCACGGGCACTTCCTGGCCAACCTCGCCGGCCCGATGATCATCGCCGGCGCCGGGACCGCGTTCGCGTTCATCCCCGTCTCGATCGCCGCGCTCGCCGGCGTTGAGGAGCACCAGGCCGGGCTCGCGTCCGGGCTCTTGAACACCTCCCAGCAGCTCGGCGGAGCGATCGGGATTGCGATTGCCTCTGGCGTCGCAGCCAGCCACACCAAAACGCTGGTCCATGCCGGCAACGCCGTACCCGCGGCGCTCACCGGCGGCTTCCAGTCCGCGTTCTGGGTGCTCGGCGCAATCGCGCTGCTCGCCCTCCCGGCGATCTTCGCGCTCATCCGCCGCGACGAGCTCTCAGACGCCGTGACCAAGACGACGATCCGCGAGGCGCAGCCCGCCCTCGCCGGAACGAGTTGACCCTCATCAATCGAGCCCAAAGCCCAGCAAGGAGAACAACCACTCTCCCCTCAACGACCGGTTCGCCAGGACCACGATCGTCGAGCACAACACGAGAGCCCCCGGCGCCGATGCATCAGGTCTCCGGCAGCCACCAGCGCCGGGGTGCGATCAGCTCATGCATTTTCTGCGGGCCATAGGTGCCGGGGGAGTAGCGGTGTATGGGCGGCGGGTCGCGCAGCAGCTCGCTTGATGCCGTCCACAGGTTCTCGATGCCGTCGGCATTGGTGAACAGCGTGCGGTCACCGAGCATCGCGTCGTACATCAGGCGCTCGTAAGGCTCGAGGCCCTGCGTGCCGAACGAGCCCTCGTAGGAGAACTCCATGCGCGCCTGCCCAAGGCGCATCTGAGGTCCAGGCACCTTCGCCAGGAAGCTCGTGATGATGCCGCCGGGATTGCCGAGGTCGAACGAGATGTGATCGGGCCCGAAGTCCTCGACAAACGCACGGACAGCCCGGAACATCCTGCGCGGTGGCTCGCGAAACGCGATCGTAAGCAGCCGTCGCTGCTCGCCCAGACGCTTGCCGGTGCGCAGGAAGAACGGAACGCCGGCCCACCGCCAGTTGTCGATACCGGCTCGCAGCGCGATGAACGTCTCTGTCCGCGAGTCCAAGGCCACGCCGGCACCGTCGCGATAGCCGGCGTACTGCCCCCGGATCACGTAGTCAGGGTCGATCGGCTTCACCGACCGGAACACCTTTCCGGTCTCCTCGGCGATCGATCGTGCGTCGAGCGTCGTAGGCGGCTCCATCGCCACGAAACCGAGAACGTGGAAGAGGTGCGTGACCACCATGTCGCGGTAGGCACCTGTCTCTTCATAGAAGCCTGCGCGGTCATCGACGGGCAGCGTCTCGGGGACATCGATCTGCACATGATCGATGTGGTCCCGGTTCCAGATCGGTTCGAACATGCCGTTTGCGAACCGAAGCGCGATCAGATTCTGGACAGCCTCACGACCGAGAAAGTGGTCGATGCGAAAGACACGCTCCTCGGGCACGACGCTGTGCACCAGCCGGTTGAGCTCGCGCGCGGAGGCGAGATCCACGCCGAAAGGCTTCTCCAACACCACCCGAGACCGCTCAGCCAGGTTTGACTCGCCCAACGCGATTACCGTCGCGCCAAACGCCGTCGGTGGGATGGCGAGATGATGCAGGCGCCGCGACTCGCCTCCTATCCCCCGCTCGGCCGCGCGTACCGCGTCGACGAGCGGTTCGGGCTCCTCGGCGCTAAACGCGCTGAACGACAGCCGCTCAACAAAGCGCTCCCACGGCTCGCCCGCAGCTTCCCCGCCAATCGCCTTGCGCGCCGCGGCGCGGAACTCATCAGCCGACCCCCCACGGCGCGAGGTTCCGAGGATTCGGTACTCATCCGGCATCAGCCCCGTCTGCTCGAGGTGAAACAGTCCCGGCAAAAGCTTGCGACGTGAAAGGTCTCCGAGCGCGCCGAAGAGCACGATCACGTGCCGATCTGGAACGGTCGCGTCGCTCGCGTACACCGCCGCAAGTATGGCGTCACCAACCAGACGCAAGGGCGATCGACCGCTAGGGTCATGCGATGGATGTGATCGTCGTCGGCGCGGGAGTGGTGGGGCTGGCCTCCGGCTTTGAACTCTCCCGTGCCGGGCACCGCGTCACGGTACTCAGCGCAGACGTTCCGGGCACTCGCCAGTCGGCCGGACTGTCTCGGATCTTCCGTCTGGCGCATGCCGATCGCCAGCTGACCGATGCGGCGGCACGGTCGCTGGCCCTCTGGGAGGAATGGGAGTCCCTGGCCGGAGGCTTGCTGCTCGATCGGGTCGGCCTGCTGCTGACCGGAGACGTATCCGAGCGCGAGCCACATTTGAGGCGCTACGGGGGGCTGGAGGAGCTGAGTGGCGCACCGCATCCGCTGGCCGTGTCTCACGACCGATGGTCGTTTGAGGGCACCGGCGCGGCGATTCGCGCCGAGGCCACGATCCACTTTCTCCAGACCGGCCTCGATGTGATGCTCGCCGAAGTCAGTGCCGTCGACACTGGCGTCGCGACGCTCAGTGACGGATCGAGAATGGAGGCCGAGCGCATCGTGGTCTGCGCCGGTCCTGAGTCCTACCGGCTGATGGGGTTGACCGCGCCCGAGCGCCTGCGGTCAGTGCGCTTCTCGTTCGCGCTGCGTGAGGCGTCGGCGCTCCCATTGCCGTGTTGGATTCAGCGCGATGAACGACTCTGCGAGCCCTTCTACGCCGTCATGGACGGCGCCGAGCACTATTCGGTTGGCCTCAGCGAGGCGGCATCGGCGGACGTGCCCGAAGCCGTCCACGTTCGCGATGCCCACAAACGGATCATCGAGATCGTCACGCGGGTGCTGCCCGGGCTGGTGCCAGTCGCCGAGCGGGTGATCGCCTGCGAGTACTCGAGCTATCCTCAGGCCGTACACACGGCGCTCGCCCACGACGGGTGGGACGTGCAAGAACGTAACGGGGTGCTGGGGGTGACCGGCCCGAGCCTGTTCAAATTTGCTCCATTTCTGGGTCGTCTGGCGGCTGAGTTCCGACCGACCGCGGTGACGCGAAACTCGCGAACCGGCTTACTCGTATTGAAGTCCGGGGAGGAAGACTGACCTGGAGCCGCGCTCGTTGCCTCCCCGTCCGAACCTGCGCCGTCTGCGCGACGAGGCGAAGCGTCGCCGCGAGGCGGGGGAGTTTCCCTCGCTCGCGCTCGCGCAGCTTGCGCTCGCGCGCGAGTACGGGTTTCGCTCCTGGCCACGGCTGAAGTTCCATGTCGAGGCTGTCACTCTGTCCGCTTCGGAGCGCGCGGCCGCTCTCATCGACTCGGCCACGTCCGCCGACCTGCGGCGCGTGCGGGCGCTGCTCGACGCCGATCCGGCGCTGGCACGCCATGACCTCGCGTGCGCATGCGCCAGCGGTGAGGCGGACGAGGTCTCGCGCCGGCTCGCGGCGCGGCCGGCGGCCGTCAACGAACCGACCGGGCCGAACGGGTGGCAGCCGATCCTCTATGCCTGCTTCTCGCGGCTGCTGCGCGGCGACGCGGAACGGGCGCCCGGGGTCCGTGAGGTCGTGCGGCGGCTGCTCGCGGCCGGGGCCGATCCGAACGCCTCGTTCATCGGCGCTGGCGAGTGGCTCCAGGTCGCGCTGTACGGGGTGGCCGGGATCGCCGGCGACCCCGAGCTGACGCGGATGCTGCTCGAGGCGGGAGCCGACCCGACCGACGATCGCGACGGGTATCACGGCAACGAGGTCCTCTATCACGCGTGCGAGTTCCCCGACCCGACGTGCGCGATGCTGGTGATCGACGCTGGCGCCCGACAGGACCTGGTCGACTACGACCTCGGGCGGGCACTCAACTTCCCCAACCCTGAGATGGTCGAGATGTTCTGCACGCACGGCGCGCAGGCGTCGGCCGGCCACCTCCACCAGGCGGTTTGGCGCCGACGGCCGCCGAGGACGGTCGCGGCGCTCCTCGACGCCGGGGCGCCGATTGACGCGCCCGACGAGCACGGCCTTACCGCGCTGCAGGTTGCCGTCCGTTGGGGCGAGGAGGCAGTCGCGGGGGTCCTGCGCGAGCGCGGCGCCGACGAGGCGGCGGTCACCGGCCCAGACCGGGCGATGGGCACCTACCTCTCAGGGACGGACCGCGTCGTGCCCACGGGCATCGCGCTCTCGGTGCTCGACGAGATGGTGATGCTCGCGATCCAAGGCGGCCACGTCGAGTCGATGCGCCGGCTGCTCGACGCGGGGGCACGGATCGACGGCGACCCGGACGGCGAGGAGATCCCGCTCGGCGACGCCTGCTGGCGCGGCCGCGTGCAGATCGCGCACGAACTGATCGAGCGTGGCGCGGCGCTCACCTTCCGCACGCGCGGCAGCGCAATCGGAGCCGCCCTGTATGGCTCGCGAAATTGTCACGAGCCCGAGGGCGGCCCGTCGATGCGGATCGTCGATGAGATCCCGACGGAGCCCTATGCCGAGATCGTGCGGATCCTGCTGGCCGCCGGGGCGACCGTCCCGGAGCGGATCGGCGAGAACGGTCCTCGCGGAACGATGCTGATCGCCGAGCTCGGAGTCGACCCCCCAGCCTGATCGAATCCGGGCACGGGACCGCGCCTATATGAAGTCGTTGCCGGTGAGCACGTATACGAATGGCACGAAGGGGACGATTGCGGCGATCGCCCAGGTGAGCTTGGCGACGAGTCCAAGGTCGCTGCGGGAAACGAGGTTGATCCAGATGAGCACGACCGCAACCGGGTGCAGGATGCACAGGACGAGTTCGAGAACCTTCTTCACTGCGGCTCCGTTCTTTGGGACATCCAAGCTAACAAGCGCGCTAGGTACGTGCGACCAGGAGCCGGCCGCCGCCGTTGTTGTGCACCGCGATGTCACGTTGCTCTGCGGCCGGCCGAGACAGGCGCGACCCCTACGGCCGGAAGAGCCGCTTTTCCTTGGCGAGGTGCGGCGACCACTCGAGTCGGCGAGCGCCGGCGAAATTGAGATAGGCCCGAAGCGCCGAGCGCATCGCCTCGACGAACCCGTCCGCGCGGCGCGGGTCGAAGCCTTCCTCCCACCACAGCCCGAGTACGCGGACGGCGTTCGCTCCGCGGTCGATCCGCGGCTCGATCCGGCCCACGAGCCGGTCGCGGAAGAGCACGGGCAGGACGTAATAACCCCACCGCCGCTTGCGCTCCGGGACGTACACCTCCCACACGTAATCGAACTCGAATAGGACACGGAGAAAGCCGCGGTCCCAGACGAACGGATCGAGCGGCGCGAGAAACGCGACCGACGCCGGCGGCTCGGGCGGTGCCGCCAGCAAATCGAGCTCCCGGTGAAGCACGAAGCGCACGCCGCGCACGCCCTCAACCTCGACTGCGACCAGCACGCCGTCCGAGACGAGCTCGTCACGCAGCTCGGTGCGGGTGGGATTGTCCGGACGGTCCGGGTCAGGCCTCGCGGGACCGGTGCCGAGCCACAGCTCCGCGGAGCCACCAGTGCCCAGGAGGCCGTGCGCGCGGAAGCGTGAGAGGAGCTTGTGCCGGATCTGCTCGCGCAGCGGCTCCTGGCGGGCCAGCAACTCGGCCGGGAACAGCCGCTCGACGAGGTCGTAGTAGCGGCGGTTGCCCTCGCGTCTCGCGAGCCCCAGTACGCCCGTCACCGCATAAGCCTCGAGTACCGCGCGCACGACATTCGTCGGCGCCCAGAACCAATCGACCGCGGCCCCGCGCTCGAAGTCGAGCGTCGAGAGCGGTCCTTCGGCCCGGATCCGCCCGAGTACCCGCTCGGCGACATCGGGGTTCTCGGCGACGATCCGGTGCTCGCGCCACGGTGACCACCCCGTGGCCCGGAACCACGGAAGCTCGCGCGTCGGAAGCAGGCTCAGTCCTTTGTTGTAGGCCTCGAACAGCTCCCGGCGCTCATACAGGAGCTCCTCGCACCACACACGATCGTAGTCGGTGACCCGAGCGTGGAGCACCAGATCGTGGTTGCGACCCGCGACCGCGAGCGGATCGAACTGGATCGAGCCCAGCCGGCGGAACACCTCGAGTACGGCATCGGGGCCCCGCTTCAGCGAGCGCGCGGGCGCGAGCAGGTGCCGGGCGACGAGAAAGCGCCGTGCGGTGTCAGCGGCGACTCTCACCCTCGGCACGCTATCGAGGGCATGGGCTGCCCGGCGTGGCGCCCTAGACTGGCGCTGTGAGCGAGAGTCGCGTCAAACGACACATTCACGCGGCGCGGCCAGCCGTCTACGGGGCGCTTCTCGATGCCGAGGCGATCGCGAGGTGGCGGGGGCCGGCACAACAACTCGTCCCACGCTGACGCCCGGCTGCCGACTCAGCTCGCGCGCTTGTAGCGAGCGAGCGCCTCGCGCCGGGCGGTGGCATGGTCAACGATTGGCTCCGGGTAGTCGACACCGATCACGCACCCGGCCTGGCGTTGGGCGGGTCCGGGCATCAGCGCGGGCTCCGAGAGGTACTGATCGGGGACCTGGCGGAGCTCCGGAACATGACAACGCACGTACGTGCCGTCGGGATCGAAGCGCCGCTGCTGGCGGGCGGGGTTGAAGATCCGGCGGAACGCCGGCTGGGGGTCGACGCCGACGGAGGCGATCCATTGCCAGTTGCCGTTGTTGCTTGCCTCGTCGCCGTCGAGCAGCCACTTCATGAACCATCGCTCGCCCCAGCGCCAGTCGATCCCCAGATCCTTGGTCAGGAACGAGGCGACGACGAGGCGCGCCCGGTTATGCATCCATCCTTCACGGCGCAGCTGGCGCATGCCGGCGTCGACGAGCGGGTAGCCGGTCCGCCCTTCCTGCCAGGCCTCGAAGCGGCGACGGGCGTGACTCCAACGGATCGCGTTGCGGTAGCGGTCCTGGTGCTCGCTTCTCGCGTTGCCCGGGAAGTGCAGCAGCACGTGGGCGTAGAAGTCGCGCCAGCACAGTTGCCGCCGGAACGCCTCCCCGGCGGCACCCGGAGGGAGGCGGTACTCGAGCTCGCGCGGCGAGATGCCACCGAAGTGCAGGTAGGGCGAGAGCCTTGAGCATCGCTCGCGCCCCAGCTCGTTGCGGCCCTGGTCGTAATCCTCGATCGGCCCCGAGAGGAGGCTGCGCATCACCTCGCGACCAGCGCGCTCGCCGCCCGGCGCCGGCGCGGTCACGGCTTGGCGAAGTCCAAGATCGGCGAGCGCGGGTATTGATCCCGGCTCGATGGCTGAGGGCAGCGGCGGCAGCGAGCCGGGCGCGGAGAGGACCTTGCGGCGTGGCTGAGCGAGCCACGAGCGATGAAACGGCGTGAACACCGTGTATGGCTCGCCGGCACGGGTCTCGATCGACTCGAGCTCGTCGAGCACGAACGGGCCCGGTTGCACGCTGACCTCGATCCCCGTCCCCGTCAGCGCCTCGATCGCACCCCGATCGCGGTGGGTCGAGAACGGGCTCACGTCCGGGCTCATGAACACCGCCTCGGCGCGCGCCTCGCGGGCAAGCGCCGGCAGCTCGTGCTCCGGTGCGCCGTGGCGCACCACGAGGCGGCTGCCGCGAGCACGCAGCGATCGGTCCAGATCGGACAGGCACTCGAGCATGAACTGCGTTCGCGGCCCGGACGCGTGGCGGCCCTTCAGCAGCCGATCATCGAGGCAGAACACCGGCACGACAGTGTCGGCCCGATCGAGCGCGGCGCTCAGGACGGGATTGTCGTGCACGCGCAGCTCGCGCCGAAGCCACACCAACGCCGTCATCCGAGCAGCCGGACGACCGCCGCATTGCGGTAATCGAAGATCGTGACGAGATCTCGGCGCACCAACGCCAGGTGCGCCAGTTCACCGACCGGTCCGAGCGGCAGCGCGTATTCGACGTGGTCTCGGACGCGCGTGCCTCCCGGAACCGGCGCGAACTCATGCCGGTGGCGCCACAGTCGATATGGCCCCCGGAGCTGTCGATCGACGAAGCTCCGGTTCTCCTCCCATTCCTCGATCCGCGAGATCCAGCGCACCGGCACCCGCCGTACGCGCAGGCGATACGCGATCAGCGTCCCGGCGCGCATCTCCAGCGGCTCGGGAGCCGACAGCCTGAAGGCGAGCCACGGCGGCGTGATCCGCTCGAGATTGCCGGCCCGAGAGAAGAACTCGAATACCTCGGTGAGCGGCCGGCCTACGACCTGCTCGCGATCGAGACGATGAACGGCCACGCGCCAGACAGCTCAAGCAGCCCGGCCGGAAGCGCCAGCGGTGCTGGCCAGATCGACCAGCTGCTGGCACACATCCCACAGCTCCTGGCGGGCCTGCGGGCTGTCCTCGGAGGCGCCGAGCAGATAATGGGTGGGGCGTGCCCGGCGATCGTGCCAGAACCTTCCCGAGCTTGCGAGCGCCTCCGGCGCCGCTCCGAGCCAGACGATCGTGTCAGCACCCTGGTCGGGTGTGCGGATAATCGGCCGCGTCAGCAGACGGAACACCGGCAGCCACTCCCTGACGCCCTCGGTGTCAACCCAACCCGGATGCATCGCGTGGACCACCACCCCGGTTGCCCTCAGCCTCTCGGCCCACTGCTCGGTGATGACGACCTCCTCGCGCTTTGTCCGCGCGTACAGCCGCTTCGGGCTGTAGCTGGCCTTCTCGGATTGGACGTCTCCCTCCGGGATGCTCGCGCTGTACATGCCGCCTGAGCTGACGTTGATCACCCGCGCCGGCGCGCTGCGCTCGAGCAGCTCACGCAATCCTTCGATGAGCGCGAAGGGCGCCAGCACGTGCGTGGCGAACATCAGCTCGTGGCCATCCACCGACCGCTGCCGCTGATCGGGCATCACCCCGGCGTTGTTGACCAGGACGTCAAGCGAGCCCTCGTCGCGCTGGAAGCGCTCCGCAAAAGCCCGAACCTCGCGCAGGCTGCTCACATCGCACGCGACCGGCCGCGCGTCGGCGTCCGGCAGCACCCGTCGAATCCCACGGACCGCCTGCTCTGCTCTCTGGTGATCTCGCCCAACGGCGCGGATGCTCGCGCCCAGCTGCGCGAACCGAATGCAGGCGGCCAGACCGATCCCGGATGCCGCGCCCGTCACGAGCACCGTCTTGTCATCCATGCGCGGAAGGTCCTTCGGCCAGTGGCCCAGCCGGCGGCGAGTCTCGTAGCCGACGTTCCCATAGCCCGGCGCAATTGTCCGGTCGAGCAGCGTGTCGAACGCACCCGAGATTCCAATTCCTGTCATCTGTCCTCGCTACCCATACACTGTTGATGGAAAACCTGAACGCTACGTAGACAAAAGACCATTTTGAACGACCTCACGATCAGCCAGTTCGTTGAGCGGACTGGAGTTCTGGAAGGGACCCTGCGGATGTGGGAGCGGCGGTATGGTTTCCCCACGCCCCGGCGGCTGGCGAGTGGTCATCGCCGCTATGGCGAAGCCGACATCGAGCTGGTGCGACGCGTCGCATCCGAGCGCGCAGGGGGTATGTCCCTCGCCGGCGCGATCGCGAGGGTCACGAGCTCGGCCGCCATCGCGCCGTCCTCGGTCTACGCGGCGCTGCGCCGCCGACGGCCGGATCTCGAGCCTCGCACGCTGAGTAAGCCGATGCTGATCGCGCTGTCGCACGCAATCGAGGATGAGAGCCTCTCGCGGGCCGAGCATCCGCTGCTGTTCGGCTCCTTCCAGACGCGCCGGTTCTATCGCCAGGCGCAACCACGCTGGCGAGAGTTCTCCCGGGGGGCCGAGCTGGCGGTCGCGTTCGCGGACTTCGACAGGGTACGCACCCCCCGCGGCGCTCCGGCCGAGATTCCGGTCGACCGCAGCCACCCGCTCGCGCGGGAGTGGGCGGTGGTTTGCTGCGCCGCCGACCACGCAGCGTGCCTCGCCGCCTGGGAGCCGCCCGCGACCGTCCCAGGCCGGCGCCAGAAGCGGATCCTCGAGTCGATCTGGAGCGTCGAGCCCGACGTCGTGTGGGAGGCAGCTCGCATCTGCGCCGGCATCGCCGCCACCAAGCGACCGGCGCTGATCGACCCAGTGCGGGCGCGGCTCGAGACCGATCCCGGGCCGCCCGCGCCCCAGCAGCTGCGGCTCGCGACCGCGATCACCAACCGGCTGCTCTCCTACCTCTCGTGAGCGCGGCCCACTGAGCGGCCGGATCGAGGCCGCTTCAGCGTGACCACCGACAGCAGCGCGGCATCGGCTCAAGCGGAGCCAGTTCGGTCGCTGAGGTTGCGAGCCAGTTGGTCGTGGGCGGCGTCCGCGGCTCGCAGTGGCCGCGCGGTCAGCTGAGCGGCTTCGTCGCGGATGGTCCGGCTCCGACCCTCTTGCTCGAGCGCGAGCTCGACAAACGCCCGCATCCGCTGCTGCGTACTGCGCAGGAACGCACGACGCTCGCGCGCTCGCAGCACCACGAAGCCCAGTCGGACGAGCGGGTTCTCGATGCGGGCGCGGCGCGACACCGAGTGGACGCGGAACTCGACCTCGCCGCTGTCAAGCCACTTCCACACCTCCCAGTCCATCTGTCCCATCTCGACGTGGCCCTCGAGCGTGCGGTAGTTCCAGCCCCAGATGCGCGCGTCGCGTCCGTCGATCCGTCGCGTCAGCTCGTACACGCCGCCGACGCGCACGCCGACGAACTTGTGGACCAGGCCGAGCGCCTGCAGCTTCAGCAGCATGTTCCGGTTCTGGAGCGGAACCGACGGATCGTAATAAGCGCGGACGATCGAAGGGTCCGCGAACTCATAGCCGCGCATCAGCCGGCGGGCGATCTCCCAGCTCCCCTTGGGCGCCGGCGCGCCACGTGGCTCGCCTGGCAACGGCTGGCGGAGGTCCGTGAAATTCCATCCGCTTGCCCGATCCGCGCGCTCGAGTGAGCCGAGATCGAAGTTGAGGCCTCGGTGGGAGAGCTCGGCGAGCATGCGCCTCACCCGTGGCGGGCCGAGCAGCGATTCATCGGCCATCGCCGCCGGCAGCCTCGATCCGCCGCGTGTTGATGGCCACGCCGCATGTCATTCGGCCGCCCGAGAGCGCGACGACGCCCTCGAGGAACGAGATCCACATGTGGGCCTGAACCTCCTTCGCCATGCGCAGCCGGTGGTACAGCAAGTTCGAGAGCCGGCTGCTGCTGCGAGCCCACGACTCGATCTCGAACCGAAGCAGCGCCTGGTCACTGCGGACCCGAAATTCGATCTGTCCCGCCTCGAGATGGCCCTGCAGGGTCGCCAGGCGAAACGATTGCTCACCGAGCTCGATCACCCGCACCGGGCCGTCCCACGGGCCGGGCATCCGGACCACGTACTCGTCTCCGACCGCCATCGCGCCGCGATCGCCGCGGACCTTCTCGAACCGGGCAAAGGTCGTCGGCGCCGGCCGGTTGAGGTTGCTCTGGACGGCTGTCATCAGCTCACCGGGAGACAGTCGCGCACCTCGGATCTGCGTGCGGTACCGGCGATGGAACAGCGGGCCGTGACCGTGCTCGGGGCCTTGCACATGTTCGGCGCTGACGCGCGCTGGCAGCCTTCGCATACCAGAATCGTGATCGTCTGGCGACGCACGTGTTTCACGCCGGTGAAGCGGCGTGGTCCGCCACATGTAGTCCCATGAGGTCAGTCCGATCCCGACCGGCCAGCTCGCGGCGGTCAACCAGCGACGCGTCAACGTGGGGCGGTTACGCATGCACCTCCAACGTACCCTGAAATTAATCTAAACAATCATTGCAGAATAGGCTAAGATCCACGCCATGTTGATCGCGCCCCTCCGTCGCGCCGGCGTTCGCGCGTGGCACCTGCAGCTCGTTTCGATGTCCTCGGTCGGGCTCTGCATCGGCCTCTGGATCCGCGCCAAGACCGTGGACCAGGACGAACGGGGAAACGCGGAACGTCGCGCGCTATTCGTCGGCCTGTGGCCCCCGACCATCTGGCTGATCGGCGACTCGATCGAGCGCAGCCAATAGCCCCCCACCCGGGGTTCAGGCAGTGGAGCGTTCACAGCCGATGGTGGTTTGACAATCACCGCCGGGCATCGCCGGCGGCGACGACGGTCACGCTGCGCGCGCCGGCGCGGACCGCAGTCGAGTGGCGCGGTTTGACCAGCACGAGCTGCACGTCGCAGATACGTCGCTCGGCGAAGCCGCCCTCGCAGTAGGCGAGGTACAGCGTCCACAGACGGCGAAATCGCTCGTCGTAGCCCAGCTCGGAGAGCGCCTGGGTGTGGGCAGCGAAGTTCTGGCGCCAATGCCTGAGAGTTTGAACGTAGTGCGGGGTGAGGTCCTCCAGATCCAGCGTCTGCATGTCGGTGCACCGTGCGACCCGGCGTGCGATCACCTCGAGCGAGGGCAGGCAACCACCGGGAAAGATGTGCGTGTTGATGAACGACTTCGACGCCTTCTCGACCCCGTAGGCACGGTCATCGATCGTGATCGCCTGCAGCAGCATCGCGCCGTGGTCGGCCAGCAGCTGCGAACACTTGTTGAAGAACGCGCCGATGTGCCGGAAGCCCACCGCCTCGATCATCTCGATCGAGACCAGCTTGTCGTAGCAGCCCGTCAGGTCGCGGTAGTCCTCGAGCAGGACGGTAACCCGATCCTCGAGCCCGAGGCGCCTGACCTGCTTGGTCACGTAGGCGTGCTGGTCGCGGGAGATCGTGGCCGTAGTGACATGGCAGCCTCGGGTACGCGCGGCGTGGATCGCGAACGCACCCCAGCCGGTTCCGATCTCGAGCAGCCGGTCCTCGACACCGACGTCGAGTTTTTCGCAGACACGCTCGAGCTTGGCCACCGACGCCTGCTCGAGCGTCATCGCCGGGTGCTCAAACAGCGCGCAGGAATAGCTCATCGTCGAGTCGAGCATCCGGGCGAACAGTTCGTTGCCGAGGTCGTAGTGGGCGGCGATGTCACGCCGGCGCCGGCGCCTGGTGCTCGGCCGGTGCAGTGCTCGCAGCCGTTGCGCAGGCCAGCGCAGCGGGGCAATCCAAGCCCGCGCCCGGTCAAGACCAACGGCGTTTCGAGCCCCCAGCCTGATCAGCGCCACGAGATCGGGGGAGTCCCACCATCCCCGCGCATGGGCGTCGGCCATCCCAACGCTCCCACGCACAAGCATCCTCCAGAACTTCGGCGAACGGACCTCGACCGTCGCCGCCGGCGGACCCTGACCGTAGACGTGCTGTGCTCCGTCCTCGACCACGATCAGGCTCCCGACTCTGATCCTGCGCAGCAGGAGCGAAAGCAACGCGCGGCACAGCCGATCGCTCATGCTCGGCTCGCTCCCGGGTGGCGGTGGACCTCCACTCCCGCAAGTCTCAGACGAAGCCCGTGCGCGTAGATCAGCGCCAGCACCCGGACGCTCGCCAGGGGGTAACGGGCGGCCATGCGCGCGAGGGAGACCCGGGTCAGCTCGCGCCGGTGGAGCGCGAGCGTCGCGTCGAACACCGCGCCGCCGGCCTGTCGGCTCTCGATGTGCACCGAAAGGGTCTCCCCGGGGAGCGTGGCGCGGCACACGTAGCTCTGGTCCATCCCCATGAACGGAGACACGTGCAGCGCCTTGTCGAACTCGCCGCTGGCCACGCGCACCTCGCTCGCGCCGGCGCTGACGACGTAGGCGTGTCGCTGCCCCCAAGGGGTGTTGGTCACCTCCGCGACCACCGTCTCGAGGCTCCCAGCCGCGGAGTCCAGGCAGTAGTAGAAGCTGACCGGGTTAAAGCAGTGCCCCCACGAGCGCAGCTGCGTGAGGAGCCGGATTGGGCCCGCCGGCCTGACTCCGGTTTGCAGCTCCACCGTGTCGCGCACCGCCTGCTGCAACGGGACGTTCGGATCACCGAGGTAATCGCGACGGCGGAAGCGCAGCACGCCGGGAGCGCGTGTGACCAGTCGGCCGCCGAGCAGTCCCGGTAGCTCGTCGAGATCGACGTAGGCGAGCGCCAGGCGGTGGCGGAACTCACGCGGCGGCTCGAAGCGCCGGTGGCGGACCGTCCCCCAGTAGGTGCAGCTCGCAACCGTCACGGGCGCGCCCCGAAATGCTCGGCCACCCGCAGGCCGCTGCGCACACCGTCCTCGTGGAAGCCCCAACCCCAGTATGCGCCGCAGAAGTGGGTGCGGTTGCGCCCGCTGATCTCCTCCACGCGCGCCTGCGCCCGAACCCCAGCCTCGGTGTAAACCGGGTGCGCATAGGAGATAGTCCGGATCACCTTCTCCGGATCGATCGCCTCGGTCCGATTCAGCGTCACACACAGCTCGCGCTCGGCGTTCAGCGACTGCAGGCGATTCAGGTGGTAGGTCACGGCCGTCCGCCCGATCGGCTCGCGCAGCAGATGGTAGTTCCAGCTCGCCCAGGCGCGGCGGCGCCGGGGCAGCATCGCGACATCCGTGTGCAGGACCGCCTCGTTGGGCTGATAGGGGATCGCTCCGAGGATCTCGCGCTCAGCGGCATTCGCGTCGCTCAGCAGCTCGAGCACCTGGTCTGCGTGGATGGCCAACACCGCCTCGTCGAACTGTTCCGCCTCGCAGCCACGTGCCTTGACAACCACGTGGTCGCGTTGACGGGTGACGGCCTGGACCGGGGTCCCCAGGCGCAGCCGAGCTGAGAACGGACGCGTAAGCGCCTCCACGTACCGCGCCGAGCCGCCGCACACAGTGCGCCACCGCGGACGTCCTCGAAGCGAGAGCATCCCGTGATGGTCGAAGAACTCCGCCAGAAAGCGCGCCGGAAAGCTCCACATCTGCCGTGGATCGGCGGACCACACCGCCGAGGCCTGCGGAATGATCAGCCGGTCGATGAACGAGCGCGAGAAGCGCTGCTCCTCGAGCCAGTCACCGAGCGACGGCCCCTGCTCATCGCGCGCCACCAGCCTTCGAGCGGCGCGGTTAAAGCGGGCCAGGTCGGCGAGCATTCGGTGAAACGACGGACTGAGCAGATGCGCACGGTTCGCGAACAGCCCGTTCGGGCCGGCGCCGCTGTACTCGAAATCGCCGCGTCCGTCGCTGACGCTGAACGTCATCGTCGAGGGTTGGGAGGCTACGCCGAGGCGCGCGAGCAGCGCTTCGAAATGCGGGTAATTTCGATCGTTGAAGACGATGAACCCTGTGTCCACCTGATGGGTTTCATTCGTCGTATCCACCCGGATCGTGTTCGTATGGCCACCGGCGTAGCCCGCGCCCTCGAACACCGTGATCTCGTGCTCGCGGTGCAGCAGATGCGCGACGACCAAGCCCGAGACCCCTGCTCCGACGATCGCGATCCGCATCAGGCACCCGTCTCGCAGGTCGAATCGATCGCCTCCATGCACCATCTACGGATCAGCTGTCCGCTCAGATCAGCGACCGGCGGAGCAGCGCTACGGGTGGCGCGATCGTGGGTTCCCGCTGGGCCAAACCTGAGCATAGCGTCAAGGATAGCTCAACGTCCTGTAGAGGCGGAGCATGTCCGACGTTTGGCGGTGACCGAGCACGGCTAACGTGCACGGCGTCTCGTACAAGATCCTCGCCGAGGTCGAGATCACCGACCCCAGCTGTCAGGGCGTGATCCTCGCCCAGGGGTCGCGCTTCGGTGGCCAGGCGCTGTTCACAAGGACCGCAAATTGCACTTCGTCTACAACTTCCTCGGCAACAAGCCCGAGCAGCACTACGAAACGGGGGTCCTCGAATCCGGGTCCTACGTGCTCGGCATGGAATTCGTCACGGACAAGGTCGGCGAGCACGGCGAGTCCCAAGGCACGGTCAGGCTCTACGTCAACGACGAGGTCGCTGCCGACGGCCCGTTGCGCACCCAATCCGGGCACTTCGCGATCTGTGGCGAAGGGCTGTCCGTCGGCCGCGACACCGCCGACGCGGTCAGTGAGCAGTACACCCCGTACTTCCCGCTGGAGGGCGGGACGATCGTCCAGGTGGAGATCACATCCAAGGACGACGGCTACGTCGACCTCGAGCGCCAACTCGCCGCCGCCCTGGCCCGCGACTGACCCTTCTCCCGACCTGCTATTTGCGCCGTACGACCACCAATGTGTCGACCTCATCGACGATCGTCCAATCCGACTCGGTCTCCCTGAACAGCTCGTCGACGACGGCGGTTGGGCCTGGGCTGCCGGCGCCGTCGGGCCGATCCGCCCTTGCGTCATGGAAGGCGACGGCTCCGGTGGCGCCGACATGCGGATGCCATACGTCCCAGTCCTCGCGGCAGGCTGCGGGGCTGTGATCCCCGTCGATGAACACAAGGTCGACGGCCCCGCCGGTCCAGGACCGGCCGACGTCCTGACTGCGCGCCTGATGCCACCGGATGGTGGGACCGCCGCGCAGCGTTGCGCGCCACACGACCAACCGCGTGGCGGTCGGATTGGCCCGCCATCCCTGCACAAGCGCCGAGCCGCCCTCGAGGAACGGATCCACGAGATGCAGCTCGCCACCACGCCCGAGCGCCCGGCACAAGACCACCGCCGAGGAGCCCTCATAGACACCGAGCTCCACGACCCGCCCAGCACCTGCGGCCAGGCGGCCGAGGACAGCCATCTCGGCTTCCGAGTTCATCGGACGCGGCGGGATCAGCCCGATCCCCAGGGCCAGCCCGCGAAGCCGGAGATCGTTGCGGAGCACGTCGGGAGCGAGCCCGCGCAGCGCCTTGGGGGCAGGCATGGGCGACACGGTAGAACACGGGTCGGAGATCCGACCCGACGGCGGGGTCGACACTGCCCGGTGACCGCGGTGCCTGAGCGCCGTCCGGTGACCGCGGTACCTGAGGGTGGTCATTTTTGCCTAATAGTTAAGCCTTTCTCATCATCCTCATCATTTCGTGGATCGCGGGTCGAGGACCGTCAGGTCGAGCTGGCGCAGGCGCGCGGGGTCGGCGAGGATGTCGATCTCGACGATCTTCCCGCCCCTGATCGTGAGGGCGCTGACCGAGAACGGTTGCCCGTCCCGGGTTGAGACGAGCCCGGCGGCGCCGTTGATGAGCGCCCGCTCCATGGACAGCTCGACCCGCGACCAGCTGAGCGCCTGGCCGGCGACCGCCTCGGCACCGCGGACCTCGCGCGATCCGCCCGCCGGCACGGCTCCGCGGTCGGCTCTGAGCACCACGTCGGGGTCGAGCACCGCGACCAGCGCGTCGAAGTCACCGTCGCGGGCGGCAGCCATGAACGCCTCGACAACTTCCCACTGGGCCCTCAGATCAGCGTCGGGAACCGGAGCGCCACCACGTACGCGGCGGCGGCCGCGGCTGGCCAGCTGTCGCGCCGCCGCGGGGGAGCGCTTGACGATCGGTGCGATCTCTTCGAACGGCACCGCGAACATGTCGTGCAGCACGAACGCAACCCGCTCAGCCGGAGCGAGCGTCTCGAGCACGACGAGCATCGCGAGACCGACCGAGTCAGCCAGCAGTGCCTCGTGCTCGGGGTCGATGCCATCGGCGCGGTCGATGATCGGCTCGGGCACGTACGGGCCGAGAGGCTCCTCGCGCCGCGATCGGCGGGAGCGCAGCATGTTCAGCGCCACCCGGGCGACGACGGTCGTCAACCATCCGCCGAGGTTCTCCACCTCGCTCGCGTCCGCACGGCTGACCCGGAGCCAGGCGTCCTGAACGGCATCGTCCGCCTCGCTGAGCGAACCGAGCATCCGGTAGGCCACCGCTCGCAGCCTCGAGCGATGCTCCTCAAAGCGCTCCGCCAGCCATTCCTGTTCGTCCATCCGTCACATTCCTCCGTCGCGTTGTGTCATAGCACCAGACCCGCGAAACCCGGTCGATGTGACGAGACGATCGATTGCCTGGAAGAGCCAGGTCCGCAGTGAGCGCGGCGGACCGACGCAGGTCCCAGCCGGTCACCGGAGCCACTCAGTAGCCGAGCTGGGCGCCTTGCGCTCGGCCAGGCAGATTCACTGCCCGCGCGCGCCCGGTTAGGGGACCGGGAGGTCGTGGCGCTCGCTCGCGAGGCGCCGTGCGTCTTCGCTCAGCTCGGCTTCCTTGACCGGGGTCACGATCGTCCAGTGGTGGCCAACCGGGCAGTACTGGAGCCTCCACCACCCAAACCTGAGGGACTTCACCGATGCGGCTGGGATCCAGATCGTCGTGAACAGGTGGCCCTGCCGACAGCGGACCACTACGTTGCCGCCAAGCCGGTGCGCGCGCAGCCACAGGCCGAGTGTCTCGAGAACGACGGTTGTGATCGTGATGAGGACCAGATGCCGACCACGACCGCCATCGTCCCGCTTCGAGGGTCGGCGGGGGCGAGATCCGACGAGACGCGACATAGGGTTACCTCCCCCGGTTGCACAGATACACTTTGATATCTACATGATGAATTTTATCAGGCATGATAATGATGTGCCAGTGTGAACCGTGACCAGCGCCGACCTGCTGCTGCACCCGGTTCGGCTGCGCATCATCCAAGCGTTCTTAGGCGATCGAGCGCTGACGACAGCCGATCTGCGCACCGAGCTCCCCGACGTGGCCCCCGCCACGCTGTACCGCCAGGTTGCAACGCTGGTCAATGCCGGCGTGCTGACCGTCGTCGCCGAACGCCGGATCCGCGGCGCCGTCGAGCGAACCTACGTCCTGCGCGTGGCAGCGGCGAGCATCAGCCTCGACGAAGTGCAGACGATGAGCACCGATGATCACCGCCAAGCGTTCATGGCATACGTCGCAGGCCTGCTCGGCGACTTCGACCGCTACCTGAACCGCGAGGACGTCGACCCCCTGCGCGATGGCGTGGGCTATCGAATCGCGGGGCTGTGGCTGGATGACAGCGAGCAGGCCGAGTTTCTCCGCGACCTGGTTCGTGTGATTCAGCCCCGTGTGGCCAACGCGCCCAGGCCGGGCCGACGGCGACGGATCCTCAGCACCGTGCTCCTCCTCGGGGAGGATGCCCCCGGCTGAGCACCGGCCCAGACCACGCGGCACAATACGCTCGAGCCGTTCGGAGCCGTTGACTCTGGCTTCCTGAAATCCGAAACAGTAAGGAGGGCATCCCGGTGTCGGTCACAGACAGAACGCAATCGGCGTCGGCGGCCGGCGCCGCGACCGCCACGGAGGTCCTGGCATTCGCCACCGAGCGCAGGGTGGAGATGGTCGACCTGAAGTTCGTCGACGTGCCTGGTACCTGGCAGCACCTGACGCTGCCGCTCGCCGCGCTCGACGAGGGGGACTTCGAGACCGGGCTCGGATTCGACGGCTCGTCGATCCGCGGCTTTCAGGAGATCCACGAGTCCGACATGCTCCTGATCCCCGACGCGACGACAGCGTTCATCGATCCGTACTACACGCGCACGACGTTGTCGCTGATCTGCTCGATCGCCGATCCGGTGCTCGGTGAGCCGTACGGCCGCGATCCGCGCTTCGTCGCGAAGAAGGCCGAGCAACACCTCGTGCAGAGCGGGATCGCCGACGTCGCCTACTTCGGCCCCGAGGCGGAGTTCTTCGTGTTCGACCACCTCGCCTACGAGCAGCGCGAGCACCGCGCCTTCTACGAGATCGACTCGAAGGAGGGGTTCTGGAACACCGGCGAGGTTGGGACCCCCGGACCGAACCTCGCGTACAAGCTCCGCCAGAAGGAAGGCTACTTCCCCGTCCCGCCGGCCGACTCGCTCGCCAACCTGCGCGGCGAGATGGCGATGACGATGGAGTCGCTCGGAATCAAGTGCGAGTTTCACCACCACGAGGTCTCCTCGGGCGGCCAGGGCGAGATCGACATGCGCTTCCAGCCGCTGCTGAAGATGGCCGATCAAATGATGATCTACAAGTACGTGGTCAAGAACACCGCTGCGGAGGCGGGCAAGACAGCGACGTTCATGCCCAAGCCGATCTTCCAGGAGAACGGGTCCGGCATGCACGTGCACCAGTCGCTTTGGAAGGACGGCGACCCGCTGATGTACGGCCAGGGCCGCTACGCCCACCTGAGCGAACTCGCGGTCCACTACATCGGCGGGCTGCTCGACCACGCGGACGCGCTGATGGCGTTCTGCGCGCCCACGACCAACTCGTACCGGCGGCTCGTGCCGGGCTTCGAGGCGCCCGTCAATCTCGTCTACTCGGCCCGCAACCGCTCAGCGTGCGTGCGGGTGCCGATGTACCACGAAGCGCCGAAGACGAAGCGGATCGAATTTCGCTCGCCGGATCCGACCGCGAACCCGTACCTTGCCTTCAGCGCGCTGATGCTCGCCGGGCTCGACGGGATCAAGCGCGGGCTGGATCCAGGCGAGCCGCTCGATGCCGACATCTATGAGCTGCCGCCGGAGAGGCTGGCGTCGATCGGGCGGGTCCCCGCGTCGCTGGAGGCGAGCCTCGACGCGCTCGAGGCCGAGCATTCCTTCCTGCTCGAGGGCGATGTGTTCACGCCCGATCTGATCGGCTCCTACGTGCGCTATAAGCGCGAGGCTGAGGTCGACGCGATTCGGCTGCGGCCGCACCCGTGGGAGTTCGCGCTGTACCACGACGCGTAGATCCTGGTCTCCTGGCGTGAGCAACTCGCTTCGGCATCAGCTGCGCACGAACCGGCTAGGCCGCCGCGGCGGTGGCGGCGAGTTGCCTCGCCCTGGTCTTGGCCGCTCGCACCGCCTCGCTGAGCGTGTCGATGTCGTACACGCCGTAATGGCGGCGGCCGTTGATGAAGAAGGTCGGCGTGCCGGATACCCCGCTCTCGTCCGCGCTCGCCACGTCCTCGCTTACCCGTGGCGCGTACTCCCGCCGACGCAGCGCGTCCCTGAAGCGCTCGACGTCCAGTCCGAGCTCGTTGGCGTAGCCGACGAGGTCTCGCGGCGCGAGCTCGCTCTGGTGGGCGAGCAGGATGTCGTACATCTCCCAGAACCTGCCCTGGGCGGCGGCCGCCTCCGACGCCTCGGCGGCGAGCTGCGCGCTGGGGTGGACGTCATTCAGCGGTAGGTGCCGCCAGACGTAGCGCACATCAGAACCGTGCGCAGAGAGCAGCTCGCGAATCACGCCCTCGGCCTGGCCGCAGTAGGAACATTCGAAATCCCCGTACTCGACCAGCGTCACCGGCGCATCGTCCGGTCCGCGAATGTGGTCGCGATCGGGATCGACCTCGTCCACGAGATCGAGGATGTCCTCGGCCGTGCCGCCGATCTGTCGCGCGCGCAGCGAGCTCGGCAACCGACTGATGACCCTGGTCAGCACCCAGGCGAGCAGCGGTGCCAGCAGCACCGTGGCGAGCGCACCCAGCCTGGCCTCGTCGAGTCGCTCACCCGTGAACGCGAGGCTCGAGACCAGCAGTGACACCGTGAAGCCGATCCCGGCGCAGGCGCCGGCCACGCCGAGCACCGGCCCGGTGATCGGCGAGCGGGGCCCGTGCAGCGCTGGGCGGGAGGCGATCCAGGAGCCGGCAGACACGCCGATCGGCTTGCCGACCACGTATCCGATCGCGATCCCCAGGGTGATCGGAGAGGAGATCGCGTCACCGAGCAGCTTGCCGGTCAGGTGGATCCCGGCGTTGGCCAGCGCGAACAGCGGCACGATCACGTAGCTGGTCCACGGGTGCAGGTCGTACTGCATCCGCTCGTTGGGGGAGATCGCCGACTGCAGGCTCTGCTGCGCCGAGCGCGCCAGCTCCGGCGTCGGTTGCTCGCGGAACGACCGGGTCAGCGCGGTCGCCCGTTCGAGGTCCTCGCGCGACGGTGGGTACGCGCTGGTGGCCAGCCCGATCGCAAGTCCCGAGATGACCGGGTCGATGCCGGACTTGAACATCGCAAACCAGATCGCGACCGCCAGTCCGATCGAGATCGCGCGCCGTCCGAACGGCGCGTATCGGAGCGCGACCAAGGCCGCGAACAGCACGATCGCGACGCTCAGCGCCACCCACGACACCCGGCCGGCGTACACGGTGGCGATCACGACCAGCGCGGCGAGGTCGTCGACTACGGCCAGCGTGAGCAGGAACACGCGGACGCGGACCGCGGCCCGCGGAGTCACCAGGGCGATGGCCCCGAGCGCGAAGGCGGTGTCCGTCGACATCGCGGCGCCCCACCCATGCGCCCCGGCACCGCCGGCGTTGAACGCGAGGTAGATCAGGACCGGCACGGTGATCCCGCCAAATGCCGCGACCACCGGAATCGCCAGCCGCCGTCGCTCGCGCAGCTCGCCGAGATCGAGCTGGCGTTTGGCCTCGAGGCCGACGACGACGAAGAACAGCGTCATCAGGCCTTCGTTGATCCACTGGCGCAGGTCCGTGGCGATCCCGGCGCTCCCGATCCGGATCACGAGCGGCGTCGTCCACACCGACTCGTAGGAGTGATACCAGGGCGAGTTCGCCCATAGCATGGCCGCGATCGCGGCTCCCAGCATCACGATCGCGCCGCCGGACTCGGTGCTCAGGAAGCTCCGGACGGGCGCAGCGAGGTTCCGCGCCCAGGCCGTGCGACCGCCGTAGCCGGTGGGCTCCGCGTCGACGCTTGGTTCTATCGGCAGCGCGTCTGTGATCGCGAGATCGTAGAGGTCGAGATTCCCCACCACCGGGAACCGCGCTCCGCCAGCACGGCTACAAGGCCGAGCGGTGGTTGCCGGCTCGCAGTTGGGGCGGCGGCCGGATGACCGCCGCGCCTCTAAGGTGGCTCTGCAAACGAAGCGTTAGCCTCCACGGGACAAGTAGCGCGCTTCGGCCTCTCCGAGCAGCGTCGCTGGCGCCTCGCCGTGTAGGTACTCCGCGGCGACCCGGCCCCAGTCCGCGCCGGCCCCGAGTTGCTCCAGAACGACGGCGACGATGCCGTGCATCCGCCGGATCAGGATCGCGTTGGGCGGCACCGTGAACTGGTTGATCTGCAACTTGATCGCGGCCCGCTGCTCAATGTCGGGAGGCTCACGCTCGGGAGGCTCACGCGCGGAAGGCTTGCGGTCGGGGGGCTCACGCGCGGGAGGCTCGTGGTCCCGGTCGGGAGGCTTGCGGTCCCGGCCGCGACGCTCGCGGCCGGGCGCGAAGCGACGCTGGCCCGGCACGGCGTACCACTTGATCGCCCGCCGCATCAGTTTCAGCGCGAACTCGGCGTCGACCGCCTCCGCCCGACTCGCGGGCAGGTAGCCGCCCGCGATCAGCGCTCCCTTCAAAGCGGCCGGGTCCCGATTACGGACGGCGAGCGCGATCTCCCGCTCCTGCGCCACGCGGACGGCGTCGACGCTGCGGACCAAGCCGAAGTCCAGAAAGCAGACGCGGCCGTCAGCACCGAGCAGGTAGTTACCGGGGTGAGGGTCCCCGAGGGCGATCCGGTCGCGGTAAAGCAGACCGAAGAAGAACCGGAACACGATTTCGCCGTAGCGGTCGCGAGTTGCCTCGTCGGCGCGGCGCACCGACTCAAAGCGCTCCCCTTCGACGAACTCGGACACCAGCACGCGCCGGGTCGAGAGGTCGGTGTAGACGCGGGGCACGCGGATGAACGGATGGCCGCGCATCAGCCGCTCGATGCGGCGCTGGTTCTGGGCCTCGAGCTCGTAGTCCAGCTCCTCCCCGATCCGCTCGCGCATCTCCACGGCCAGCGCCTTGGCGTCCAGTCCCGGGGCGAGCCGCTTGACGAGCGGCAGCAGCAGCATCGCGTTGCGCAGGTCGGTCTCGACCGCCTCCGCAACGCCGGGATACTGGATCTTCGCCACCACCTCCTCGCCGTCGATGGTCGTGGCGCGATGGACCTGGCCAATCGACGCCGCGGCGAACGCGCGCTCGTCGAACTCGGAGAACACGCGCTCCAGCGGCGCGCCCAACTCCCGCCGCATCAGCTTCTCCAGACGTGCGAACGGCACAGGCGGGACATCGTCGCGCAGCTCGGCGAGCTTGCTTTGCAGCTCGTCTTGCTGCTCCACCGGAAGGCCGTCGAAGTCGACCATCGAGATCATCTGACCGACCTTCATCGCGGCGCCGCGCATCCGCCCGAGCTGCTCGACGAGTTCGTGCACCAGCGCCGCCGTGCGGTCGTTCTCGGCGGCTGCCGCCCGTTCGGGCGTCCTGACCCGATTGGCGGTCCGCATGCCCGCCCACCGCAGGCCCTGCCCGGTCACCAGGCCGCCGACGCGGGCGGTGCGTGCGACCCGGCTCGTCGGGAGCTTTCGCGCTTCGGGCAGCGGATCGTCAGCCGGTACGGTCATCGTCGACCGAGCCTAGCGAGCCGACGTGAGCGGCAGTTTTCGCCGCCGCGCCTGAGCTATGCCCCGGTCAGGCGGGCGGTGAACGTGGGATGGACGGCGGAAGAACCGCATTCGGAGGCGAGCAGCGTTCCGCTGAGCACACCGCTGGCGGTGAAGCGGCCGCTCCACGCCGTCTCGGTGCCTTGGGCCGCGCCGATCGAGCCATTCGCTTCGATCAGGTATCCCACCGCCGGGAGCGGGCCGATCTCGAAGCTGCCGCCGCCACCGGTCGGCGGCGGGCACACGTAGGAGGTCGAGAAGTCGGTCTCGATCCGCCCGCCGTCGATCACGCGGATCATCACCGTGCCCGTCGTCCCGGTCGGCGGTCCGGCTACGGTCCCCGTCCACAGCCCATCGGCGACGGAGACCCGGTGCGCGGCGGTCAGCGAGAAGCGCAGCGTCCGGGGCCAGCCGGTGTGCGCGCAACCGACCCTCGTCGGCGAGGCGACCGAGACCACACCGCGGCGAGCGCTCGAAAACGTGCCGTTCATCACCACCGGGTACGGCTGCTTGGCGGAGGGCGGGATGATGAACTCGAACTGCCTCGGGCCAAGCGGAGCGATCGGACCGTGGAGCGCGGTGCCGGGAGCGATGTACTCGATCGGCGGGACGGTGCCGGCGTCCCATGTCCGACTCCCGGTCGACCGACAGCCGGTCGGGAGCCCAAGCGCTAAGTCGAGCACGGCGACGTGATTGCCTCGGCGCCCGAACTCAAAGCTCAAGCGCAGCCCCTGAGGTCCCGTGCCCTCCCAGTCGCCGAGCCTCGGCCGGATCGGGGTCCGCGCCTGCGACTCAGCGAGCGGAGCACTCGCGATTGCCGCGACGGCCACGGCGGCTGCCAAGGCGGTACCGATGCGCCAAGTCCTCACAATTCCGAAGCATAAATCTGAATCGGGATCCCGCGAGCGAACGATTCCAGCCCGCGGGTCAGGTGAACGCGGAGATCCCCGTCAGATCACGTCCGATGATCAGCGACTGGATCGTGTCGGTGCCCTCATAGGTGGCGACGATCTCGAGGTCGGTCAGGTGGCGGGCGACTTGATACTCGAGCAGTAACCCGTTGCCGCCGAGGATGTCGCGGGCCTCCGAACACACGAGCTTGCCCTTCCTGACGTTGTGCAGCTTGGCCAGCGATGCCCGCGCAGCGGTCATCGCGCCGCACTCCTGAAGCTCCGCGAGACGGAAGCAGACAAGCTGCATGGCCGTCGTTTCGGACAGCATCGTCGCGAGCTTGGCCTGCACGAGCTGGAACCCGGCGATCGGCTTTCCGAACTGGGAACGTTCCTTCGCGTAGAAGAGCGCCGCTTCGAGGCACGCCATCGCGTGCCCGACGCATTCCCAGGCGGCGCCGCCGCGAGTCTGGCTGAGCACCCGGCTCGTATCCTCGAACGTGCCTGCGTACGCGAGCTTGTTCTCGAGCGGCACGCGCACGTCGCGCAGCCCGATCTCCGCCTGCCACACCGCCCGCTTGCCCATCTTGCCGCCGATCACGGTCTGTGCGTCGAACCCGGGCGTGCCCTTCTCCACCAGGTAGCCGCCAACCCCCCCTTCAGAGTCGCGGGCCCAGATCACCGTGACATCGGCAAACGACGCGTTGCCGATCCACCGCTTGGCGCCGTTCAGCACGTACTCATCCCCCGCTCGTTCCGCGGTCGTCTCGAGCGACACCGAGTCGGATCCGTGCTCGGGCTCGGTGAGGCCAAAGGCGCCGATCTTCTCGAGCCGCGCCATCGGCGGCAGCCACTTCGCCTTCTGCTCCTCGCTGCCAAGCAGGTCGATTGAGCCCATGGCAAGCCCTGAGTGCACCGAGAAGAAGGTGTTCACGCTGCCGTCGGCGCGGGCCAGCTCCCGCGACACCAAGCCGGCACCGAGCCGCGACATCGCCGGACACCCATATCCCTCGATCGTGGTTCCGACGACACCAAGCTCGGCGAGCTTCGGCACGAGCTCAAACGGGAATTCCGCCCTCTCCCAGTAGTGATCGATGATCGGCAGGATCTCGGTCTCGCCGAACGTGCGCACGCGGTCGCGGATCGCCCGCTCCTGCTCGGACAGGGTCTCATCGAGCAGGTAGTAGTCCTCGGCCGCGACGAGTGCGTCGCCGTCTGAGCGCTCGCGTTCGTCCTCGTCGGTGGTCATGTTCGCCTGTTCTACCCCGATCGGGCCGCTACGCGCGGACCGGGGGCGCGAGCCTGTCGGTGCCGAGCAGGCGCTCGAGCTCGGTCCGCAGGCGAGCAGCCGTTCCAGCGTGCAGCGGACGCAGTGGGGCGCGAACGTCCGGCCGGACGGGCACGCCGCGGCACCCGAGCGCTGCCTTCACCGACGCCTGGAAGGGGTGCGCGGAGAGCGCGCCACGCAGCGCCTCGACGAGCTCGGCGCGCTCGGCCGTGGGGTCGCTGACGAGCGCCGACACGACCTCCGGAAACGCCGCGGCGACGCCCGACACCGCGCCCACCGCCCCGCGCTGGAGCCCTTGGCGGATGACGCTCTCGGCCCCGACGAAGACGTCGAGACCGGTCGCCAGATAGGGCTCGATGCGCTCGAACGGCGCGTCGGAGACCTTCATGCCCGCCAGGTTGGGCGTGCGTTCGTGCAGTCTCTCGACCACGTTCGGGGGAACGGCGTAGCCGCTGCGCTCCGCATACTCGTAGAGGTAGAACGGCAACGGCGCACACGCCGCCGCCGCGGAGGCGAAGTGCTCGAGAAGCTCGTTTTCGTCAAACAGGAAGTACGGCGGCGCGATCACCGCTACCGCGTCTGCGCCGGCCTGCGCCGCGTGAGCCGCCAGCGCGCTCGTCTCGGCCGTGCTCTGCGCGCCGCAGTGCACGATCACCCGGAGCGTCCCGCCACCGGCGACCGCGAGCTCCGCCGCGCGACGCCGTTCGTCCTGCCCGAGGAGGATTCCCTCGCCGGTCGTCCCGAGCACGAGGATTCCCGCGATCCCGCTGGCAGCGTAGAACTCGAGCAGTGGCCCGAACGCGCCTTCATCGAGTCGCTCGCCGCTGTCGCGCAGCGGCGTCACGGCTGCCGCCAGGGTCCCTGAGATCCGCCCTTCGTGCATCCCGGCATCGTGTCAAAAACGAGCGTCGGCGAGATCCCCGCACCGAAGCTGTCAGGATGGTGGCCATGGAGACCGCCAGCGCAGGCGTAACCACCGGATCCACCACGATCGCCGACCTCCTGCCGCGTGCCGTCGACCTGTTCGGCGAGCGCGTCGCCCAGAAGCACAAGGTCGATGGCCAGTGGCGCGATGTTACGTTCGCCGAGGTCGGTGAGATCGTGTCGGAAATCGGTCGAGGATTGATCGACCTCGGCGTGGAGCCGGGAGAGCGGATCAGCATGCTGTGCACGACCCGGATCGAGTGGACCTGGTCCAGCCTCGCGATCAGCGTGGCGGGGGCAGTGGTCGTACCGATCTACCCAACCAACTCGCCCGAGGAATGCGCATGGGTCGCCGGAAACTCCGAATCGGCGGTGATCGTCTGCGAAGACGCCTCCCAGGTCGCGAAGATTGAGGCCGTCCGCGATCAGCTGCCGGCCCTGCGACACATCGTGGTGATCGAGGGCGCGGATGCCGGCGACGGTACGGTCGCCCTTGACGATGTTCGTGCCCGCGGCCGGGCGCGGGACCGGGCCGAGCTCGACGCGCGCGTCAACGCGGTCGGCAAGCTCGACCCGTACACGTTCATCTATACGTCGGGCACCACTGGGCCGCCGAAGGGCTGCGTCCTCACCCACGGCAACTACCGCGCGGTGCTGGACATGGTCGCCGACCGCGGCATCGTCTCGAACCCCGACGACCTGATCTACCTGTTCCTGCCGCTGGCCCACGCGTTCGGGCTGCTGCTGATGCTGATCGGCGTGGATCGAGGCGTGGCGATCGCCTACTGGGGACGCGACACGGCGAAGATCATCCCCGAGCTGACGGAGGTCCAGCCCACCTACCTGCCGTCCGTGCCCCGGATCTTCGAGAAGCTCTACACGATGGTCACCTCGCAGGCCGACCCGATGCTCCTGGCCAGGGCGACGCAGGTGGGGTTGCAGGTCCGCGAGCTGGAGATTGCCGGCGAGGAGGTTCCGCCAGAGCTGCAGGCGGCCTACGACGAGGCGGACGAGCGCCTGTTCAGGTTGGTCCGCGGCGCGTTCGGCGGCAGGCTGCGAGAGGCGGTCACCGGAGCCGCACCGATTGCGAAGGAGATCCTCGAGTTCTTCTACGCGGCCGGCGTCCCGGTGATGGAGGGTTACGGCATGACCGAGACCTCGACGACGGCGACCGGCATGCGGCCCGGAGAGCACCGCTTCGGTTCCGTGGGCCGCGCCCATCCCGGCGTCGAGATCCGGATCGCCGACGACGGCGAGATCCTCCTCAAGGGCGCCAACATCTTCCAGGGGTACTACAAGAACGACGACGCTTCATTCGGGGCTGTGGTGGACGGGTGGCTGCACACCGGGGACCTCGGCCGCCTCGACGACGACGGCTTCCTGTTCATCACCGGCCGCAAGAAGGACATCATCATCACCGCCGGGGGCAAGAACCTGACCCCGGCCAACCTCGAGAACGACCTCAAGCAGACGCGCTTCGTCTCGCAGGCGGTGATGCACGGCGACCGCAGGCCGTTCCCGACGATGCTGATCACGCTCGACGAGGAGGAAATCGTGCCGTGGGCGCGGGAGCGCGGCATCGGGGACCTCTCGATCGCGGCACTTTCGCAGCACCCCGACGTCGTCGTGCTGATCCAGGGCGAGCTCGATCAGGCCAACGCGAAGTACGCGTCGGTCGAGCAGGTCAAGAAGTTCTTCATTCTCGATCACGACCTCTCCCAGGAATCCGGGGAGCTAACGCCGACGCTGAAGGTCAAGCGCAGCGTCGTTCACGAGAAATACGCCGGGCGCTTCGACGCCCTGTACGCCTGACGCTCGTCCCTCGAGTCGCGGTCCCCCCTCCCCCCTCTGAAAGAACTCATCCCTGCTGCGGCAGGATGAGTGCGGAGGGGTGGTGCTGGTCGCGTAGCACCTCGACGTCGACCGCTCGCAGCGTGGTGGCGGTGAGTGGGTCCTCGCCGGTGCCCGCGTTGCGGGCATAGCGTGGGTGTGCGCCCGATGAGACCTGCAAGCGGATCCGGTGCCCGGAGTCGAAGCGATGAGCGATCGGCCACAGGCCGAAGGCGACGTGCCACGTGCCGTCTGGGGACTGTTCGAAGCGCCCGGGCGCAACCCGAATGAGCGCGTCGCAGACGTTCAAGGAGGCGCCGGCCTCGTCGACGTCGCACACACGGGCGAACACGTCGAAGTACGGCAAGCTCGTGCGCAGCCACAGCTCGACCCGCGCCGGTCCGATCGCTTCCAACACCGAGGGCAACATCGCGGTGGTGTAGGTCAGCACGTCCGCCCGTGCTTCGAGCCCGCGGTTATCGACCACCGGCTCGCGCGCCAGCAGGACGGGACCACCCACCGACGGCGTTGGGTCCAGCGGGTCGTAGCGGTAGCGATCGCCGTCGACCGAGATCGCCACCGGCCGATCGTCGAGCCGTCCATCGTCGGCCAGCCACAGTCGTCGCTCGCCGACATCGGGTGGTGGCCAGCTGGACAGATCGCGCCACCCGCCTCCGGTCCGCTCGCCGGTGATGAACAACCGGATCGCCGCGGGTCGCACGAGCCGCTCATCACCGAGCAGACGTGCCCGCAGCCACGCGAGGCCTTCCCGGATCCCGGCGGCAAGAAGACCCGGCGCGGTGTGCGTCCACGGGCCGATTACCAGCCGGGGCTCGCGGCCGGCCGCCTGCAGAGCAGTGAAGTCCTCCAGCATCCAGGGCAGGAAGATGTCGTACCACCCGCCGATCAGCTGCACCGGGGCGGTGACGTTGGCGACGCCCGCGGCGAAGTCCCGTGCGGCCCAGTAGGCGTCCTCGCGTGACGGGCTGCCCAGCCCCTCACGAAACCAGGACACTTCGGCCCCCGTCGCTCGCTCATCGAGATCAACCAGCGGCAATTCGGACAGCAGCGCGGGCAGGCGACGGAGCACGCGAGCGATCGCGACCGGGGCGAACCGGCGCTCCTGCTCGGCGACGAGCACCAGCCACGAGGCCGCCGTCTCGAGCGACAGGCTGCCGCCGGCGTACGTCTGGCCGTGGAACTGAGATGCGCTGACCTGAATCGCCAGCGCGGCCAGGTCCTCTCCAGCCTCGGGCGCGACAGCCCACTGGACCAGGCCCAGGTAGCTCGGCCCGATCATCCCGATCCGCTCGCCATGCCACGGCTGCGCCCGTAGCCAGCGAAGGGTGGCCAGCCCGTCGGCGCGCTCATCGAACGGGTTGAACAGACCCTCGGAGCCGAACGTGCCCCGCACGCTTTGGATCAGCACCTGAAGACCGCGCTCGGCCAGCAGCGCGCCGAACATCAGCCCGACGAGCTGTCGGCGCCCGTACGGCGAGCGCACCAGCACGGTCGGCTGTGGCCGGTGTCGTGCCTCGCGCGGGACCCAGCGATCCGCCAGCAGCACCGCTCCGTCGTCCATCACCACGCGCAGATCGCGCTCGCACTCCACCTCATGGGTCTGCGCGCGCGGTAACCCCATGCGCCGGGCGAGGATCTCGGTCGCTGTGCTCATCGCATGATCGTAGGGATCGCTCGATCGGCACCTCCCGCCGGCGAGCCGCGGCGAGCGACGAGGTAAGGTGGTGGAGTGGACGAGGGGCTTCCGACCGCCTACCAGGTGCTCGAGAAGGGCATACCCGTGTATGCCGATGATGGCACTCAGGTGGGGACGGTCGACCACGTCGTCGCTGCTCCCGAGGAAGACATCTTCCATGGGATCGTGCTTCGGGTCGAGGGCACCCGACGATTTGTGGCAGCCGACGAGGTCGCGTCACTACATGAACGCGGGGTGGACCTGAGTATCAGCGCTGGCGCGGCGGCCGAGCTTCCCGAGCCACATGGTGGAGCGCCAACGTGGCGCGACCATGAGCCGGGTGCGAAGCCGAGTCGCTGGACGCACCTGGTCGACCTGGTCAGCGGCAAGGATCCACGCCGGCGCGACTGGACCGAAGAGAACTAACGGCGATAGCGCGATTCGGTGATCCGCTCCACGGCCCAGTCGGCCGTTCGACCGGCGAGCGCGCGCAGCGTAAACACGACCCGGCTGCCGCGCGTCGCGGCCTTGACGCGGCGGCCGTCGACGAACGCCCCCACCTCAGACCCGCGCCCGCCGGCCGGCAGGGTGACCGCCATCGTCAACTTCCCCGACTGCTGCACGCGGATATAGCCTCGCAGGGTCCCGGGGGCCGACGCCACGCCGATCTCGGGCAGGCGCAGGCTGAAGCGTCTGAGCGGCAGGTGCGGAGTGATCTGCAGGCCGGACGCGGTCGGGGTCACTCCGGCGAGGCGAATGGCGTCCATCACCATCCACGTGGCCTGTTCTGTGTTCTGGCCGCCGAAGTCCGTGGACAGATCGTTGCCGCACAGCTGCGGACGGCCCGAGTAGTAGCCGTTGCAGACGTCGTCGGAGGAGATCGTGCCGTCCCAGCTGTCCGGGAACGCGGTTGCGTGAGCGGCGAGCGTGTTGCGAAGGTATTCATTCCAGGCGTACCGGCGTGCGTGGATGAGCTGTCCGTCGAGCGACGCCAGCGCCCACGTCAGCCAGCCGTTGATGTCGAACCAGCTCCCGCCGGGCCATTCGGCCGCATCCGCGGATGGAGAGTCGGGATCCGCACCCAGCGCGACGAGCGCGCTGTCCCCGCGCTCGCTGATGTCCGGGGCGTTGTAGGCGGGGATCTGCGTCGAGCCGATCCGCGAAGGACCGCCAGGCTCGCCGATCCCCCCGAGGAAGTGGCGGATGTTGTGCACCAGGGTTACTGCCTGCCCCGCATTCGGGATCCCGGCCAGGATCGCCCACGGCTGCGGCTCGCCGAAGATAACGCCCTTGCCGACCTGCTCGCTGCCGGCGTACCCGCGCGAGTACCAGCCGCCGCCGGTCCATTGAGCGCGCACGGCGCGGCGCAAGGCCCGAGTTCGCCGCCGCAGGTAGCCGGCAAAGGAGCCGTCGCCGAGACGGGCGGCCAGCTCGGCCAAGCGGGGATAGATATAGGCCAGCTGGACAGCGACCAGCGTCGACTCGGTCAGGTGCTCGAACTGTGTGCTGGCGTCGTTCCAATCGCCGAAGAAACCCGGCGGAAGGGCGTACAGCCCGTGGGGGCCCAGCAGCGACTCCTGGTGGGCGACCGCGATCTTGAGGTGTTGCCAGACGGTCGTCGTGCGGTCGCTGCCGTGGAACGGCAGGCGCTCGTGGAAGAACGACGTGTCGCGCGTGGCGAGGCCGTATTCGACCGCCCCCAGCATCAGCCAGAAGTCGAGGTCGTTGGACTTGATCGAATAGATCGGCTTGCAGAACGCGCTCGTGCCATACGGGAGCTGGGCATCGCGGGCTGGACCGGCCGGCTGGAGCTTGATCGCGTAGCGCAGGATCTCCCGCGCGAGCCCGGGATCGGAGTAGGTGATCGGCAGCAGGTAATGCAGCCAGCTGCGGAACCCGAGGTCCTCGCCCAGCGCATACTGATAGTCGCCACCCTGCGTGATCGTGTGCTCGCCGCAGCCTGCCTCGTACACGGTCGCCGAACGGAGCAGGTAGGAGTCCCAGACCAGCTCGCGGGCAACCCACCGGTAGGCAGATCCGAAGTCGACCTTCGGTAGCCAGCGCGCCCACGCCAGCTCACTGGTCCTGAACGGATGGGTCGCGTGCGCGTAGTGCGACACGAGCCGGGCAATCTGCGCCGGACGCGCCATCCCGTACGCGTAGCGGAGGGTCAGCGACTGGCCGGCGCGCAACCTGATCGGCGAGCGAAACACGAACAGCGTGTCGCCGGTGTGGTCCGGGCGGACGGGCGGGGCGATCGCATCGGAGACCCGATTGGCCACGACCTCGGCGGGAGCCGCGCGAGTCCCATCGCCGAAGAACGCCCCCACGGAGGTCTGAAAGCCGGACACCGGACCCGACAGCGCCGCAGCGAAGATGCTGAGCGGATGGCGGTCGCCGGGGTCGCCGCCGGGATCGGGTCGGCCGCCGGGGTCGCGTCGGCCGCCGGGGTCGCGTCGGCCGCCGGGGTCGCGCTGCGCGACGGCCAGGGTTCGGGACGAGGGCGTCCACTTCGGGCGCCCGAGCCCGACGTGGAACTGGGCCCCCGAGGTCTGGCTGTAAGGGTTGACGTCCCAGTACTCGTACCAGGTCATCGCGCGCGTGCGAGACCCGCGATTGGTGATCGTTACGTCGTGCACCAGCAGCGGGTCGTCGCCAAACGGCGCGTAGACATTCTCGGCCACGGTGACGCGATCGGTCCGCAGCAGGCGGTGGTAGTAGCCGGCGCCGAACTCGCGCTCGGTCCGTGCTCCCCTGGCACGGTCGAGATACAGCGTGCTGATCGTTCTGCGCCCGACGTTCAGGTAGCCGTAGCCGCCGGCATAGTGGCGACTCTGTGGCTCATAGAGATTGGCCCACTGCGCGAGGCGATCCTGACTCCAGAACTGCGTATAACCGTCGTTGTAGGCCATCCCCTTGATGTGGTCGTTACCGACCTGGTGCTGCGCCCGCGTGGCGCCGTCCAACTCGATCTGGCGCGCGTTGGGATCGCGCTGTTCGTCGGCGCGGTAGCGATAAACGGGCAAGCCGAACGCATCAACCGCCCACCGCCCGAACGAGCCGCTCCCATAGCTCGACGCGAGCGACGGTGTCGAGTCGTCCCGTGACAGAGGTGCCGGTGGCGAGGCGCGGGCCGAGCCGGTGAGCGCCGGCACGAGCGCCGCGCACACGGCCAGGGCCAGGGTGAGCGTGCGCCACCGGACGAGGCTGACGCCAGAGTCACGCGCGCCCACGTCACCTGGCGCCCGGCGTCCTGATGATCTCATCGAGGGTGCGGTCGGTGAGGACCGATTCAGGACGCTCGGCGACGATGTCCGAGCCAGGACGTGCCTCCTCATCGCGGCGCTTGAGCAGCAGCCACTGCGGCTTCTCGCCGCCCCGAGTCCGCTGCAGAGCGAATCCGCCACGCAACTTCTCCCCGTGCAGGACGAATACGGCGTGGCCGCGAGCGAGCGCCTCCGGCCACCGAACGCGTCCGCCCTGCTCGTAGGTGCCCCGATCCCAGACGATCACACCACCGCCGCCGAGCCCGCCCTCGAACGCGTTGTGCGCCATCCCGTGATCGGGAACCTCGACCGCCAGACGCTTGACGGCAGGATCCAGCGAGGGGCCCTTCGGGACCGCCCACGAGCGCATCACTCCGTCGACTTCCAGGCGCAGATCGAAATGGTGCGCGGTCGCCGCGTGCTCCTGCACGACAAACACCCCGGCGCTCACGCCGCGAATCGCGAACTGCTCATGGCCCTCGACGGCGACCCGCTCGACTTCAACGCCGGCGACTCGCGCCGGCGGCTGCCCCCTACGGAGGAACTCCGCCAGCATCTGGACCGAGGGCCGTTCGCCCTCGGCATGGATCCACACGGTTCCGTCGTCGGCGTTGCGCACCCACCCCATGACGCCGAGCTCCCTCGCCCTGGCGACGATCGCGTCGCGAAACTCCAACGCCCGCACGTCCCCGCGCACGACGGCGCGAATCGCCTCGGTGCCGTCCACCGTCGCTGGGCGCTACGCCTCGCGGGCGATCACGCGGTTGACATCGACGGCCTCACCGGCCCGTGTGTCGAGGTACACGACGAACACCCGGGGCGGGCCGCCAAACCATGCGCTCGTCTCGCCCTCGCCGACGTACGCGGCGGCCCGCTGTGAGCCGTTCTCCTCAATCACCCAGACGGGCTGACCTCTCTGAAATTGGCTGTCGCCGATTTCCGTCACAGAGTCAACAGCATAAGGCGCCCGGACGGTCGAATTGACAAGCTGCGACACAGTTGCGCGAGTGTGACTGGGTAGAGTCAGGCAATGGCACTCGCGCGTGGTCTCTTCCTGGCGCCGTTTGACGAGCTGGCAGGTCCACGTTTGCTGGGGGAGCTGGCACAGCATGCAGAAGATCGCGGCTGGGACGGCTTCTTTCTCTGGGACCACGTTGCCTACCGGCCACCGGTGCGCGCGATACTGGATCCCTGGGTTGCGCTGTCCGCCGTTGCCTGCGCCACGCAATCGCTCCGGCTCGGGCCGATGGTCACCCCGATTTCGCGGCGGCGGGTGCAGAAGCTGGCGCGGGAGACCGTCACGATTGACCATCTCAGCGGCGGACGGCTGACGCTGGGGGTGGGGCTGGGAAGCGACCGCACCGACGAGCTCAGGCCCTTCGGCGAAGTCGTTGACGCTCGCGAGCGAGCGCGCCTGCTTGACCAGGGCCTTGACAGGCTGAACGCGTTCTGGGGCGGTGAGTTCGAGCCGCTCCCGTTACAGCGGCCCAGGGTTCCAGTGTGGATTGCGGCGCGGTGGCCAAATCGACGCCCGGTGCGGCGTGCGGCTCGGTGGGATGGGCTGTTCCCGATCGAGCTTCCCGGGCCAGATGCGCTCACGGAGCTGGCGGACGAGGTCCGTGATCTGCGTGCCGGCCGTGACGGGTCCTTCGACCTCGTCGTCGAGATTTCACCCGGTGCCGATCCCGACCCGTGGGAGGCCGCGGGCGCAACGTGGATCCTCACTGGCTTTGGCTCGCAGCCGCGAGCGGCCGACGTGCGGCGAACGATCGCGGCGGGGCCCCGGTAGCCGCGATGAGCGGCGCAAGGGCTGGACCAGCGGGTTTCAGCAAGCCGAGCCGACGGCCGCCGTGTCGGGAGAGATGTACAGCGGCGCTCGTTCCCGCTCCGGCGAGCACCGGGTTCCGCTGGGCCTAGGCGGTGTCCGTCCGCCAGACAGGGTTGAATTCCCCGCCATCATTGAGATTCGACCGTTGGAGGAGTGTCGTGGCATTAACGCAAACGCAGCTCGTAAGCGCCATCGCCGATCGGGCGGACCTGAGCAAGGCCGACGCGAAGCGGGCGCTGGAAGCGCTCGATGAGATCGTGCTCGCAGAGCTCGGGAACGCACAAAAAGTCCGGATCGGGGGCCTCGTTCAGCTAACGGTGCGCGTCAGGCCGGCGCAGAAGAAGCGGCAGGGCCGCAATCCGGCGACCGGCGAGGAGATCACGATCGCCGCCAAGCCGGCCAGCGTCGACGTGCGCGCCCGCCCGCTGGCCAAGGCGAAGGGAGCGCTGCCCTCCGTGCAGAAGGCGCGCCGCCGGCTCGCCGCCTGAGCGAATCCCGCCGCCGCGGCGGCAAGCTGATCAGGGCGCGGTGCGCCCCGAGAAGAGCTGCGGGACGTAGACCAGCGTGGGACAGCGCCCGTGACTCACGTCCGCAGCTCCAGCAACTCCTGGTAGAACGCCAGCGACGCGTCCGCGATGCGCTGCACGATCGCGTCCAGCCCCGGGCCGACCGGCACCACCGGCAGCGACACGACTCCGTGTCGGCTGACGTTCACGTCTGACTCGCGAGCGAGCCGCTCGGCCACCGCTTGCCAACCCGGTAGCGGTCCGGCCTTCGCGATCGCGGCGCCGTTATCGGTCACGGACAGGCGCCGGTCGCGGCGCACGACGTGGACCAGTACCGGTTCCCCCGGCCGGTACTGGAGTCCGGTCTCGGTGGGCGTGTCGGTGCGGGACCCGCTCGGCCGCGAGTCGCGGGCGCGCAGCGCGCGGAGCATCTGCGGCCACGAACCGTATCCCTGCTCCACGGCGACCACGTGTTGGGCGTCACTCAGCAGAAAGCGCTCGGACGCTCGGGCCCCCAACACGCCCCGAGCCCTGGCGCCGGCTCGCGGATCGCCCGCCGCGAAGGCCCGTACGAGCCGCTTGGCGTCCTTCCGGTACTGCTCCAGATCCATGACGACCCTCCTCGGCGAAGCCCGGCGTCCGCTTTCCGGGGCGGCAAATGAGATCGTCAGCGCTGCTGCTGGGGCTGCTTTGAACGAGGTGGGAGCATCCCTTCCCGCGGACTGGTTGCGCCCTCGCGCGCAGGCAGATCCTACGCCGCCGTCACGAGAGCATGATCGGCCGTGCCTGATACTGCGCCAACGCGGCGGTACTACTCTTGGACGCGATGCGCCGTCTCGTGATCCCGGGGCTTGTCGTCGCCGCAGCCGTCGCGTTGATTGCGCTGCTCGCCTTTGGGGTTACAGACCAGGGAGCCAACACCTCGATCGACTCCTCGCTGGCGCGGGGCATCGACCCGCCGGTGCCGGATGCGAGCATGGCGCTGCCCCGGCTGGGCTCCCCGGGGAGTCAGACTGTCGCCGGTCTGCGCGGCAAGGTCGTCGTCCTCAACGTGTTCGCATCATGGTGCGATCCGTGTAAGGCCGAGGCGCCGATCCTCGAGCGGGCTCAGCGCCTGTTGGCCCGGCACGACGGCACCGTGCTCGGCGTCACCTATCTCGATAACTCCGACGACTCCGAGCAGTTCGTCCATCAGGAGCACATCACCTATCCGGTGGTTCGCGACATCAGCGACTCGTTCGTGCGGGCGTTCGGGACCACCGGCGTGCCGGAGACATTCGTGATCGACCGGCAGGGTCGGATCGCCGCGATCCGCCGTTACCAGCTCACGGGCCAGTGGCTGCAGCAGACGGTGGCGAGGGTGCTGAATCAGCCGGCATGAGGCGCTCCGCGCTGATACTCCTCGTTGCGCTGTCGGTGCTGTCGTCGCTGGCGCCGGCGCCTGCGGCCGGCGCCGTGCAACCCCGCGCCTCGCTGACCGACATCGAGGGCGACGTGATGTGCGTCTCCTGCCGCGAGCCGCTGGCCGTCGCCGAGTCGCCCCAGGCCTACGCCGAGCGCAGCTACATCCGCACCCTGATCGCCCAGGGCGAGACGAAGTCACAGATCGAGCGCGCCCTCGTCGCCCAGTACGGGACGGCAGTGCTCGGCCGCCCACCCGCCCACGGCTTCAACCTCACCGTTTACATTCTCCCGCCGGCGCTCGTCCTGATCGGGCTCGCCGTGCTCGCCTTCACGCTGCCGAAGTGGCGCCGGCGCTCCCGGGCCGCCGCCGCCGAGGCCGGACGCGCGCGAGCCCCCGAACTGCCGCCCGACGACGCCCGCCGCCTCGAAGACGACCTCGCCCGCCACCCCTAGTCGACGACAAGATCGCGCCCACGCACCCGTCGTTTTGAGGGGTGGGGTGGAACCGACAACAACGCATCCGGCCGCCGGCGGACCCGCTCCCCTACATCGAGTCCGGCGCGCTCACTCCCAACAGCCCCAGCGCCACCGCAATCCCCTTTTGCGCGCACGCCGACACGGCAATCCGGAATGACTCGACCGACTCCGGTGTCGCTCCCACCACCCGGCAGTCCCGGTAGAAGGCGGTGAAGTCCTGGGCGAGCTCGAGCGCGTAGGCCGCGATCCGGTGCGGTGCCCGGCGTTCGGCGGCCTCGGCGATCTCGTCCGGCAGCGCCGTCAGCTTCTTGATCAACCGCCGCTCGGAGTCGTGCAGCGCGCCGTCGCCCCAATCCGCGCCGGCCGCGAACGCCTCGGCCACCCGGGACGCCGGGAACCGAGCCAGCATCGACACGATCCGCGCGTGCGCGTACTGGACGTAGTAGACCGGATTGTCCGCCGACTGGCGGCGGGCCAGCTCGACGTCGAGCTCGAGCGTGCGGTCGTGCGAGCGCTGGAGCATGAAGAACCGCGTGGCGTCAACGCCGATCTCGTCGAGCAGTTCGTCGAGCGTCACGAAGTCGCCTCGCCGCTTGGACATCGCGAACACCTCGTCCCCCACCACCAGGTGGACGAACTGCAGGATCGGCACCTCGATCGTCGCCGGATCGCCGCCCAGCGCCGCCATTGCGGCCTTGAGCTCGCGCACGTAGGCGTGGTGGTCGGCACCGACCGGCAACAACTGGCGCTCGAATCCGCGCTCGCGCTTGTTCTGCAGGTACGCGATGTCGGCCGCCAGGTACGTGGGCTCGCCGTTGGAGCGGATCACGACCCGGTCCTTGTCATCGCCGAATCGCGTCGTACGCAGCCACACCGCTCCATCGAACCGGTACACATGTCCGGCCTCCTCGACCACCGACAGCGCCCGCTCGAGCGCGCTCGGCGAGCCCTCGTGCAGCGTCCGCTCGCTGAAGAATGTGTCGTAGTGCACCCCGTAGCGCTCGAGCGTCGCCTTGATCTGCTCGAGCAGCAGCTCGACTGCACGGTGCGCCAGCTCGTCGGCGCTGGCCGCGGCTGCGCCATCGATCTGGGCGGCGAGCTCCGCCACGTATTCGCCCTGGTAGCCGCCCTCCGGCACTTCACGTCCGCGAGCCCGGGCGTGAACAGATTCCCCCAGCAGCCGGATCTGGTTGCCCGCGTCGTTGAAGTAGTACTCACGGGAGACCACGTCGCCGTGGTGCTCGAGAATCCGCGCCAGGGCATCCCCATAGGCGGCATGGCGGCCGCTGGCGGCCACCAGCGGCCCGGTGGGATTGGACGAGACGAACTCGACCAGAATCCGCTCCGGCTGCTCGGCGCCCCCGGCCCCGAGCCGTTCGCCCGCGCCGAGCAGCGCCCGCAGCGCCCCCCGATGCCACTCGTCGGACAGCCACAGGTTGAGAAAGCCCGGCCCGGCGACTTCCGTGCGCTGGAGCTCATCGCCCAGAACGTCGGCGAGCTGCGCCCCGAGACGCTCCGCGATCACCCTCGGCGGCGCATCGAGCACCGGCGCGAGCAGCATCGCAGCGTTGGTCGAGTAATCGCCCTGCTCGGCTCTCTTCGGGCGCTCGAGGCGGGGCGCCACCGGCAGCTCGCCACCACCGCCGCGGACGGCCGCCGCCGCCGCGCGAACCGCGGCGCGCAGACTCTCCAGAGGGTTCTGGCTCACGCGCTCGGCCGCTGAGAGGTCACTGCTCACCGCTCGAGCGTACTCAGTAGTGATAGGGCTCGCGGGCGAGGATCTTGTGGGCGCGATAGAGCTGCTCAAGCAGCACCACGCGCGCCAGCTGGTGGGGCAGCGTCAGCTCGCCCAGTGAGAAGCGATGTTCGACATCGTCGCGATCGAGCCCGTAGGGGCCCCCGATCAGGAACACGAGGTCCATGCCACTCCTTCGTCGCTGCTCCAAAAACCGGCTGAAGGCGATCGAGTCCATCGATTCACCGTCGCGGTGCAGCAGCGACACGAAGGCCCGCTCCGGCACCCGTCGTTCCACGTGTTCCTCCTCGCGGACCTCGATCAGCTCGAGCCGGGCGTGGCGGGCGAGCAGCTTCCGGTAGTGCTGCACGTCATCGACGAACGGCGGTCGCAGCCTCCCCACAGCGACGACGACGATCCGCACGATGCTGGGATACTACGGCGATGGACGAACCCACCCCGCCCGAGCGCCACATCAACATTCACTTCTCGCCCGAGATCATGGCGGGCGTCTACGCGAACTTCGCGAACGTCAGCCACTCGGACTACGAGTTCACGATCACGTTCGCCCGCGTCGACCACGAGGTCGAGGACGAGGAGGTGCCGGGCGTCGTCGTCTCCCGAATCAATCTGTCCCCCAAATTCATGCGCGAGCTGATCGATGCCATGCAGGACAACTACTCCAAATGGCAGACCCGCGAGGGGATCAAGAACCTGCCGGAGTTCGGGGGACCTCCGAAGGAAGCTGATTAGGGGCGGGCGCTGGCGCGCCCGCCTGGTTTTGGTAGCTGACGGCGAACCCGATCCGCTCGGCGGTCGATGGGTGAGTCGCGAGCAGCCTCTGCGCCCAGCGCGGCGGATCGAGATCAGCCACGTTCTGGAGCGCGATCGCCCGCTCGAACGAGATGAACGCCTCCGGTGCCTGCGCCAGCTGCAGCGAAAACGCATCGGCGCGCCGCTCGAGCGAACGCGACAGCCGGTTGCCGACCAGCCCCAGGGGAGCGGATACGAGCGCCGCCGCCAGCGCCAGCGCCGGCAGCATCGCGGCGCTGCCGCGCTCAGCTGAGAGCGCCCAGCTCAGGCGCTGGATCGCGAGCACCGCCGGGGGCGCCACAATCGCCGCGAACAGGACGCTGCGAGGTACGTCGCGGTGGCGAACGTGGGCGAGCTCGTGGGCGACGACGACGCGCACCTCGTCGCGGCTGTAGCGATCGAGCAGCGTGTCGAACAGGACCACCCGCTTGGTGGGCCCGAGACCATTCACATATGCGTTGGCGGCGGTGGTCCGGCGGCTGGCGTCGACCGAATACACCTCCCCCACCTTCACCCCGGCGGTCTGCGCCAGCGCCAGCACATCCGCGCGCGTCTCCCCCTCGGGGAGCGGCGTGAAATCGTTGAAGACCGGATCGAGGAGGACCGGGGCCAGCGCGGCCAGCAGTGCCCCCAGGCCAACCGAGCCGACAGCCGCGGGAAGCCACCAGCCGCGGGGATAGCGGCGGGTCACGAACACCACCGCTCCCCCGGCCGCGGCGCTCAGCCCGGCCTCGATGGCGGTGGCCTTGATCAGGTCGAGGGCCCACCCCCGCCAGGACTGCGTGACCAAGCCGACCGCGATCGCCCTGCGGCGCGCGAGCGCCGCGAGCGGCAGCGGCGGCAACGAGAGCGCGACCGTCAGGCCCGCGCCCGCGGCCACGCCCGTCAGCACCGGCGGCTGTGCGGGCCGGCGGAGGATCCCGGGAGCGCGGCGTACGATCAGCCCCAGCGCGGCCAGATCAATCATCGCCCTTCCGGCGGCCAACGCCAGCTGGGGCCGCGCAAATCGCGCGCCGCGCTCCATCTCGGTGGCGCTGAAGTAGGCTCCAATCTCCACCGGCGCCGGCTCGATCGTCCCGGTCCGCGGCGCCAGCAGACGTCTCCCGCCCTCGGCCACGGCCAGCGCGAGCGCCACCGGTCCGATCACGCTGGAAGCCCGACGCCGAGTCACCGGCGAGACTGTAGTAGGTGGCACACGCTTTGATGAGGATCGCAATCGTCTCCGATATCCACGGCAACCGACAGGCCTTCGAGGCGGTCCTCGACGAGGTCGAGGCGTCTGATTGCGAGCAGATCTGGTGCCTCGGCGACCTCGTCGGATATGGAGCCGATCCGGACGCCTGCGTCGAGTTGGCGCGGCAGTACGCAGCGATCTGCCTGGCCGGAAACCACGATCTGGGCGTCCTCGGCGTGCTCCCGCTCGAGCAGTTTTCCCGTGGCGCCGCCCTCGCCGCGCAGTGGACCCGGGAGACGATCAGCGCTCGGACGCGGGAGTTCCTCGCCGCGCTCGAGCCCGAAAAGCTTGACGAGGAGGTCGGCCTCTACCACGCCAGCCCTCGCGATCCGGTGTGGGAGTACGTCCTCTCCCCGCTTCAGGCCGACCTGTGCCTGGATGTCCAGCCCCACCGCGTGTGTCTGATCGGACATTCGCATGTGGCCCTGTCCTTCTCGCGCCGGGACGGCGAGGCGGCGACTGGCGAGACGCGCGACGCGGACGAGGAGCTCGACCTCGAGGACAGCGAGTGGCTGATCAACCCGGGCAGCGTGGGCCAGCCGCGGGACGGAGATCCCCGCTCCGCATGGCTCGAGCTCGATTTCGGCCGGCGCGCCGCGGTGTACCGCCGAGTCGAGTACGACATCGCTGGGGCCGCGGCGGCAATCCGCGCGGCGCACCTTCCCGATTCGTTGGCCGAGCGGCTCGCCTATGGCCAGTGAGAGCCCTTTCATGCAACGGCGCCTAATCCGAACCCAATCCCGACAGCCTCTAAAGTGAGGCCGCGGATGCGCTATGCGCCTCGCGCTCTGCTCGCCGGCGGAATCGGCTTCGCCGTCTCTTGCCTCGTCGCCTGCGGCGGCGGCGCCGGCCTGCTCTCGGGCGATCAGTCCTCGAGCCTGAACAGCCAGCTCGACTCGATCTCCGCGGCCGTGAACTCCGGCAACTGCGGGGAGGCGTCGCAGGCCGTCGCCGCATTTGCCCAAACGGTCACCAATCTGCCCGTGACCGTGAGCCCGACGCTGCGCAGGAACCTGCTCCAGGGCGCAAGCACGGTCGGGCAGCTCGCCCAGCACGACTGCTCCACGAGCTCCACTCGCCTCAGCACGAGCACCACCCCGCCCAAGACGACGACCACCACCACGACCACGACGCCATCGACCACCACCCACACGTCGACGTCGACCTCGACCAACACTTCGACGACGGCGCCGACCACCACTACCACCCCGCCTGCAACCACCACCACCACCCCGGGTACTACTTCTACGACCGGTGGGACGGGCGGCGCCGGACTCGGCGGCGGTGGCGGTAATGGCGGGGGCGACGGCAACGGCAACGGCGGAAGCGGAACATGAACGCGACGACGATCGCAGGGCGTTACCGAGTGGAGGGCCGGCTCGGTGTGGGCGGGATGGCCACCGTCCACCTGGCGTTCGATCAACGCCTGGAGCGCTACGTCGCGCTCAAGCTGCTGGCCGAGCACCTCGCCGACGACCCGACATTCGTTTCACGGTTCCGCCGCGAGGCGCTCGCGGCGGCCCGCCTGGTGCACCCGAACATCGTTCAGATATTCGACTTCGGATTCGACGAGAGCCACCACCAGCACTTCATCGTGATGGAGCACGTTGAGGGTCGTTCGTGCGCCGAACTGCTGCGCGATCGCGGCCATCTCGACGTCGATGAGACGGTCGAAATCGTAGGCCAGGCCTGCCGCGGGCTCGACTACGCACACCGCAACGGCGTCATCCACCGCGACGTCAAGCCCGGCAACCTGCTCGTCGCGGAGTCCGGCGCGGTGAAGCTCGCGGATTTCGGAATCGCGCGCGCCACCGAACAGTCGAGCATCACGCAGGTTGGCTCGGTGCTCGGGACGGCCGCTTATCTGGCCCCTGAGCAGGGCCGCGGCGAGGAGGCCGGCCCCCGCGCGGACATCTACTCGCTCGGGGTCGTCACCTATCAGCTGCTCTCCGGGAGACTGCCCTACGAGGCGACATCGCTGTCAGAGCTGACCCTCAAGCAGCAGCGCGAGTCCCCGACGCCACTCGACGATTTCAATCCGAGCGTCCCCCCCGAGCTCGCCCAAGCGGTCGCCTTGGCGCTGGCCCTCGACCCGGAGTCCCGCCCCGCCGACGCGATGGCGTTCGCCGAGAGCCTGCGCAACGGACTGCGCGGTCGCTCTCCCGTCAGCGCCGCTGCCCCCACCGCGCATCTGGGCACCAACGCGACGACGCGGGTCCTGCGCGGTGAGCCGACCGAAGCGACCCGGGTGACGCCCCGCAGCACGGCGCCGGCCCGGGCTCGGCAGCTCGAGCCGATTCCCGCCCCCCAGCGCCAGCCGACCGGGCCATCCACCCGCGTCCCCTACGAGCGTCCACCCCAACCACGTCGCGGGCGGGGGTTTCGCCGCTTCATGGCCTTTCTCGCGCTCGCGCTCGTGTTCACCGCGGCGGTCGTGATCGCGGTGGTGATCGCCACCAGCACCTCCAACACCGTCGTGCACTACCGCACGGTGGTCGGGCGCGACACGCAGAGCGCGATCAACAGCGTGCGGGGTTTGGTCAACCAGTACACGAAGTGAGGATGCGAGCCTCGCTCGTAGGGCCCGTGCGCTTCGCGCGAGTGCCCTCCGACCGAGGCCCCGCATCCGTAGCTCGTCCCACCGCCCTGGCTGGTCGCTCACCTCCGGTCCATCCCTGCTCCGACCCCGTACTCCTCCCTGCTCCACGACTACAGCGACCCCGGCGCCGCGCCGGCGCGGAGCGCCGCCGCCACCTCGCTGAACCGCCCCTCGTCGATGCCGTCGCGCAGGTCGTCCATCAGGTTGGCGATGAACGTCAGGTTGTGGAGGGTGATCAGGCGTAGGGCGGTCAGCTCGCGCGCGCGGAGCAGGTAGTGGAGGTAGGCGCGGCTGTAGCCGCGCGAGCAGGCAGGGCATCGACAGCCGTCGAGGATCGGGTCGGACGAGTTGCGCCAGCGGGACTTGACGAGGTCGGTCCGCCAGCGGCCCGAGGGGTCCGGAACCAGCGCCACCCCGTGGCGGCCGAGCCGGGTCGGCAGCGCGCAGTCGAAGGTGTCGATTCCCTGCGCGACTCCGGCCACCAGATCGTCGATGTCGCCGATCCCGAGCAGGTGACGAGGTCGCGATGGTGCGCGTCGCTCGAGCTCGGCTGTCGTCCAGCCGACGACCTCGCGCATCTGCGCCTTGTCGCGGCCAAGTGACCCACCGATCGCGATCCCGTCGCAGCCGGCGGCGGCGACGGTGGCCGCCGATTCGAGCCTCAGGTCCCGTTCCACTCCTCCCTGCACGATCCCGTAGACGATCTGGGAGGCGGAGCCGTGCGCGGCGTGCCAGTGCAAACAGCGCTCGAGCCAGCGGTGAGTCCGTGCCGTCGAGCGCGCCGTGTACTCGCGCGAGACGTGGAACGGGGTGCATTCGTCGAACACCAGCGCGATGTCCGAACCCAGCGCCGCCTGGACCGCCATCGCGTCCTCCGGCCCGAGGAACCGCTCGCTGCCGTCGAGGTAGGAGCGAAACCGCACCCCCTCCTCCGCGATCGAGAGGATCGCGCCGTCGCTGGGCTCACGGCTGCGACCCCGACCCTTGATCTCGTCGGCGACCCCGCCGTGGCCCATCGAGAACACCTGAAAGCCGCCCGAATCGGTGATGATCGGGCGCTCCCAGCGCATGAACCGATGCAGGCCCCCGAGCTGCTCGATCAACTCCGCGCCCGGCGCCAGGAACAGGTGAAACGTGTTGCCCAGGATCAGCTCGTAGCCGAGCGCCGCCACCTCGTGCGCCTCGACGGTCTTGACCGTTCCGCGCGTCGCCAGCGGCACGAACGCCGGGGTACGCACCTCGCCATGGGCGAGCCGTAACGTGCCGGTGCGGGCGAGTGACTCAGTCGATCGCGTCCGGATCGCGAACACGGCCCGAATCTACACGTGACTGCCGCGGGCGCCGGCGCTAGGCCACGGCCGCCGGCGCAAGCCACGGCCGCCGGCGCACGCCACGGCCGCCGGCGCCCGCCGCGGCTGTTCCCGGACGCGCCGAAGGGCCGGGAGATCCTTCCCGGCCCTTCTCCGCGTCAGCGTTCTCTTGGGTGCGGCTCCGGCCCTCGCCACAGCCGCGCGAGGCGGGTTACGCCATCCAGCATTACGCCGTTCAGCGTAGCGCCGCTTGTCGTTACTCGGTGCTGTCGCCGGTGCCCGCAGTCTCGGAGCCCTCGATCGTCTTCGGCTCACCGCCGCCGATCGAGATCGCCACCTTCCGCGGCTTGCGCTCCTCGGGCTTGGGGATCCGAATCTCGAGCACGCCGTTGTCAAAGCTCGCGCTGACCGACTCGGGGTCTACAGGCTCGGGCAGGGTCAACGACCGCGAGAACGTGCCAGATGCCCGCTCCACCCGATAGTAGCCCTCCTTACGCTCCTCATGCTCGGCCTTGCGCTCGCCGGAGATCGTCAGGACGTTGTCCTCGACCTCGATGTTCACGTCCTTCTCGCTCAGTCCCGGGAGATCGGCGCGCAGAACGAAGTCAGCGTCGGTCTCGACCAAATCCATCGGCGGAATCCACCGGCGCAGGGTCGAGCCGCCGTTACCGGGCGTGGGCGCCTCGAAGAACGTGTTGAAAAGCCGGTTCATCTCGCTCTGGATCGTGTTCAGCTCGCGGACCGGCTCCCAGCGAATAAGTGCCATCTGAATCCTCCTACAGGAGACGTTTATACGAACTCACATTATATGAAATCTCAGTGGGGATCTGTCAAGTCTTTTCCCGCGTGATGGCGCATATCGATGCCGCGGGATCAGGTTTGGCGCGCAGTCGCGGGCGAACATCGGCAGGGGAGGGAGTGAGCTTCAACGATTCTTCATGCTCAATCGCCCAGATCGTCCTGCGGCCAGCGACCCGCCCAGGCCGAAGCCCCCAAACCCCCCTTCAAAGCAATCTCACGACCCCGGACGGCCGTCCGAGACCGCAACGGCTGGCGAATGCCTACTGGGCGATCAGACTCTTCCCGGTCATCGCCTCCGGCTGCTCCACGCCCAGCACCGCCAGCACGGTCGGCGCCACATCCGCCAGGATTCCCCCCTCGCGCAACTCGACCCCCGGCACGGTCACGATCACCGGGACCGGGTTGAGCGAGTGGGCGGTGTTGGGGCTGCCGTCTGGCTCGAGCATGTGGTCGGCGTTGCCGTGGTCGGCGGTGATGATGCAAACGCCACCCGTCGAATGGACTGCGCTGACGACCTCGCCCAGGCACTCGTCGACGGTCTCGATTGCCCTGACGGCAGCCTCGATCACGCCGGTGTGGCCGACCATGTCGGCATTGGCGAAATTGATGATTCCGAACGTGGGCGAATCGCTCCGCCAGGCGTCTATGAAGGCCGCGGCGGCTTCGCGAGCGCTCATCTCCGGTTTGTGGTCGTAGGTGGGCACGTCCCGCGGAGAGGGGACCAGCTCGCGTCGTTCTCCCGAGCGCGGCTCCTCGTCCCCGCCGTTGAAGAAGTAGGTCACGTGGGGGTACTTCTCCGTCTCTGCGACGTGGAGCTGACGCGCCCCTTGACGCGCGATGACCGTCGGCAGCGTTACCGCCGGGTGCGCGGGCGGGAACGCGACGGGGTACGGCCAGCCCTCCTCGTACTCGGTCATCGTCGCGTAGCGCTCGATCGCCTCGGCGCCGCCGCGGTCGACCTCCGCCAACGAAGGATCCGCCAGGGCGAGCGTGATCTCCCGCATCCGGTCGGGACGGAAGTTGAACGCCACCACGGAGTCTCCAGGCCGGACCAACGCCTCCTCCCCCACCAGCACCGGCTTGATGAACTCATCCGTCTCGTCGCGCCCGTAGGCATCCCGCGCGGCGGCCTCTCCCGTCTGCGCCCGGTGCTCGGCGCGACCGTGCACGAGCAGGTCGTAGGCCAGCTGAATCCGCTCCCAGCGCTTGTCGCGATCCATCGCGTAGTAGCGTCCGACCACCGACCCGATCCGGCCCGCGCCGGCGTCCCCCATCCACCCCTGCACGGTGGCCAGGTATCCGGCTCCCGACTCCGGCAGTGTGTCGCGCCCGTCGGTGAAGGCGTGGAGCACGAGATCGGGCACGTCGAGCTCCGCGCCGAGGCGGATCAGGGCTTCGAGGTGGCTCCAGCCGGAATGAACGCCCCCGTCGGAGACGAGCCCAACCAGATGGACCCGCCCGGCGCCGGCAAACGCCTCCCGCAGCACCTCATTGCCCGCCAGCTGACCGCTGCGCACCGCCTCATCGATGCGTGTCAGGTCCTGGACCACGATCGCGCCTGCGCCGAGGTTCAGGTGTCCGACCTCGGAGTTGCCCATCTGCCCTTCCGGCAACCCCACCGCGCGCCCGCAGGCGGTCAGCTCGGCGTGCGGGTAGGTGCCCCACAGCTCGTCGAACACCGGCGTCTGGGCGAGCGACACTGCGTTACCCGGACCATCGGGTTCGAGCCCCCATCCATCCAGCACGATCAGCGCGGCGCACGCGGAGGGCAGCTCCGATGCTCCCTCCGGAAGCGCCATCACGTCGCGGCGGCGACGATCGCAGCGAACGATCGCGAGTCGAGACTCCCCCCACCGACGAGTGCCCCATCCACGTCCGCGAGCGCCAGCAGCTCGCCGGCGTTGTCGGGCTTCACGCTGCCGCCGTACAGCAGCCGGGTTCGCTCCGCCTGCTCGCGCGAGCGGTCCGCCACCAGCGCCCGCACGAACGCAATTGCCTCCTGGGCCTGTTCGAGAGTCGCCACGCGCCCCGTCCCGATCGCCCAGATCGGCTCGTAGGCGATGACCACCTCGCCCAGTTGCTCGGTCTCGAGCTTGGCCAGGTCCTCCTGGACCTGATGGCGGAGCTTGCGCTCGGTGTCCCCTCGCTCCCGCTCCTCCTCGGTCTCCCCCACGCACAGGATCGGCGTCAGCCCGGCCTCGAGCGCCACCGGTACCTTCAGCTGCAGGGCGCGATCGGTCTCGCCGAACAGGCCGCGGCGCTCGGAGTGGCCGAGGATCACCCCATGCACGCCGATGTCGGTCAGCATCGGCGCCGAGACCTCACCCGTGAACGCGCCCTCAGCTGCCTGGTGCATGTTCTGCGCATAGACCTCGACGCGTGAGCCGCGCGTCGAGTCGACCATCGCCGGGAGCGCCACGAAGGCGGGGCAGATCGCCACATCGACGCCATCCGCGGTGGAGACCTCGGGCAGCAGCGCCTGAATCAGCTCCTCGGCCTCGGCGACTGTCTTGTACATCTTCCAGTTGGCGGCGATCAGCGGCGTACGTGGGCTCGCTGCGCTCATGCCAGCGCCTCCACGCCCGGCAGCGCCTTGCCCTCGATCAGCTCAAGCGACGCGCCGCCGCCGGTAGAGAGGTGGGTGACCCGGTCGGCCAGTCCGAACCGCCGCAGCGCCGACGCCGAGTCCCCGCCGCCGACGACCGTGGTTCCGGGAGCCTCGGCGACGGCCTCGGCGACGGTCCGCGTGCCGGCGGCGAACGGCTCAAGCTCGAACGCGCCCATGGGGCCGTTCCAGAACACCGTGCCGGCCCCGCCGATCGTGGCCGAATACGACTCGGCGGTCCGAGGACCGATGTCCAGTCCCATCATCCCTTCGGGGACGTCGATGCCGTCCAGCGTCCGGGGCTCCGCCTCGGCGGCGAGCCGCTCGGCGATCACGAGATCGCGCGGGAGCTCGAGCTCGGCGCGCGTCTCACGGGCGCCCTCGAGGATCCCCCGCGCGAGCTCGACATCCTCCTTGGCGCACAGCGACGCCCCGATCTGGTGGCCTTGGGCGGCGAAGAACGGGAAGCACATCGCACCCCCGATCAGGATCCTGTCGGCGAGCTCGCGAAAGCGGTCGATCACCGCGATCTTGTCGCTCACCTTGGCGCCGCCGAGCACCGCGACCAGTGGGCGAGCCGGTTCCTCGAGCAGCTTCGCGAGCGCGGTGACCTCCTGCTCGAGCAGCAGGCCCGCGGCGTGGTCGGGCACCAGCCTGGCCACGCCCTCGGTCGAGGCGTGGGCGCGATGGGCGGCGCCGAAGGCGTCGTTCACATACACATCGGCGAGCGAGGCCAGCTCGGAGGCGAGCCGTGGGTCGTTCTTGGTCTCGCCTGGCTCGAAGCGCACGTTCTCGAGCATCAGCACGTCGCCCGCGCCGAGGTTGTTGGCGAAGGCCTGGACATCCTCGCCGACCACGCCTGGCGCGAGCGTGACGTCGGCACCGGTGAGCTCGGCGAGACGGTCGGCGGCGGGGCGCAGCGACAGATCCGGCTCGCGGTCCTTGGGTCGCCCGAGATGCGAGACCAGGATCAGCCGCGCGCCGCGGTCGCGCAGCTCTTGAATCGTGGGCAGCGCGGCACGGATGCGCATGTCATCGGCCACCTCGCCGTGGTCGATGGGTACGTTGAAATCGACTCGCACCAACACCCGCTTGCCGTCGATCTCGCCCAGCTCCGCGAGCGTTCTCACAACAGCCTCTGGACGAGATCCGCAACGCGGTTGGAGTATCCCCATTCGTTGTCATACCACGACACGACCTTGACCATCGTCCCGTCCATCACGGCGGTCAGCTGGGAGTCGAGGATCGATGAGGCTGGGTTCTTGACGATGTCGGAGGAGACGATCGGGTCCTCCGTGTACTCGAGCAGCCCCTCGAGCGGACCACTCTGAGCGGCCCTCTTCATCGCCTCGTTGACCTCCTCGACACTGGTGTCACGGTTGCACTCGACGGTCAGGTCGACGACGCTGCCGGTGGGGACAGGTGCCCTGACCGCGAAGCCGTGGAGCTTTCCGTTCAGCTCAGGGATCACCGCGCCGATCGCCTTCGCCGCACCGGTGGAGGCGGGAATCAGGTTGATCGCGGCCGCCCGCGCTCGCCGGAGGTCGCGGTGGGGCATGTCCTGGAGGCGCTGATCGGCGGTGTAGGCGTGAATCGTGGTCATCAGTCCGTGCTTGATCCCGACGCTGTCGTGCAGCACCTTGGCGATCGGCGCCAAGCAGTTCGTCGTGCACGAGGCGTTCGAGATCACGTTGTGGCTGTCGCGCTCGTAGGCCTCGTCGAAGTTCACGCCGAGCACGACCGTCACGTCCGGATCGGTCGCCGGAGCGGAGATCACGACCTTCTTGGCGCCGGCCTCGAGGTGCTTGGAGGCATTCTCGCGGTCGGTGAACAGCCCTGTCGACTCGATCACCACGTCGGCGCCGAGCTCCTGCCACGGGAGCGCCGCCGGGTCGCGCTCGGCGAGCACCCGGATCTCGTTGCCGCGCACCCGCAGGCCGGTGTCCGTCGCCTCGACCTCACCCGGGAACGGGCCATAGTTCGAGTCGTACTTCAACAGATGAGCGATCGTCTTCGGATCGACCAGGTCGTTGACCGCGAGCCACTCGATGTCGGCTCCCCGCTCATAGGCCGCGCGGAACACGTTGCGGCCGATCCGTCCGAACCCGTTGATCCCGACCCGTACCGACATACGCGTGCGACTCCCCTTTCAGGTTCGGCGGCCGAAACGCCGACTCACTTGCCGGCACGGCGAAATCTACCTAAACCCTCCTCATCTCCGGGACACGACCTCCACCCTGAGCCCGTCGGGGTCCCGCAGATAGGCGGCGTAGTAGCGGCGGCCATAGCGCGGGCGCAGCCCCGGCGGACCATCGTCCTCGCCGCCGTTGGCCAGGCCCGCGTGGTGGGCGCCGTCAACCGCCACCTTGCCGCTGGCCGCCAGCGCGAGGTGCCCGTAGCCCGGCGCCGGCGCCCGGCCCCGGACCACGATCCAGACGTCGGGGCCGTTGATCCCGTAGGCGACGGCGCCGGAAGACTCGAACACGCGCCGCGCCCCCAGCGCGAAGAACACCGCGTCATAGAACCGTGCTGAGCGTTCGAGGTCGGAGACCTCGACGCCAACGTGGTCGATCACGCCGGGCGGGAGATGTCGCGGTGAACGACTTCGACGAGGTATTCGGTAGCCGGGCGATAGCGCTCGGCCAGGTGCTCGGCGATCGCCACGGACCGATGGCGGCCGCCCGTGCAACCGATCGCGAGCACCAGATGGGCCTTGCCCTCGGCCAGATACTGCGGCAGCAGGTAGTCGAGCAGCGGGAGAAGACGGTCGTAGAACGTCTCCAGCTCGCCGTCGCGGTTGATGAATTCGACGACCCTCGAATCGGTGCCGGTCAGAGGACGCAGGTCGCGCTCGTAATGGGGGTTGGGCAGGAACCGGACGTCGAGCATCACATCCGGATCGCGCACGGCCCCGTACTTGAAGCCGAAGCTCTCGAAGGTCACTGCCAGCCGACCCGGGGTGCGAGTCGGCAGCAGCTCGTCGGCGAGCTTGCGCCGGAGCATGGCCGCGGTCAGCCCCGTGGTGTCGATCACGACGTCGGCCCGGTCGCGCAGCGGCTCGAGCAGCGCATGCTCGCGCGCGATTCCTTCGGCGACGCTGCCCGAAGGGGTCAGGGGATGGCGGCGCCGGGTCTCCTTGTAGCGCGTCTGGAGCGTGTCCTCGTCGGCCTCCAGGAACAGAACCCGGTGGCGAACCCCGCTCGAGCGAAGGTCGTCCAGCATCGCCGCCAGCCCATCGAAGTAGCTTCCACCCCGGACGTCCGAGACCACCGCGGCCCTGGCGACCTTCGAGCCCTGGTGGCGGAACAGGTCGACCAGCGTGCGGATCATCTCCGACGGCAGGTTGTCGACGCAGAAGTAGCCCTCGTCCTCGAACGCGGCCATCGCCGTGGACTTGCCGGCGCCCGAGAACCCGGTGATCACCACCAGGTCGGTGAGCGCCGAAACCGTCTCCTCGTCGTCCGAGTCCGGCTCGGCGAGCGCGGCCTCGATGTCCGAGGGCGTGGATGGCGAGGCTTCCATAATCAAAGCTTGACTGTAACGGCGGACGGGCGCGACGAAGGGGCCCGGCTGAACCGGCAGGCTGGCGCGAGGCGCGAGGCGCGAGGGCCCGGGCCGGGCGCCGTGTGCCACCATCTCCCCGTGCAGCGCCGCCGAGCTCTGATCCAGGCCCTGGCGGCCGCGGCCGCCATGCTGCTGGCCGTGGGGCTCGCTCAGGCCGCCGGCCTTTCCCACGCTCATAAGGCCGCGGCCCGGCCGCGCGTCGCGGCCCATCCGGCCGACGCTGGGTCGACGCTGGCGGCGACCGTCGCGGCCACCCCGACCGGCCAGGCAATGCCGCCTGGCTTCCTGGGGCTGTCGCTCGAGTACAGGGCCCTACATCAGTACACCGGTCGCAACCCCCTCGCGATCAATCCGGTGCTGATCCAGCTGATCCGCAATCTGACCCCTGGACAGGCCCCGGTCCTGCGAATCGGCGGTGATAGCACCGACTGGACGTGGTGGCCGACCCGAGGTGTGATCCCGCGCGGCGGCATCAGCTACCCCCTGACCAAAGGGTGGCTACGGACCACCCAGGCCCTCGCAGCCGATCTCGGCGCGAAGCTGATCCTCGGGACCAACCTCGCGAGCGGCCGTCCGGCGCTCGCCGCCACCGAGGCGCAGGCCATCCTCCAGGGGATCGGCCGCCGCTACATCGACGCGCTCGAGATCGGCAACGAGCCGGACCTGTACGGCGTCTTCGCCTGGTATCGGGACCGTCGCGGTCGCGTGGTCCACGCGCGCAGCCGCGGCTACAACCTGAGTGCGTATACGAAGGACTTCTCCCGGTTCCGAGCCGTGCTTCCGAGGCTCCCGCTGGTCGGGCCCTCGTTTTCGTCGCTGACCTGGCTGTCCGGCCTGAGCCGCTTCCTCTCGACCGAGAAGAGCGTGCGGACGGTCACCATCCACCGCTACGCGCTGCACAACTCGACCATCGACCCGACCAATCCCACCTATCCCTCGATTTCCGACCTCCTGGCCGACACCGCTTCCGGCGGCCTCGCCCAGCAACTCACCCCCTACATCGGAATCGCCCATCGTCGTGGTCTGCCGTTTCGAGTCGACGAGATGAACTCCGTCTCCGGCGGCGGCCGTGCGGGCGTCAGCGACACGTTCGCCTCGGCGTTGTGGGTGCTCGACGCGCTGTTCAACCTGGCCGCGGTGGGGGTCGACGGCGTCAACATCCACAGTCTCCCGAACGCTGCCTACGAGCTGTTCACCTTCAGCAACCCGGCCTACGGCTGGCAGGCGTTCGTCCACCCCGAGTACTACGGGATGCTGCTCTTCGCCCAGGCGTTTCCGCCCGGTGCCCGCCTGCTCCCGGTGACGGTCCCCGGTGGGCCGGTCAAGGTGTGGGCGACCATCGCCCCGGACCGACACACCCGCGTCGTGCTGATCAACAAGGACCCCACCACGCCGGTGACGGTCCAGCTGAGCCTTCCACAGACCAGCGGTCCGGCCAGCGTCGAGCGGCTGACCGCGCCGAGCCTCGCGGCCACCGATGGCGTGACGCTCGCCGGCCAGACGTTCGGCGACTCGACTCAAACGGGCACGCTCGCCGGTCTGCCCCAGACCGAGACGCTCCACCCGCTCGGTGGATCGTATGCGGTCGATCTGCCCGCGGGCAGCGCGGCGATGCTGACGTATTAGGGCGGTTCTGCCAGACGAGATCGACTGCTGGCCGGCCTACACGCCGGTCTTGTGGAGCTCGCGGTGGAGCTCGCGCGCCACCTTGCCCGAGATCCCCGGCACCGCCTCGAGCTCCTCGCGACTCGCCGCCAGGATCGCATCGGGCGAGCCGAAGTGGTTGAGCAGAGCGCGCTTGCGGGCGGGGCCGACGCCCGGCAGCCCGTCGAGGATCGACGCCGTCATCGCGCGGTCGCGCCGGATCCGGTGATGGGTGATCGCGAACCGGTGGGCCTCGTCGCGGACGCGCTGGAGCAGCTGCAGCTCCGGCGTGTCATGGGCCAGCGCCAGCGGCGCGGCGCGGCCCGGGATGAACACCTCCTCGATCCGCTTGGCGAGCGCCACGACCACGACGCCGCGCTCGCGGAACTCCTGTAGCGCTCGCAGCCCTGCCGACAGCTGGCCCTTGCCGCCGTCGATCACGATCAGGTTGGGCAGCGCTGCGAAGCTGGGGTCGTAGTCCTTGTCGTGCGGAGAGACGTCGCGCTGGCGCTGCCAGCGGACCAGCCGGCGGCTCAGCACCTCCTCCATCGCGGCGAAGTCGTCGTGGCGCGGCCCGGTGCCGTCGCCGTTGCCGTGGCCGTTTCCGCCCAGATCTCCCCAGATGCGGAACCGCCGATAGTCCGACTTCTTCGGCGCGCCGCCCTCGAACACGACCATCGAGGCGACAGTGTTGGTCCCCATCAGGGTGCTGATGTCGAAGCACTCGATCCGCAACGGGATCGTGTCGAGGCCGAGCGCCGCCTGCAGTCCATCGAGCGCCTCCACCCGCTGCTGGCGGCGGCGTTCGGAGCGGAGCTTCTCCTGATCGAGGGCCAGGCGAGCGTTTCGCTCGGCGAGCTCGAGGATCCGCCGCTTGTCCCCGCGCTCGGCCGCCCGGATCTCCACCGGCGCGCCGCGGCGCTCGCTCAGCGCCTGCGCCAGCGCGGGCGGGGATCCCAATTCCCGCTGGACGACCAGCAGCGGCGGAACCATCATCGCGCTGGCGTAGTACTGGAGGATGAAGGCCTCCGCCACCTCCGCGATGCCCCCGCCCGCCTCGTTGTCGAGATAGAAGCTCTGCCGGTCGGAGAGCACCCCGTCGCGGACCTGGAACACCTGGGCGTTGGCTTCGGTCTCGGCCACCGCCACCGCGATCGCGTCGAGCGTGCCCACGGCCTCGTTGGCGACCCGCTGGCGCTCGAGCAGCGAGCGCACGGCGCGCAGCCGATTGCGCTCACGCGCCGCGTCCTCGAAGCGCTGCTCGGCGGACGCCTCCTGCATCGAGTGTTCGAGCGCCCGCTCGATCTCCCGGTAGCGGCCGGACAGGAAGGCGATCACGCCGTCGATCCCCCGGCGGTAGTCCTCGCGGCTGACGTACCCCACACACGGCGCCTCGCAGCGCTTGATGTAGTAGTCCAGGCACGGCGAGCCGCTGCGGCGCCCCGGCTCCGGCCCTTCGCAGGAGCGGAACAGGAAGACCTTGCCGAGCACTTCGAGCGTCGAGCGGACCCGCTTGGCGTTGCTGAACGGGCCGAAGTAGGCGCGGTCGCGGCGATGGCGCTCGCGAGTGAAGTAGACCCGGGGAAAGTCCTCGTCCAGCGAGATCGCGATGTAGGGGTAGGACTTGTCGTCGCGCAGGCGGATGTTGAACCGAGGCTTGTACTGCTTGATGAAGTTCTGCTCGGCCAGCAGCGCCTCGGCCTCGGTGTGGACCACGAGGGCCTCGACGTGGTCGATCATCGGCACCAGGTCCCGCCCCGCCCGGGTGCTCGGATTGGAGAAGTGTGAGGCGACCCGCTTGCGGATCGACTTCGCCTTGCCGACGTAGAGCACCTTCCCGCGCGCATCACGGAACAGGTACACGCCGGGCTCGTCCGGAAGCTCGCGGCGCCTGTCGGCTGGGGTGATCGACATTTCACAATCGAGGATAGGTTGCGTCCCGTCCGGGCCCGGTCGCGCCTCCGGAAACCCGGCTATATCCGGATTTCCGTGGGTCCGTTGGTGAAAGCAGTCGGTGAAAGCAGTCAGTCGGCGGTAAATGAGACCAGCAGCCCGGCGATCGCCACCCCAAGCGCGGCGAGCGCGACCGTCTCGCCCGCCCCCGCCGCCGGCGAGTTCGGGACGTAGCCGGGCGGGCTCGAGAACGGGTTGAAGATCGCTGCGCCGTTGGTCGGGGGCACGCTCAGGGCGTGGATCGTGAAGGCGAGACCGATCGCCGCTGCTAACAGAGCGACGATTCGGGCTGGGCGGCTGCCGACCAGCGCGACGGCCGCCAGCAGCCCTGCCAACAGCGCGAGGATCACGTCGGCGCTCGAATACACCTGCCACGCGGTGGGATCGTGCGGAACGCCCTGAAGCTGCGCCGAGCTGCCCCATGCGGCCAGAAAGGCGGGCGAGAACTGGTGGCTCCAGGTCAGGAACAGCGACACGAACAGCCCCACCGCTCCGAACACGATCAGCCAGTCCGCGAGTACCTCTCGCTGTTCCTTGTTCACGGCCTCGCTTCGGATCGTCTCTCGCGGAGCGGGAGCCTGACGTTGCCGCCGATCTTCTCAGCCAGCGCCTGGCCGCCCCAGGTCAGTACTTCCGCGCCGACCAGACCACTGCGAACGCGGCGTAGATCGCCCCGCCGATCAGTACGAACCACGCGATCTCGCCGCCGGCGGTGCTGAACAGCCGCGATGTCGCCGTCAGGGTCAGCGCCACGACTCCCGCGGCCACGTACAACGTGGCCCGCTTGGCATCTCCGAGCGCGTACAGCTCGAGACGATGCTGGCGGTACATGATCGACGCAACCCAGCCGATCGAGGCCAGAAACGCCAGCGACACGGCCTGGATCGCGACGCTTGCACCCCTGCCCCCGCCGGGGACCAAGACCAGCAGCGCGGCGAGCGCCAGGACGATCACGACGTTGCGGACGTTCTTGTTCACGAGCTCGATGACGTAAGCGTACCGACGAGATCCGGCTGCTCGCCGCCGGGCCCGCGCCGGCTCGCGTCCGGCTCACCCGCCGCCCCACCGGCCGTCGCAGCCCTCCCGGCCGGTCCCTCGCCCGCCACCGACTCAGCGGCGAACCGGTAGCCCACGCCGAAGTGCGTGTGCACGTAGCGCCAGCCAGGCGAGGCGCGTTCGAGCTTGGTGCGGAGCTTTCGTACGAACACATCCACCGAGCGGTCGCCGCGAACCATCAGATATCCCCACACCCGCTGGTAGATCTCCTCACGTTCGAGCACCCGCCCACCGACCGATGCGAGCTGGTAGAGCAGTTCGTACTCCTTGCGCGAGAGCCCCGCGGGCTCCGCGCCGACGTACGCGTCAAAGCGGTCGGGCCGGACGACGAGCTCGCCGGCGATGATCGCTTCCTCCTCCACCGGCAGCTCCCCGGCCCGGCGTCGACGCAGGACCGCCTGGATGCGCGCCACCAGCTCCTCGGGATGGCAGGGCTTGGTGATCCAATCATCGGCGCCACCCCGTAGCGCGCGGACGCGATCGGCGACCGGCGCGGGATCGCTGCACACGAGCATCGCCAGACCGGGCAGCGCGAGGCCGATCCGCTCGATGTAGTCGAGCCCGGTCAGCGCCGGGTTCACGACCAGCGCGTGGAGTCGCAGCGCGGCGAGCTGGTCCGGACCGGGCGCATAGTTGAGCGCTTCGCGCTCCCAGTGCAGCGAACCGAAACGCCTGTCGAGCACGGTCAGCAGACCGCTGTCCTCGTCGATGAGCGCGACCCGGACACGCCCCGCATCGATTGGCGGTGCCATCTGATCTGAAGTGTACGAAGCGGACAGGACGCCCCTCCGTGTCTCAGCCGACGGTCGCCTCCCACTGGCTGTAGAGCTCCTCGACGGCTCGCTTGGCCTGATCGTGGCGAGCGCTCGAGTCGGCGCTCTTCCGCGGCGTGGCCCAGGCCGCCGGATCGGCCAGCTCGTCCTCGAGCACGCACAGCGCCTGCTCGGCCGCCTCGATCCTGCTCTCCAGGCGACGAACATCGGCCGCCCCGGCGGAGCCAGCCATCGCGTTCGACGGCTTGCGGGGTTTCGCAGCCCGCTTCGGCCGCGGAGGAGGCTTGGCGGCGGCATCGCTCGCGGCGCGCTCCTCGCGCACTCGCACGTACTCGGGCCATCCGCCGAGGTAACTGCGCAGCTGCCTGTCCTCCAGCGCGACCGTGCGCGTGCCCACCGCATCGAGCAGCGCCCGATCGTGGGACACGAGCACCAGCGAACCGCTGAATGCTTGCAGTGCCTCCTCGAGCGCCTCCCGGCTCTCCAGGTCGAGGTGGTTGGTCGGCTCATCGAGGATCAGGACGTTCGCGCCGGAGTGGACCAGGATCGCCAGCGACAGGCGCCTGCGCTCGCCCCCCGACAGGCCTTCCAAGGGCTTCTCCGCCTCCTCGCCGGAGAACAGGAAGCGCCCGAGCAGCGCGCGCGCGTTGTTGGGCGTGAGCCCGGTGGCCCGCTGCGCGGCCTCGAGCACGGTGCGCGCGGTTCCGGCTGAGACCTCGTCCGCGTGTTGGGAGAGGTAGCCGAGCTTGACATTGTGGCCGGTGCGGAGCTTGCCCACCGCCAGCTCGCGCCGGCCCGCGAGCGTCTCGATCAGGGTCGTCTTCCCCGCGCCATTGGGGCCGACCAGCGCGACGTGCTCGCCTCGCTCGAGCCACAGCTCGGCGTCGTCGAGCAGCACCTTGTCCCCGGCCGAGATCCGCGCCTCGCTCAACTCGAACACCACTCTTCCGCTGCGCTCGGGTGCCTTGAACGCGAACTCCAGCGCCGCTCGGTCGGCCCCCGGCCGTGCGACGCGGTCGATCTTGGCCAGCTTCTTGGCTCGCGACTGCGCCTGGCGGGCTCTGGTTCCCGCCCGGAACCGGGTCACGAACCGCTCGAGCCGCTCGATCTCCGCCTGCTGGCGCTCGATCGCCCGGCCCAGCGCGAGATCACGAGCCGCCTGCTCGCGGCGCCAGGCATGCCACGGTCCGGGAAAGAACCTCCCCCGCCCGGCTTCGAGCTCCAGCACCGAGGTCCCGACCGCTTCCAGGAACCAGCGGTCGTGGGCGACCAGCACGATCGCCGCATCGAGGCCTGTGAGGTGTTGCTCGAGCCATTCCAGCGACTCGATGTCGAGATGGTTGGTGGGCTCGTCGAGCAGCAGCAGGTCGGGGTTCCCGGCCAGCGCGCGCGCCAGCGAGGCGCGGGTCAGCTCACCTCCCGAGAACGTCTGCAGCGACCGATCCAGCTGCGAGTCATCCCTGAATCCCAACCCGTGAAGCGTGGCCAGCGCCCGGTCGCGCCAGCGGTAGCCACCCGCATGCTCGAGCCGCGCCTGTGTCTCGGCATACCGCGCGAGCGTCCGCTCGTCGTAGGCGCCGCCGGCCATCTTCTGTTCCAGCGCCGCGAGCTCCTCCTCGATCGAGACCAGCTCGCGTGCGCCCGACAGCACGTACTCGCGCAGCGAGATCCTCCGCTCCCGCGGGGGGCGCTGGTCGTGCAGAGCGAGCTTCGTCCCTCTGGCCAGTACGAGCTCTCCGAAGTCGACCGAGGCCTCGCCGGCCAGCATCCGCAGCAGCGTCGTCTTCCCCGCTCCGTTGCGGCCCGACAACGTCATCCGGTCCCGACGCTCGAGCTTGAACGAGATCCCGCGGAGCAGCGGCGCGCCGGCGATGTCCTTGCCGAGGTCCGATGCGATCACTACAGCCATCGGAGGTCATGGTAGGAACCACGGGTAGGATCGCGCCTATGCGCGCTCCCGCCTGGCCGCCCGTGCCCCCGATCGAGATGCCGCCCGGCCGCACGGTGAGGGTCCCCGACCGCGGCGAGTTCTTCCTCCGTGACACCGGGGGTGAGGGCCCCGTGGTGATGCTCCTGCACGGTTGGATCGCCACCGCCGACCTGAACTGGTGGGCCGCGTACGAGGATCTCGTCCGGGCGGGGCACCGGGTGCTCGCGATCGACCATCGCGGCCACGGGCGAGGACTCCGTCCGCTGATCCCGTTCCGCCTGGCGGACTGCGCCGCCGACGCGGCCGCGGTGCTACGCGCCCTGGACGCCGCCCCCGCGGTGGTGGTCGGGTACTCGATGGGCGGCGCAATCGCCCAGCTGGTGGCGCGTGATCACCCGGATGTCGTCGAGGGCCTCGTGCTCAGCGGCACCGCACAGCATTGGCAGGACGCCCCGAGCCGCCGCACGTTTCGGACGATGGGCGCGTTTGGCCTGCTGCTGTCGCTGGCACCCCGGAGCACGCTGCGCGCCGGCCTCCGGCGCGCGGGGATCCGCGAGGACGAGCAGACGGTCTGGCTTCAGTCCGAGCTGATGCGCCACGCCGCTCGCGACATGGCCGAGGCCGGGCGCGAGCTCGGCCGCTTCGACTCACGGCCGTGGCTAGGCGCGGTGCGCCCGCCGGTCGCCGTGGTGGTGACCACGCGTGACGAGCTCGTGCCGGTCGCCAAGCAGCGCGAGCTGGCGACGGCCGCGGGCGCACAGGTGTTCGAGGCCGCGGTCAGTCATCTCGAGGTCGGCTGGCGCGCCGAGCAATACAACCCGGTCCTGCTGCGAGCGATTGCGGCGGTGAGCGCCGCCGAGCCCGTCGAAGTCGCGTAGAACGGGCGGGGGGCATCCGGTACGCTTGCGGTCGTGCGCCGCGTCCTCCGGATCCTCACCGCGCTGTCGGCAGTAGGGGTCGCGCTGCTGATGGTGGCGCCGGCCGCGCTCGCCGCCACCGGCGGCCAGGGCTGGTACGGAGAGACCAACGACAAGGTGATCACCAACGCGATGTTCTTGACGATCGCCTTCTTCCCGGTCCTGATCGTGGTCCTCTCCCTGATCCAGTGGCGGCTGGACAAGCGCAAGCACAGCAAGATGGATGCCGCCAAGCGGAGGGCAGCGAACGTCGACTGGCGCGGCGGCTGGTAGCACCGTCTCGACGATGACGTACTTCGTCACCGGTGCGACCGGATTCATCGGGCGCCATTTGGTCGAGCGGCTGCTCCGGCGTGAGGGCGACTGCTACGTGCTCGTGCGCGAGGACTCGCTCGCCAAGCTCGAGACGTTGATCGCCGAGAAATGGACTCCGGCGGTCCCCGCCGCGGCAAAACGGATCAAGCCGGTGATCGGCGATCTTACGCAGCCCCGCCTGGGTCTTCCCGACGCGACGGTTGCCGAGCTGGCCGGGAAGATCGACCACTTGTTCCACCTCGCCGCGGTCTATGACATGGCTGCCGGCGAGGAGCGCAACCGGATCGCGAACGTCGATGGCACACGGCACGCGGTTGCGCTTGCCAACGCTCTCGAAGTCGGCTGCTTCCATCATGCCTCCTCGATCGCGGTGGCGGGCATGTACCGGGGCCTGTTCCGGGAGGACATGTTCGACGAGGGCCAGAAGCTCGAGCACCCCTATCACCTGACGAAGTTCGAGTCCGAGAAGATCGCCCGCGGCCAGACCGCCGTGCCGTGGCGCGTCTACCGGCCCTCGATCGTCGTCGGCAACTCGCACACCGGTGAGATGGACAAGATCGACGGGCCGTACTACTTCTTCACGGCGATCAAGCTGGCCCGCCACTACCTCCCCGGTTGGTTCCCGCTGATCGGCCCCGAGTTCGGCTACACGAACATCGTCCCGGTCGACTTCGTCGCCGCCGGGATGGACCACATCGCGCACCAGCCGGGGCTCGACGGCCTCGTCTTTCACCTCTGCAATCCCAGGCGCCAGCGCTCCGGAGACGTGATCAACGCGTTCGCCGAGGCGGCCCACGCCCCGAAGCTGTCGATGCGGATCGACTCGAAGCTGATCCAGGCGCTGCCAAAGGGCACGTTCTCGATGCTGATGGCGCTCCCGGCCGCAAAGGGCGTCAGGCGTTCGGTCCTGGCTGACTTCGGGATCCCCGAGGAGGTGCTCTCCTACCTCGGGCTGACCGCCGAGTTCGACACGCGCGACGCCGAGCGGGCGCTCGAGGGCAGCGGCATCGTGGTGCCCCCGCTCGAGAGCTATGCGGCCGAGCTGTGGGATTACTGGGAGCGCAATCTCGACCCCGATCTGTTCAAGGACCGCAGCTTCGCCGGGGCGGTCAACGGCAAGACGGTGCTGATCACCGGCGCGTCGAGCGGGATCGGAAAGGCGGCCGCGATGAAGATCGCCCGGGCCGGTGGGATCCCGATCCTCGTGGCCCGCAGCACCGACAAGCTCGAGGAGGCCAGGCGCGAGATCCAAGATATGGGGCCCGCCCACACCGCGTACAGCTACTCCGCCGATCTCTCCGACCCCGACTCGGTCGACGATCTGTGCCGGCGGGTGCTGGCCGACCATCCCGCGCTCGACATTCTCGTCAACAATGCCGGGCGCTCGATCCGGCGCTCGGTGGCGCTCTCCTACGACCGCTTCCACGACTACGAGCGGACGATCAAGCTGAACTACCTCGGGACGATCAGGCTGATCATGGGGTTGCTGCCCCACATGCGCGAGCGGCGGTCGGGGCTCGTCATCAACGTCTCTTCGATCGGCGTCCAGACCAGCCCGCCACGGTTCTCCGCCTACGTGGCCTCGAAGGCCGCGCTGGACGCGTGGACGCGCGTGGTGGCGTCCGAGACAATCGGCGACAACGTCCAATTCACGACGATCCACATGCCGCTCGTGCGCACGCCGATGATCGCGCCGACCAAGATCTACGACAGCTTCCCCACGATTTCCCCCGACGAGGCCGCCGACTTGATCTGCGAGGCGATCCGAGCCAAGCCGAAGCAGATCAACACGAGGCTGGGGACCTTCGGCGAGGTCGCCTACGCGCTGTTCCCGAAGGCCGTCGACCAGATCCTCTCGACGGCCTACAAGGTGTTCCCGGATTCCGCCGCCGCCCGCGGCGAGAAGGGCGTCGAGGAGCACGCCTCGACCGAGCAGGTGGCGCTCGCCCACCTGATGCGCGGCGTGCACTGGTAGTCCTGACCGGCCTGCGCTCGGACAATCACCATCTCCTCGTGCTCGCCCTCGAGCAGCCTCTGGGCTCGCAGCCACGCCTCACGCTCGCGCAGGCGGGGACCCAGCGGTCCTCGATGGCGAGCGACGACAGTCGCTGCCAGACCGCCCTGCGAAAGCGCATCGACGGTCTTGCGCTCGCCGCAGACCGAGGAATGAACGAGCAACAGCACCCCTCCGGCGTTCAGGTGGTCGGGCGCGCTCGTGCAGATCCGGTCGATGAACGCCCGCCCGTCCGGTCCCCCTACCCAGGCCCGCGCCGGCCCCCGCCGGGGCAGCTGTGGGTCGGCACCAGGGACGTACGGTGGGTTGGAGACGATCAGGTCGAAGCGCTGCCCCCGGACGGGCGCAAACAGATCGCCCTGGAGCGCTCGCACCCGCACGCCGTTCAACCGCGCGTTGATCCGCGCCGACAGCACGGCCCGCAGGGAAACGTCAACGGCGCTCACCTGCGAGGCCCCCATGAGCGCCGCGGTCACCGCCAGCACGCCGCTGCCGGTGCACAGATCCAGCGCCGCCGTTGTGGGGTCGATCGGCTCGCGCCCCAGATATGCGGCCAGCATGAGGCTGTCGCTGTGCGGTTGAAAAACGCCTGGTAGGGGCAGGAGTCGCACCGCGCCGGAGTCCTATCCCGAGACCTTGAGCGGCAAACGTTGACCGAACCGAACCCACCCGAGTCGCCCTCGGCGGTGGCTCTGCGGGCGGCGTTTGACGGCACCTCGCCGTACACCGTCGGGATCGAGGATGAACTGATGCTGCTCGATCCGGGCACATTCGAGCTGGCCCCGCGGGCAGCGGAGGTGCTCGCCGAGGTCGGCGGCGACGGACGCTTCAAGCTCGAGCTCCCGGCCTCGCAGCTCGAGATCGTCACGCCGGTCTGCGCCAGCGTCGCTGACGCAGCGGCCGCGCTGCTCGACGCACGCCGCGCGCTGGCGGCGCGGACCGAGGGGTTGGTCCGCCTCGCGTCGGCCGGCGTTCACCCGTTCAGCTCGGGGGCCGGAGCGCTGAACCGGCTCCCGCAGTACGAGCACACGATCAGGCATTTTGGTGCCCTCGCGCACCGCCAGCTGGTCTGCGCGCTGCAGGTCCACGTGTCAATTCCAGACGCCGACCGTGCCCTTGCCGTCTACAACGCCGCTCGCTCGTATCTGCCGTGGCTGGCCGCGTTGGCCGCGAACGCACCCTTCTACGAAGGTCGTGACACCGGCCTGGCCTCGGTCCGTCCGATGCTCGGCCAATTGCTGCCGCGGCAGGGCACACCTCCCCCGATCGCGAGCTGGGAGGCCTATGCGGAGACCCTGCGCTGGGGCGCGGCGGCCGGCGCGTTCCCGGACGCGCGCACGTGGTGGTGGGAGCTCAGGCTCCATCGCCGGTTCGGAACGATCGAGTTTCGGGTTCCCGACGGCCAGAGCACGGTCGCCGACGCGGCTGCCCTTGCGGCGCTCGCACAGGCGCTTACGGCGTGGCTCGGTCAGCGCCACGCCGCCGGCGAGCAGCTGCCGGTGGCGCCGAGCTGGAAGATCGACGAGAACCGCTGGTCGGCCTGTCGCTACGGCGTCGAAGGGACGATGGCCGACCTCAACACCGGCCAGCCGCGGGCGACCAGGGCCTGCCTGGAGGAGCTGCTGGAGATCCTCGAGCCGGTGGCGTCGGCGCTCGGCGCATCGGCGCCGCTCGGTCACGCAGCGGAGCTCGCACGTCAAAACGGGGCGATCGCACAGCGCCTGGTCGCCGCCGAGGCCGGGGTCGAGGGCGTAGCGCGGTGGCTGGCGGAACGCTTCCCGGCGCCGTCGGCAGGGTAGGCGGGTGCTAGATGCCGTGTCTTCCGCCACCGAGGGGCCCGATCAGCGAGCGGCTGCTCGAGGCGTTGGGCCAGGATCGGCATGAACTCGTCCGCGTCGAGCTGCCGTCCGTCGCACGCCCGCTCGACGACGAGGATCTGCAGCTCGCCCTGTACCTCTGTTACGAGCTTCACTATCGGGGCCTGCCCGGCGTCGATGAGCATTGGGAATGGGAACCGTCGTTATTGGCGCTCCGGGAAGATCTCGAGCAGCGGTTTGAGCGGGCGCTGCTCAGCGTGACCCCATTCACCGAGGAATCCGTTCCCGCGCAGGACATGGATCTGGCGCTGCGTGCGATCGCCGACACCGACGGGCCCTCGTTGTCGTCCTACATCCGCGCCCACGCGACGGTCGAGCAGGTGCGGGAGTTCATGGTCCACCGCTCCGCCTACCAGCTCAAGGAAGCGGACCCGCATTCCTGGGCGATCCCTCGCTTATCGGGAGCCCCGAAGGCGGCGTTGATCGAGATCCAGACCGATGAGTACGGCCGCGGCCGGCTCGATTGGATCCACGCCGAGCTGTTCGCCCGAGCGATGACGGCCGTCGGGCTGAACGCCGGCTACGGCGCCTATCTCGCGGTGATCCCCGGGATCACGCTGGCGACGGTCAACCTGATGTCGCTGTTCGGCCTCCATCGCCGCTGGCGTGGCGCGATCGTCGGCCACCTCGCGCTGTTCGAAATGACCTCCTCGATTCCGAACCGGCGCTACGGCGACGGGCTCCGGAGGCTTGGCTACAGCGGCGACGCAACCCTGTTCTTCGACGAGCACGTCATCGCCGACGCGGTCCACGAGAACGTCGCGGCTGTCGATCTGGCCGGCGGGCTGGTCCGTCAGGATCCCGGTCTCAGCCGCTCGATCCTGTGGGGCGCTCGGGCGCTCAGCGAGCTCGACGCGCGCTGGTCTTCGCACGTGCTGAGCAGCTGGGAGCAACGACGCACCTCGCTGCGGCGGGCGCTGGATGCGGCCGCGCTCGAGCCGGTCCTGGCTGTCGGCGCAAGCCGTTAGCCGCCGCTAGCCGGCGCACGGAAGCCCACCAGCTTGTGGGTGCCGTCGCACAACGGCTTGAGCCTCGACTTGCCGCAGCGGCACAGAGCGATCGGATCGCGATCGCACTCGAGCGCCTTGCCGTCTGCTCCGACGAGCCGGACGGGCCCCCGCACGAGCAGCGGGCCGTCTCGATACGGGGTGATCGTGACCGTGTCCTTTGACGCCATGGACGCTTGCTTCCCGCTGCGACGCCGCCTGAACCGCCCGCGTCGGGCCCACCGCAGCGCCACGATCAGATCCTGAACACGGGGATCAGGCGCTGCTCATGTTCGGCCTCGATCCGCGCGATCACCTCGATGTGCTGCTCGAGCCCCGAGCCTCGCAGCTTCGTCGCCAGCAGCTCGTCGACCTGGAAGATGCCGGCGCTGTTCGACATCGCGATTTCCACCCGCACGGCGCGGTCGCGGCCGGGCGAGATCTTGACCTCGTCGATCGCGTAGGCGGACAGCGAGTGGATGTTCTGGTGGCCGGCCTCAAACGGGACCCGGGAGCGTCCGCGAGCCATGTCGAGCGCATCGGCAACGCGCACGATTCCCGCCTCGACGGTGAACGGTGCCCCCTGCCGGCGATGGCCGATGATCGCGTGCAGCGCCTCGGCGACGATGATCGATCGCTCCGGCTCGGAGTAGATCGGGACGAGCAGCGAGCCGAGCTTGTCGGCGGTCAGGAACAGGCTGTAGCGCTCGTGGTCATCGCGGTGGATCGACATGCCCACGCAATGGAACAGGCAGCCGGCCGCGATCACCACCTCGGCATCGCGTTCACCGAGGCCGTAGTCGGCGACGAGGCTCGGGTCCACGCCGCGGCGGAACAGCAGCCGCGCCAGGCGCAGCCCGATGTTGAGCACGATCTGGATGTGGACCCATGAGTGATCGCTCATTCCGAGCCGACGCGTGGCGTTGACGGCGGAGACATGCCACCACGCCTTCACCTGATCGTCGCCGTTGACTGCGTCGAGCAGCTGCTCGAGCCGGCGGTTGCCGCGCGTCGGAGCGCGGACCCGGACATCGGCCAGCGCCTCGCGCGGCGGGAGCGGCGGCACGGTCGCGCGGTTCATCGTCCCGCCTCCAGCAATACGCCCTCGCGGACGCCGCCGCGGCCGACCTGAAGCGGTGAGCCAAACAGCTCCGAGGCGGCTTGCAGGATCAACAGGCCAGCCGGCAGCAGACGGACCCGTTCGACGTCCAGCGCAAAGCGCCGCGCAATCTCGCCGGCTTGCTCGGATCCGAGCAGCCCGAGCGTGCGGGCGAAGGAATCGCCGTCCAGCAGTGGGCCGGCGAGCCTGCGCAGCGATGCCGCGCTACCGCCGACCGCGACGGCCTCCGCGGGATGCGGCGCGTCGATTCCCTCGAGTGCCTCAGCGACACGAGTGCGTGCGGCGGCCAGCTCCTCGGCCGCGGGTGGATCTGAGCGCAGGTAGCGCTCGGCGAGATCGCCAGAGCCCACGCCGAACGAGGTGCACCACCCGACATGATCGGGGACGGTCCCCACGACCAGCTCCGAGGAGCCGCCGCCGACATCGACCACGCCAAGGCTCCCCTCCGGGTCATGACCAAGCGTCCGCGCGGCTCCGAGGAACGCCAGCCGCGCCTCCTCCTCGCCGGACAGCACGTCGATCTCGAGGCCGCAGGCGCGCTGGATCGCGTCAAGCAGGGCCCGCCCGTTGCTCGCTCTCCGGATCGCGGCCGTGGCGACGCCGTGGATCTGAACGGCGCCGAGCTCGCGTGCGGTGCGGAGCTGAGCCGCGACAACCTCGACGGCCTCGGGAATCTTCCCCGGAGCGATCGCCCCATCGGACAGGACGCCTCGCCCGAGCCGGGTGAACGCGCGCTCCTGGTGGATCTCCAGCAGCTGCTCGCCATCGCATTCTGCGACCAGCAGCCGGGTGGTGTTCGAGCCGATGTCGATGCAGGCGCGGCGCACGCTACTGCCTGGTCGCCGGGGTTGGGCGTGATCCGGCTCGCATCGCCTCACGCTCCTCGGAGAGCCCCGCGACGAGCGGGGGCACGGGCTCCTCGCGCAGCACCAACCATGCCCCCACCGCGACGAGCAGCGCCCCGCCACCGGCGACGGCCAGCGCCACCCGGGGCCCGGCCACGGCCGCGATTGCCCCGCCGATCAAAATCCCGCCCCCCGGCACCGCCTGGAAGATCGATTCGTTGAGGCTCATCATCAGCGCCATCCAGCGCTGCTCGACCTGCTCCTGGAGCTCCGTGCGCACGGCCACCGCCTCGACGCCGTTGGCAATACCGGCCAGCCCGGAGCCGACCACCGCGACCGCCAGCGTGGGGGCCACCGCCATCACCAGCATGCCGGTTCCGAACGACAGCGCTCCGACCACGATCAACACGTGCGAGGGCACTCGCCGCCAGCGGGCGTAGATGATGCTGCCCAGCACGGCACCGGCCCCCCATGCCGAAAGCAGCGCCCCGTATCCGCCCGTGCCGGCGTGCAGCGAGTCCTGCGCGAACACCACCTCGACCGGAATCGCGATCGTGAACACCAGCACCGCGGTGACCTGAAAGCCGAGAATCGTTCTGATTCCACGGTGCGCGCGGGCATGAGTGAGCGCGGCACGAAGCCGCCCGGCGGTGCCCGTCGGCTGTCCCGCCCACTGAGGAAGCCCGCCCGCGGTGGCGATCGTGATCGCGATCGCCGCGAACAGCACGCTGTTGACGAACAGCGCCGCGCCGGTCCCGCCGACAACGACCACCGCCGCTCCGATCGCCGGCCCGGCCATGTAGCAGACCGAGAACGAAGCGTTGGTCAATGCGTTGCCCTCGCGCAGCAGCCCCGCCGGCGCGGTCACGCCGACCGCAGCCGCGCGAGCGATCGGCCGCGCGCTCAGCGCGAGCACCCCGTCGGCGATAGTGAGCACCAGCACCGGTGCCAGCACGAAGTGCGAGACGAGGATCGCCAGGATCAGGAACGCGAACGCTTCCAGGCCGTAGAGCACCGGCAGAACCTGGCGCGCGCCACGCTGGTCGATTCTGGCCACCACCGCCGGCGCGATCAGTGCCGGAATGAACTGCGCGGAGAGGAAATAGGCCATCGCCCCCACCGCGCTGCCCGTGCGGCGGTAGACCAGCAGCGCCAGCGTCAGCGATCCGATCGACCACGCCAGCTCGTTGAGCGTGTACGCGGCGAGCAGCCGCCGGTAGGCCGGGAGCGTGAGAACTTTCTTCACCGCGCGCAAAGTATCGGGTACGCAGACATTGGCATCATCATCATCGATGGACGATGCAGCGATCCAGGTCCGAGGACTTCGTAAGACCTACGGCGAGTTCGAGGCGGTCCGCGGGATCGATTTCGAGGTGAGCCGGGGTGAGGTGTTCGGGCTGCTCGGCCCGAACGGAGCGGGTAAGACCACCACCGTCGAGGTGCTCGAGGGCTATCGCGCGCGGACGGAGGGCGAGGTCAGCGTGCTCGGCATGGATCCCGGTCACCATTCCCGCGAGCTGCGAGCCCGGGTCGGGATCGTGCTCCAGAGCAGCGGCCTCTATCGCCACATCAAGGTGCGCGAGGCGCTCGCGCATTTCGGAGCCATGTACCCCCATCCACGGTCGGTCGACGAGGTCATTTCACTCAGCGGGCTGGAGGGCAAGCAGGACGCGCTCGCGAGGACGCTGTCCGGGGGTCAGCTGCGCAGGCTCGACCTTGCGCTCGCGCTTGTCGGTGACCCGGAGCTGATCTTCCTCGACGAGCCGACCACCGGGTTCGATCCGGCCGCGCGGCGCAACGCCTGGGACACGATCCGTTCGCTCAAGAGCCTCGGCAAGACGGTCCTGCTGACCACTCACTACCTCGACGAGGCGCAAGCCCTGGCCGATCGCGTCGCGATCATCAAGGACGGGCGGATCGCCGTCGTGGGAGCCCCCCAAGAACTCGGGGCGAGCTCCGGCACGGCCCCGTACCGGGTGGCCTTCCGCAACGGTGGCGGGGAGACAATCGAGCGAGAAACCGACGATCCCACGACGCTCCTGCACGAGCTGACCGGGGCCGCGCTGGCGCGCGGCGAGCGCCTCGAGGGGCTGACGGTCACCCGGCCGACGCTCGAGGATGTGTATCTCGAGCTGACCGAAGGAGCCGATGATGCCTGACGTCGCGTCACTCGCCTGGCGCCAGTATCGGCTGGAGCGCCGACTGTTCTGGCGCAATCCGAGCGCCGCCTTCTTCAATTTCCTGTTGCCGCTGCTGTTTTTGGCGGCCGGGGGAGTCATCCTCAACGGCAACCAGAACCAGCTGAACAAGCTCGTGCCATCGATCGCCGGAATGAGTGTCATGTCGACGACGTTCACCGCGCTTTCCTACAACATCGTGTTCCTGCGCGAGCGCGGTGTGCTCAAGCGGATTCGCGGCACGCCGCTACCGACGATCTCCTACTTCGGCGGGGTCGCCGCCAACGCCGTCACCAATACCGCGCTGCAGATCGTGATCGTCGTGGTCGCCGGCCGCGTGTTCTTCGGGATCGGATGGCCGAAGGACTGGCTCGAGCTGGTCGTGTTCGTGATCGCCGGAGTCGTCTGCTTCGCGGCGCTCGGCGTCGCCTTCGCGCACGCGATCCCAAACTTCGAGTCGACCGCCGCGTACGTCAACGCGGTGTTCCTGCCCGTGGTGTTCGTGTCGTTCTACGTGTTCGACTCCAGCAGCGCACCCGCGTTCCTACGCACGATCGCCGAGGCGCTGCCGCTCTACCCGCTGATTCACGGTCTCTCCGGCGCGATCGTCAGGGGCACCTCGCTGCGGACGAACCTCAGCGACCTGGGCGTGATCGCGGTCTGGGGCGCGCTCGGGATCTGGCTCGCGGTCCGCGGCTTCAGCTGGGAGCAGCGACGGAGTTGATGCCGGCGCTGGGGCCGGCGCTTTCGCCGGCGCTCGGGCCGGCGCTTTCGCCGGCGCCGGCGCTGGGGCTGGCGCCGCTGCCGGCCGAGCAGATGAACGCTGGCGGCGGGTCGCCGCGGACCTCGACCGAGACCTCGGCCAGCGGCGAGCGCTCCCACTCCTCCTTCAGCCACGAGTAGAGGATCACGTCGTGCACGCGCTGGCCGTGGCGGTGCCAGCGCCGGAGCACCCCCTCATGGCTGAAGCCGAGCCGAGCCAGCGCGGCCTGCGAGCGGGGGTTGTCGAGGTCTGAATATGCGCCCAGCCGCTCGATCCCCAGCACCTCGAACGCCAGGCGGGCGATCAGCGCCTTCGACTCCGCGTTGGCGCCACTGCCCCAGTGCGCGCGCCCGAGCCAGGTGCCAACGACCGCACGCCGGTCGCGCCGGGCCAGCTCGGAGATCCCGGTCACGCCAAGCGGCCCGCGACGTCGATGGACGATCAGGAAGTCGAGCCGCTCGCCACGTTCCCGTTCGCCGGCCAGTCCCTCGATGTAGGCCTCCGGCTCCTCGACTCTCGTGTACGGGCCCCACGAGAAGAACCGGGTTACCTCCGGGTCGGCACCGAGCTCGAACAGGGCGGGTGCATCCTCGCCACTCGCGTAGCGCAGCGTGAGCGTCGGGCCTACCACCTCCACGGCGTCGATGGTATTACTGAAGTGTGCCGGCGCTGGCCCTTCTGTATGACGTCCATGGGAACCTGCCCGCGCTCGAAGCGGTTCTGGAGGAGGTTGGCGCCTTCGGCGCCAACCGGTTTTTGCTCGGCGGGGACTACGCGCTGTTCGGGCCGTGGCCGGCGGAGACGCTCCACGCCCTCCGCGAGCTTTCGAACGCCACCTGGATCCGCGGCAACGTCGACCGCTGGTGTGCGTTCCCCGATCAGGCCGATCCGGACGAGCTGCTCCAACGGGCGATCGCCGACTGCCGGACCGCATTGGGAGCAGATGCGGTCGCCGAGCTCGGCGCCCTGCAAGACCAGGTGGTGATCGGCGGCACCCGCTACTGCCACGCCTCTCCGAAGTCGGATCTCGAGTCGTTCATGCCGGATCCGGGCGAGCGGGACGATCAGTTGCTGGCCGGCGCTGAGGAGCGCCGGGTCGTGTTCGGGCACACGCACCTGCAGTTTCACCGCCAGCGCGAGGACGGCGTCGAGCTGATCAACCCCGGCAGCGTCGGGATGCCGCTCGACGGTGATACGCGCGCAGCCTATGCCGTGGTCTTCGAGGATCGCGCCGTGGAGCTTCGCCGCGTCGCCTACGACTACGAGCGCAGCGCCGCGGCGCTCCGCCGGCGCTTCGGCGACGTCGACTGGGCGACGCGTAGCGAACGGCGGCTGCTGGCCGCCCAGCTGTGAGTCGGACCGATGGCCCTCAGACGGTGCCACGGTCCCCGTGGGATGATGCCCCAATGACCACCACGAGTCCTCCCTCCAACCTCACCAACGCCGAGCTGATCAGCTGGGCGTTCGAGAAGCTCAACGAGCACGACGTCGCGCCGCTCAAGCAGTTCTGGACCGACGCGACCGTGGAGCGCTTTCCCGACCGCACCTGCCACGGGGCCGAGCAGATCGCCCGGTACTTCGAAGACGCCTTTGCGGCGCTCCCGGACTTTCACATGGAAGTGCGGACGATCGCCGCGCAGGGTGAGGACGTGTTCGTCCACTGGCGCCTGACCGGCACGCACGAGGGTCCGGCCCAGGGGCTCGAGCCGACCCACAAGCGGGTCGAGATCGACGGCATCGACCACTTCGTCATCCGCGACGGCGCGGTCGTGTCGAACTTCGTCGTCTTCGATCAGATGCAGTACGCCCGCCAGATGGGGCTGATGCCTCCTGACGGATCGACGGCCGACAAGGCGCTGAAGGGCGCGTTCAACGCGCGGACGAAGCTGGCGGCGAGGCTGAATCGGAGAGCAGCGGGTTGAGCTACGAGACCGTCATCTGGGAGCAGTCGGGCGCGGTTGGCAGGTTGACCCTGAACCGGCCTGCGACCCTGAACGCCTGGATCGCCGAGTTCGGCCGGGAGCTGCGGCAGGTGGTCGAGCAGGAGGCGGCGCAGGACTCGGTGCGGGCCGTGCTGGTCACCGGCGCCGGCCGCGGGTTCTCCTCGGGTGCCGATCTGAAGGCCGGCTTCGATCCCGCCGAGGACGGCAGGCCCGACATCAGGACCGAGCTGCACGACATCTACCATCCGGTCATCGCCGGGATCCGGCGACTGCCCAAGCCCGTGGTGGCGGCCGTCAACGGCCCCGCGGTCGGCATCGGCTGTTCCCTGGCGCTGGCGTGCGATCTCGTCATGGCGGCGGAGTCCGCCTTCTTCGGGCTGGCGTTCGTGAACATCGGCTTGATGCCCGATGGCGGCTCGACCGCGTTCGTGCCACCGGCCGTCGGCAAGGCGAGAGCGTTCCAGATGGCCCTCCTCGGCGAGCGGGTGCCAGCGCCGCAGGCCCTCGAGTGGGGCCTGGTCAACTGGGTGTACCCCGACGGCCAGCTGATCGCGGAGGCCGATGCGCTCGTCCAGCGGTTGGCTGCGGGCCCGACCCGCTCCTATGCGAGCTCGAAACGGGCGCTGAACAGATCCATCTACGGCGACCTCGACGGTCAGCTGGAGCTCGAGGCCGAGCTCCAGCACGCGCTGGGGCGCAGCCACGACTTCATCGAGGGCACCGCGGCGTTCGTCGAGAAGCGCGACCCCGCATTCACGGGGAGCTGACGTCAAACGCCGACCGTGCGGCTCGCCCACCGCGCTTCGCGCGTTCGGTGAAGCCGTACGTGCCCTGCTCGGCCAGCTCCTGGGCCGCCTCGACCAGCGCTCCCACGGAGTTGAACGCAAACGCGCCACCGACCGAAATCCGCTTGACGCCGAGCTCGGCGAGCTCCGCCACCGGCGGCAGGCCTGGCAGTGCCAGCACGTTCAGCGGCAGGCCGACAGCTTGGACGACGGCCCGGATCTCCTCGGCGGTGGCGAGGCCGGGCGCGTAGAGCACGTCGGCGCCCGCCTCCTCGTAGGCCTGCAGGCGGGATATCGTGTCCTCGAGGTCGGGGTGGCCGCGGATATGGTTCTCGGCGCGGGCGGTCAGCACCAGGTGAACGGGACCGCGATGGGCCACCTCGGCTGCGGCGGCGACCCGCTGCGCCGCGAACTCGAACTCGTAGAGCGGGTTGGCCTTCTCACCACTGAAGTCCTCGACCGAGCATCCCGTCAGACCCGCCTCGAGCGCGAGCCCGATCGTCTCCGCCACCCCCGCCGGATCGTCGGCGAACCCGTTCTCGAGATCCGCGGAGACGGGCAGCTCCGTCGCCGCGACGATCGTCGCGGCGTGTCCAAGGGCCTCCTCGCGCGTGACCGACCCGTCGAGTCGACCGAGCGTCGCGGCGTATCCGCTGCTGGTCGTCGCCAATGCGTCGAATCCCAGCGAGGCCAGCAGCTTCGCGGAGCCCGCATCCCACGGATTTGGAATCAGCAGCGGCCGCTCCTGATGGTGGAGGGCCAGGAACCGCCTTGCCTTGTCGGCCTGGTCGCTCATCGACGCGCTGACCAGGTTAACGTCCCGCGGTAGCGAGGCGCAAACCGGCGATGTCAGAGGACTGCTCTGGCTTCATGGCGAATCGCCTCCAGGTCTTGGGGGGTGTCGACGTCTTGCCCCGAGCACAGCTCAGAGCATTCGATCTCACGCCCTCTCAGCAGTTCACGAGCCCCGCGATCGCCGCTCAGCCGGGCCAGCGCCTGCAGCTGCTGGGGGCCGAGCACGGCCGGATGGCCGGGACGGCCGTGATAGACGGCGCGGGTGCCGCCCGGCTGATCGACGAACAGCGCCACGACCTCCGCGGTGATCAGGGGCTCGTCACCGAGCGTCACGACGACCTTCTCGGCACCGCTCAGCGCGGCCACGCCGCACCGCAGCGAGGCGGCTTGCCCCGCTTCCCAGTCAGAGCAGACCACGGGCTCGGCGCGCCCGAACTGGACCCGCGTGATCAATTCAGCCGCCCCCGCTCCCAGCGCCACCACCACGCGCTCCAGGTCGGGGACCTGGCACTGGGCGCGAATCGCATGCTCGAGCAGCGGCCGCCCACTCAGCGAAGCCAACAACTTGTGCTCGGACCCGAAGCGGGTGCCGGACCCGGCGGCGAGGATCAACCCGGCAATCAGGCCGGCACCTTGTGGATCCGGCCCCGCGCGCTCGCCAGGCGCCCGCCGTCGCGGTCATGGCGTGCCGCCACCACCTCGGCGAGGATCGAGAGCGCGGTCTCCTCTGCGCTGATCGCGCCGAGGTCGAGGCCCAGTGGCGCAGCCAGCCGTTCGAGCTCCTCATCGGTGAAACCGGCGTCCACCAGCCGCTCGCGCCGTATTGCCTGGGCGCGTCGGGACCCCATCGCGCCGACGAACCGCGCCGGGGACCGCAGGGCGATCATCAGGGCGGCGTCGTCGAGCTTCGGATCGTGGGTCAGGACGGCGATCGAGGTCGCCCGATCGATCCCACCGATCCGCGCGAACGCCTCTTCGGGCCACGCCGCGATCACCTCCTCGGCATCGGGGAACCGCTCCGGCGTGGCGAACCGCGCCCGCGGATCGACGACGTAGGGCCTCCACCCGGCCACCCGCGCCAGCGCGCACAGATGCGCCGCGATGTCGACGGCGCCGAACAGGATCAGCCGCGGAGCGGGCGCCACCACGTCAATGAACAGCGGGCCGCGGCGCTCGGATCGCTCCGCCCACAGCAGCTCGCTCGCGGCTCGGACCGCCTCGTCGTCGAGCTCGGGCGCGCCGAGCGTCCCCGAGCGCGCGCCGTCGGCCTCGACGAGCAGCTTCGCTCCCGGAGCAGCGCCTTCGAGCAGCGTCACCTCGGCGGCGCGGCCGCCTTCCTGGGCGATCTGCGCGAAGCGTCCGAGCTGGTAGGTCTGAACCCAGACGTCGATCTCGCCTCCGCACGGCAGGCCCACGTCCCAGGCGTCGGAGTCCGCGATGCCGAAATGCTGCAGGCGCGGCGCCGCTCCGCCGAGCACCTGCTCGGCGATCTCGACAACGGCCGCCTCGACGCAGCCGCCCGAGACCGCGCCGGCAATCTCGCCTCGCTGGCTGATCGCCATCTTTGCTCCCGGCGGGCGCGGCGCTGAGCGCTGCACGTCGATCACCGTCGCGAGCGCGATCAGCTCGCCGTGCTCAGACCAGGCGCTCATCTCCTCAACGACGTCTTTCACATCTCCTCCAGCGTTTCAGCAAGGTGTTCCAGTGACCCAGGGTATTGCCTGCGAGCAACTCGTCGGCGTGGAGGATCGCCGCCCGCGTGCCGCGGGTGAACGGCGCGGCCCTCCGGGTGAACCGTGCAGACGCCGCAATTGGAGGTGTCGCAACCGACGTGCGTGCCCGGATCAAGGGCGCTGAGCGAGCACCTGGTAGATCGAGGCCCAGCCGGTCTGGAACCCCAGTCGCGCCGCCCGCAGGTACAACCGCCAGATCCTCGCCCGTTCCTCGCCGGCGAGCCGAACCGCCTCCTCGTAGCGGGAATCGAACCGGTCGATCCAGTGACGAAGCGTCTGCGCATAGTCGTCCGCAAGCCCCTCGACATGGGTCGTCACCAACCCCGCGCGCTCGAGCGCGAGCTCGATTCGCGAGAGCGGCAGCGGGACTCCGTCGGGGAACACGAACCGCTCGGAGAACGGGCCCTCGTCGGGGTCGTCGAAGTCCTTGAGCTTCGCAATTCCGTGATTGAGAAGTCTCCCGCCGGGGCGCAGCAGAGCGGCCAGCCTGCTGGCGTAGAGGTCGATCCGCTCCGCCCCCACGTGCTCGACCATCCCGATGCTGGTGATCGCGTCGAACGGCCCGTCCGCCACCTCGCGATAGTCGGCGACGCGGATCTCGACCAGGTCCGCCACCCCCGCCGCGCTGGCTCGTTCACGGCCCATTTGTGCCTGGGGCTCGGACAGCGTCACCCCGAGGACCCGCACTCCGTAGCGCGATGCGGCGTGCACGGCGAAGCTGCCCCATCCACAGCCGACATCCAGAACGCGCTCACCGCGCTTCAGGGCGAGCTTGGTACAGACGAGCTCGAGCTTGGCCTCCTGAGCCTCCTCGAGCGTCACCGCGCCGCGCGAGAACAGCGCGCAGCTGTAGGTCATCGAGCGGTCCAAGAAGAGCGCGAAGAAGTCATTGCCGACGTCGTAGTGATGGCGAACCGCCCGGCGATCGCGGGCCACGGTATGGCGCTCGCCACGCAGCCGCAGCTCGGTGGCCGGCCGGCGCGGGGGCACCACCAGCCCGCAGGCACGCACCAATGCGAGACCGAGACGAGCCCGCCGCCGAAGCGACAGCGGCGGTGGCTTGAAGGTGTCGACCATTAGCAGCGCCGCCTCGAGATCGTCGACCTCGATCAACCCTGCGACGTACGCCCGGCCCAGCCCGAGTTCTCCCGGCGCCCGCACGACGTGGGCGAGCGCATCGGGCGATCGGAACGTGAAGGTCGGCGCGGGCGATTCGGTTGCCGGGACCTCGGTCCCGTCCCAGAAGCGGAGCGCGAACGGCCGCGCCGGGAATGTGCTCGACAGCTCCCGCCGAAGCGGCTCGGTGCGGGCCAGCACTGCGCCTAAGCCCGATGTGCGAGTGCCTTGCGCTCCTGCCGCCCCGAGTCCACTCGCACCACTTCCCACGCGAGGCCAGTCACCTCCAGCGCACGGATGATCGCGGCGGACGGGTCGATCTGCCAGCGGCGCAGGCCATGCCGGTAAGAGGTCGGGAACGCGTGGTGGTTGTTGTGCCAGGCCTCTCCCCAGGTCGGAATCGCAAGCCATGCCAGGTTCCGCGATTCGTCGTCGGTGTCATAGTCGCGTTTGCCGAAGAAGTGACACAGCGAGTTGATGCTGAAGGTGGCGTGGTGCAGGAAGAAGATCCGGGCCGCGCCTCCCCACAGCAGCGCCGTGAGACCGCCGAGCACCGATCCGCTCAGGGCGACGCCGAGACCGAATGCCGCCGCCAATCCAGCCACCACCCACAGGACGAAGGTGCGGTCGATGAACCGGATCAGAGGATCGGCGAGCAGGTCCTTCGCGTAGCGCTGCTCGTCGGCCACCTCCATGTCGCTGAACACCCACCCGATATGAGCGTGCAGCAAGCCACGCATCGCCCCCGACCACCCACTGCCGTGGCCGACGTGCGGGCTGTGCGGGTCGCCGTGGACGTCGGAGAACTGATGATGTTTGCGATGGGTCGCGACCCAGTCGATCACGGGACCTTCCGCCGCGGCCGAGCCGAGCGCCGCGAACCCGGCCCGCAACCACCGATTGCACTTGAAGCTGCGATGCGTGAGCAAACGGTGAAAGCCGACTGTCACGCCGGCCCCGATCCCGACGTAGCAGACGACGAGGATCAGGATGTCCTGCCAGCGCAGCAGATTCCCCATCCAGCCAAACCACATGCCGATCGCGACCATGATCGGCGGAACTGCCGTCACCACGCCACTGGCAATCCGGTCAACCAGGGGCATTGACACCGGACGTACGTGCACGGCCGGCGGGGAGGAGAAAGTTGATCCCAAGGTGGCTCCTAGTGCTGGTTTCCCAGGCGTAGCGGCGGCTCATACAAGCGATCGCGTCAACTGAACGCCGCCGCTGCGCTGCACGAGCCAGTTGAGCGAAGGGCGCGATCCTAGCGGGATCCGCGGACCGGGTGGGCTTTCAGGCGCTCAACGGCGTGAACGATCCCAGATGCGCAGCGGGTCTCCGTGAGCGTGGCCCGCCGGGAGCGGTGCGCACGCGCGTACCACCGGCTCAAGGGAGGTGGCAGCCGGCCACCGGTCGAAAGCCACGATCCGGCAAGGATCAGCAGCAGCCCGGCGACGGCACCCGCTCCGGGCTGCTCGCCGAGCAGCGTCACCCCGAGCGCCACCGCCACGACCGGATTGATATACGTGATCACGGTGGCGCGGCTGGTACCAGCCTCGCGGATGAGGATCGCGAAGATCACGAACGCGAGGGCGGTACAGAGCAAACCCAGGACGACGACCGACACGAGGGCCCCGGCGGTCGGCATCCTGCGTGGCATGTCAGCGAATGCAAACGGAGCCAGCACGACCGAGGCGATCGCCAGGCTCACCCCCATCATCGCCCGCGGATCGAGTCCGCCCATCCGGTGCTTGATGACCATCGGCCCGATCGCGTAGCCAACCGCGGCGACCAAGATCGCGGCCGTCCCGAGGAGCTCGTCAACCCGTCCGGCGATATCGATTCCAACCAGCGCGATCACGCCACCGAACCCGATCATCAGGCCAGCGGCCCGCAACGGGGTGGGGCGCTCCGCGGCATCGAAGCGCAGCGCCAGGAGGGCTGCGATCAGCGGCACCGACGCGATGATGATCGCCGTCAACGACGACGCCACGTGCTCCTCGCCGGCCGCGATCAGGGGGAAGGGAATCGAGATCTCCGCCACCGCGTAGACGAGCAGCCACCGCCAGCGGCCCCGCACCGCGCCGAGCGTCCCCGCCCGCCAGGCCAGCGTCAGTAGCACCGCCGCAGCCAGCGACACCCGTCCCCAGGCCAGCATCGATGGGGTCAAGCCACCTCGGACCGCGATCTTGATGAACAGATACGGGACGCCCCAGATCACGGACATCGCGGCGAATGCCAGCCAAGCGCGACGGCTCACTTGCCCGACGATACATCTGCGCTGTCTCGGGGTAGGGCATGACGATGCCACAGAAGCTCAACGTCGCCGATCTCAAGCTCCGCAGCCCTGCCTTTCACCACCACGAGCGGATTCCGCCGCGCCACTCGAGCGACGGCGAAGACGTGGCTCCGGCCCTCGAATGGTCGGGCGTCCCGGACGGGACGGCCGCGCTCGTGGTCGTGGTCCACGATCCCGATGCGCCGCTGGTCGACGGTTTCACACACTGGGTGGCTTACGGAATCCCGGGCGATGCCACCGGCCTGCCGGAAGGCGGTGGCGATGTGACCCACGGAACGAACTCGCTCGGCAACCGGGGCTACAACGGTCCCGCGCCTCCCTCCGGCCACGGTACCCATCACTATTACTTCTGGATCTACGCGCTCGACGAGGATCTGGAACTCCCGCCCGGGCTCGACCGCGAGGTGTTGCTCAAGCAGATCGAGGATCACGTGATCGAGCAGGCCCGGCTCGTCGGCACCTACGCCAACGAGGCCTGACCGCGCTCGTCCCGGGGGACCGGTCAGCTGGAGCTCAGGAGAACCGCTGGTTGTACGTCGCGGCCATCAGCAGCAGGCCGCCGTCGACCACGAACGATTCGCCCGTCACGTAGCTCGCCTCGGGCGAGGCCAGGAATGCGATCGCGGCGGCAATCTCGCGGGCGTGGCCAGGCCTGCCGGCGGGAATTCCCGGACGCGCGATCGTCCGGGGATCCTGGTCATGGGCGCCGGTCATCGGCGTCGCGATCTCGCCCGGCGCCACGGCATTTACCGTGATGCCGTACTCGGCGAGCTCCAGCGCCATCACCTTCGTCAGCAGACCGAGGCCACCCTTTGCCGCGCAGTACGCGCTCGAGCCTTCGAGCGGAACGCGCTCGTGGACGCTCGTCACGTTCACGATCCGCCCCCGGACCCCTGCCGCCACCATCCATCGTGCCGCCTCCTGGGCGGCGGTGAAGGGGGCGGTGAGGTCCACCTCCAGCACGCGGCGCCAGTCTTCCAGCGAAACCTCGAGAAACGGACTCGACGCGCCGATTCCCGCGTTGTTGACCAGCACGTCCACGCCGCCCAACGCGCCGGCCAGCTCTGCGACGACCCGGGCTCCCTCGGGGGCGTCGCTCAGATCGACGTATCGCAGCTCCGCGCGGCGGCCCTGCTCGCGAATCTCCGCAGCGGTGCCCTGGGCGCCCTGCTCGTCGCTGTGCCAGGTGATGCCCAAATCCATCCCGCGCGCCGCGAGTGCGACCGCGGTCGCTTTCCCGATCCCCGAATCAGATCCGGTGAGGATCGCTACGGGCATCGCACCGAGCGGCTAGCGCCTGACTAACGCCTTGTGCTACGGATCGATCGACACTGAGGGAGCCGGCGCTCCAGACCCGGCATGCTCACCCGGTCCCGCCGACTCGTCCCGCCCCACAGGGTCGCCCGGACCCGGTGGCCGACCCCGCGAGGGGTCGAGAGCCTGCGCGATGTCCTCGGAGAACCGCGGGAAGCGCTTTGACTCGGCCTCACCGAGGGCCACGAGCTGCTCGCCCACGCCTCGCATGTCCTCGATCAGGCGCCGGCGCTCGCGCCAGATCGTCTCCGCGCTGTGGGTGAGCTCTCGAGCCCGCGTCTCGGCGTCCTCGATCATCTCCTCGGCGTCGCGGCGGGACCTCGTCCGCAGCTCGTCGGCTTCGCGCTGCGCCGTCGAGCGCAGCCGTTGCGCATCCTGGGAGGCGGTCTGACGGAGCTGCTCTGACTCTCGCGTGGCTGCCTCGCGAAGCTCGCGCGCCTCCGCGGCGGCCGTCTCCCGGAGCTCGCGCGCCTCCGCGGCGGCCGTTTCCCGGAGCTCGGTTGCCTCGGCGGCTGCGCGCTCGCGCGTCTCGGCCGCGTCGGTCGCAGCGCGCTCGCGGGTCTCCTCAGCTTCGCGCTGGCTCGATTCCCGCAGCTCCTGTCCCTCGTCCTCGGCCTGCTGGAGCCTGTCGTCAGCCTTGGCCCGTGAGCGGGCCGTCAACTCCTCGGCCGATTGATGAGCCCGCTGGAGGATCTCCCGCGTCTCCTCGCTGACTTCGTCGAGCGCATGCCTGACCGCGGACTCGGGCGAGGAGGAGATCTCGAGCTCGGCGATCAGCCGATTGACCTCCCGCACGTAACGATCGACCGCGACCCGCTCGTAGCCGCGCAGCGTGACCGGGAACCGGATCTCTCGCGCTCCTGTAACGATTCGCTCGCGCTCGGCGGGGGTCGCTCGCTTGCTCTGAAACCGCGATCCTGAACGCTGCTCATCCTGCTCTGTAGGGCTCTCCCCGGCGCTCGACCTGGCATCGCGGTCCCTCATCGTGTAGGCCTCCGGATGGCCCGTGACGGTTCGGGTCTCCCGCTCCGGCTTGGCCGGACCGCTGTCGGCGCCCTGAGGTGGCTCGCCGCCGGCCTCGGTGCTCGAGTTGCTGCCCCGGCTCTCAGACTGCGCCATCTCGCATCAGCTCACTTTCTGTCGCTAAGCAGGCGGACCGGTGGCGGAGCTCGCGAGCCGCCCTGTGCATCAACCTACCCCTTCGGTCAAGCGGCCCTCGTGCTCGCATTGACTCGGGCTGTGCGAGCAGCTCAACGAGGCGTCCTGGCGCGCCGCCTGGCCGTGTGGCGTCCGTGCCCACCCGGGCCGAGCCGCACGCTCACGAGGGCCGCGCTCGCCGGCGGGACCAGCACCCGGTAACCATGGGCGGTCCGGGTGATCGTCTGGATCACGAGCCGGCCGTGCCAGCGGCCGTCGCGGCCTAGTTGTTGGCCGGCGAGCGTCTCCCCGGAAATCGACCTGGGCGAAGGCGCGAGCAGGCGCTCGACCCTCGCCGGGCGGGTCGCGGGCAGCCGCAGGCTGACTCTCGCCCCCCGTTTGCCCTTGTCGATCAGCAGCACGTGCAGGACGTGGCCGGAGACCAGCGTCGCCCACGCCTTCAGATGCAACGACGCGCTCGCGCTCAGCTGCAGCTGAACCAGCCGGGGATCCGGGCTCAACGCCTTGACGAACAGGATCAGGCCGTAGAGCAACGGCCTCGCGCCCAGACCTTGTCGGCTCAGCGTGAACGCTCCGTTGATGGCATTCGTACGAACGTGCACGTTGACGCCGTCGACGCCGGCTCGCAGCAGTTCGAACAGCACGTCTGGCGCCCACAAAGCGGTCGCAAACGCGTCGCTGATACCCGGGACCCCCCGACATGCGACGGAGTTCAGCTCGGTGAGGCGGAATTTGAGTCCCGCCCGGTGGGCATCATTCACCGCCGGTTCGAGCCGGCGAGCAATACCCGCGGTGGCGTGCTCGCCAAGCAGGCGCGCGATCGTCGGATAGCCCGGAGAGTGGCGGGCGGCGCAGGCCGAGAACAGATAGCGGTGGGCGGTCACGATGCGCAGCCCAGCGTGGGGGCTGGCGAGCAGCCTCGAAATCCAATCCACGTCGCGCACCGGATTCGCCAGCGCTGGTCCTTCGAGCGGCACGCCCGGCGCGAACCGCCGCAGCGCCCGGCTGTAAGACTCGAAGTCGTGTATGTAGGTGGCGGTTGAGAGCTCCTTGCGCAGGAACCCGGCGCGCAATGGGGTTTCCGACAGGGCCGCCAACCAATCTCGACGACTGTAGATGTCCGGCTCGTTACCGATCTCGAAGCCGACAATGCTCCGGCGAGGCAGAGCCTCCTCCGCCGCGCGCGCCAGACGAGCGGCCTCGAGAGGCGAGCCGGTGATCAGGTTCATGTCGAGGATCACTCGGAGATGCGCCCGCCGCACCAGCGTTCTGATCTGTCGCAACTGCGGCGGGGTCAGTGCGTAGAGCCAGGGCGGCGTGGTCCGCTCTCTGGGCTCCCAGAAAGTGTGATCCGCCGAATCGCCACCGATCCGCAGCAAGAACCGTCCGTTGCCAGGAACGTGAAGCACCGACAGCACCCGCTCCAACAGCGAGATCTGGCGCTCGTAGACCGGCAGCGCCCAATACTCGGTCGAGAGGCCGAGGAATGAGCGAGGGACGCTTGTGGTTCTGAGCGGCGAGCCGACGCTCACCTCCGCCCGCCCCGGGGTGCCGGCACGGTGCGTGTGGGGGATCCGTGCCGGCCGTGGTTTGACCTCGCCCCTTGGTTTTGCGGCGGCGCGGTCATGGTCGGGCAGTGCGAACAGCACGGTGCTCGACACGGCGACCAGCGCCATGATCGAGAGTCCCGCCGCCAGCGCAAGATGCCAGAAGCGACGCCGGCGGCCTGCTGCCGGTGCGTCGGGGATGCTGCTCTCACGCGGCTGGGGATTAGGGGCACTCATTCGCTGCCGTGGGCGCCGATAACCAGCAAGCTGCTCGCCGGGTGCCTGCGGCTGAGCATAGGCAAAACGCGCCTTACCCCCACGTCCTCATCATATGCATTACCAGCTCTTAACAGACGCCCGGGATCACGGTCGGAGCGAGCCGGGCAGTGGCATCTGAATCGAGCTGCACGCCTTGCGTACGATCGCCACCATGGATTTGCCTCCTGGCCCGCGCGCTCCCGCCCCGTGGCAGACGATCGCGTGGATGGCGCGGCCGGCGGCGTTCCTGCGTCGCATTCATGACCGTTTCGGCGATCCGGTCACGATCCGCACGTATTGGACCGAGCAGCCGATGGTGCTGTTCTCGGGTCCCGACGCCGTACGGGACGTGTTCCATCTGGATCCGGAGACCGCTCCCGCCGGCCAGAGTTGGGAACCCCTGCGGCCGTTCGCCGGCCCGTACTCGATCCTGTTGCTCGACGGGCCGGAGCATCTGCGCGAGCGGCGCCTCCTGCAGACTCCGTTTCACGGGGAGCGAATGCGCGCGTTGGCGCCGCTCATCGCCGGCCTCGCCCGGGAGGAGCTGAGTACCTGGAGCGGTCGGGTGATCGCCCTCGAGCGGATGCGTCAGCTGACGCTCGAGATCATCCTGCGGGTCGTGTTCGGCGCCCGTGGAGAGCCGGAGATCGCGCCGCTGCGCGACGTCATCGAGGACACGCTCGGCGGGGTTCGCTCGCTCCCGCGGATGCTCTCCCTAGCGCTCGTCCAACGCGATCTCGGACCGCGCAGCCCGTGGGGACGGTTTCGCGCGGCGGTCGAGCGCTTCGACGCGTTGCTGTTCGAGCTTCTCGCCCGGCGGCGTGCGGACCCCGGCGGCGACTCGATGCTCGCCCTGCTACTCGAGCAGCGTGACGAGGACGGCAACCCGCCCACCGACCGGCATCTGCGCGACCAGCTGGTTGCGCTGCTGGTGGGCGGCCATGACAGCTCGGCGGCCTCGCTCGCCTGGGGGTTTGAGCGGCTCGCCCGCCACCCAAGCGTGATGGCGCGCCTGCGCGAAGGCGACCCCGCCTACCTCGACGCGGTCGTCAAGGAGGTCTTGCGGGTACGCCCCGCGCTGAGCATCGCCCCGCGCCTGCTGCTGGAGCCGGCGAGGATCGCGGGCCGGACGATCCCCGCCGGCGTCCAGGTTGCCGCGTGCCTATGGCTGGCGTTGCGGCGCGAGGATCTCTGGCCCAGGGCGTCCGAGTTCCGCCCCGAGCGATGGTTCGAGAGCCCGACGCCGAATCCGCTGTCGTGGATTCCCTTCGGCGGGGGCGTGCGCCGCTGCGCCGGAGCGCCGTTCGCCGAGATGGAGATGCGGGAGGTACTGCGCGCCGCGGCAGGGCTGACGATCCGCCCGGTCCGTCCCGAACCGGAGCGTACGCGGCGCAGCATGCTCGTTCTCACTCCCGCGCGCGGCGGCGAGGTGATCGTCGCCACAAACGAGCACCCGGCCCGTGGCCGATCGGCTTAGAGTTCACCCACCGCCCCGATCACAGCGAGGAGATCAATGGGTTTCGATCAATATCACGAGCCGCCCGATGAGCTGCCGCCCTCCGCGCGGACATTCGCGCGCCTGTGCGCGTCGCTGACCGAGGAAGCCGAGGCGATCGGCTGGTACGAGCAGCGGCTGGCGATCGAGACCGATCCCGAGGCGGTCGCCGTGATGCGCGACGCCGTGGGTGAGGAGTACAAGCATTTCAGTATGGATCTGGAGTTCCTGCTGCGGCGCACCCCCGCGTGGCGGGAGATCGCACAGGGAATCCTGTTCAAGACCGGCGACATCGTCGAGCACGGCGAAGAGGCCGAGGCCGAGGCTTTTGAGGGCGGCGGTCCGGGGGCCGAGGGAGCCTTCGGGGCCGGTTCGCTGGGAATCGGAAGCTTGAGAGGAGCCTCGCGATGAATCATCTGCTTCGTGCCCATGCGCCAATCAGCGACGCAGGCTGGGCGCTGTTGGATCAGGAGGCGCGCGACCGTCTGAAGGCCGCGCTGGCGGCTCGGAAGCTGGTTGACTTCTCAGGCCCGCATGGTTGGGAGTATTCGGCGACGAACCTCGGACGGACCACCTCGCTGTCCTCGCCGCCGTCCGAGGGAATCTCCGGCGTGCAGCGCCGGGTGCTGGCGCTGGTCGAGGTGTCGGCCGAGTTCGAGCTCTCGCGAGCCGAGCTGCGAGACGCCGATCGTGGCGCCGCCGATGCGGATCTCGAGCCGCTGGACGGCGCCGCCCATCAGATCGCGTTGGCCGAGAACATCGCGGTGTTCCATGGCTGGCAGGGAGCGATCACCGGGATCGCCGAGGCCTCACCGCATGAGCAGGTGGGCCTGGAGGAGCGTGCCGAGGGGTATCCGCGGCAGGTGGCGGGCGCGGTGGAGCGTCTGCTCTGCAGCGGGATCACCGGACCATATGGGCTGGCGCTCGGACGCGAGCAATATCGCCGGGTGGTCGAGACCGCCGAGCACGGCGGCTATCCGCTGCTCGATCACCTCGCCAAGATCCTCGAGGGCCCGATCGTCTGGGCGCCGGGGGTCAAAGGAGCCATCGTGCTGAGTCTCCGAGGCGGCGATTTCCTGTTCGAATCTGGCCAGGACCTTTCGATCGGCTACCTGTCACACGACGGCGAGGTCGTGCGGCTATACCTCGAGGAGAGCTTCAGCTTCCACGTCGCGACGCCCGAAGCCGCCGTCGCGTTGAAGGGGTAGTCCGAGGCCCTCGGCGCCCTCGACAAGCTGCTCGGTGAGGGGGGCTGCGACGGTCTCTGAACGTCAGCCGGCCCGTAGCTGCAGATCAGCCAGTGCGACACGGAAGCGCAAGACCTGATTGAGTGCGCGGCATGAATTGGCGAGGTTGGGTGTGCGCAGGCCGTGCTCGCGCATGTGTTGCGGTGGTTGCAGCTGCGCTGGCGTTCACCCTCGTTCCGGCCGCGGGTGCCGCCACCCATAGCGCTGCAGCGGCCAAGTTCAGCGCACACGGCAGCGTCGAGCAGGTGTACGTGACCGGTCTTGGTCCCGGCGCGCGGATGTCGCTGCTGGATCGCGCCGGCCGCATGATCACCACTCAGCGCGCGGATTCGCAGGGAGGCCTGCTGTTTCGAAACGTGAGGCCGGGAACCGGTTACCGCGTGCGTCTGTCCAGGGGAGGTGCGGAGTCGGGGCGGCTGACCGTGCTCTCCACCCGGCCGCAGCCGCCGAACACGGGCGTCTACAACCAGCAGGTCCCGTCGAGCGGCTACGGCTACCTGACCACTCGCGACGGCACCAAGCTGGCCATCGACGTGCATCTGCCGCAGGACGTGGCGAGCGTGCTGCCTTCGCCGGCCGGCGTTCATGTTCCGACGGCCGGAGGGCCGTATCCGACGTTGATCGAGTACGCGGGTTACGGCTACGCCGACCCGGCGGGGCCGCAGAGCGGGATCGCGATCCTCGCCAATCTGATGGGGTTCGCCGTGGTCGACGTCAACATGCGCGGAACTGGCTGCTCGGGCGGCGCGTTCGACTACTTCGAGCCGCTTCAGAACCTCGACGGCTACGACGTGATCGAGACGATCGCGCGGCAGCCGTGGGTTCTGCATCACAAGGTCGGGATGATGGGGATCTCCTACGGCGGGATCAGCCAGCTGTTCGTCGCCCAGACCGATCCCCCGAGCCTGGCCGCGATCTCGCCGCTGTCGGTGATCGACAACACGCAAACGACCCTGTACCCGGGGGGCATCCTCAACACCGGGTTCGCGCTCGCCTGGGCGGAGGAGCGCGTCCACGACGCCGAGCCCGCCTCGCCGAGCGGCGGGCAGGCGTGGGCGTACCAGCGGATCCAGCAGGGCGATGAGACCTGCAAGGCCAACCAGGTTCTCCACGGCGAAGCGGTCAACCTGCTGGCAAAAGTCCGGGCCAACAATCACTACCAGCCGAAGGTCGCCGATCCCCTGTCGCCGATCACGTTCGTGCACAAGATCAAGGCGCCGGTGTACATGGCCTGCCAGTGGACGGACGAGCAGACGGGCGGCCATTGCGCAGATCTGTCCGAACACTTCACCGGCACCCAGCACAAGTGGTTCACGTTCACCAACGGCGTCCACATCGACTCGCTCGATCCGAGCACGTTCGATCGCTGGTACGACTTCCTCGAGCTGTTCGTCGCCCACCAGCCCCCGATCGCCAACTCCGCCGCGATCCATGCGGCCGCATCGCTGATCTACCAGCAGGCGATGGGAATACCCGGGGTGACGCTGCCATTCGATCCGATCCAGGAACAGCCGACCTACTCGGGGGCGTTGGCGGCGTTCGAGCAGCTACAGCCAATCCGCGTACTGTTCGACAACGGGGCGGGCGGGCCGATGCCGGGCGCCCCGAATCCCGGCTTCGAGCGGTCGTTCTCGAGCTTCCCCGTTCCCGGGACCACCGCCCGGTTCTGGTATCTCTCGGCCGGCGGGGCGCTTGTCGATCGACCGTCTCGGCACCGTGGAGCCGACTCGTTCACGTGGAATGCGCATGCTCTGCCGCTGACCGACTTCAGCGGCGACACGGGCTCGGGCACCGGCGGGCTGTGGACCGCGACGCCCGTCTACCACTGGCTGCCGAACCCCCGGGGGAGCGCGGTGTCATACATCACCAGCCCGCTCGCCGGCAACACGACGGTGATCGGCGCCGGCGCAGTGCACGTCTGGATCCGTTCCTCGACTCCGAACGTCGATCTCCAGGCCACCATCAGCGAGGTGCGGCCTGACGGCAAGGAGACCTTCGTGCAGAACGGCTGGGTGCGCGCCAACGAGCGCAAGCTCGACCCCCGCAAGAGCACTTTGCTCGAACCCGTCCTCAGCCTCAGGCAAGCTGATGTCTCGCCGTTGCCACGCAACCGCTTCGCCGAGGTCACGATCCCGCTCTACTACGAGGGACACGCATACCGGGCCGGCTCGCGAATCCGGGTCACGATCGCCGCCCCGAACGGCGACCAGCCGATCTGGTCCTTCGGCGAGACGAGACCTGAACGGTCCGCGACCGTCATGGTCGCCCACTCCAAAGGGATGCCATCGAGCCTCATCCTCCCGGTCGTGCCGGGCGTCAGCGTCCCGACGGGGCTCCCGCCCTGTCCAGGCCTCAGAGGCGAGCCCTGCCGGACCTACCAGCCGTCCGCAAACCGCGCAACGACGCGCACGCCCTAGCGCTCGGCGCCAAGGGCGCGCCTTGGCGAGTCGCGGCCTCGGCGTCGGGCAGCGCTCACCGCGCTGCGCCCGGCACGGAGACTCGGGTCGGCACAAACCTCGCGGCGGCTGCCGCGCTGGCGCCGCCGTCATCGAGGATCGCGTCTGAGATCGCGGCCGGGAGACGCGCCACGGCGAAGTACGAGACCAATCTCGCGCGGGCGAAGGCCGACGGATACCGGATCATCACCCGGATGATTCCCAACATGGGGTACCACTTCATGAACGCCAGCGTGAAGGGCTTTGACATCCGCAGGCCGCCGATCCTCGTCTACGAGCACCATGGGCACTCCTGGCAGCTCGGCGCGCTGGAGTGGGTGTTTCCATCGATGCCGGCCAAGCCACCGCTGCCGGGCGCGCGTTACGGCGTCTTCGGCGCGGCGTGCCATTACGTGGACGGCACGTTCGTGTACGCATCCGCACAGGACCAGTGCGCGGCGAAGAGCCCGCAAACGGGCGCGGCGTTCAACTTCTGGCACCCCCGGCTGGTCACGCTGCACATATGGCTCTGGTACCCGAATCCCTCGGGCCTGTTCATGGGCACCAACCCACTCGCGGCACCCTTCAACCACGGATAACGAGCTGCTAGGGGGCGAGGAGCAATGACACGGCGTCGGCCGAGGGCACGAGCGCTCGGCCGACGCCGTCGTTCCCGAACGTCTGGTGCGCGTGGCACGGGGATCGGGGCACCGGCTCTGGTAGCGTCCGCAGTGGGTTCTTGTGGTGGAGACGGCTAGCGCAGAAGGGACGGAGCTCCGTGAGCGCGCCGGCCAGCTCAGCAGTCTCGAAGAGCTGCTGGCGGCGGTTGCTCAGAGCGGTCGCGGCTGCTGAGCTGGCAAGCAAAGGTCTCGCTGGCTCGCGGCCGGTGGTCCGACGCTACGCAAGAGGCGCAAATCTGTCTCGCCGAACCCTGTCCGTTCGCGCGGATTCATGCTCTTGTCGCGCTCGGACTCGTCCGCGCTAGGCGCGGTGACCCCGACGTGTGGGGTCCGCTCGACGAGGCCCTGTCGCTGGCGGCCCCTCGACACGAGCCGCAGTGGATCGCCCCGGTCGCGATCGCCAGGGCGAGCGCTGGCATGTGATCGGGTGCCCGTATGAAGAGGCGTTCGCACTCATCGACGCGGACGAGGACGGGCTCCAGCGGGCGCTCGGTGAGCTGCAACAGCTTGGCGCCCGTCCCGCGGCTGCGGTCGTTGCTCGGAAGCTGCGTGAGCGAGGCGTGCGAGGCGTGCGCGGAGTGCCGCGCGGGCCACGTCCCACGACGCGCGAGAATCCGGCGGGTCTCACCGGACGCGAACTCGAGGTCGTTGGACTGCTGGCCGAGGGGTTGCGCAACGCGCAGATCGCCGAGCACCTCGTGGTGTCCGAAAAGACGGTCGATCATCACGTCTCGGCAATCCTGCGCAAACTCGACGTCCGCACCCGCGGCGAGGCGGGCGCTGAGGCCTTGCGGCTCGGCCTCACCGGCGCAAGATAGGTACCGGCGGCTCGCAACATGGGGAGTCCTCCCGATGCGACCGGCAGGGCGTGATCGTAGCTTCGTGGCATACCCGAGCGACAATCGATCAGGAGGACTCAGATGCCGCGATACATCGTGCAGCGCACCTTCCCCGACGGGCTGCAGATCTCCGTCAACGCTGACGGCGCCAGGCTACTTCGGGAGGTGGTGGATCGAAACGCCGAGCAGGGCGTCACTTGGGTCAGCTCGTTCGTGAGTGAGGACAAGACGCGCACGTTCTGCGTCTATGACGCGCCCACCCCGGAGGCGATCCGCAAGACCGCGGCGCATAACGAACTACCGGTGGACCAGATCACCCAGGTGCGGGTGCTGGACCCCTACTTCTATGCATAGGTTCCATCCACACAAGAACCCGCAGGGGATCACACAGCCGTGCTGACTGTCACCAAGACCCTCGTCCGCGAGGCCAAACACCAGCAGCGCAAGGGCCCGTTCAGCTCGGGCCAGAACGGGCCCTCTCCATCCGTGCCCTAGTTACCCTGGCTGCCTCCCTGTGATTGGGCGTCATCGCCCGCGCCCTGCTGCTGGTCGCCCTGATTCTGCGGATCGTTGGGATCTCCGCCGCCCTGTTGCTGATCTGCCTGGCTCTGCGAGCCACCCGTCTGCTGCTGGCCGCCACCCTGCGAGCCACCGAGGTCGCCCTCGACCTTCTTCTCGACGTCCTGCTCGACCTTCTGCTCGACCTCGTCCTCGGCTCCGGACATGTCTCCTCCTTTGATGGATGGTTGAAGCGTCCGCGAACTATTCGTGTGCCAGGCTACCCAGCCATCGCCACGGCGATTCGCGCGGACGTTCCCGCGAACCGCGATGCTGGCGAGACTTGTTGCCGGCGCCAGACCGAGCAACGCGTCTCAACCAATCGGTGCCAGTGAGTTACCCGGCGCGATCTGCGAGCAGTCCTGCGGCGCCGGCGTGCCGGCGAAGCGGTCGGCGAGCCAGGCCGCGGCTGCGGGAAGCCACGGCAGCGCGCTTGTGATGTGGCTGAGGTTGTCGTACTGCACGTACTGGACCGGGACGCCGCCGGCGCAGTACTCGCGCGCGAGGCTGCGCACGTCGCCGGCGATCATCACGCCATCGCCTTCGCCGATGCCCGGCTTGTCACCCGGCGTTCCCTCAAGCTCGCCGTCCGCGCCCTGACCGATGAAGAGGGGAACGGTCGGGGTGCCACGGCTGCCCATGATCAGCTGGTTGACGATCGTCACGTAGACCGGCACGCTCTCGGGTGTCGGGTACTGAGGCTTGGCGAGCTGCGCCCAGGTCAGCCCCGGGTAGGCGCCGAGCACCTGCTCGATGCTGGCGTCCTGCAGCTTCGTGTAGAGCTGCATCCCGTAGTCGCTGAGGTACGGGGTGAGGTCTACGTTGAAGGCACGCGACACGCCGATGATCGCCATCGGCATGACGCCGGCCCAGATACTGCTGCCGTCGACATAGTGCAGGTTGTGGGCCGGATCCACGAGGACCCCGCCCATCGCTGCGCCCACGATGCGGCCGTTGACAGCAGGGGCGTACGAAGGGGCGAGCTCGGCCGCCCACTCGGTGGCGATCGCGCCGCCGGAGTAGCCGATCAGCCCGATCTTCCTGGTCTTGGAGAGGCCGGTGGCCGGCGAGCTGAGGGCCGCGCGAAGCGAGTCGAGCGTGTTCATCCCGTATTCAGGGCCGGCAGCGAAGTCCGCCTTCTCGCCCTCGGTGTCGGGGACCACGACCGTCTCTCCCGCCAGCAGCGCCGGCACGATCAGCACCGACTCCAGGTTCGGAATCAGGCCTCCGAGCGTCAGCCCGCCGGAGATCGCGTAAGACGGCTCATCATCGGGATTCAACGAGTCGTAGAACGACTGGTAGGACACGATCGTCGGCGTACCGAACGACAACGGCGGCTGCAGGACCGAGGTCACGTTCACAGTTGGCTGGCCGATCTCCCCGGTCTGATCGGTACAGCAACTGGACGGCCCTAACCGGGAGCGCGAGACCTGCGACGTGGTACGAGAGGACGCGGGTCTTCAACACCGTGCCGGGAGCAAGGCTCGCCAATGGAGCGACACCCTGGTAGGTGTAAAAGGGATCCTGGTCAGGCGGGAGCGCCGCCCGGGCACCCGGCGCGAGCAGCACCACCCAGGCGAGGACGAGTAACACCACTGACAGGCGACGAGGTTTGACGAGGCGCTGACGCCAGTCGCGGCTTCCGACTGCCCGGCGGCACACAACCACAGCACACATAGGACCTCTTTCTCCTCCTCCGCGAGGTCTCCTGAGCTCGATCGCGGCCCGATCAGTCCGCGACAGGTGGAATCTGTAGCAGGCCGTTACCAAGAAAGCAACCGGCGCCCCAGGTCCGGCTCGAGCGCCGCGGGAGGCCATCTCGTTAGGACGGCGTGACAGTCGTGTCCTCACCGGGCGCTGCGGTTAGGGGGATTTCGGCGAGGCGGTAGACAGCGTGTCGGGCGGCGCCGGGGTCGGCGGCGGACAGGGCGGCGAGCAGGGCCGCTTGGGCGGCGTGGAGGGGTGCGGGGTCGAGGGTCCCGGAAAGTTGGAGCAGGCCGAGGCGCACCACGTGGGCGACGCTCTCGGCGCAGCGCACGAGGATCGGGTTGTCGCAGTGCTTTGTGGGCTGGTCGTAGAAGTCGGCGTTGGCGACGGAGAGCGCTTGTAGGTCGAAGGGTTCGCTGGCCGCCTGGAAACGTGCGTGCGCCTCGGCCATCGCGTTCAACGTGGGCGCCGGCACGCCGCTGCTAGCTGCGAGGGCGGCAATCGCGGCGTAGACGGTGACCCAGGCGGCGATGGCGTGGCCGGTTTGGGTTTGGTCGATGATCGCTACCCGCGTGTAGCGGGCCGGGGCGAACTCGACGACGCCGAGCTCGCGCAGCCGGAGTAGCGCTTCGCGGACTGGGGTCCGCGAAACGCCGAGCTGAGCAGCGAACTCGGCGTCGTGCAGCCGCTCTCCGGGCTGGAGCCGGCCCTGCTGGAGCGCTGCGAGGATCTGGTCGTAGACGGCGTCTCCGACGCTCGTCGGGCCGGCCGGCGGTGACGGGATCAGGCGGAACGGCGCAGGCGAAGGTGGCGGTGTCGATGGGGTGCGGGACTGCTGAAGACGGTCAGGGATCGCGGTCATGAGCCGGTAGCGCTTGACAAGAACGAGTGCAAGATGCCAGTATATCGGTATAAGGCATGGGCCGGGTCGTGATGGCGCGACTTGCCCTCGTCGTAGATCGGATGATCTCGATCGCGGTTGAACGTTCCGGATCCCAGCGCTCGGGGCCGGCCACGGGGCGCGAAGACGGTGGCTGGGCGCGAGGGATAGGATCGAGGAAGATGTCGGGCGAGTGGCGTAGACAGCTCGCCCGGCATTCTCCCCGAACCCCAAGCGCCGGACCGTGACAATGGCCATCGGGTTCTCCCCAACGGCGGCCACGAATCTCCCGACTGGTGGCCATCTTTCTCCCCACTGGTGGCGATCTTTCTCCCCACTGGTGCCCACGAACTCCCCCCATCATGGATGAGCTCGATCGTCAGTCCAGCGGCATGACCCTTGCCCGCCGTCGCTCGAGCGAGGCAGTAGCTGTCGGTGCCGTACCCGCCCCTTTCAAGGGCGCGGCAGGGTGTCGCTGAGATAGTCCGCGAACAGGGGGTCAGTGATCGTCCACTCGCCGCGGCGGCTTCCCCGGCTGACGATGCCGGCGGTCGCGAGCGCGTCCAGCGCGCGGCGTGCGGTCTTGGGCTCTAGCCGACGGTACGTCGGCGTCGCGTATGCGAGGTTGGTGAGGACGCGCAGCGCACCCGCTCCGAGCCGGCGCACATCTAGCAGGCCGTCCGCATGTCGAGCTCGCTCCGCGGCCATGGCCCCTTGGTAGCCGCGTTCCGCCGCCGCGAGATCCAGCTGGTGTGAGTCGTGCTCGACGATCGCCACGTGAGCCTGCTGAGCGATCAGCATCGTGCAGCGAGGATGACCCCGGCCGGTCGTCACGATCCGCGCGAGCCCTTCGGAGTCGGCGCGAACATCGTCCTCGCCAAAGCGCGCGGCGAGCCCGTCGTACCACTCATCCGCGGAGATCGGCGTGAGGTCCTGAAACCCACCAAATCCGTACAGGGCACGCTGGCGGTTGGTGAACAGGTCGCGCATCAGGTGCTCGACGCTGCCCGCGAACAGACAGGTGACGCGGGGCGATTTGGCGACGATTTCTCGCAACTCCTTGGCGATCCGGTACCCGTCGCCGTAGTCACCGCTGCTGATTTCCTGTAGCTCATCGATGAACAGCACCAGCGGGCGGTCGTCGCGTTCGGCGATCGTTTGGAGCATCCGCAGCGCGCGCAGCAGCGCGACGTGCGGATCCCGCCCGGCCAACCCGGGGTGCAGCGCGAGCTCGACGCCTTCGCCGAGCTCGGTCTGGGCGTTGACCGATAGCGTGAGCGCCGCGCCCTTCAGCACCGCCTCGCCGCTGGCGCGGATCCGCTCGATAAGACGGGCGAGCGGACCGCGGTTCGCCAGCGTCTGCTGCGCCATTCGCTCCGCCAGCGATGCAGTGCTGGTCAGCTCGAACAGGCTCAGAGGCACCGTGTATGCGCCACTGTCGGCGAGCCTCGCGATCGCGGCGTTGCAGACCGTGCTCTTGCCGGTTCGGCGTGGAGCGGCCAGAATACGATGAATCCCGGCGTGCAGCTGAGCGACTAGTTCGTCTACATCCTCGCCACGGCCGATCATCCGGGCGGCCGGCAACGGCTCATCCGTCGGGAACAGCGCCCGGCTCGCCAGTCGAACCATACTGGCGATTATGCCATGATGTTATGGCAAATATGCCATAGACTGTCGCGCCGTTCCAATCCACCACCTGCTCGAACTCCTTGCGGCCGGGGACCTTGGTCCACTCGCGCATGCGGTGTCCCTCTCGTGGCTGTCCCGCGGTGAGCACCTCCACTCGCGTCTTAGACGTCTGCCACTCGGCCAATGCGCGACGAGCGAGCGCTCGACGCCGATGTTGCTACGGCTGGACTCGCCGAACGGACCCTCTGTGAGCCGGGCTGGCTCGGCATCGACCTGCCCACGTCGCCGGCCTTCATTGACAGCTTGATCGATGCGGTTAAGAATGCCGCAGCAGTCACGGGAGAAGGCCATGCCGAAGCTGCTGTATCGGAAGAGCAACCGCGTTGCATACGTGACGCTCAACCGTCCCGAAGCGAAGAACGCGATAGATGCCGAAACGCACCAGCTCCTCTGGCACGCCTGGGAAGATTTCCGCGACGACGACGGCCTGGACGTCGCCATCCTGACCGGCAGCGGCGACGCCTTCTCGTCGGGCGCCGACCTGAAGACGTACATCCCCTCCTGGATCGACGCCGATGCGCGGCGGGTGCGCGACAACGTAGCCACGGGCATCGGCGGCATCACGCGCGGGCTCCACCGCATCTACAAGCCGATCATCGCCGCCGTGAACGGCTGGGCGCTAGCCGGAGGCCTCGAGCTGGCGCTTGCGTGCGACATTCGGGTCGCCTCGGAGCGCGCCCAGTTCGGCTCGTTCGAGGCGCGCCGGGGCTACCACCACGGCGACGGCGGGATCGTACGCCTGGTCAACACCTGCGGGGTCGGCGTGGCCCTGGAGATGCTCCTCACGGCCGAGCCAATCTCCGCCCAGCGCGCGCTGCAGTGCAACCTCGTCGCCCGGGTTGTCCCGCACGAAGACCTCATGGAGGCGGCCGAGACGATTGCCGGCAACATCCTGCGGAACGACCAGGTCGCCGTCCGCTCGGCCAAAGAAAGCATCTTCGACGTGATTGGCCGTTCGCTCGACGATCAGCTGCGCCTCGAAGCGCTAAACGGATATTCGTCGGCGGGCCCGGACACGGCCGAACGGCTGCGGCGGTTCTATGCGAAGACGGACGAGGGCCGCGCGGGCCTGAGCGCAACGCCGCCACCGCCGCGAAGCCGCTGATGGGGGATCTCGGCACGCACCCAGCGCCCGATCCTCAACTGTCCATTTACCCGAGCGCGCGCGCTGACGGGGACGTCCCGCGCGCGCTGCGCCGTCTGTCCCGACGGCTCGCTTCCTCGCCGGTCGCCTTCGAGCTGGAGCTCGCAGACGGGAGACGACGTACCTTCGGTGTGGGTCCCCCGGTGTTCCGGGTCCGCGCGCGCACCGCCCGGGCGTTGCCGGCGCTCGGCTCGCTAGACCTCGGGCGCATCGCGGACGCGTATCTCGACGCGGAGTTCGACGTCGAGGGCGACTTGATCGCGATGTACGATCTCCGCCCCTGGCTCTCGGACTTCCACCCGCTCCACTATCTGTGGCGCTTCGTCCAGCCGCTCGTGTTCGGACAGGTCGGGACCAATGCGCGCGCGATCCGCTCGCACTACGATCTCGGCGCGGAGTTCTACCTGGCCTTCATGGGTGCCGCGCGCTGCTACACCCAGGGAACCTTCGAGCATCCCGACGAGCCGCTCGAGGCGGCGCAACGACGGAAATTCGATTTCTGCCTCCAGCAGTGTGATCTGGGGTTAGGTAGTCACGTCCTCGAGGTCGGCCCAGGCTGGGGCGCGTTTGCCGAGCACGCGGCGCGACGGGGCGTCCAGGTCACTGGCGTCACGAATTCACCGCACTCGGCGGAGTACATGAGGGCGCTCGGGGAGCGGCTCGGATTGGGATGGGACATCGTGGAAGCCGATTTCCTGGCCTATCGGCCGCCGCGCCGCTTCGACGCGATCGTCCTCATGGGCATCATGGAGCACCTCCCGGACTACCGGGCGGTGCTGAACCGATTCGAGGCGCTCCTCCGCCCAGGCGGACGCGTGTACCTCGACGCGAGCGCGGCGCGCTTCAAGTACCGAGCCTCGTCCTTCATCACCCGCCGCATCTACCCAGGAAACCACTCGTTCTTCGTCCTGCACGACTTCCTGGCGGCGGTCGCGCGAACGTCATTCCGCGTGCGCGCAGTCCACGACGACCGGGTCGATTACTTTCGCACCTTCGTACATTGGGCGCGAAACCTCGAGGCCGCGCGCGAGCGCCTGATCGGCGACTTCAGCGAGTGGGACTACCGGCGCTTCCATCTCTACCTGTGGGCATCCGCGCACTGCTTCCTGCGCGACACGCTCCAGTGCTACCGCGTGGTGCTCGAGCGGGCCGACGAGCCGGCGGTCGGGTCGTAGCGTTTTAGCCGGAGAGCTCGTCGAGCAGGCGTCGCGCCTCCTGGAGGTCGACAGTGTCGAACCCCTCAGTGAACGACCGGTAGGGCTCGAGCAGCACGGAGCGCGCCTCGGACACCTTGCCCTGGCCCGCCAACCAGGCGCTCAGGCTGGTCGCCGCCCGCAGCTCCAGGCCCCGGGCTCCGCGGTCCCGTGCGGTCGCGACCGCGGTCCGGAGGCATGATTCGACCTCAGCCTTCCGCGGCATGGATGAGGCGAGGAGCAGGCGTCCCTGCAAGCGCAGGAGCTCCGGCTCCCAAAACCGTTCGCCGCTGGAATCCGCCTTTGTCAGGCCTTCCGCGACCAGTGGCAACCCCGTCTCGGGCTCGTCGAACTCCGCATATGCCTCGGCGATCATGCCGAGGAGGTACGGGCCGCACACCTGCGCGCCTGTCGCGCGCCATGCCACCAGCGCTTCGCGTAGATCTGCCGTCTTCGCGTTGCGCTTCTGGTGATACACGAGCGCCCATCCGCGCAGCAGGCTGCCGTACGCGGACCACAACGGAAAGCCCTGCTCGGTCGACAATGCGACTGCGCGCTCCGCTAGCTCGAGTGTGCGCCCTGCGTGCCGCCGGAACTGGTGCACGGCCGCAGCCATGTCGAGCGCGAACGCCATGCTGAAGGGGTGGGCGATCCGGCTCGCCAGCTCGACCGCATCCTCGGCGGTCCGCTCCGCGGCGTCCGGATACCCGAGGTGCCAGAGGACGATGGCCTCGTATGACAAACAGGACACTCCCGGGTCCTGCCCGAACAGGAAGGCGTGGTCGACGTGGACGTGCGCGTCGTAGAGCCGGATCCCCTCCTCGAGATGCTGGCGCGCCTGCGCCAGCTCACCCACGAAGAACAGGGTCGCCCCCAGCGCACGGTGCGCTTCGAGACGGAGCGCCGAGTCCCCTGCGCTCTCCGCGAGGCCGAGAAGCCGTGTCCCCAACTCGCGCGCCGTCGGCAGCTCCCCCCGCACGAGGTTGAAGGCCCACAACCCGAAGAGGACGGGGAAGAGCTGGGGCGTCTCACCGATCCACCGGCAGAGCTCTTGCGCGCGCACCCGGGCTCTGCCGACCTCGGGAGCCGCGTATCCTTTGGTGAGCGCGAGGGGGGCGCCCAGAGCGACCTGGATTGCGAGCTCTTGCTGGATTCGGTCGGGACCCTCCGGGAGCGCTTCGAGGAGGCTCAGCGCCATCGTCAGGTGCTCAACCGCCTCCTTGTGCGCGGAGCGCTGCACGGCCTGCTGACCCGCGAGCCGGAGATAGGCAACCGCCTTGGGGATGTTGCCACTGTGTCGGAAGTGGTGCGCCAGCTCCCCGCAGTGATCCTCAAGGCGGGTCGGGTAAAGCTTCTCGACTGCTTGTGCGGCTCGCTCGTGCAACGCCCGGCGCCGCTCAGCTAGCAACGACCCATACGCCACCACCTGCGTCAAGGCGTGCTTGAAGGTGTACTGGGTCCCGGCCAGCGTCGGCTGCTCGTAGATGAACTCGGCGTCCTGAAGCGCGGCGAGGGTCGCCAGCAGGTCGTCGTCGGACGCGTCGACTACCTGCTCCGCGAGATCGAGTGAGAATGCCCGGCCGATGACCGCGAGCGTCTGCAGCACCTTCCGTTCGCGGTCGGGCAGACGGTCGATGCGGGCAGCCAGCACCCCCTGAACCGTCGCCGGGATCTGGATCGTCGTGAGCGGCCTGGCGAGGGCGACGCCGTCCGGCGTGCGCACGAACGCCGTCCGGTCGAACAGCGCCTGCACGATCTCTTCGATGAAGAAGGGGTTGCCCTCGGTCTTTTCCAGGATGAGTCGCTTCACGTGATTGAGGTCCGGGTCATCGCCGAGCAGCGCGCACAGCATTTGGTCCCCGTCCTCGCGCGCCAGGGCTTCGAGTGGAAGCTGCGTGTAGTAGGTCTTCCTGCCCCACCCGTGCTGGTACTCGGGGCGGTAGTTCACGAGCAGCAGGACACGGGCCGGCGCGATGCCCTCCACCAGGACGTCGAGCATCGCCTGCGTCTCGCCGTCGATCCACTGGAGGTCCTCGAGCACCAGCACCAATGGCTGGCGGAAGCTCTCACGGAACAGCAGGTCTTTGAGGGCCTCGAACGTTCGCCGCCGCCGGATGCGAGCATCCATCTGCCTGATCGGTGACGACAGCTCCGCCGCCCCGAGGAGGTGGTAGAGGTACGGCAGGGTATCCTCGAGCGCCGGGTCGAGCCCGGCCACCAGGTCGGCTAGCTTGCGGCGCCGGGCGCCCTCCTCGTCGGCCGCCACGATGTGGAAGTAATCGCGGAGCAGCGCGATCACGGGCAGATACGGGGACGACCGGCCATGGGGCAGGCCGCTGGCCTCGAGCACCAGGCACTCCGCCCGTGCGTCGGCAATGAACTCGCGGAACAACCGGGATTTCCCGATACCCGGCTCCCCGACCAGGGCCACGACCTGGCCATGCCCCGCGAGCGTATGGTCGAGCGCGCTCTGCAACTGCCGCCGCTCGGCTTCACGGCCGGTGAACGGCGAGAGGCCGCGCCGCGCCGCCCGCTCGAGCCGCGTGCGCAGGGTACCGACGCCGACGACCGCATACGTCTGGACCTGATCGCGAACGCCCTTGACGGAGACCGGCCCGACGGCACGGAACTCGACGAAGCCCTCCGCGAGCCGATACGTGCTCTCGCTCACGAGGATTGCACCCGGCGTAGCGAGCCCTTCCATGCGAGCGGCAAGATTGGTCGCGTGGCCGATCGGCGAGTAGTCGGCGCGCAGGTCATCCTTGCGGATCGAGCGCAGCACGACCTCGCCACTATTCAGCCCGACTCGCATCTCGACTGGCGGACGGTGGTCGCGGCGCAGCTTCTCCGCATAGCGTGCGATCCCCTCCTGGATGCGCAATGCGGCGAACGCTGCGCGCTGGGCGTGATCCTCCTGCGCCAAGGGGGCGCCGAAGAGCGCCAGGATGCCATCGCCCGTGCACTTGTCAACGTACCCTTCGAACTCGTGGACGGTCTCGATCATGAGGTCGATCACGGGATCGATGAGGTGAGCGGCGTCCTCGGGGTCGAGATCCTGCATCAGCTCCACCGACCCCTTGATGTCCGCGAAGAGTGCGGTGACAGTCTTGCGCTCACCCGCCTGGGAGGCGCGGGCCTCCAGGCCCGCCTGCTCGGCCAGCATCCGGTCGGCGAGGTGACGAGGCGGGACCGGGCGACGGGGTAGCCGGGGCGAGCTCCGGGGCCGATCCACCCGCTGACCACAGGCGTCGCAGAACTTCTGCCCGTGCGGGACGGCCGCCCGGCATTTCGGGCACGTGACGGTCGCGAGAGCCGTCGCGCACTCGCCACAGAACCGGGCGCCGGGCCGGTTTTCGTACCCGCAGCTCGGGCACTCCACTTTGGGCGCGCCTGGGACGGTCAGCACCTTGGAAACGGGTTCTCCTCGTTCAGGCGCCATCGGCCAACATCCGTCACGAGCGATTTGCGGACCCGCGCCCGGCAGGCGGCGGACGCGATGCCCGGCGCAGGGGTGACGTCCGCACCGACGCCCCTGCGGTGCGGTCCGCTCGGGCTCGGTCGCTCGTCTTCGTGATGCGTGAGTGACCGGACATCACTGAGCTTGCGGGTATGGTCGCGGCGCAGCCGGTTTCCCGTGGAGGACTCGCGGGAGGCCGGCCGGTGTGGATCCTCATGACATCACTCCTCGGGCGGTCGTGCCGATCGTACGCGCGGAGAGGCTCTCGGTCAACGAGTGCATCTTGCGTCGCCCTACACCGTCCGCTCGCGACCGGGTCCTGCTTCACCTCGCCGCGATCCGCTGGAGCTTCCCGATTCGCTCGACCAGCTCGCCGGCCGGCGGCCCGACACTCGTCCCATCTCACCAGCTAACGCCCTTCCCGTTTCGGCGGCCGCGCGATTAAGTGGCTGAGTGATCATGTCGCGGTCAGGCGGAAGATCGGATGATCCGGCGCGATCCGGCGGAGTTCTTCGGCTGATGAGTCCGGTCCGACGCCGCCGAAAAACACCCCGACCTCGAATTTCCACTTCCTCAGGTAGGCCTGCAGCAGCGGTGGCTTCTCGTCGTCGGCGAGTTCGAGTGCGCTGAACGCCTGCGTGCGCCTCCCGACGCGCAGCCTCCCTTGACCGCTCGCGCGTAGGTTCTTGACCCACTGGGTCTGACCGCGCGGAGCGACCAAGTATTCGTCGCCCTGGTAGCGCAGGAGGTTGACCGGGGTCTGTCGCCACTCGCCGGATTTGCGGCCCTTGACCTCCAGTACGCGGGAGCCGTACACGCTGACGCCCAGGCGCGTCATGGCGGCAACGACGCGATTGAAGACGTTGGTTGTGAACCATCCCGGTCGCTGGTAGTGCTCGGCCATCGAGCCCATTTTGTCAATCGAGCGAGCAGCCAGGGCGGTGGTGGCCCTACTGCGCGACAAGAACCTAAACGGGTTCCCCCAATCGAACTGTCCTTCGATCCGCAACCGCCCGCCGCGAGCGCAGGACGCTTCACCTCTCTGACGCGGCGTGGCCGGAGCCGCGCAGCGGACTGCGCCGCCGCCGGGCGGCGCGAACCCGCATTCGGAGCTGTCGAGGGTTACTTGATCGTGTAGCTGTAGGGGAGCGCCGCGACCTCGCTCCCGTTCGGCTCGGGGTTGCCCGTGTTCAGGTTCACGACGTTCGTGTTGACCTGGAACTGGAACAGGTCCTCCGCGTCGATGTACAGCGTGCCGCTGTTCCGGGCGCCCGACGAACCCGTCGGCGTGATCGTGACCGTGACCGTGCCGGTCTGACCCGGCCCGATCACCACCGGCGAGAGGCCGGTCAGGACCGACGGGTTGACGCTGGCCTGCCACAGATCACCCGTCGAGGAGCTGACGGACGGATCGAACGCGTTAGCGGTGGCCGTCATCCCCGTGGTCGCGTTCTCGTTCGGCACACCGCTGGCGCCGAACGGACCCACGACGTCTGGCGCGACGTCCCAGGCCCCGGGCGCGACGGGGTTGGCCGCGAACGATGCACTCACGCTCGTACCGGTGGTCGAGCCGATGTCGGGATCACCGGCCGGTGCCTGAGCGTCGAACTGGATCGGCGTCGAGCCGTCTGCTTGGGCCGTCGGATAGATCGCCGTGGTGTGCGTCGGGACCAGGAACAGCGGAAGCAGCGAAGAACCGGTCAGCGGCACCTGTGCCGTTGCGCCATTCAACGAGACCAGATTCAACGTCGTGCTGGTAGAGAGCCGGGGGTCGGCGAAGTAGGCCGTGGGAGCCGAGCTCGTGTTCGTGATGTGCACCTGGTAGGTGTGCGGCTGGCCGGCCGCCAGGAGCGCGCCACTCGAGTTGGGCAGCCCGGCCGAGACGGGCGCGTTGGTTTCGCTGGTGCTCACCGTGAACGGCTCAGTGATGGCTGTCCCCGACACCTGCGGGACGAACGCGACGATCAGCGTCCACGCCCCTGGCACCGGCGAGAGCGCATGCACCTGGGCGCCGAGCTCGTTCGTGTAGCCCGGCGCCGTCGAGCTCGGGAGCTCGTTGGCCCCCTGGCCGACGGCGTTACCGTTCGGGCTCACCAGCCACATCGTGAACGGGTTGTTGGGGTTGTCCGCCAGCCTCACCGTCGCGTTCAGCTCCGGACGGCCAGCCGGCACGTCGAGCTGGTAGTAAAAGGTCTGGCCGGTCGAATCTGAGCGGCCATTGCCTCCGGTCAGCGTCTGGCGGAACGACGTCGAGCCGTTGGGAATCAGGCTGCGCAGCGTCACGGGAGTGGTGGTCTGGCGCCCGAAGCTCGGGCCGCGGTTGCTCGTGAAGACGATCGACCCGGCCGCGTCACCCGGCGATGCCGGCGTGGAGGCGCGCAGGGTCACTTGCGCCGACTCCCCGGGCGCGAGGTTCAGCATCCTCGGACTGACTCGGCCGAACCGGACGTACTTGGCGACGCCGGCGCTGTACAAGACCGGGCCGTTGGTGCCTCCCGAAGATGTCTCGCGGCTCCATACGTACGCGGTCCACTTGCCAGGGCGCGGATCGGTGACCTGCACATTGCCGTAGTTCCCGTCGCCCTGCGGCACCGAGTAGGCGGCCAGCCGCCCGCTCGGGTCGACGAGGGTCAGGCGCACACGCGCAGCGAGGTCGGTGGTCGAGGCGTTCTGGAAGGCCAGCGACACGCTCAGGCGGTCCTGGCCCGCGGGCACGCGGAACGTGAACGGCTCGTAGTTCGAGGGATGTCCCGCGTAGTCGATGGTGTGAGGACTGGTCGTGTCGCTGAGCACCACGGTGCCGCTGGCGAGCTGCGTGTACGGACCGAGTGCGCGGCTCGAGACGGCCACTGTTTGCGCTCGCCTCCCTTCGTTGGTGACCGTTTCGGTCAGCTTCTCGGGCGTGCCGGGCGGATCGATCGCGTTCAGCTGCGTCTGGCTCTTGACGAGCGTGTTCCCCGCTCCGGCTGGGTTGCTGCCCACGCCCCTGTAGGACTCGGCCGCCCGCACCGCCTGGTAGGCGTCGATCAGTCCCGCCCCCTGCTGGTCACCCGGCGAATTGATGTCCTGCGCCGTGCTGGTGATGATGTCCTTGACCACGTGCGGAGAGGGCCAGGTGCCGTGGGTCTTCTTGTAGGCCTGGTAGACGAGCGCCGCCACGCCGGCGGTGAGTGGCGCCGCCTCGCTGGTGCCGCCGAAGAGAATCGCCGGAGTCGGGTTGCCGGCGTAGTTGAAGCAGTCCTGGTAGATGTCGACGTGGGTCGAGCACAGCGCCCAGTTCAGCTCACCGGGCGCCACGACGTCGACCGTGCGACCGCTCTGCTCAAATCCCGAGGACGAGAACGAGCTGATGTCATCGTCCAGCCAGCCGGTGATCCCCGGGAACTGGGCGCCGCCGTAGCCGGTCTGAAGGTAGGACCGGTAGGTGGTGGTGGCGCCGGCTGAGATCACCGCCGGATCCGATGCCGGCGTGCCGATCGTGTTGGTGACGCCGGCGTCCCCGCTCGATACGGTCACCGTGGTGCCAGCCGCGGTGGCGGCTTCGTCGGCCGCCTTGACGAGGTCGAGGTCCGCCGCATCGTCGGGATAGTTGTTGACGCCGAGCGACTCGTTGAGGACCTGAACGTGGTCGACGGTGACCGCGTAGTCGATCCCCTGGAGGAACGTGGAGTTGTAGTCGACGCCGTCAGGGTCGGCGACCACGAGCGCAGCCAGGCTCGCGCCCGGCGCCACGCCTTGGATGCGGATCTTGCAAGGGGTTGTGACCGCGTTGGGGCCGTAGCCGGAGGCGTCATACACCTCGCGCCCCTGCGCCGCGATCGAGGCGGCGTCGCCGAAGGCCTCCTCCCCGCCGGTGGGAGCGCTGGTGCCCGCGCCGGTGAAGTCCTTGTAGTCGACGAACACGGCTTGGCCGCCAGGGCGAACGAAATCGAGGTTATTGATGTCCAGGCCGTCGGCCAGGATGCCGACAGTCACACCGCTGCCGTCGATGCCGAGCTTGCTGGCCGTGCGCGCAGCAGGGTCGTCCGAGGCGGCGTGGATGACTTGGAGGGCTTCAGGATTCAGCTGCACCTGGCCATTGGGGGCACACACGGAGGACGACGACGGTGCGGCAATATGCGGCCCGGACCGCGCCGCGCCTGGCCTCGTGGGAGTCACGAGTGGCTCGAGGCGGATCGGCAAGTCGGGGACGACCTGGGCGACGGCCGGGTTTGCCCGCAGGGTTGACTCCTCGGCGCTTGAGACCGTGGCAGAAAGCGCGTTCAGCACGGTGAAGCTGTGCACGTGCTTGGCTCCGGAGGCGGCCAATGAGGAAGTCACCGGCGCCTGCGAGCGCACCACTGCCCCCCGCCGGTTGGACTCGTCGCGACGGGTCGCGGGCAGGTTCGAGACCTGATTTCGCAAGACGATGATCACTCGGTGCGTGGCCGGCTGGCTCTGAGCTCCTGCGGAGACCGACCCCGCCAGCTCGAATGCTGCGACGAGCAGCACCGAAACGCAGACACCAGCTAGCACCCTGCCTCGAGTCATCATTGCAACCCCTCTCTTCGTTGCCGTGGCGACACCCTACATCAGCCGATCGAATGGCGAGGCACCAGGCGGGCAGGACAACGTTCAGAGGTGTGGACGAGACTGAGTCCGCTCTCAGACGCTCACGCCAGTCACCCGATGCGCCTCCGTGGGCCCCCATTGGGTCGTCCGGTCGGGAGGCGTCGGAGTCAGCGGTCGTTCCAGCCGGCGCCGGTCGCTTCGTACTCCTCGACCCGTGCCTGCATCAGCGCCTTCAGGAGCTCGGTCGGCAGCTCGCGGTCGTAGGGGAGCTTGATGAAGCCCTCGCCGGCCTCGTAGGAGGCGGCCTCAACCGCGGCCTTCTGGATGGCGAAGAACGGTGGCGGGAACCGAAGCGAGCAGTGGTTCTTGAAGTTCTGAAGCATCCACAGGCTCGTGTTCTCGCCGCGGACGTACACCGGCAGGTTCCACTTCAGCTGCTCCCGCGCCTCCGGGTCGGCATCGAGGCTCAGCGCCCTGAGCGCTTCGAGGTGCGGCCGCTGGACGTCGTTCAGTTGCGCGAAGAAGTCATCGACGCTTGACCGCTTGGGCATCGGCATGGCTTCAGCGTACTGATCCACCCCTCCTACCAGCCAAGCACTCCCGGCGCCTGCAGCACGCCAATGCTTCCACGCCACTCCTGGGGAACGCGGCGTCGGTTCGGGATCGCGCTCCAACACGGTCACTCGTGGCCATCCCGGCGCAGAAGCATCCGGGCCGTCGCCCCGCGGCGCCCAACGATGATCCTCGACATCCTACCTAGCCCCGCCTTGACGGTCAGTGACCTGGATCGGACCAGTCTTGGCCGGATCGCTCGGTGCTGAGGCTCTGCCCGTGCGAGCTCAACAGCAGGTCGAGCTCGTCGCGCATCTGGTGCTCCTCTTCAGGGGAGACGTTGGTGAGACTGGCGTACTCACGGCACCGCGGACAGACACCTATGTCACCGGTGAACCGGTAGTAACGACCACAGAGGCAGACGACGTCAGTCATCCCCACCACCGGCCCTCGGTATCGGTTGGCTTGCAAACATGTGACCTCTTCCTGTCATTTTGCGCGACGGGGTTGGCGCATCTGTGAGAGCAATACGGCCAGCCCGGGCGTCCGGTTCTCGGCGAACTCGGCGATGCAAGCTCGGCGTCGCTCCGCCCCGGTAATACGAAAGAGACGCCCGCTCGGGGAGTGATCTCTAAGGGGGATTCGCCAGGCAGCGGCCTTCCGTCGTGGAACAAGCCGCCGGTGGGGCCGCCATCGTCGAGCGGCTGGTCAGGACCACCGTCATGCCCTGCTCGGCCGGCTGGCGACAGACCTCCAAGCCGATGCTGCGGGTGGCGCCGGTGAGCACAGCGATCCGAGCAACTTCGGGAGTCATGCGGGCGGGCTAAACCATCAGCCTGGTCATTGCCACGGTCGCGATCTTGTGTGAAGGCAATCCCGCGACCTCACCATATGGACGACAGTACAAATCATCGGCAGGTTGTCGACGCACGTGGCCGCCTTGACGGGGTACTGACGCGAGGCCCTTCCGGACGCCCTGCTGCTCTGCCCGCTGCCCGCCGTTCGCGCACACCCACGAGAAGGGCGCATGGCGACGGTCTCGATGAACGACGGCCCCATTCCCGGGAATCCAGGGGTCAGCTAGGCGGGCTGGTAACGCTCGGCGAGGTGCAGCGCCTGGCGGCGGGCGGGCTCGGCGGGAGGATCCAGCGCTGAGACGAGATCAGCGGCGCCGTCAGCGTCGGGGCGGACCGCTTGAGCCGGCGGTGTACTCTTCCAGCGGCGCGAGGTTACGCGAGCAGCCCTCGAGGACGGGCGTGACGACTCGCCATGACTCCCCGGCTTCGTCGCCGCGGACGGAGAGGGCGCTGTTCCCGCGCAGCACGTCCAGGAGGATCCGGCCGTAGGCGGGTAGCTCGGGCGGCCCCATCTCGGCGTTGAGGGTCAGCGGCACGAGGCTCGGCGCCACGCCGGGGCCGGTGCCATCAGCTCGAGGGCGAGCCCTTCTGGTTCAAGTCCGAAGCGCAGCCGGTTGGTGACCGGGCCCGGTGAGGATTCGAAGGGAAGGTGCGGCACAGGACGGAAATGCATCCACAGTCCCGTCCTGCCGCTCCTCCCAGTGCCACGCGATCCTGTGGGCGGCACGGCTGGCGATAATGCCGCAATGTCTCGCGATCTTCCCACGCGAGGCGCGGGCAGCCGCGGTGAGCCGCTGCGTGGCTACTGAGCCTGGCAGCGGAGAACGATGAAGGTCGGCTAACGTACTCGATGGCCAGTGAGCGGGCGTCCAGTCGTCGTCTGGGTCCGTGGTTTGCCCCACGTCGATCAGATGACCGTCGGGGTCGCGGATGTAGCAACGGATCTCGTACTGGTGCTGTTTCGGCGGCGTCAGGAAATTCGCACCCCTGGCGGTCCATTCGGCGTACACGGCCTCGATGTCCTTGACCCGCATATTGAGGAAGCTGCTGACCCGGTCGGGATCGCGTGGCTTCTCCAGGCTGACCGACGGCTTGTCGTCCGTCGGTCCACCGCCCACGCTGATGACGATAAAGCTGTTGGATAGTGCGACATTGATCGGCTCTCCGGACGGCTTTCCGGAGAAGACGACCCTGGCGCCGAGTACTTCGGTGTAGAAGCGCCGGGAGCGCTCGACGTCTTGTGAGACGATGAAGTGGGTCAGCACAATCCCCTCGGAGGGCGGTGGGAGCTTGGCCATCTGGTACCTCCACTGGTTGGGTCTGGTACCCCGCCTGCGGCGGGGTCTGCAGCCGATGTTGTGATGATCGGGGATTCCATCTCTTCCACCGCGCCGCTACAGGCCACCACGGCGCCTCGACGATCGGGAATTCAATTCCCAGCAACTCGCACACAGGCGTGTGGGCACTCATTGGGATGGCCCCTTTCTGGCGCCCGCGGCGCCGGTTGACGGCAAAGCGATCAACCGCCTGCGATCAGTGACCGCGCCTCTGCGGGGCTGACTACGAGATCGTGAAGGTCGCCGCCGACCTCGAGTCGACCCGACTGTTCGATCCCGCCGACCTTCACAGGCCCGAAACCGGCGGTGCGGATCAACCGCTCGACTTCCTCGCCAGCACGGTCGTCGTCGGTCACGTAGAAGAGGGCCGCCAGCTCCGGTGACCGGTTGCCAGAGGACTCGAAGACGTCGGCCGACATGGTTCCAAACGCCATCGCCAAACACGCCCGCGCCGGCAACCACCCTGTTACAACCTCGCCAGAGGATTGGCCCTTCGGCAGGAGACGCGAGACGTTACCTTCAGCGTCGATGCCGACCGGGTTGCTCGGAACGACGACGAGCTTATCGCTTAGCCGATCGGCGATCTCGTCTATGACGCCCTTCAGCACGGCAAACCGCAGCGCGAGGACGACGGCATCGGCGCCCTGCAACGCGTCACGGTTATCGACGGCGACCACCGCAGCCCGACCGATCTCTGCAGCCAGCGTTCGTGCCGACTCATGGTCGGCGCTCGAGAGCCGGAGGGTCTCGCCACCCGAGGCCAGCTGGCGGGCGATGACGGATCCGATCCCTCCAGTGCCGATGATCGCGATGGTCATGACCGAGACCTCCCTGTGCGGACTGTGCCGGTACGGTCTGGAAACGAGTGGTCGGGGAACAGGGCGCCCGGTCGAATGTCAAAACGCACGGGATGACCGTCTCTTCGGTGGCCTAGTAGTCGGAAATGACTGGCAGGGGTCTCAGTGTCCGGAGAGCTGGCCACCTTCGACGTGAGCGATTCCGCGGGTGATCTCAGCATTCACTCGGACTCCTCGGCGGGCGTACTCGATGGCCAGTGCGCGGGCGTCCAGTCGCCGTCTGGGTCGGTGGTTTGCCCCACTTCGATCAGATGACCGTCGGGGTCGCGGATGTAGCAACGGATCTCGTACTGGTGCTGTTTCGGCGGCGTCAGGAAATTCGCACCCCTGGCGGTCCATTCGGTGTACACGGCCTCGATGTTTTTGACCCGGATATTGAGGAAGCTGCTGACCCGGTCGGGATCGCGTGGCGTCTCCAGCGTGACCGACGGCTTGTCGTCCGTTGGTCCACCGCCGCCATTGATGATGATCCAGCTGTTGGATAGTGCGACATAGGTCAGCCCTCCGGGGCCGGAGAAGGCCACCCTGCCGCCGAGTACTTCGGTGTAGAAGCGGCGGGAACGCTCGACATCGTCTGAAACGATGAAGTGGGCCAAGACCAGCTCCTCATCGATGTTGTTCATCATGACCTCCGTTGTTGGAACGGCCTCGATAGTCCTGCCTTACGTCACGCATCCGACCTGTGTGCCCCTTGGTGCGATGCCGGTCGCTGCTCACGTTGGCGCCGAGCTCGAGCCGTACCTCACGGTGGCGCCATGCTCCGTTGATGCCGGTCACAGATCGAGCACGACGTCGTCGCGAGGCTGTGAGCAGCAGATGAGTGCGCTTCCGTCTGCTGGGGGTTCGACAGGGTCGGGGCTGTATTTGACGTCTCCGGCGATGAGGGTGGTCTCGCATGTGTGACAGACGCCGGTCCGGCACGACCAGCGGACGGGAACGTCGCATGCTTCGGCGAGTTCGAGCAGGCTGCCGTAGTCGTTGTCCCATGGGATCGCGAGGTCGCTGCGCGCGAACTCGATCGTGGGACCGTTTCCGGGTTTGCCGGCGGGTGGGTGGGGCGCCCTCGCGGGTGTTGCTGCGATGCCTGGGGTCACACCCGGTGCGGGGCCGAATGGTTCGGTGTGGATGTGGGAGGCGTCGATCCCCAGCGCCGCCAGAGCGGCACTGATCTCGTCCATGAAAGGCGCGGGCCCGCACAGGTATGCCTGGCCATCACGGGGTGGCTCAAGTTCGACGAGCTGTGCTCCGGTAAGGCGGCCTGTGGCGTCGAAGTCGCGGCCTTCGACGTCTTCGGGACCTGGACGGCTGTAGTACACGTGGGTGCGTGCGTTCGGGAGCGAGGCGAGAAGAGCCCGGGCCTCGGCGGCAAACGAGTGCTCGCGGCTACTGCGCGCGGAGTGCAGCGCCCAGATCTCGCGATCGGAATGCTCCTCGGCTAGCGCGTGAAGCATGGCGAGGACTGGCGTGGCGCCGATCCCGGCGCTGATCAGCAGCACGGGTGCATCCGTCCGGTCGAGGATGAAGGCGCCGCGTGGGGCTGCGATGTCGAGTTGGTCGCCGACGGCGAGCCGGTTGTGCAGGTAGCCGCTGGCGGCGCCGTGGGGTTCGCGCTTGACGGTGATGCGGTAGTAGCCGGCGTCCGGTGGTCCGGACAGTGAGTAGTTGCGGAGCAAGGACCTCTGTTGCGTGTCAGGCTGGATCCGCACCGTGAGGTACTGACCCGGGCGGGCGGCTGGCAGTGCCGCGCGCTCGGGGTCCTCGACGCGTATGGAGATCACCGAGTCGCTTTCGCGGGTGATTGCGGTGATGTTCAGCTGACGGAAGCCGGGCCACGCGGGCGGCGGGCTAGTTACTGTGAGACCGGCGTTGCCGCTGCCGGGTTCTTTCTCGAGCAGAGCTCGGAACGAGGATTGCCAGCCGGGGCTGAGGGCAGGGATCCTGAGCGCGCGCAGCAGCTGCTGGCGCGGGTGCCCGGGGAGATACAGCAGCGCGTCGACCTCCGCGACCCGCACCTGTTCAGGGCCAGAGGCGAGCTTGATGATCTCGTCTCCCGCTTGTACGTCGCCTTCTTCAAGCACGCGGAAGTAGAAGCCCGGGCGGTGGTGCGAGACGAGCATCGCGGGGATGCGCGGGTCGTTCATGCGGATCCCGACGCGGTAGCAGGTGACCCGGGGTTGCGTGACCTCGAAGACGGCACCGCCGATCCGGTAGCGATCGCCGACACACACCTCGTCATCGGCGAGTCCTTCCACGGTGAAGTTCTCGCCGAACTGGCCGTACGCGAAGTCGTTTCGTCCGAGCTCGCGTTCCCAGTACCGATAGGAGTCGATCTGGTAGACGAACACCGCGCGCTGCTCGCCGCCGTGCCCCGCCTGATCGCCTTGACCGTCGCCCTCGATGTTCAGCTTGCCGACCCGGCGGCGACCGGGGACGGGGTCCTTGAAGACACCGGTGAAAACCGTCTTGCCTCCCCAGTCCACGTTCTTCGGCATGCCGACGTTGACCGACAGCAGCCGCCCGACGATCTCACGAGATTCGCTGTCCGGCGTCAAATGTTCATGCGGAGCCGCTCGGCCAAGGGTTCCCATTCCGCTCCTCACCGCAGGTTCAGGCGGCTCGCGGGTCATCACTTGGGTTCACGTACTCAAGGCCGAGTGGTCCGATCGCGGTCACCTGAGTGACGTACTCACCGGACCGCGCCCAGTGAAAGTGAGCCGTCCCGCCGGGGAGAACGATCACGCTGCCTGGCGGGTATGACTCCAACTTCTCGCTGTCGAAGTGTTCCCCGAGGCCGATGTAGAAGACACCGGAGATCACCGTGTAGACGCGATCCTCCGGGTGTACGTGCGGCATCAGCTTGACCCCAGAAGGCAGCTTGACCCTGATCACGTAGGGCCCCGGCTCAGTCGGGTCACCCATCACGACGGCGAGGCGCGCAGACGGCGGGAACGCCGGGAACGGCTTCCACTCGATGTCCTCGGGCAGTATCCCCCGGAACACGCTCCCATCGATCTGATGACTCATTGGTCAGCCTCCCGGCTCGGATGTCGATGTCGCCGGCACCCTCGCGACGAGTTCGGTCACGATTTCCGCAGCGGGCTGCGTCCGTTTGGCGAGCGCGACGCTCTGTCCGGCCCACAGCGATAACGGTTCTATCTCACCGGTAGTTCCAACCATCGGCGGCGCTGGTTCGTATCGAACGATCGGTTCGCCGGAAGCGAAGTGCGCTATCACCTCGCCCTCTCGGGGTCGACTGCCCGGTGCCGGGCGGCCCGCGGCCTCCCACATCTGGGCCGTCGAGTTGTGGATGGCACGGTGCGAAGCGTCCGGCCACCCCACCTCGTAGAGGTTGGGGTACCACTCGGCTTCGGTCTCGGTCGCGTCTACCAGACGACGCCGGTACTCCTCGTGAATCGGCATTTCATCGGCTAACAGGAAGCGCGTGCCGAGCAAGGCAGCCTGCGCGCCGAGGGCGAGAACGGCCGCGACTCCTCGAGCGTCGCCGATCCCACCAGCGGCAATCACCGGTACCGGTGCCACGGCGTCGACGACGGCCGGCACCAGCGGAAGCGTTGCCACGCGACTCCAGACGTGCCCGCCGGCCTCCCAACCCTGCGCAAGAACAATGTCCACTCCACATCCGACAGCGCGCCGCGCTTCCTCGACGCTGCCGACCGTGTGCATGACAAGCCCCTCGGCGTCATGCACCGAGTCGACGTAGCTTTGGGGATCGCCCCAGAAGAAGGACACGACCCGCAGACCCGCCGAAAGCGCCTGATCGACTCGATGGTGCTGATCGAAGGCGAGAACGAAGTTGCCGGCAAACGGCCGATCGGTAAGGGCTGCCGTTTCCCGAACCACGGCTCCGGCATCATCGGCCCACCCCAGCCCCAAGGTGCCGAGGCCGCCTGCATTTGAGACAGCGGCGGGTAGGCGAGGATCTGCAGACAGCGGCGCCTCGACGATCGGAAGCTCGATCCCCAGCAGCTCGCATACCGGCGTTCGCTTGCGATCGGTCATGTCAGTCTCCGGCTGGCGGAGGACGGCACTCAACACCCATGTGGGCCTCCATTCAGTATGCGTCCGGTCGCTCTGCGGTTCGGGCGAGCTGCTTGTTCCAACCGTGGAAGGGCGAGAGGTCGCCCGCATCCCATCGCTCGTGCAGGCCGGGGGTTGCCAGGTCCCAGTCGGGGCGGATCTCGCTCGACACGTCACGCAGGTCGTGCCAGAGGTCCACGAACGACGGTCGTCCCCAGAACCAGTAGCCGTTATAGATCCTGTAGATCGCCAGCCCGGGCTTGAGCACGAGCGTGTGCGGGATCATCGGGTCGTGCTCGGTGTCGGTGTACTCCTGGATGTCGAGGTCCTTCTGGACGATCCGATCCGGATCCTCGAGGAACGGCCACTGGGCGCCGATCGACGCGCGGAACTCCTGGCTTGAGTGGTGGGTGTCGGTCGATATCGTGGCGACCTTGGTGTAGGACACGGCGATCTTCGGGTAGTTGGCGGCGAGTTCGAGGTGCTGTTGGTGCTCTTTTGGGCAATAGTTGCCGCGCGCAAGTGTCAGGATCAGCGGATCCTCGCCCTGGATCTCGCTGAGCGGACGAGTGACGCGGTCTTGGTCGGGCAGCTCGTAGTCGGGGAATGTGCCGCCGGGGGTGATGTCCGAGCGCATGGTTCAAGTCCTTCCGGTCGGGTGAGGGTTGATTGGTGCTAGCGGCCGGCCGCCTGGCCGCCATCGACGTGCAGCGTCTCGCCGGTCACGAACGTCGCTCGCTCGAGGTAGAGGATCGCGTCGACGACGTCGCTGACTTCGCCGACGCGCCCTAGCGGGTGGAGGGCCTCGAGCCCGTCGTAGGACGCGGGGTCGTGGTCGGGTGTCTTGATGACCCCGAGCGAGACCGCGTTGACTCGGACCCCGCGCGAGGCGTATTCGATCGCCAGGGACCGGCTCGCCGCGACGAGTCCTCCCTTGGTGAGGGCGGGTAGCGCAGACGGCCTCGTGCTGTCCGCGTTATCGACCAGGCTCGTGGAGACGTTCACGACGTGCCCGCTGCCGCGGTCGACCATCTCCGCGATCGCCAGCTGGGTGATGTGGAAGAACCCGGTGAGGTTCACGGCCGTGATCGCGGCGTAATCATCGAACGTGTACTCCGTGAACGGCTTGCCGATGTAGATGCCGGCGTTGTTGATCAGCGTGTCGATCCGCCCGAACCGGTCGCGAGCCTGCGTCGACCGCGCTCCGTGCGGTTTGCGCATCTGCGATGTCACCGGCGACCGCGACGTAATCGCTCTCGTCTCGATCGGCTGGCGGGAACGACAGCGCAACGCCGACGACCGCATAACCCGCACTGCGGTAGCCCGCTACCAGCCCGGCGCCAATGCCCTGGGAAGCGCCCGTGATGATCGCCACCGGCGGGCTCATCGCGAGCCTGCACCGGGCGTGCTCCCTGCCGCCACGATCTGGAGCCGGAGTGCTTTCAGCGCAGCGGCGTGGATCTCCGAGAAGCTCGGGAACGGCTGGATCGTGTCGCGCAGCACGTCGAGCGAGACCCTGGCGCGGATCGCGAGCGTCGCCTGCTGCATCCACTCGCCGGCGTCCGGGCCAAGCGCGTAGGCGCCGGACAGCCGCTCGCCGTCGCTCAGCAGCGTCAAGAACCCGTTCGACTTGGCGTACGCGTGCGTGTAAGTGGCGGTCTTGGCGACCTCCGACAGCAGAGCGGTGGCGCTGAACTCGGCCTCAGTGGACCCGACGGCCGCGGCCTGCGGATCGGTGTAGGTGACGCGCGGGACCGCCTCGTAGTGGGCCTCGCGTGGTTCACCCAGGATGTTCGACGCGACGACCTCGCCCTGGTACTCCCCGACGTGCGTCAGTTGCCAGATGCCGGTGATGTCGCCGACCGCCCACAGCCGCTCGCCCGCACGCATCTGGGCGTCGACCGGGACTCCGTGGGCGTTCGCATCGATGCCGACCGTCTCCAGACCGATCCCCTCGACACGCGGACGCCGTCCGGTCGCCACCAGCAGGCGACCACCGCGCAGCTCCCGTCCATCCTCCAGTTGCAAGACGAACTCCTCGCCATCGCGAGATGCCGCCGTCGCGTGGATACCGAGCACGAGCTCGATTCCGTCTCGACGCAGCGCCTCGCCCAACGCCACGCCAAGGGGTGTCGGCTCCCGCGAGAGCACGCGGTCGGCCCCCTCGACGAGTACCACCTCACCGCCCAGACGACAGACCACCTGGGCGAGTTCGACACCGGCCGCGCCACCTCCGAGTACGACCAGTCGTCGCGGCACGGCCTTCATCCCGGTCGCCTCGTTCGTGCCCCAGACGCCCTCGAGCTCTCGCAGGCCTGGCACCGGCGGAACGAACGCGTCGGCGCCGGTGGCAAGTACGACGTGGTCAGCCGTGTAGCGAACGCCATCGACCTCGACCACCCCTGTCCCGGCGAGACGACCGTGACCGCGCACCAGGGTGATCCCCCGGTCCGCCAGCCACTGCGCAGCTCCGGTATCGGAGTAGTTCGCGACCATGAAGTCGCGCCAATCAAGCGCCGCCTGCACATCCACCTCAGCGCTCGCCGCGGCCTCGCGTGCGTCGTGCACGGCCTCGCCCGGACGCAGCAGCGATTTCGATGGGATGCATGCCCAGTACGTGCACAGGCCACCGACCAGGTCGCGCTCGACCACGGCCACGCGCAGACCGCCCTCCGCAAGGGCGGCGGCGCAGTGCTCCCCGGGCGCCCCGCCGCCGAGGACGATTACGTCGTAGTCGGGAGTCACGATGGCAGCTCCCGGCCCGCCTGCTCGTAGACCATGTACGCACCGTACCTGCCCCGCCACTCCCGGCCGATCCGAGCCTCATGCGAGGCGATCAGATGGAGTCCGTCCGCCGATCCGGCGGCGGCCGAGCCGACGCCCTTGCCGAAGATGATCGAGCACGGCAACTCAGGAGGTGTGATCTGCACCACCCGGAAGTTCTCATCGGTCAGGGTGGCTGCTCCTATCTTGGCTGCTTGCGCAGTGATCCGAACCCGGCGCGCATCTCTTCTGAGAAGAGTTGCGGCTGTTCCCAGGCGGCGAAGTGGCCGCCTCGGTCAAGCTGATTGAAATAGATGAGGTTGTTGGGGTACGCGCGCTCTGCCCAGCTTCGCGGTGCCTCGTAGAGCTCGTTTGGGAAGACGCTTATCGCGAACGGGATGGTGATGCTCTTGGCATCGAAGAAGTCGGCCTTGTTCTCCCAGTAGAGGCGAGAGGCCGAGACTCCGGTGTTTGTCAGCCAGTAGAGCGTGATGTTGTCCAGTAGGTCGTCTCTGGTGAGCGCGCTCTCGTAGGTCCCGTCAAGCACCTTTTCGACAAGCCCGGGCTGGCCGGTACCGTCGCCGTGGTCAAGCGCGAACGCCGCGAGGTCGACGGGCGAGTCAGCCAGTCCGTACATCGTTTGCGGGCGCGTGGCCATGATCTGCGCGTAGGCGACGTGCTTGGCGTAGAAGTTGCTCAGCTGCTGGTACGCGCGGAGTTCCTCAGCTGAGAGCTCAGGGGGCGGTGGGTCGCCGCGCTCGAACCCCTTGACGACCTCGGCTGGAGCGGTCCCGGGCATGTTGGAATGGATGCCGAGCAGCCCTTCAGGGGCCTGTATGCCCATCGTCTGTGTGACAGCCGCACCCCAATCCCCACCCTGCGCCACAAATCGGTCGTACCCGAGACGCTTCATCAGCACGACCCAAGCGCGTGCGATGCGGACGGGATCCCACCCCGTGGCGGTCGGCTTGGCAGAGAAACCGTGCCCCGGCAGCGACGGAATCACCAGATGGAAGGCGTCCTGCACGCTCCCGCCGTGGGCGGTGGGATCGGTAAGCGGCTCGATGATCTTCAGCTGCTCGATGACCGAGCCCGGCCACCCATGCGTGACGATCAGCGGCAGCGCGTCCTCGTGCCGGGACCGAACGTGGATGAAGTGAAAGTCGAGCCCGTCGATCTCCGTAATGAAGTTCGGCAGGGCGTTCAGCTTCGCCCTCGCAGTTGCCCCAGTCGTAGTCTGACCCCCAGTAGCGCGCAAGCTCCTGCATCATCGCGAGCCCTACGCCCTGCGAGTCGTCGCTGACCGTCTCGCGCTCAGGCCACCTGGTCGCGTTTATGCGCCTCCGCAGCTCGGTGAGCTCCCCCTCCGGAAAACCGATCTCAAACGGCCGGATAGCGCTGTCGCTGCCTGTCTGTTCTGCAACTTCAGGGGCGGACATCTGCTCCTCCAACAGTTGTGTTGTGCTCCGAGGCCACCACGGCGGCAGGTCAGCTCGATCGGCAGTCGAGCCCGAACTGGGCGCATGCAGGTGCGCGGAGATGCATCAAATGGAGCTTCCGAGAGGTCGGGTAGCGTGAAGACCGTTAGGTCTCGCGTATACCGACCGCTTGCTGGAGCCGGGAATGCGCGGCCGCCGAGGGCCAGGGCGAACCGGACGTTCATGTTAGTCCTAGAAACGGAGCGGCGAGGACCCATTGTGTTAAGGCGAGCGAGATTTTTAGAATCGCCTCGTGGACCCGCTCACTGACGCCACCGACCACCTCCGCGTCTTGATCGCTAACGAGCGCACGGACCGACTCGCGCAAGTCGCCCCGATCGTCATCGCCCTAGGGCACGAGGTAATCGCACGAGAGATCGACGTCGAGGACATCGGATCCGTCACTGCGCGGGAGCGACCCGACGTCGCGCTGGTCGGACTCGGTGAGAGCTCAGATCATGCGCTCGGCCTGATCGACAGGATCGTCCGCGAGGCCGCCTGCCCCGTAATCGTCCTCCTCCACGCCCCCGATCCAACGTTTCTCAAAGAAGCCGCCAAGCGAGGCGTATTCGCCCACATTTCAGACGACGACGTCGAGGACTGGCAGGGGTCGATCGATATCGTCCTGCGCCGATTCGCCGAATACCACGATCTCCAGGGAGCCTTCGCACGTCGCGCGTTAATCGAACGAGCCAAGGGCATCCTGATGGAACGCCACTCGATCGACGCGGACGCCGCGTTCGAGAAGCTCCGCGAACGCTCACGGATCGACAACCGCAAGCTGATAGACCTCGCGGCGGCCGTCGTCGATGGCCACCTCCTACTCCCAAAGCAACCGGCGGCTCACCAGAACGCCGAGCTTCCCTCAAATCCGAACCTCCCAGCGACGGACCGATAGGCAATCTCTTTGGTGATGCGACCCTCGCCGACGACGACCGGGAATGTAAAGCGAGCGCGAACGCTGATCGAGCGCTCGCGTGAGGAGCGGTTCGCCTCAGCGCATTCAAAGTCGACGACCAGGACACGTTGCTCGCGATCGTCCGGGCCGCGCCGGCGAACGCCGGTGCTGGTCAAGATCAGCCATTGAGAGTCAGAGGTGATCGGCTGGTGAACTTACGCTCCTACTCGATTCGGGCGGATATCGCCAGCGCTGGGCGAGCGCTCCGCCGCAGCCGCGAGAAGATCTTTCGGCCACCGCCGATCGAGCGGATCAGCGAGCGACTCGGCAGCCTCCAGGAAGTCCTCGAGCAGCGCACATCGCGGTCAGCGCAGACGCTGCGGAACCTCCTGGGCCCGATCAGGCTGGAACCGAGACCCCGGACATCGGCCAGCCCTTCCACCGCGCCGTCGCGAGTCTCGACGCGCTCGCTCTCATCGAAACGCCCTCCGACCAATCAGGTGCGGAGGGCGGTTCGAATTCTTTGCGAAGGTGGGACAGTTTCCAAATGCAGCGCGACGGGGATTCCGGCACCGCGCGAGACGTTTGTACAGCTGCCCGGGCCCTTGTGTACATCTCGCTGCGCGCGCAGTACGCAGTCATCCGGGTTCAAGTCGGTGCGAACGGCCGTTTGCAGCGACTGGCCGGCTGACCCGACGTCAGCAGGGAGATCATCGCCGTCGACAGCCGAGGCCCTTCCAACCTGCGGCCCCGTTGGTAGTTGCGGTTCCAAAGAGAGAGAGCAGATGTGATCGTACGAGTCCCTTCGCCGCCCAGCGTCCACGCCCCGCGTGCCGCGGGAGCCCCGCCGGCCTACCAGCCGGACGAGCCTCTCGATACCCCACGATCTCGACGATCCGCCAGTCTCGCAAGTTTGACCCGGGGCACGTTCCGGTGATCGGGTCCCTCGCAGACACGGTGGTCAGGAGGGTGGGGAAGCTGGCCGCCGCGCACCACCGCGAGACGGCCACCTTGAACCCGCACCCCGCTAGCTGACCGACACCTCCCGGCTAGCGCTGTCAACTCGCGACTGTCGCTCGCTCGAGAAGTGAGCCGCGAGACCCGACGCCGCGCTCAATGTCGAGATTCGTCCGATCCGCAACAGATTTCGCGGTCGATCGGGTCGCGCCACGGTGCTCCTCTGCCGAAGAGCGACAGCGAGTCAGCAGGCCCTCCGCGCTTGAGCTCAGAGATCGACGAACAGCATGTTCCCGGGCTCAGGGCGTAAGATAGCGGCGCAGGAACCGGAGCGTGGCTGGGCCAGGCCGCGGCGGCGTATTGCGCCGCGTGGCGGTCCCCGGGGATCGTGAGCAGTTGTTGGGGACGTGCGCGGCCCGCAGCCCCGCGGTCATCGCTGTGCTTGGTCCAGGGGGACCAGCTCGGCGGTGGCGTTGAGCAAAAGCATCGGCGGGTCGCCCCGGTGCACATGCGCGACGGGAGAGGCGGCCCTGTAGCGCACGGGACACGCGGACGGCACATAGCCGAGGTACTCGGCCGCGAACGGCTGGGCGGCGTAGTAGCTGGTGAGGTCCGTCGGACCGGACCACGAGAGATCGCGGCTCGGACGCGGTCGCCGACATCAAGCGGGCCGTGCGGCTCGGTGGCGGCCAGCGCAGCGAGGCTGCCGCCGGCCGAGGCGCCAAACAGCACGAGCCGCCTGGGATCGACGCGCAGTCGAGTGGCGTTGCGCCGCACCCAGGGGACCGCGTCGAGGACGTCGTGCTCGGCGGCGGGGAACGGGAATCGTGGCGCGAGCCGGTAGTCGATCGCGAACATGGCATACCTGTACCGGCGACCATCCGGCCGACTGGCGCGAATTGCTGCTCGCCGGGCGTGAACGCGGAGCGGAAACCGCCACCGTGCACGAAAGACGAATCGCGGGATACAAGCCGGCGCCGGCGGCCAGATGGGCGTCAAGCCGGAGCTGTACGCCGTCGATCGCCTGGTAGCGGAGCGCCCGGCGTACGATGACCGTCCGCGACTCTGGGCCGGCGCCGCGCGTGGGCCGGCGGCCGGCGACCGGGCTGGGCATGCGTGGCTGCATGGCCGGGCGACCCGCCGCATCCCGCGCCCCCCAGCCTCATCATGGTCAGCGCCGCGAGCACACGGGGATGTCGCATCCTGCCGATCACTCTGCCGTGAGTAGGACCCGTGCGCGCGGCGTTCGTCAGTTATCCGCGTTGTGACCGACGATGCGTTCTTCTTCCTCCTCGCCGCGCGGCTCCCATCGCGTGAGGGTTTGTGAAGATCTGGCGTTCGTCGGTTGGCGTTCGACGGCGCGGCTGGGTGAACCGACAGGTCGATGACACGGTAGGTTGGGTGGGAGGATCTCGTTGCGGCTGCTGACGCGCAACTCGGCGATCACGGGCGAGGCGTGCTGGTGATGCCGCGATCGACGGAGCGACGGTTCCAGCCGATCAACCCTACAGCGTGTAGGCATCTCTGGAGACGCCGACCGACGATCACGAATCTATCCTGCCAGCGGTGTTGAGCCGACGATCGTCTTCAGCGTCGCGATTACATGCGGAAGCGCCGGCCCCGCTTGAGGAGCCGTGATCACCCGGTTCAGACCGCGGCCGGTGATGCGCTCCTTCGACACCCAGGCATGAAGACTGATGTCGTAGTTCACACCGTCAGCAGAGAAGTAGAAGATGAGGTGACCCGCCTCCTCGCCGCCGCCGCCGGGACCGGTGGGCGCTAGCACGAGCTGCCCGTGCTTTCCGTACCACTCCACCCAGCCAAATGAGGCCGCGTGAGCCCTGTCCGGATCGAGAAGCACGTCGCTGATGCGGTGTGTTGCTTCAGCTCCGGCGAAACTCGGCCCGGCGATCGACGGTGGTTCTGAGCCGGCCGCGGCTTGGATGTCGATGTGGAGGTGGTACGGCGGCGGGTCCATTACCGCGTACGACGGAGAGAACCATTCCCTCCCGTCCCAAGCGCTCACGTGCGTTCCGGTGGTACGGTCCAGCTGAGGGGCGAAGACCTCGTAGCTCCAAAGCGGCAAAGTGCAACGGCTGCTTGCGATCGTCATGTTCACCCCGTTGGCGCATCCGTCGGCCAGGTTGTAGCTGCCAGGGTCGAGCGCCCGCGGCACCCGCCGCGGGCAGATGGGGCGCAGCAGTTTGGACTCCAGGCAGCGTGCGAGCGCCGCGCGGGGAGTCGGGATCATCGCGACCGTGCTCGCGGGTGGAATCGGAGCCGGCGGAGACTGGGTCGCTGATACTGTCGCGGGAGGAGGGGCCACAGGCGGCCGGTCATGCGAAAGGTCGTGCTCCGTGCTCGAGCCGCCGCAGGATGCGAGCGCGAGCGCGACCAGGGCGGGAACGCCAACCGACCATGCCAACCTCGGGGCGCGGCCGGTAAGCATCGGCATCGGAGCTTTAGGCTAGAAGGTGGATGCTGTTCACGATCGACTGCACATCCGCCCACTCCGCGCCGGCCCTTGGTCCGACGTAGACGTTTACCCCGATGCTGTAGAGGCTGTCGCCCGAGGCGGCGACGTACCAGCCAATGAAATTACGGAACCCCGCGTAGGTGATGTTGCCTCCGCCCAAGTCGCTGAAGTTCATCGTCCTGCCGTTGAGCTGGATGGCGTCCGAGAAATCGGGGAAGCTCTGAGAGGCAGCGGCCACCGCGATCGGTTCTTGAATGAACAGCAAGAGCATGGTTGCATCGGGGGGCAGAGCGCGAAGGTCTGGGAATCCCTGGAGATCCGGCAACGGCCCAAGCTCCCGATTACAGACTACGACGTCGTATGCGATTACCACGTGTGGAAGGAGTGCCGTGTAGACGAGCCATGAACTCGGATGGGCGATGACTTGGGTTGGGTTCATATGGTGTGGCAAAGCTTGCGTCGAGCGGCGCCGTTGCACGCGCGCTTGCGCTCAGCGCCCCGCTCGCGGCCGCCGCGGCTACGGCGCCGCCGCCGGCTTGCTTCAGAAGGCTCTTCCTTGTGATCGTTCGGGTCATGCTGGTGGCTCCTCATAAGTAGATGATGAGAACAGCGACCGCGGCAGCAGCGAGCAAGCCGTTCGCGAGTCGGAGAGTCGTTTGGCCGCGCAGGCGATGGCGGCGTAGCAGCCGCGGCTCGAACTCTGCGTAGGACCTACCGGCAGGCGAGGTCACGACTACGATCCCTTTCGACACGGCAAACGCCAGAACGGCACTGCCTACGACCATAGGTGACGCTTGTGGGGCGAGCAGCGCAACGAAGGCCGTGTGGGTCGAGTACGTAAAGCGCGTCAAGAACCCCGTACCGAGCTGCGTTCCGAACGCGGTGGCCACCATACCCGGTGGAACCATGCCGCGAAGCCATTCGGGCACCTGTCTGCGCTTCGGGTACGGAACCGGGACCGCAACCCCCAAATCGCGCAGCACCGCTAACCCCACCAGCGGCACCGCGACGGCCAGCCACGCGGCTGGCGAAATAGCCGTGACGAGCGCATACATCACGTGAACGATCGCGTACGTGGCGAGCGCTCCCAAGCCGACCCCCGCGACAAACAGACAGACATGTACCGCCCATTTTCGGTAGCTGACCCTGCTGACCGCAGGGTTAATGGTCAAAGCCATCGAGATGCCTCAGGGCGACCACGCCGATGACCATCCCGCAGCGGCGGCGACCAAGATGAGCCAGACCGGCAGATCGCCGGGATGTGTTGCGGCGACACCAACACCGCCAACCGCAATGGCGCCACTGATGAAATACGGGTCTACGGCGAGGCCCAGTACCCGCTCCGCGCGGGATTCCAGCTGGGGCTGGGCTGACGCTTGCATCAGGCGCAGAATGCCCGCCGACATCGGATGTACCACGGACAGCTACAGCTGGTGCAATTGCCACATTGCCGAACGCTCGAGACGTGGGCAAATTGAAAGCAGCACGACGGACAAGGCGACCCGTTCCCGCCTGCCGAGCTGCACGGGCCGACACTGCAGTCGTAGCTACTCGATTCAAAGCAGTCGGTCCCGCAGCCGCAGTCACCGCAACAGTCGCCGTACATCCACTTCTGACCGTTAGAGCAATAGCAACCCGACCACCAGGCGCCGCACTGGCAGGTAGTGGACGGGCACGACCCTCCGTCGTCACACCACCGCGAGTCGTGTTTGGGACAGGTGCCGTAGCAGCCTTGGCAGCACGTACTTGTCGTCGCCGCCCACGCGGTCTCGTCGAGCAGGGCGGCTCCGGCAGCGCCCAACGAAAGCGCGGCGCCGTACAGCAGCGAGTGCCGACTGAGGCACAGCACGATTGGTGGGGCGACCGCTACAAGGTCGCTGCCGACGATCTCGGCGTCCGTCCCAAGATCCGCGACATCGGCTGGCACCGGCTTCGCGCCACCGCCGCGGCTCTCGTCGACTGGCTTCGCATCTGCTACCGCGAGGGCTGGCTCGGAAAGCCACTGCGCAACCACCAGGGAACCGAGCGCAGGTTCAAGAACCGCGCCGCGAGCATCAGTGCCAAGCTGGCGAAGATGCGCGTCCGCATAGGGATCATGTGCGCGTACGGCGAGAAAGCCGAGCAGCTCGGCCTCGGCAAGCGAACACCGCCCTCGCGACGGGATCGCGGCGCCCCTGCGGCGTAGCCGGCCCCCAAGCGCAAAGAGCCAATCGGCCGCCCAGGGATGGCCCCTGGGCGGCTGTCAGCGTCTAGGGGCAGCCGGTCGCGCCCGACGGCCGAATCGGCCACATCGCGCCTTCGGAAGCCGATCGCGAGCCGCCGCAAACGCCCAAAGACGCTCCAGCTTCTTATTTGGAAACTGAAGCGTCTAACTGTCGAGGTGGACGCGGACGCAAAGAATTCGAACCGCGGCCGCAATCCCCGTCGAGGCGGTAATCCACAAAGCCGAAGTGCCTGTCTACCTGCGGATTGCCGAGAGGGCGAAGCACCTACGGGAGCTGGGCCTGAGTGATCGCGCGATCGCCCGCGCAATCGGCGTAAGCGATAAGACGGTCGGTAAGGCCGCACGGTCGCCGACGGGCTCATCCGAAGAATGAGAGGGCTCCCCTCGTCGAGCGAGTTCCTCCGCCCTGCCGTTCGTAGACTCTCCGGCGGGAGACGGGCCCGGACGGGCCGTCTTCCGGCGGGGAGTTCCCAAGCGGAGCGGCGGTGGAAACGCTGTTGCACCTCGCGCGACGCCGCATCCGTCGACCCGCTCGCCGGCCGGAGGAGGGCCTCGCACGGCTCTCGGCGAGAACAGCGCTGGTTCGTATCAGCCAGCAACAGCCCGCGCAACCGGCGGGCCTGGTTTGCAGGGCCGCCCTTCGCGACCACACCACCGCCGCGCGCGTCAGCGCCCCGCTCGGCGGTCGACGCACGGTCACGTCGGTAGAAGTGGCGTGACGGACGTCGTGTAGGTCGACCGTTGCGAGGGTCGGCCATCGCGGCGCCGAACTCGTCGGCTGTTACCGCAGTCGACGCGAAGGAGACACTACGATGGCCGAGGGTCAGAGCATGACGGTTGCCGATGTCGTTGCGCAGGTGCGCGACGGCCAGCTTGAGGATTTCATCAGGGAGGCGGTCGCGATCGTTGCCCGCGAGCTGATGGACGCGGAGATCAGCGACGAGATCGGTGCTGGGCTCGGCGAGATCGCCCCGGAGTCGAGGTTGACGCATCGCAATGGGTATCGGCCGCGGGCGTGGGAGACGAGGGTCGGGGAGATCGAGCTGTTGATCCCGAAGAAACGCTCGGGGAGCTCGTACTTTCCGTCGTTTCTGGAGCCGCGCCGGCGCTCGGAGGAGGCGATCATCGCGGTCGTGCTGGAGGCGTATGTGAATGGCGTCTCGACTCGCAAGGTCGACCGTCTCGTCGAGCAGCTGGGGATCGACGGGATGACCAAGGACCGCGTGAGCGCGTTGTGCCGGGCGTTGGATGAACAGGTTGAGCTGTTCCGCCAGCGGCCGCTTGAGGGCGCTTACCCGTATTTGTGGTTGGACGCGAAGCAGGTCAAGGTCAGAGACCACGGCCGGGTCGTGTCCAAGGCAGTCGTCGTGGCCTATGCGGTGCACGAGTCCGGTGTGCGGGAGGTGATCGGCCTTGATGTCGGGGAGGTCGAGTCGGGCGCGTTCTGGGTCGAGTTCCTGCGCTCGCTCAAGCAGCGCGGGCTCGATGGCGTGCGGCTCGCGATCTCCGACCAGCACGAGGGGCTGAAGGCCGCGATCGCCCGCGTGCTCTCGTGCCCATGGCAGCGCTGCACGGTCCATTTCTTGAGGGATATGGTCATGCACTGCCGCCGCGATCGGCGCAACCTGGTCGCCGCGGCGCTGCGCGAGATCTTCAACGCCGAGGGCTACCAGCAAGCCAGGGAGCGCGTCACTGGCGTGCTCGAGCGGCTGCAGACGGTCGCGCCGAAGGTGTGCGAGCTGCTCGAGCAAGCCGAGGAGGACCTGCTCGCGTTCTACAGCTTCCCGCCCGAGCACTGGACCAAGCTGCGCTCAACGAATCCGCTGGAGCGGGTCAACAAGGAGATTGGCCGGCGCACCGACGTCGTCGGGATCTTCCCTAACGACGCCGCCGTCATCCGCCTGGTCGGCGCGTTGCTCTCAGAGCAGAACGACGAGTGGCTGGTGCAGCGCCGCTACCTGTCGGTCGAGTCAATGGCGCTGATCCTCACCGACCCCGAGCCGGCCCCGGTCGGGCAGGAGGTGCCCAGTCTCACCGCCGCCTGAGCCGCCCGCCGTCCCGACGAGCGCTATCTGCACCCATCGGGTTGCACATCGGCGCGTCCTGAGCCGATCTGCGGCCCTGCGACGAACGCCCGCGACTGATAGCACCCCACGGGAGGCGCGCACGCGCGTGTCGGCCCTCGCCCTCGCCCCTCACGACCCGGCTTCGCCGGGACCGTTCGGTCTCGGCCTCGCGCCAACACGCGCGTATCTCTTCCACGAGCCCAGCAATGAGGAGGTGATCGCCCTCAACCGGGTCTGAGTCGCCACCCCCACCGACGAGCTCTAACCGCTACACCACGAAATCCGACTTGACTCGACGCACGATTGACGCCGACACCTCCAACAGCGCCGTCTTGCTCGTCGCCGACTAACGCGGCCCCACTGCGGAGTTGCGCTTAGTCGCCAAGGCGATCGTCAGCTGGACCTCGCTGCTGCGACGGATGCGATCGTCAGCGCCGATGACCGCGCGCGGCTGGACGCAGCCGTGGGGGTGGTGCTGCGGCGGCACGCACTTGATGGCGAGGTCTGTCGCTGACTCTTGACGGGAGCGGCAACGACTCTCGGCGCAGCGATCAGGTCATGCCTGTGATGTTGACCAACGGTGACGAGCAACCGCGTCGCTTCAACCCCGGACCGAGTGGCGCCGCTCACTCGTTCACGGCGCAGAGGAACAGGCTCTTATCGAGTTAGGGCGTCGAACGCAGCCAGCCGTTCGTAGCTCAGCTAGGCCTGCGGGATGAACGCCGACCGAGCCGCCGCCAGGGCGCAGAACTCATCGATGCGCGAACGGAGCACGTCGAGGCTCGCGGTCCAGAAGGCGCCGTCGGTGATGTCGATGCCAAAGCGTGCGGCGAGACCAGCCGCGTCGGCGAGACCAGTGGCGGAGAGGAAGTCCTCGTAGCTGGTGCGGAAGCTCTCGGGCTCGCGGACGTACTGCGCGTAGAGGCCGATGCCGAACAGTAGCCCGAAGGTATATGGCCAGTTGTAGTACGCGGTGTAGTAGTGGCCCTTGACCGCCCAGAGGTAGGGATGCAGGCGGTCGTGGTCGACGCCATCGAGGTAGGCGGCGCGTTGCGCGTCCGTCATGAGCGTGCACATGCGCTCGGCGGACAACACGCCGTGCTCGCGCTCGGCCGAAAGGGCTGCCTCAAACAGGAAGCGCGAGTGGATGTCGACGACGACGCCCCGGGCGCCGGTGAGGTCGATGTCGAGGATGCCGAGCCGCTCGGCGTCCGTCGTCGCCGTGTTGAGGGTCGACTGCAGCATGAGCGTTTCGCAGAAGATGCTCGCCGTCTCGGCAAGGGCCATCGGCGTGCGGCGCTGCAGCGCGGTCCGGCCTGCGAGCGTCATGTTGTGGAAGGCATGTCCGAGCTCGTGCGCCAGGGTCAGGACGCCGTCGAAGCTGCCATCGAAGTTCATGAGGATCCTGCTCACATCGCCGCTGACTCGCATGCAGAAGCCGCCGTCGCGTTTGCCTGGGCGGGGGCCGACGTCGACCCAGCGCTCGCCCATCGCCCGGGCGGCGAGGCTGGCGAGTGAGGGGCCGTAGGTGGCGAACGCGGCGCAGACGGTCTCGGTGGCGTCGTCCCAGGTGAAGCGGCGCACGTCCCCGATCGGCGCCATCAGGTCCCACCAGGGCAACCCACCGTGGTGGCCGAGCAGGCGGGCCTTCGCGCGGCCGAAGCGCGCGAAGTCGGGTAAAGCGGCGATAACCGCATCGGTCATGGCGTCGACCGTCGCGCGGTCGACGTTGTTCTCGTGCAGAGCCGGGTCGAGCGAGTCGGCCCAGCCGCGGCGGCGGTTGAGGACGTTCGCCTCGCCCTTGAACGCGTTCAGGCCGGCTGCGAGCGGGGTTGCGACCGTGGCCCAGGCCGCGAGTTCTGCGGTAAATGCAGCGCGACGGATTGCGGCGTCCGGGTCGTTCGCGCGCCCCCTGATCGCGGCCATCGGCAGACTGTCGGACCCCCCTGCCCCGTCGGGAAGGTGGACCTCCAGCCGCGCGGTAACGTCGCCGTGCAGGCGGGCCCACGCCACACCGCCAGTGAGACCCAGCTCGGCGGTGAGCTCCTCTTGATCCTCGGACATCTGATGCGCGGCCGAACGCGCCGCTCGCTGCAGCCAGAAGGAGTGCTCGCTGCCCTCCTCGCTGTGGCCCATCAGACCATCGGCACCGACCCGTGCCACCCACGCCTCCAACCGCTTGGCGAGCGTCCCGAGCGGAGCCATCGCGGACTGCACCCGCGAGAGCGCCGCGGCCGCCTCGGCGTCCTGCGCGTCGGTCGTCACGAGCGCCTGGAGATAGGCGGACACTCGGCGCACCTGGTCGAGCTGCTGATTCAAGGCCGGCAGCAACTCGTCGAGGACCGCGCCATCAGCCTTCCCGGCCGAACGGCTCACGCCCGCCCGCACGCCGTGCCGCTCGAACACGGACTTCAGCGCGGCGAGGTCGGTCGCGAGCGCAGCCAGCGCGTCAGCGAACTCGGGCGAGCCCGTCCCGGGAAAGATGCTGTCGGTTTCCCACCGTGGCAGTTCGGCAGTGCTCATGAACGTGAACGCTAGCGTCGCACCGACCCAGGCGGCGGCCGCATTCCCGCACCGCTCTGACCTAGCAACCAGCGAGCCTGGCCCGCAGATACGTTCATGAACAGGGCATCCACACCGACGAACTTGTTCTGAGCGCCCAGCACTTAACGAAACAGCCGAGCGAAGCAACAGCTGATAATGCCCGCCCCTTGCCCAAGAAGATCTTCGGCCGTCAACAGACCGAGCTATCCGCGGGAAATGGCTAGCAAAGGACTCGTTCTACGCCGGCGCGGTGGACGCGTCCCTGGTCGCCAAACCACTCGCCAGCTCAGCGACCTCCGGATGAGCAAAGCAGTCGCCAGCGGCGCGGTCCGTTGGTGCCTGCTTGACGCCTGGAGCGGTGACGCCCGCGCCGTGACCGCTTCGCGTCGCGATCGGCAATGCGGTCGACGGCGCCCATGGGATCGCGTTCGTGGCTTGCGATCGTCTCGCCGCGAACCTGCAGGACGAGAGGCGTCGGGCTCCGCGCGAGAGCGGGCGTGCCGCCGCTGCTGGATCGCATCAGGACCGATGCGAGCTGATCTCGGGGGTGGTGAGCGCGAAGTGGCAGTCGACCGGCTCGGCGTTCTCGGCTGCCGTGGTTGTGCGGCACAGAACGGCGACCTTCGCGCGGCGGAGTCGGGCTGCCGAGCTCGGAGCCGCGGCAAGAGTCTTCGCTTCCTTGCGATGTGGGAGGCTCGCCGAGCGCTGGGACGTGTCCGAGCTCGTTGGTGGGCGGCCATCTGTCGGGTCTTCGGATGCATGTCGCGGCTTCTGAGAAACCGCCAAGGGGCAGTGCGCGCCGCGGCGGAGTGCCGCGGTCCCTGGAGGGAGCGTCAGCCGGCCGCCGTGGGAGTCACTCGCTCGCTGATCGATGGGAGCGTCGCATCGGCCCATCTGAGATTGGAACGCTGTCGGCGGGGGCAAGGTGGCTGCTCGGCGCGGGTGAGCCGTTCGTCAGGCGGTCGATTTCGTGTTACGGTGGCTAGGTCCTTTGTGGACCGGTGCCGGAGCGGCTGATCGGCCGATCTCGACCTCTCTCATCTGCTCGCGCCGCTTGAACTGCTAGGAAGCAGATGGGGGTATTCAGATGAGACCGACAGCAGCGACGGTGAGGTTTGCGGATGCAATCGCCTTCGAGGCTCGGGGGCGCGAGGGCGTAGGCTCTCGGCGGCCCGGGCGAGGTCGCGTTGGGGTGCTGGTCGCTGCGGCGTTGTTGGCCGGGGTGGCGCTGATCGCGACAGCGGCGCTTGTCGGCGTCCGGGGGGGCGTGTCAGGCGCGCGCTCGTCGGCGCGGGCGCCGGCGGCGAGCGGGTTTGCGCGCCTGCCGGCCCCGTTGCGCGGTCTGGTATCGCGCACGCTCGGTCACAGCGACCACGCGTTCTGGGTTAGGCGCGCGGGTGCCGGGTTTGTGTTGGTCAACGGCGCGCAGGGTTTCTCGGCCCGCTTTTCGGATTCGGGTGTGCGTGTTTCCGCGCGCGCCGGGCGGCTCGCGCTGAGCCTGGCCGGGGTTGGCTACGGCTCGTCGTTGAGGCCGCCTGGGCCTCGGGCACCGAGCGCGGATCAAAACCGGGTCTCGTACGCCGACGGGCCGCTTACGCAGTGGTATGAGAATGGGCCGCTGGGGCTCGAGCAAGGCTTCACGCTGCGCGCGCCCCCGGCGGGCGCAGCGCGCGGCCCGGTGACGATCGCGCTGCGGCTCGCGGGGTCGCTGAGAGCGCGTCTCGTTGGTGGCGAGGCGGTCGATTTCATCGCCCCAGGCGGGCGGGTCGCGCTTCGCTATGTGGGCCTGTCGGCGTCTGACGCGCGCGGGCGCCTGCTGCACGCATGGCTTGAGGCGACCGGCAGCAGGCTGCTGGTTCGTGTCGACGCGCGCGGCGCGCGCTATCCGCTGCGGATCGACCCGTTCGTCCAGCAGGGCTCAAAGCTCGTCGGCACCGGCGCCGTCGGCAACGCCTTGCAGGGCCGGAGCGTGGCGCTGTCGGGCGACGGGAACACCGCCATCGTCGGCGGCCACAACGACAACAACGCCACGGGGGCGGCGTGGGTGTTCACGCGCTCGGGGACAACCTGGACCCAGCAGGGGCGAAAGCTCGTCGGCACCCCCGCCGTCCGCGACGCCAACCAGGGCGTCAGCGTGGCGCTCTCGTCCGACGGGAACACCGCGCTCGTCGGCGGCCTCGGCGACAACGGCTCCGAGGGGGCGGTGTGGGTGTTCACTCGCTCGGGGACGACCTGGACCCAGCAGGGCCCAAAGCTCGTCGGCAGCGGCGCGGCCGGCCACGCCAACCAGGGCGACAGCGTGGCGCTGTCGGGCGACGGGAACACGGCGCTCGTCGGCGGCAACTTCGACAACAGCTTCGAGGGGGCGGTGTGGGTGTTCACTCGCTCGGGGACGACCTGGACCCAGCAGGGCCCAAAGCTCGTCGGCACCGGCGCCGTCGGTGGTCAACCCCAACAGGGCACCAGCGTGGCGCTGTCGTCCGACGGGAACACGGCGCTCGTCGGCGGCTTCCGCGACAACGGCGGCCCGCCGGCGAGCGTGGGGGCAGTGTGGGTGTTCACGCGCTCGGGGACGACCTGGACCCAGCAGGGCCCAAAGCTCGTCGGCACCGGCGCCGCCGGTGACGCCGCCCAAGGCCAGAGTGTGGCGCTGTCGTCCGACGGGAACACCGCGCTCGACGGCGGCGCCGGCGACAACGGCTCTAAGGGGGCGGCGTGGGTGTTCACGCGCTCGGGGACGACCTGGACGCAGCAGGGCCCAAAGCTCGTGGGCACCGGCGCCGTCGGCGACGCCAACCAGGGCTTCAGTGTGGCGCTGTCGTCCGACGGGAACACCGCGCTCGTCGGCGGCTACTACGACAACCCCCACCAGACCGGCAAATTCTTCGGCTCCGTGGGGGCGGCGTGGGTGTTCACTCGCTCGGGGGCGACCTGGACCCAGCAGGGCTCAAAGCTCGTCGGCACCGGCGCGGCCATCGACGCCGGGCAGGGCGGGAGCGTAGCGCTGTCGGGCGACGGGAACACGGCGCTCGTCGGCGGCAACGGCGACAACGACGACGCGGGGGCGGCGTGGGTGTTCGTCACGCAGCTGCCGCCGCCGCTCGCCGGGGCGCTCACGCTGCCCGGGGCCGTCAACAGCTCCGGTCTCCAGACGGTGTCGCTGACCAACGCTAATGGTTACAGCGTGATCGCTTCGCTCAAGGAGACGGCCCAGCTGATCCGTGGGGCGGTCATCGCGGCGGCGACGCACGACCCGAGGACGACCACCATCACGATCGCGTCAGCGCGCAAGACGATCGCCGCGCACAAGACGGTCAAGCTCAAGCTCAAGCTCTCGAAGCGAGCGCTCAAGCTGCTACGCAAGTACCACCGCATGAAGGTCACGCTGCGGCTCACGCTCAACGCGAGCGGACGGCCGTCGAGGATCGTGAAGAAGACGGTCGTGCTACACGCATAAGCCGCTGGCGACTCAGCGGACGGCGTGCCCTGCCCGCGGTGCGGGAGCTTCGGCTCACACCCCAACGTATCCGCCGCCCGCTCCATCCAGCGCAGAGCAGGCTCAAGACCTCCTTCCAGGCACCCCGCAACAATCAGAGATTGGGAGGCCCGCGGAAGCCTCGTCTGGCGCTCATCACACTTGTCGCTGTGCAACGGGCGATGCAAGAGTGCTCGCCGGCGCGTCGACAGCCGCCTGAGAAGAACAGGGCCCGGTCAGGCGCTGCTTCGCGCTCGCCGCGGTGATCAGCCTCGGTCTGACCGAATGCTCGGAATGCGCGGACAGCACGCTGCCGCCGATGCGTCACGCCGCCAGTCACACCGACCTGATGGAGTCCAGTGCTAGCCGGAACGGGGGTAGCTGCAAGCGCCGAGCGGGCCCCATCGGCCCGGAAACCTGAGCGCGGGCGACGCCCGCGAGAAGCAGTCACGATTTCGAGATCGCAAGCACCGCCGTGCGCTGCCGCTCCCGGACACACGCAGGCGTCTGTCGACGCCAACACTGGCGACTGCTTTGCTCATCCGGAGGTCGCTTAGCTGACGATCGGTTCGGCGACTAAGCGCAACTCCGCAGTGGGGCCGCGTTAGTCGGCGACGAGCAAGACGGCGCTGTTGGAGGTGTCGGCGTCAATCGTGCGTCGACCGCCGAGCGGGGCGCTGACGCGCGCGGCGGTGGTGTGGTCGCGAAGGGCGGCCCTGCAAACCAGGCCCGCCGGTTGCGCGGGCTGTTGCTGGCTGATACGAACCAGCGCTGTTCTCGCCGAGAGCCGTGCGAGGCCCTCCTCCGGCCGGCGAGCGGGTCGACGGATGCGGCGTCGCGCGAGGTGCAACAGCGTTTCCACCGCCGCTCCGCTTGGGAACTCCCCGCCGGAAGACGGCCCGTCCGGGCCCGTCTACCGCCGGAGAGTCTACGAACGGCAGGGCGGAGGAACTCGCTCGACGAGAAACATCTCTTCTTCGGGGTTTAGAAGCCTGGCGGCAAGCGCGCCGTCGGTGAGGATAGAGTCTGTCTATCATGACCGAAGAGCGCTCATTCACCCTTTCGGAGGTGGCACGGCTGCTCGACGTTCCTCAGCACCGGCTTATTCATCTCTGCGAGAAAGGCGTCGTGGTGCCGGACGTCCACGGCGCCACGGGTCGGGGGTCGAGCCGGGTGTTCTCGTCACGGAACTTCCTCGAGCTGGCGGTGGCGCTCCGGCTCCGGGACATGATGCTCCCGGTCGCAGCAGTGGGCGCGATCGTCCGTGTACTTCGTGCGCTCGAGGACCGACTGCACGATGAGCTTCCCGGCTTCGCACTCGTAGAGAGCCTCCGAGACGCGAGGTCACCTGACCTGCGGATCATCGTCAGCGACGGGCAGACGATCTTCTTCTCCCTAAGTGCAGGCAATCGAGCACCGAGAATGTTCGGCGGAATCCCGCTGGAGCAATTGACCGGCAACTCACCAGGACGCGACGTCCGGATCGACCCCGTCGAGCCGCCAGGCAACGGCGCCGGCGGCCTAGGCCCCGAGCAGAGTCACTTCGCGCGGTTCGAGCTCAGTGTTACCGCCGTCGCACGCGAGCTTCCCGTGGATTAGGCAGCCGAATACCGCCGATTCCGTCCGGCTGATGATAGACAATATATATCATGGTGCCAGCTGGAGAGTCACTCGAAGTTCCCGAGTCGGCCGCACCCGATCCCAACATGCGGGCTCTGCTTGACCACATCGCGGCCGAACTTGCTCAGGAGTACATCCGCCTGATGGAGGCGGTGGCGAGCGCGGAACCCGCGGCCGAGACGTCCGTCGTAACTACGTGACGGAGGAGAAGATGGCTGCCGCGATCTATGCCCGCTACAGCTCCGAGAACCAGCGGCCCGAGAGCATTGACGATCAGATCTCGGCGTGCCGGAAGCTGGCGAAGCTCAAGTCGCTCACGATCCTGGATGACCACATCTACGCCGACCAGGCGCAGTCCGGCGCGCGCTCGGATCGGCCGGCGCTGGCCGCATTGATGGCGGCTGCTCGCGCCGGCGAGTTCGACGTTGTGCTGGTCGACGACCTCTCCCGTCTCGCCCGCGACAACCACCTAATGCTCTCGATCATCGCGGAGCTCCACTTCGAGGGCATCCGCGTGGTCTCGGTCGCCGACGGGCTGGACAGCACTGACGAGGAGTCGACGCTTTCAATCCAGGTCCGGGGCATCTTTAACGAGCTCCAGCTTCGCCACCTGAAGAAGAAGACCCTACGCGGGCAGATCGGCCAGAAGGAGCGCGGCTTCTTCGTCGGCGAGAAGACCTTCGGCTACCGCTCGGTGCCCGTCGGCGAGATGAAAATGGACAAGAAGGGCCGGCCTCGGCCTGACGGCTACAAGATGGAGATCGAGCCCAAAGAGGCGGCGATCATCCTGCGCATCTTCACGTCGTACGCCCAGGGCAGGTGCTGACGCAGATCGTCAAGACATTCAACGAGGAGAACGTCCCGGGCAGTATCCGGAGGGCCAAGGGATGGTCTCCGGCCACAATCAGCCGGATCCTCGACAACGAGAAATACGCCGGCCGGTGGGTCCGGAACCGCACCGAGAGTCGCCGTGATCCGAAGACGGGTCGGCGACGTCGCTTCGACAAGCCGGAATCCGAATGGGTCATCAACGAGGACGAGGAGCTGCGGATCGTCCCCAAGCCGCTGTGGGAGGCCGTGCGGCGCCGGCGCAAGGAGATGCACCGCACCTGGCCAGGCGGCAGCGGTGGCCGCGGGTTCTCGAAGGGCCAGGGCAGCAGGCAGGCGCATTTTCCAACACACCTCCTCGCCGGCAGCATGGTCTGCGGCTTGTGCGGCGGGACGATCGCGCAGGTCAGCGGCAAGAGCGGCGGCTACTACGGCTGCCTAGCCGCAACCAAGGGTGCGTGCAAGAACAAGACGCTCGTCCGGCGGACGCTGGCCGAGAAGGTGATCATCAGCGCGGTCCAAGCGCAGATCCAAGACACCGAGCACATCGCCTATGTCCTGCATCGCGTCGAGGAGGAGATCGCAAACCAGCGGTCAGACCTGCCAGACACGCTGAAGCTGAAGGAAGCCGAGCTCGCGGCCGAGCAGCGTCGGTTGGCCAACTTCGTCGACTTCATCGGCGAGGGCCGCGGCAGCCAAGCGCTCGCCAAGGCCCTGGTCGAGACCGAGCGACGCGTTGACGCGCTGACTGAAGAAGTCGACGCGCTGCGCAAAAGCCGGGAGAAGATCTTCCGCCCGCCACCGATCGAGTGGATCAAGGATCGCCTGAGCCACCTCCAAGAACTCCTCGAGCAACGAACGGCACGATCAGCGCAGACGCTCCGCAACCTCCTCGGCCCCATCCGACTTGAGCTCGTCACGCCCGACATCGGCCGCCCCTTCTATCGCGCCGTCACGACCCTCGACGCCCTCGCCCTGATAGAAGAACCGCCCCCCGCTGGTGCGGAGGGCGGTTCGAATTCTTTGCAAAGGTGGAGACGGCGGGAATTGAACCCGCGTCCGCAGTCGCGTAAAGGGTGGCGTCTACGAGCGTAGCCGGCGCTCTGATCTCACCCTCGACTCGCCTCACCGGCGGGGTTGTCGAGGACCAGCTCCGAAAGATGTCCTCGGATCGGCTGGAGCGAACCTCACCGAGTGAGCCTGCCAATTGATCCCGCTTCTCCGCCGCAGGCAAACGAAGAGCGGGCACTCCTCAGCTAGCTGTTAGACAGCCGCCGGGAGAGTGAACTCGTGATTGGAGTTCGCACTTATTGTTTTCCCGGGTGTTTTACGAGGCCTCCCGGGACCTCGACTCGCAACCATCCCCACGAGTCGACCACGTCGAAGCCTGGCGTCCCCTGGGGGTTATGTTCGCCATCAAGTATAGGCGTCGCCGACAAACCCGTCCCGCGTAGCACCGGGAAATCGAAAAACATTGTAAGTCCGGTGGGAGAACGCCTTTTGCCTGCTTAAATCGTATGGGTATGAAATCGTCGACGTCCTGGCTGTCCTCCTCGCCTGGCCCCCCGCAGTTGGCCCCGCCCCCGTTCGGGCCGGCCGAGCCGCGGGACCCGTTCGGCCGCCCGTTCGAGCCCCAGCCTGCGGGCGATGACAACGGCCCACCGTTTGAAGAGCGCCGGCCTTCGCTCCTGAGGCGAAAGCTGGGGCCGGTATTTGCCGCGATCGTCGCGTTCCTGGCCAAGTTCAAGACGGCCCTGCTGCTGCTCCCCAAGCTAAAGCTGCTGACGACGGCGGGAACGATGGCGGTCTCGGTGGCGGCTTACAGCTTCGTGTTCGGCTGGACCTTTGCGGTCGGATTCGTCTTCCTGCTGCTCGTGCACGAGATGGGACACGTGATCCAGCTCCGGCGCGAGGGGATCAAGGCGAGCGCGCCGATGTTCATCCCGTTCCTGGGCGCCGTCATCAGCGCGCGATCGCTCGGCGACAACGCCGTGGCCGAAGCGCGCGTCGGCCTTGCTGGGCCGATCCTCGGCAGCATAGGTTCGGCTGCCTGCATCGTGATCTGGCACGCGACCGGCAACGACATCTGGCGGGCGCTGGCCTTCACCGGCTTCTTCCTGAATCTGTTCAACCTGCTGCCGGTGGTCCCCCTGGACGGCGGCCGGGCAATGGCCGCGATGGCACCGTGGATGTGGTTCGCCGGATTCGCCGGCCTGATCGCCATCGCGATCATCTTCCCGAACCCGATCATCCTGATCATCCTCCTGTTCGGCGCGCTCGAGACCCATCGCCGCTGGAAGCTCCGCAAGCAGGGTGGCGCCGAGCAGCAGGCCTACTACCGCGTCAAGCCGCTCGATCGAGCCCTCGTCGCGGCTGTCTACCTGAGCCTGATCGCGCTGCTGGTCGTCGGGATGCACGCGACCAACTTGCCGCGCACGTTCGGCTAGCTACCGGAGGGGCGGTCCCATTGTCCGCGTGTCGTCATTACGACCGCGGCCCGGCCGCCAGAACGTGTACACGAGAGCCAGCGGCAGCGAGACGACGCCGATTACGAACAGCACCGTGCCGGCCGTCTGCAGGTCCAGCCAGCTCAGATGCGCCGTCACGGCCCACTTCAAGATCGCGCCGACGGCAATCAACATCAGTGAAGCGCCAATGGACATTGCTTCAGCCTACCCGGTCGGGTGGCGAACGCGCGAACTTTGGCGTTCTGGTTCCGCCCCTCGGAACCAAACCGCCAAAGTTCGGCGCCGGCCGCGCCATCCCAGCCGCCGCGCCGGGCCCGGTCATCCCGCGCCGGCGCCGGCCCGAGCGCCCCACGCCGCGACGGCCACCCCCCTCCCCCTAAAAACCAACCCCTACCGGCGCACCTCGCGCAACTCCCGCTGCACCTCGCGCGCCATGTCGCGTTTGCGAATCGTTTCGCGCTTGTCGTAGAAGTCCTTGCCCCGCGCCAGCGCGATCTCGACCTTGGCGCGCGAGCTGCTGAAGTACACCCTGGTGGGCACCAGCGTGAGTCCCCGCTCGCGCGTCTTGCCGATCAGGCGGTCGATCTCGCCGCGGTGCAGCAGGAGCTTGCGCGGCCGCTCGGGATCGTGGTTCTCACGCGACGCAGGGCCGTACGGCGCGATGTACATGTCGAGCAGCCACACCTCCCCGTCGCGGACGACGGCATAGGCATCCTTCAGCTGCGCCTGGCCCTGGCGGAGCGACTTGACCTCGGTCCCGGTCAGCACGATCCCGCACTCGAACCGCTCGAGCAGGTTGAACCGATACGAAGCCTGACGGTTCGTCGCCACGTCACCGGCGTTTGCCTTCCGCCTCGAGGCTGAGCGCTTGGCCATGCTCGCCATCCTCTCCTAACCGCCGCCGACCGATTCCCAGCCCGGCAGCAGGTCGACCCTGCCCCGTGGCGCATCGATCAGGTCGACCCGCACGGCCAGCGGGTCCCCGAGCCGGATCGCGCTGCCGCTGCGGGTCCCCACCAGGATCGTCGCCTCCTCGTTCAGCTCCCACCAGTCGCCGCGCATGCGCCTGACCGGAATCATTCCTTCAAATGCCAGATCCGGTCCGAACGCGACGAACGCGCCGGCCCCGATCACTCCCACCACCTCGCCGTCGAACGCGACATCCGGATCGTCCTGCGCCACCAGCCGCTCGAGCAAGAAGCAGCGCGCGATGTCGTCTGCATCCCTCTCGATCATCATCGCCTCGCGCTCGCGCGCCGACGCCCAGGGCCCGGCCGAGGCGACCCACGACGACTCCGGCGCGGGACCGGCAGCGGCCACGGCCGACAGCAGCGCGCGGTGGCAGATCAGGTCGGGGTAGCGGCGGATCGGTGAGGTGAAGTGGCAGTAGCGCGGGGACTGCAGCCCGGCGTGGCCGAGGTTGCGGTGGTCGTAATAGGCCTGTTTCAGCGTTCGCAGCACCAGGCTCGTCAGACCCCGCCGTCCGTGCCCGGTCCGCGCCACCCAGTCGGAGACGAGCTGTGAGGCCTCGCCGACCACATCCGCCGCCTGCCGGGGGGTCATGACCCCCCGCGGCAGCGGTGGCGTCGGCACGCCGAGCGAGGCCAGCTGGGCGATCAGCCGCTCCACGGCGCTCGCTTCCGGCCGCTCGTGCACGCGGTACAGCGTCGGGACCGCGCGAGACTCCAATAGACCCGCGACCTGCTCGTTGGCGGCGATCATCAGATGCTCGATCAGACGGTGGGAGTCCGTCTGCTCGACGGGCTCGAGCGCAGCAACGTTCCCGGCATCGTCGAAGCGAAACTCGGGCTCGGCCGACTCGAGCACCAGGGCCGCCCGCCTCGCCCGCCGCGCACCCAGGGCAGCGGCGGCGCCTCGAGCCGCTGCCAGGGGCTCACCCCACGGCTCCGCCGCCCGCGCCGAGCCCGCAAACACCTGGTCCACGCGCCCGTAGTCGAGCCGCTCATCGGAGCGGATCAGCGACCGGTAGAACGAGGCCCGGACCACCTCCTCCCCGACCACCGTCATCTCCACCGTGACCGTCAGGCGGTCCTGCCCGGGCACCAGCGAGCAGCGGTTGTTCGACAGCTCCGCCGGCAGCATCGGCTCAACCGCGCCCGGTACATAGACGCTGGTACCACGGCGGTAGGCCTCGCGGTCGACGAGCGAGCGCGGGGCCACGTACGCCGAGACATCCGCGATGTGCACCCACACGCGCCAGCTCCCGTCGTCCTCCACGGCGGCCGAGATCGGCGTCGTCGAAGTCGCGCGCCGTGCTGGGGTCGATCGTGAACGTCGCCAGTGAGCGCAGATCGCGTCGGCCTCCATCGTCCGGCAAAGCCGCGTCCGAGCGCGCCTCGTGCTCGACCGCCGGGTCGAACGTCCGCCGCAGGCCCCGGTCGAGCATCAGCGCCTCGATCACGTCCCGCGCCACGTCGGGACGACCGAGCCGGCGCGCGATCACGGCTCGGCCGCGCGCGCGCCCGTTGCGTCCGACCTGCGGGCGCACAACCACCAGATCGCCGACGCTCGCGTGCCGGTCCCGATTGACCGCCAGTCTCGGACCGGACCCGAAGAACGGCTCGGCGACCAGGAACTTCCCGCGGCGCTCGATCACGGCGACCCGCGCGCCCCCGGCCGGGCCGGTGACGCTGGTGCTCATCGTGCCTCGGCGGCGACCGTGCGCTCGGCGACCGCGAGCGCCTCGTCCTGTGGTGTGCGGGGGTTGTCGAGCGCGTACACGTTCGGTTGGATTCCGTGGCCCTCCCGCACCCCGCCACCGCCGAGGTTCATCCCGTTGGGCGTGAAGTACTCGCCGACCGTGATATCCAGCGCGCCGCCGTTGGACAGCGGCTGGATCTCCTGGAAGACGCCCTTGCCGTAGGTGTGCGTGCCGACCACCTTCGCGCGACCACGGTCCTTCAGCGCGCCGGTGACGATCTCCGCCGCCGACGCCGTGCCGCTGTCGACGAGCACCACCATCGGGATGCTGGTCGAGATCGCGCCGCCCTTTGCGGTGTAGGTCACGGCCGGCTGGCTACGACCCTTGGTGGTGACGATCGTGCCGTCGGGGATGAAGATGCTGGCGACGTTGACGGCCTCGTTGAGCAGGCCGCCACCGTTGTCGCGGAGGTCGAGGATGATCGCCCGCGCCCCTTCATGCAGCACCTTCTCGACCTGGGTGCGGACCGCGGCACCGGACCCGTCGGTGAAGCTGGTCAGCCTGACGTCGCCGATCTTGATCCCGTGGGACTCGACGACGCCACCGCTGGTCACGAGCACGTTCGCCCGCCGCAGCGTCAGCAGCTGCCGGCTGTTCCCGCGGACCACGGTCAGGCGCACCTGGGTCCCCTGCTGGCCGGTGATCAGCCCGGTCGCGGCGGTCGAGCTCCGCCCCACGAGCGAGGTCCCGCCGACGCCGACGATCAGATCCCCGGTCCTCAGTCCCGCCCGCGCCGCGGGCGTGCCCGGGAACACGTCGATTACCCGCAGCCCCCGCGGACCGGCCATCACGTCGATGCCGACGCCCGCCACGTGCGGATTTGACTGGTCCTGGAACTGGTTGTAGTCGCTGGCGTCGAGGTAGTGCGAATAGGGATCATCGAGGCTCGCGACAGCTGCCGCCAACCCCTTGTTGACCAGCTGGTTGCGGTTGATCGGTCGGTAGTAGTCCTGGCTGATGATGTTGAGCGCCTGCTGAACCAGGTGTCCCTGGCTGTCGTCGGTGAACGCGCCGCGCAGCGACGAGGGCAGCCAGCTCGGATGACCGCCCAGCCACACGCCGGCCGACAGCACGAGCAGGCCGGCGAGGAGATAGGCGGCGATCCGTGGTGAGCGGGAGCGGCGGCGGCGCATCACGCTGAGAGTAGCCGGGTCTCGCTGCTCAGCCCACCACGCTTCGCAGATCCTTAGACAGCGGTTGCTCGGCCGTCAAATGCCGAGGCTGTTCAGACCCGGAGGAAGCGGCGCAGCGACAGCCCCGAGCCCAGCGCGGACACGACCACGCCGGCGCCGAGCAGCACCGCGACCAGTGCCCCGAAGGCGATCGTCCGGGGCGCGGCGATCAGGGTCCAGTTGTTGGCCAGCGGATCGAGCAGCGCGACCTTGGTGATGCCGAGCACGGCGATCGCCAGCAGCGCCCCGGCGGCGCCGACGACCACACCTTCGATCACGAACGGCCAGCGGATGAACCAGTCCGTGGCGCCGACCAGCTTCATCACTTCGACCTCTCGGCGGCGGGCGTACAGCGACAGGCGAATCGTGTTGGCGATCAGCAGGATCGAGGCGAGCGTCAGCAGCACCGTGAGGGCGGCGGCGGTGATCGTCACCAGGTTGGTCACTTCGAGGATCTTCCTGGTGTCGTTCTTCTTGTTCGAGACGCTCTGGATCGCGGCGTCGATCATCCGCGTGCCTCCCCCGGCCGCCGGTGGAATCAGCGAGCTGCGAACCAGCAGCACGTTGCTGGGGTTGTCGGGGATCACGTGGAACGTGTCGGGCAGCGGGTTTGAGGCCAGCAGCTGATAGGCCTGCGGGTCGGCCTTGGACTGCTGCGCGTACGCCTGCTGCTTGGAGACGAACTGCACCGCCTTGACATGCGGGACCGCGAGCAGCTCCTTCTGCACCCGCTGGTCGTCGGAGGCGGCCGCGTTGGTCTTCATGTAGACGTCGACCTCGACCCTCCCGCGGACGCTGTTGGCGGCCCCCTTGGTCGCCTGCACGATCGGGATGAACACCCCGAGCACGATCATCGTCACGAGCACTGTGGCCAGCGCGGCGAAGCTGGGGGCGGCGTTGCGCCGCATCGCGCGCGTCGCCTCGCGCAGGAAAAACCCGAGCTTCACCGCTAGATCCCCGGTGGCCGCTCGCCGGGAGAGCGCAGCCGCTGGGCGAACTCGCGAGTGCTCTCGTCGCGCGCATACAGGCCGGTCGCCTCGTCGCGCACGATCCGCCCCCGCGAGAGCTCGAGCACGCGCCGGCGCATCTTGTCGACCATCGCCTGGTCGTGCGTGGCCACCAGCACCGTGGTGCCGGTGCGGTTGATCCGGTACAGCAGGCGCATGATGTCGATGCTCGTCTCGGGATCGAGATTCCCGGTCGGCTCGTCGGCCAGCAGCAGCGACGGGTGGTTGACGAACGCGCGGGCGATCGACACGCGCTGCTGCTCGCCGCCCGAAAGCTGGTCGGGGTAGTTGTGGAGCTTGGTTGAAAGACCGGTCAGCTGCAGGATGTCCGGCACCTTCGCGCGGATCTCCCGGCGACCGCCGCCGGTCACCTGCAGCGCGTAGGCGACGTTGTCGTACACGGTCCGATTCGGGAGCAGCTTGAAATCCTGGAACACGACCCCGATGTTGCGTCGATAGAACGGAATCCGCTGGCGCTTGATCTGAGCGAGCTCGCGCCCCGCGACCCGGATCGTCCCCTCGGTCGGGTCGAGTTCCTTGATCAGCAGCCGTATCACGGTCGACTTGCCCGAACCGGTCGAGCCGACCAGGAACACGAAATCCCCGCGGTCCACGCTGAACGTCGCCTGGTCGAGCCCGATGTCGCCTACGCCATAGTGCTTGCAGACGCCACGAAACTCGATCATCGGCGCGCCCGACGGGGCGTGCGGCGACCGCGTAGCCGCCGCTCGGGCCGCCCGTCGGCGGGTCCGCTGCTGTGATGACGAGGTGGCAGCCATAGGGTCGGGGCAGCGTAGCGGGCCGTTCGGCGCGATGCCGCGCGCCCGTTACCCGCTGCAACGTCCGTTGCAACCTTTCTTAAAGAACAAATTAACGGGGCGGCTGGCGCCGCCCCCGGTTGCGGGGGCATCGGTGCCTGCGGCGCCGGGGGCGGGGACGGACCGCTACCGTTCTGCGGGCAATGTCAGAGATCGCGCCGACGGTGCTCGACAACGGGCTGCCGCTGTACCGGATCCCGATCCAGGCGACGCGCTCGGTCACGCTGCTCGCGGCCTTTGACGCCGGCGCCCGCACCGAGCGCCCCGAGGAGAACGGGATGGCCCACTTCCTCGAGCATCTCGTGTTCAAGGGCGGCGAGAGCTACCCCACCTACCGCGACGTGAACGAGGCGGCGGAGCGGATCGGCGCGGTGCTGAACGCCTACACGAGCCACGACCTGGTGGCGTTCCACATCACGGCCCGGGCGCAGCGGGGACTCGAGGCCGCCGACCTGCTCACCGACTTCGTCGCCCGGCCGCGGATCGACCCCGCGGAGCTCGACCGCGAGCGGGGCGTCGTGGTCCAGGAGATCGCCCGCGCCGACGACCAGCCGGCCACGATGGCCGAGCACCTGATCGACGAGGCCGCGTTCGGCGATCACCCCCTCGGCCGGCCGGTGCTCGGCACGACCGAGCACATTCGCGACACGTTCACCCGCCAGGCGATCGTCGCGTTCCGCGAGCGCCGCTGGGCGCCGGCGCGCGGCGCCGCGTTCGCGGTCGGCAACCTCGAGTCCCTCGACGGCGAGCTCGAGGACCTGTTCACCCGCTTCCCGGCCCTCCCTGAACCCGACCCTTACGATCCAGCGCCGCCCTTCACCCCTCAGGTTCTGGTGCGCGAGCGAGACTCCAACCAGTCTCACCTGCGGATGTCCTACCGGCCCGGGGTCGAGGTCGCCGATCCGCGCCAGCGGGCCGCGCTGGTGATCTACTCGACGCTGCTCGGGGGCTCGATGGGGTCGCGGCTGTTTGACGAGATCCGCGAGCAGCGCGGGCTGGCCTACTCCGTCCATTCGGCTCCGCATGCCTACGCCGACGTTCCTGTCCTGCAGCTGTCGGCCGGGCTCGAGTCGAGCAAGCTGATCGAGGCCTATTCGCGGATGCGGGAGATCGTCACCGAGTTGCGCGAGCAGGGTCCCACCGAGTCGGAGATCGAGCGCGCCCGTGCGTATGCCGCGGGCGCCCGAGCGATCGCCTTCGAGAACACCGGCGCCGTCGCGCGTCACGCCGCCCAGCAGACGATCGTCTACGGCGAGAGCGCGGACCCCGACGCCATGATCGCGCTGCTCGACGAGGTCACCGTCGCCGACGTCCGCGCGGTCGCCGCCGCGATCGCCGACGAGCTGTCGGTCGCGTGCGTCGGCCCCCACACGGTGGAGGAGCTGGAGTCGGTCTGAGACGGGCGCTGCTGCTCGGCGCACTCGCGGCGCTGACCGTGGCCGGCTGCGGAGGCGGCGGCACTCCCGCGCCGGCGACGAGTACCACCGCCTCGGCGCATCCGGTGGCGATCTCGCCACCGCCGAGCACCACCGCTCCGGCCTCGCCCAAGCCGCCGCCCCCCTCGCCGGCGCTGATCCACCTGCGCTCCGCCCTGCGACGAGCGCTGGCGAAGGCCGGCCGCAACTCGGGTGCGCTGGTCTACGACCTCGGCGCCGGCGCCTCGCTGTTCGCGCTGCGCGCCGGCGTCAAGCGCCCGCCGGCATCGGTCGAGAAGCTGTACACGACGGTCGCGCTGCTGCGCAAGCTCGGCCCTGGCGCCCGCCTGCATACGGCGGTGCTCGGCGTCGGCCATCTCGGACGCGGCGGGGTCTGGCACGGCACCCTGTATCTCAAGGGCGGCGGCGATCCGACGTTCGGCGACGGCGGCTTCAATCGCGTCTGGGAGCAGGGCTACGGACCCACCGCGGCCCAGCTCGCCAGCCAGCTTCGGGCTCGCGGGATCCGTCGCGTCACCGGGCCGCTGATCGGCGATTCGTCGCTGTTCGATCGGCGGCCCGGTGGTCCCGCCAGCGCATTCGCTCCCGACATTCCCGATTTTGGGGGGGAGCTCGGGGCGCTCACCTTCGACCACGGCTCGACCTCGGGCTCGCTGACCCCAGCGGCGTTCGCGGCGAGGCAGCTGGCCCGGACGCTGCGCGCCCAGGGGGTAGCGGTGCATGCCGCCGCCCCGACCGGGATCGCGCCGCGGCGCGCCCGCCGGCTCGCCACCGTCGGCTCACCGCCGCTGTGGGTGCTGCTGAAGCTGATGGACGTGCCCTCCGACGACCTGTTCGCCGAGATGCTGACCATGCAGCTGGGCAGGCGCTTCGGCGGCGGCGGCACGATCGCCGACGGGGCGCGCGTGATCAAAGGAGTGATCCACTCCTACGATGTGTGGCCCAGGCTCGTGGACGGCTCGGGCCTGTCCCGCTCGGACGGCTCCTCACCGGCCGAGGTCGTGGCGCTGCTGCGAGCCATCTGGCATACCCCGGTCGGCCGCTCGCTGACCTCGTCGCTGCCGGTCGTCGGGGTCACCGGCACGGTCCGGACGATCGCCGACAAGACGCCCGCGCAGGGCCGCTGTTTCGCGAAGACGGGGACGCTCAACGGCGTCACCAACCTCGCCGGCTACTGCGCGGCACGCGGCGAGCGGAGCCTCGCCTTCGCGCTGTTCGTCGACGGCCTCCCAAACTGGTCGGCACTGACCCTGCTCGGCCGCATGGTGGCGGCGATCGCTTCGTATTAGCAGTGCGCTAAGACCGTTGCGCGAGGGACCCCGAACGCGAGAGAATCGCCGCAGTGGATCCGGGGAGCGCTGTGAACCGGTATGAGCTGCGCCGCTACCTGAATCGCGTCGACGACCGTTGGCCGATCGAGGTCGCGCTGCTCGGCGGCGCGAGGGTCGCTGACGAGCGCGGCGCCCCGATGCAGCGTGAGCGCGGACCGGAGTTCGTGGTGATCCTCGTCTCCTCCGCCTACGAGGGAATGCCGTGGCTCGAGCGCGTCTATCAAGCCGGGTCGCTGTGGGATGGGCTCGAGATGGGCGCCGCCGCTGACGTCCACTGCTACACGCCAGCTGAGTTTGAGCGCAAGCGCGCCACGTTGCGCGCCGTGCGCGAGGCCGTCGAGGACGGGCTCGACCTGCTGGCCGAAGCGACGGCGTAGCTGGCCGCCGTTTGCCCTGTGGGAGATTTGGTTGCCATATACACCGAAATCTCCCACGGCCCACGCGCCGGCTAGCTGATCGCCACCATCCGTTCGATCGGCAGCCGCGCCCGGGCCGCGATCTCCGGCGCCACCTTGACCTCGTGGATCCCGTCCGCCAGCGCGTCGCGGAGCTTGGGCAGCGTGATCATCTTCATGAACCGGCAGTGGGCGGCCTCGTTGGCGGCGATGAACTCGACCTCCGGCGCCGCCTTGCGCAGCGGATGGAGCATCCCGGTCTCGGTCGCCACGATCGCGGTGCCGCCGTGGTGCTCGCGCGCGTATGAGAGCATCCCGCCGGTCGAGAGCATGTGCACCCCGTCCGCCTCGACGTCGCCGGCGGCCACGTACTCCATCACGCTGGTCGAGCAGCCGCACTCGGGATGGATCAGGAAGTCGGCGCCGGGATGGGCGGCTCTGACGGCGGAGATGTCGGCCGGCTTGATGCCGGCGTGCACGTGGCACTCGCCGTCCCACACGTGCATCGCGCGCCCGACCGTCTTCTCCACGTAGGCGCCCAGGAACATGTCGGGGCCGAACAGGATCTCGGTGTCCTCGCCGTGCTCGCGGTAGATGTGCTCCACCACCCTGACCGCGTTCGCGGAGGTGCAGCAGTAGTCGGTCTCCGCCTTGACCTCGGCGGTCGTGTTGACGTACATCACGACCACCGCCCCCGGATGACGGGCCTTCCATGCGCGTAGCTGCTCGACGGTGATCGAGTCGGCCAGCGAGCAGCCGGCGTCGAGGTCGGGGATCAACACCAGCTTGTCGGGGCACAGGATCGAGGCGGTCTCGGCCATGAAGTGCACCCCGCAGAACACGATCGTCCCCGCATCGGCCCCCGCGGCCTGCTGCGAGAGCCCGAGCGAGTCGCCGACGTAGTCCGCGATGTCCTGGATCTCCGGCAGCTGGTAGTTGTGCGCGAGGATCACCGCGTCGCGCTCGCGGGCGAGCGCTCGCACCTCGTCCTGAAGGGCGGGGATGTTCTCGAGTAGGAGCGGTGCGTCAACCGCACCGAGCATCGGCAGGTTCATGGCAGGGGGTGGAGGATCAGACTGAGGTCGAGGGCTGGAGCGCTATGCGTGAGCGCCCCGACCGATACCCATTGTACGCCGGTGCTCGCGATCGCCTGGAGCGTTTCGAGCGTCACCCCGCCACTCGCCTCGAGCTGCGCGCGGCCATCGACGTGCGCCACCGCCGCCCGCAGTGGCTCGACGCTCATGTTGTCGAGCAGGATTCGCGTGGCGCCGGCGCCGAGCGCTTCGTCGACCTCCGCGAGCGTCCGGCACTCGACCTCCAGCGGCAGGCCGGGTGCGGTGGCGCGAGCCCGGCGAACCGCCTCCCCCACGCCCCCAGCCAGGGCGGCGTGGTTCTCCTTGATCAGCACTGCGTCGTACAGTCCGGCGCGATGGTTTGTGCCCCCGCCCGCGGCGACGGCCGCCTTCTCCAGCGCCCGCAGCCCCGGGGTGGTCTTGCGCGTGTCGAGGATCCGCGCGCCGGTGCCCGCGACCGCGGTGACGCATCGCGCCGTCAGCGTCGCCACTCCCGACAGGCGCGCGAGGAAGTTCAGCGCGGTCCGCTCGGCGGTGAGGATCGCACGCGCAGACCCTTCCACACCGATCACCGGGCCACCCTCCCGCCACCGGCCTTCCTCCACCAACCACTCGATCGCGATCCCGGAGTCAAGCGCCCTGAACACCTCCGTTGCGACATCGAGCCCGAATACCACGCCCGGAGCCTTCTGGGTGATCTATGGCGCGGGCCCGCGCCGCCTCGGGAACGGTGGCCAGCGTCGTCATGTCGCCGTCGCCGACGTCCTCGGCGAGCGCAGGGACTAACGACGTCTGAGAGCACTGTCCGCGCCATCGACTGGCCAGGATAGCCCTCCCCTCCCCTCGCGCTACCCGACCGCCCGCGCGCTCGCCACCTCCGGACGCCTCGCCGCCGCAGCCCCCTCGCCACCCCGAACGCCGCCCTCGCAACCCCACCGTTCGCACTTGGATTCTGTGACGATTCTGTGTAGGATTTCGCCCCAATCCGCAGGAAATTGGTTGGGCAACCATCATGAGGGGGTTTCATACATGAGATCTGGGCGCGCTTTACGGTCTCTCTTTGCCTTGGGAGTCATTGCGATTTGTGCCGTGGTTGTCGCCACGGCCGGGGCGGCCGACAAAACCAGAGCCCGGGCCGCGGGCAAAGCGACTACCGCCGCCCACAAGGCTGCGGTGATCACGAGCAGCGGAAGCGATGTGTTCAAGCCGAACCCGGCCAATCCGCCGAACAAGCTGGACGTCCTTACCCTGGGCTGGACCCCGGGGACGATCACCGTGCACTCGGGGCAGAAACTGACCCTGGTCGATAAAGACAACTTCGGCGACCCCCACGTATTCGTGATCTCACCGAAGAAGGATCTGCCCAGGAACGACCACGGAAACCCGTTCGCCAATCCGGTCCTCCGGGTGGTCGCTCCGGAGATCCTGAACGACCCGAGCAATCCAGACGCAGGCTTCAAGACGCTCAGCGCCAACGTCGGCAAGCCGGGGCTCAACACGGTCGGCGATGCGCTCGTGCTTCTCCACAAGGGCTCGACGAGCTCGGCGATCGTGTCCGCCAAGCCCGGCACGACGCTGTACTTCTTCTGCGCCATCCATCTCTGGATGCAGGGCGAGATCAAGGTCGTCAAGTAGTGATGCGCTGCTGGTTCGCGTCCGGCCTGCGGGCCGGTCGCGGACCGGGCAGCGACAGCGCCCGGCGAGTACGGCCGTGAATGGCCGCTACTCGACCAATGTCCGCACGGTGGCGAAGCTCGGGTCTGCGGCGCCGTGCAGCCGCGCGCCGGCGGCGGTCAGCTCGCGCAGGTAGTCGATCACCTCGGCGGTGATCCGCTCGCCCGGCAGCAGCGCCGGCACGCCGGGCGGATAGCCTGCGATCGCCTCGCAGGAGATCCGTCCCACCGACTCCTCGACCGCCACCGCCTCGCTCTCGCCGAGGAACGCATCGCGCGGCGGGATCGCCGTCTCGTGCTCGAAGGAGGTTGGCGGCCGGACGACCGGCGGCGCCTCGCCGGGTACAGCGATCCGCTTGACGATCTCCACGAAGTCATGAGGCAGGCGCTCGAGCGGCGCCACCGGCTGCCCCAGCCCGAGCACCAGCACCAGTGTCGCGTGGGTAGCCAGCTCGGCGTGGATGTCATATGACGCGCGTAGCGCCGCGGCCACCTCGTAGCCCGTGGCTCCGGTGCCGCGCACGTCGATCACGATCCGCAGCGGGTCCCAGCCGGCGATTCCGGGCCGGCCTACGAAGCCCTCCCCCACCACCGCGCACCCGGGCACGGCATCGATCGCCGCGCGCGCCCTGGCGGCGGCGGCGATCGTCTCCGACAGGAGCGTCTCACCGTGGATCGCCAGCTGCCGGCGGGCCGCGTCCAGCGACGCTATCAGCAGCGCGCTGGGACTCGTCGAGCGCACCAGCCGCACGGCCCGCGCCAGCGCCCCGGAGTCGACCAACTCGCCCGGTCCGACCAGCAGCATCGCCGACTGCGTCAGGCTGCCGATGATCTTGTGCGTGGAGGCAATCATCGCGTCGGCGCCGAGCCGCAGCGGCGACTCGGGCAGCGAGGGGTGAAAGCCGAAATGCGCACCCCAGGCGTTGTCGACGATCAGCGCCGCGCCGGCACGATGAGCGACCTCGGCACACGCTTCGATATCGGCGGCCATCCCGTAATAGGTCGGCGAGACCACGAACGCCGCGCGGGCATCCGGTGAGCGCGCGAGTGACTCCTCCAGCGCTTCAGGGGTGACCCCGTGCGCCATCCCCAGCTCGGAGTCGTACTCGGGGGCAACGAAGCACGGACATCCACCGCTGAGCACCAGACCGTCGATCAGGCTCGCGTGCGAGTTTCGCTGGATCACCACGCGCCGCCCCGGCGGCGCGAGCGCCAGACACAGGGCGTGGTTTCCCTGCGAGGCGCCGTTGGTCAGGAACCATGTCCGCTCGGCCCCGTAGGCCTCGGCCGCGAGTTGCTCCGCGCGTTCGTACGGCGTCGGCGACGGCCCCAGATCGATGCCCTCGATGTCCTGCGGCAGGTCGAGCAGCAACGCCCGCTCCCCGAGCGCTGTCCGCAGACCCGGATCGGCGCCCTCCCCGCCCTTATGGCCCGGGACGTGAAACCGGGTCGAGCCACGAAACCCGTAGGCGGTCACCGCCTCGAGGTACGGCGCGGTCGGCTGCGCGGGTGTCGGCACCGCGTCGGCGACGGCGTCACGCGGCGCGCGCAGGGAGGTCGCCACCGCGCCCGCGCCAGGGTCCCGCGCGCCGCTCAACCGGCGGCCTTGTGCAGGTAGGCGCGGATGAAGCCATCGAGGTCTCCATCCAGGACACGATTCGCGTCTCCCATCTCGAAGTCTGTCCGGTGGTCTTTGACCATCGTGTAGGGGTGCAGCACGTAGGAACGGATCTGGGAGCCGAAATTGACGTCCTGCGCCTCGCCCTTCTCGCGCGCGATCTCTTCGCGGCGCCGGCGCTCCTCGAGCTCGAGCAGTTTCGACCGAAGCATCGTCATCGCCTCCGCCTTATTCGATGACTGGGAGCGCTCGTTCTGGCACTGAACGACGATGCCGGTCGGCTTGTGCGTGATCCGAACGGCGGAATCGGTCTTGTTCACGTGCTGGCCGCCGGCGCCGCTGGCGCGGTAGGTGTCGATCTGCAGGTCGTCGTCGTCGATCTCGAGTTCCTCGATGTCGTCGACGACCGGCGAGATCTCGACGCCTGCGAAGCTCGTCTGGCGGCGGTGGGCCGCGTCGAAGGGTGATAGCCGCACGAGCCTGTGGACGCCCTTCTCGCTCGCATACAGGCCGTAGGCGTTCTCGCCCTTGACCAGGAACGTGGCCGACTTGATCCCGGCCTCCTCCCCCGGCGAGACCTCGAGCAACTCGACCTGGAATCCGCGCTTCTCGGCCCAGCGCATCTCCATCCGCAGCACCATCTCGGCCCAGTCCTGAGCATCGGTCCCGCCGGCGCCGGCGTTGACCGTCACCAACGCGTCGCCCGCGTCATATCGACCCGCGAACAGCCGCTGCTCCTCGTGGGCGTCCAGCCGCGCCTGGACGGCTCGCACCTGCTGCTCGAACTCGGCGGCGAGCTCGGCGTCCTCCTCGGCCAGCTCGGCGAGCGGCTCGAGGTCGTCGACATCGCGCTCGAGCTCGCGGAAGTCCGCCAGCTTGCGCGCCGTGCGCGCATGCTCAGCACCGACCCGAGCAGCCCGTTCCTGATCGTCCCAGAAGCCCGGCTCCCCCATCTCCCGCTCAAGCGCGCTGACGCGCTCGGCCAACGCAGCAGGGTCAAAGATAGTCCGCGAGCAGCTTGAGCTGATCGCGGATCGCCGCGAGGCGTAGTGCCAGCGGCTCTGAGGAGGCAGTTGCCATCGTTTTCAACACTAGCAGCGGTCGCGTGAGGCCGATCGTTGCGGGTAAAGTGGCGGCTATGACCACCTTGAATGACCCAGAGGTACGAGCGCTGCTCGACAACCCCAACTACGCAGTGGTTTCTACGCGTAATGCGGACGGATCGATTCACAGCACGATCGTGTGGATCAGCGCCGACGACGGCACGGTTGCCGTCAACAGCGCGATCGGCCGGATCTGGCCGACCAATCTCGAGCGCGATCCGCACGTGACCGTGCTCGTGTTCGAATCGGGCAACCCGTACAACTACCTCGAGATCCGCGGCACGACCACACCCGACCGAGCGGACGCCGACGAGCACATCAACCGCCTCGCCAGGAAGTACATCGGTCAGGACGAGTATCCGTACCGCCAGCCCGGCGAGCAGCGAATCAAGTTCGTGATCAAGCCGGACCACGTCCGGCATATGAAGCAGCCGTAGCTGGACGGGGCAAGCCTCGGCGGCGCCGGCGCCAGGGATCCGGAACGGCGCCAGGGAACCGGAGCGGCGCCGGGGATCCGGAGCGGCTCAGAGCCGACGGCGGTCGCGCCGGCGGTGGCTTCGCTGCGCCAGCCGCTGATCGCGCCGGCTATCCCGCCCTCCGGCCGACTGGCGGTCGCGCGCGGCCAGTTCCCGCTCAACCCGGTCGTGGTCAGGCGCCGGCCCGTACAAGTCCCATCCGTTGCGCACGAGCGGGATCAACGCGATCAGCGCGATCCACAGCGGCCAGAACGCCCCGCTCGCGCCGGCGGCGATCCAGATTCCCGTGCACACGACGAACGGCACCAGCGCGCTCCCGGTCTGATGAATCAGCCGCCGCTGGAGCTGGCTGCGCCGCGCCGCCAACTCGGCTCGCTGGGTCGCCGGCAGCACGGGGAGGTCACTTCGCGCGGCGCGTAGCTCGGCCTCCGTGCGGGCCCGATAGACCGCGTCGAGGCGCTCGCTGAGCTCGTCCTCGTTCAGCCGGCCGGCGGCGTAGTGCTCACGCACCTCCTGCGCGGCCCGTTCTCGCTGCTCGTCGGAGGCGCGAAGCTCGGAATCCACAACCGGAAATCTAACGCGACCACGATCACGTACCCCACCGCAGAGTCCCACCGCTCGGCGTGACGGCGAATCAGCGGCCCTCAGACGACGTGGGCCATCGAGTCGGGCTATATGACTGACTCAATAGCCCACGTCCATCACGGGCGGGGGCGACTCACCGGCTCGGGAGCGTCTCAGGCCCCGTGGCACTTCTTGAACTTCTTGCCCGAACCGCACCAGCAGGGGTCGTTGCGCCCCACCTGCTCGGTCTGGTCAACTCGGCGCTGCTCGACGACAGGCGGGGCTTCTAGCTCGTCGTAGCCCTCGGCCGCCGCGGCGCCGGCGGCCGCGGCCATCGCCAGCGCGCCTTGCGGCGCTCCCCCACCGGAGTAGGTGACGCGCCCGCCACCGGTCGAAGAGCTCGAGCCAGCGGCCGGACGCCGTGGCGGTGGTGCCGCGCCGTTGCCGCCGTCGATTGTCACCTCGACATTGAAGATCAGCCGCGCGAAGTCGCTCCAGATGCTGTTCATAAGGTCGCGGAACAGCTCGAACGCCTCGTTCTTGTAGGCGACCAGCGGCTCGATCTGGGCAAACCCGCGGAGGTGGATGCCCTCGCGCAGATAGTCCATGTCGTAGAGGTGCTCCCGCCAGCGCTGGTCGATGATCTGGAGCAGCAGGTAGCGCTCGAGCCCCCGCATCAGCTCCTCGCCCAGCTGCTGCTCTCGCTGGCTGTATTGGGCGAGGGCCTCTTCCTGCAGGCGCTCGGTGAGCTCCTCGCGATCGAGGCGGTGGGGGTCGACGCTCAACGCCTGCGCGGTGGGCCGGAAGATCTCCTCGATCCGGCGCAGCAGCCCGTCGACGTCCCAGTCCTCGACGAAATCACCGGCGGTGTACTCCTCGACCAGGCGCGCGATCAGGCCGGCGACCTCCTCGCGCGACGCGTCGCTCATGTCGCGTCCCTCGAGGATCTCGTCGCGGTAGGTGTAGATCACATCGCGCTGCTGGTTGAGCACGTCGTCGTACTCGAGCGTGTGCTTGCGCATCAAGAAGTGCTGCTCCTCGACCTTCTTCTGCGCCTTCTCGATCTGCTTGGAAAGCATGCCCGCTTCGATCGGCTCCTCGTTGCCCTCATCGTCCGTTGTGCCCAGCCGGTCGAGGATCTTGTAGATCCGCTCGCCCGCGAACAGCCGGACCAGGTCGTCCTGGGCCGAGAGGAAGAAGCGCGACTCGCCCGGGTCGCCCTGGCGACCGGACCGGCCCCGGAGCTGGTTGTCGATCCGCCGCGACTCGTGGCGCTCGGTGCCGAGGATGAACAGGCCGCCGGCGTCGAGCACCTCCTCGCGCGCGGACTCAACCCGTCGCTCCACCTCGGGCAGGACGCGCGCGTAGTGCTCGTCGTAGTCGGGGACGCCGGGCCTCACGCCCAGCTTGGACAGCTCGAGCTGGGTGAGGTGCTCGGGATTGCCGCCGAGCTTGATGTCAACGCCACGGCCGGCCATGTTGGTGGCGATCGTGACCGCGCCGGGCGCCCCGGCTTCGGCGATCGTCTCGCCTTCGCGCTCGGCGTGCTCGGGCTTCGCGTTCAGGACGCTGTGCGTGATGCCCTTGCGCCTCAGCCGCTCGGACAAAAGCTCCGAGACCTCGACCGCGATCGTCCCGACCAGCACCGGCTGGCCGTTCTGATGGCGCTCCTCGATCTCCTTGGCCACCGCACTCCACTTGCCGTCCTTGGTCTTGTAGACCTGGTCGTTACGGTCGTTGCGGACCATCGGGCGGTTGGTCGGGATCTCGACGACCGGCAGCTCGTAGATCTTCATGAACTCCGTGGCCTCGGTCAGGGCGGTGCCGGTCATGCCCGCGAGCTTGTCGTACATCCGGAAGTAGTTCTGGAGCGTGATCGTGGCGAGCGTCTGGTTCTCCTCCTGGACGCGCACGCGTTCCTTGGCCTCGACCGCCTGGTGAAGGCCCTCTGACCAGCGGCGCCCCTCGAGGATCCGGCCGGTGAACTCGTCGATGATCTTGACCTCGCCGTCGATCACCTCGTAGTCGTAGCCGCGCTTGTACAGCGACTCCGCCTTCAGCGCCTGGTTGAGGTGGTTGACGAGGTGCCCGTTCTCGGCTCGGTACAGATGGTCGATCTTCAAGAACCGCTCCGCCTTGGCGACCCCCTGCTCGGTCACCGCGACGGTCTTGTGCTTCTCTTCGAACTCGTAGTCGAAGTCCGCGACGAAGTCCTTCTTCATCCGCGGATCCATGCCCTCGGGCGTCTTGCCGGGCTTCAGCTGCGGCGCCAGCCGCGCGAACTGCGCGTACAGGTCGGCGGCCTGCTCGGGGGCGCCGGAGATGATCAGCGGCGTGCGGGCCTCGTCGATCAGGATGTTGTCGACCTCGTCGACGATCGCGAACGTGTGGTAGGGGGACTTGCCCTCCTCCGGCTTCGGCCGGCCACCGTGCTGGAACTTGCCCTCGATCGTCTCCGCCATGTTGTCGCGCAGGTAGTCGAAGCCGAACTCCGAGTTGGTCCCGTAGGTGACGTCGGCGGCGTACGCGGCGAGCTTCTCCTCGGCGGGCTGCATGTTCTGGAGCACGCCGACGCTGACGCCCAAGATGTCGTAGATCGGCTTCATCCACATCGCGTCGCGGCGGGCCAGGTAGTCGTTGACGGTCACGAGGTGGACGCCCCGACCGCCGAGCGAGTTGAGGACGACCGCGAGCGTCGCGGTCAGCGTCTTGCCCTCGCCGGTCTTCATCTCCGCGATCGCGCCGTCGTGGAGCACCATCCCGCCGATCAGCTGTACGTCGAAATGGCGCATCCCCATCGAGCGTCTACCGGCCTCGCGTACGAGCGCGAAGCACTCGTACAGCAGCTCGTCGAGGGTCTCGCCGTTGCGGGCGCGCTGGCGCAGCTCGTCGGCGGCCTCGCGCAGCTCGCCGTCGGTGTAGTGCTCGAGCTCCGGCTCGAACCCGTTTATCCGCCCGACGCGCTGTTCATAGGTCTTGAACTTCTTCGCCTCGCCCATGCGAAGCGCGCGGTCCAGAATGGACATTTGGTTAGCGTAGCAGTGGTTCTAAAGGCTCCCTAGCGTATCTTCGGCACCGCGGCGACGGGTCCAGAAGACCCCCCCAAAAGGGGCCGCCAGGCCCCACTAGACCCGCCGTTAAGCCGCCGGCGAGACGTCGCCCGGGGCATTCGGAGCGCCTGGCATCGCCGGCGTCTCCGCGGGCGCGACCGAGCCGGCGGCGGCCCGCGACTCCCGCCGCTTGCGGCGCTTGTCACGGTGGCGCTTGACCTGGACCCCGAGCTCGTCGGCGCACAGGTTGATCGAGTGCGCGAGGTCCGGTGAAGCGTCTCGTGCCCGCAGCGTGACGCCCTTCAGGTGCAGGGTCGCCTCGGCCACCTGCGAGTCGGGGATGGCCCGGTTGCGCTCCTCGAAGACCTCGACCTCGAGCTCGGCCAGCTCCGAGACCTGCTTGGCGATCTTCCGGAAGCGCTTGGCCACGTGGTCCCTGAGGTCATCGGAAACGGGCAGATTTCGCCCCTTTACTTCGATGCGCATCGGCCGACCTCCTGGCTCGGATGGATGCATGTGCTAGGGGCGTCAGACTATTCCTCCGCCGGGCGTTTGTCGATCAGGGAAAATCCACCGATCGTGGCCCCGAAAGTAGCGTGGTCCTTTGAGCCCGCCGTGCTGATCGGCGTCGTCGCCGCGGCGGTCATCTATCTCAGGTGGTGGCGGCTCGCCCGGACCCCGCGCGAGCCCCATCGGCCTGGATTTGGCCGTCTCGCGCTGTTCGCGGGAGGGCTCGTGGCGATTCTCGCGGCGCTGGTCTCGCCGATCGACGTGCTCGGCGAGCAGCTGATGGTGATGCACATGGTCCAGCACATCCTGCTGCTCGACATCGCTCCGATCCTCCTGATCCTGGGGCTGACCAAGGTGCTGCTGCGCCCGGCCACGCGGCACCTGGCGCTGATCGAGCGACGGGCGGGGTTTCTTGCCCACCCCGCGTCCGCGGTGCTGGCGTACGCGGGCTTGATGTGGCTGTGGCACATCCCCGCGATGTACGACCTCGCGCTACGGCACTCGAACATCCACGTGCTCGAGCACGCCTGCTTCTTCGCCGCGGGGGCCCTGTACTGGTGGCATCTGGTGTCCCCGATCCGCAGCCGGATGCGCCTCGGCGGCATGGGGCCGGTCGGCTACATGGTCAGCACCAAGCTGCTGGTGGGGATCCTCGGACTCGTGCTGGCGTTCGCGCCGACCGCGATCTACCCGTTCTACGCCCACCACCCCCATTACTGGGGCCTCAGCCCGCGGGAGGATCAGAACATGGCGGGGCTGGTGATGGCGCTCGAGCAATCGATCGTGATGGGCACCGCGCTGGTCGTGCTGTTCATGCAGATGCTGAGCGAGTCTGAGCGCGAGGCGCAACGCGCCGAGCGCCTCGAGGTGGCATGAGTCGTGCCCGCGGGACGGGCGTGGGCTTCGCGCGAGCGTCCCGCGGCCGCGACCTCACCACCCGCTAAGCTGCGCTAATCCGGAGTAGTCGCGACGGGTCATCGCGTTGCTCCCATCTTGCGGGCACGTAGACGATGTCGGCGGGGACGCGGCCTTGGGTGGGTCGGCCGGTGTGCGCCCTGTCGGTGTTGTAGTAGGTGAGGTATTCGTCGAGGTCTCGTCTGAGCGCGGTGAGTTTGGGGACGAGTGAGCGGGCGAAGCTGGGTCGCCAGCATTCCTCGAGGATCGTGAGCTGGACGCGTTCGACGCAGCCGTTGCTGGTTGGCCGCCCGGCTTTGATGCGGGGTTGCCGGGCGCCGGCGGCGCTCACGGCGTTGCCGAAATCGCCGGAGACGAACTCCGAGCCGTTGTCGGTGGTGAGCGTCTGCAGCTTCCACCCGGCCAAGGAGAGCTCGTGGGCAAGACGGGGAAGCAGGGTCTGGCATTGACGTGAGCGCGGGTTTCGCTCTGTGGAGTGCAGCTCTGCCCAGGTGTAGCCGGAGGCGACGTCGATCGCGGTGTACTGCCAGACCGAGCCTTTGCTGCCCGACAGGCGGCCGATGAAGAAGCAGTCCATCTGCACGATCTCCCCGGGCTGGGAGGCGTCGATGTGCCGCTCGGGCGGTGGCGGTGAAGGAGCCCGCTCATACGGGTCGCGGTGGCGGGCGATCAGCGCCAGGCGCTTGCCCCTGGTGCTAAGCCCCACCCGGCAGAGCACCCGCCAGACACCGTGCTCTGAGATCCGCAGCCCGCCCCACTTCTCGCGGGCCAGCTCGGCGCTGATCCTCCGTGGCCCGAACCCAGGGTGCGCCAGGCTGAAGGCGAGGATCCGCTGCTCCAGATGCGGGCCGATCTCGTTGGGCATCCGCGGCCGCCGACGCTCACGCACGTTCAGCGCTTCAAGGCCCCAGCGGTCGACCTGGCGCTTCCAGCGGTAGTAGCTCGAGCGATGCACCCCCATCAGCCTGCATGCCTCAGAAACGTTGCTCAGCTCGTCGGCCAGCGTGAACAACCGCAGGCGATAGCCGACGAGCACGTCATGCTCTGTCACGACGACTGCTCTCCCTTCATTGACTTGCCGGTCAGAAGGGAGCCTGAGCAGACGCACGGACGGCCCCACCAGCTGGTGGGGCCGTCCGTCCTACAAAACTCTTCTTGACCAACCCCGGTGTCGCAACAACTCCGGGTTAGTCCACCCTAATGGGAGCGCCCTGCCGATCGGAGCCGCTGGCCGGCGGCGGACGGGCGCGCGCCAGAGGTCCGGGCTGGAGGCTCGCGATCGAGCTCACGGAGCCGACCCGCGCGAACGACGCGGAACCCAACGTTGAGGCTGACGCCGATCACGAGGACAACCGCGAGCCACCAATAGCTGGCGACCCGCGGTGCAGATCCGCGATCAGGTAGATGACGATGTAGACGCCGATGAACCCGCCGATCCTGGACGCGACCCGACCGTCCAGGTGCGGTACTTCTTGGTCTCGCTCAACGTGAATCTCCTTGGTTGAGCGGCCCATCCTGAGAGGCGCCCCGGACACGATCTCCGCCTCGGCGCTACGCGCCTCGGCTCCGATCGAGTCCGGGCAACCCTCAGTCAGCGAACTGTCAACGCCCTACCGGGGAGCGGACCACAACCTCACCGGCGCCAACACAACCGGCACGATCTTCTGCAACACGATTATGCCCAACGGGACGATCGCCAACCCCACCCGCACCGCCTGTCCCGGAACCTGACCCTGAGCCGGACCGGGTTCCACGGAGACTCCGCGAAACCCGGCCTGGCTCAGCGAGAGTCCCGAGTTTTCCGTGGTTGCGAAAGGACACGTGTCGGTTGCCTCCAGTTGGCGGGCGCGTGTGTACGAGCGAGAGCAAGCGCCGGTTGCCGGTGTCGGCGGCGCTGCCAATGTTGACCGTGCGCAGGCAAGCGCGCGGCACCGGTGAGTCGACCGGTGCTGCTGGTCGTCCTTCGCGCGACCACCTGGTGGCGGTCGGGCACGTCCCTTACACGCACACGAACCGAGCCCTTGCCGCGGCGCTCGCCGCTGGTGAGCACAGCAACCCCCCGGCGGCCGCGCTCAACTACCAGACAGCGCGCGTGCGAGGAAACCACGGCCTTGGTGGCCGTCTTCCATAGATCGCCGGGCCACACGTTCGGGACGCGGATGGTGGCGCAGTCAGATCCCATCCACGCCCGTGGAGGGTCGATGATCGTCGCCAAGATGGTGGAGCGGTTCGGGAGCAAGGCGCAGAACCGGGAGCTGGTCGGCGGTGTCGCCGCGGGTGTGGTCGCATCGATCGTAATGTCCGAGCCGGCGCCGGGTCGGATGTCGGGTCGTCGAGCTGTCGCGCGCAGCGGTCCGACACGGGTATGTGACTAAGATCCAGGAGCGTGGATTACGGGCGCGCGCCGGGCGGCGCGGATCCTTCGGTTATTCGCGCGAGTACGACGTGGAGGGTCACCTGCGCGAACGTGTACGCCGGCAGCAGCGAGACCTGGGGCGAAATCTTTGGCAACACCTATGGGCTCTGACGCGCGACACCCCGGCCCTCTGCGCGGTGGGCGGCGCTTGATCTGATCGGCGGTCGCCCGGATGCCGGGGGCAGGTTCGTCAAGCCGCCGCAAGCGAAGTAACGGTATTCGTTGCTCAATCGGGCGCGCCATCCCGGCACGGGAACATCACCGCTGGCCGGGTCGCCGCACCACAGCTTCGCCCCGCGCGGGAGTGCGGCGCGGGCGCTGCCGAGGTCTGAACTGGACAGCGCGCCCGTTTCCGGGCGCTCCCCTCCTCGGCCTCCGAACCACAACGGATCGAGCAGACGTCAGCGCCACCGCCCAGCTCGGTGGGTCTCAGACAATTTACCGAGGCGCCGCGGCGCCTGGGGCCACCGGTCCCGACCGTCGAGGCGTTCGTCACCAAGCTTTTGCTGCCGACCTGCCGCCGTAACGCCCGGGATCGCACCGAGCATGGTTCGCGGTGGTGGAACCATCCGGAGGCGATCGCGCGTTTCGACGCGCTCTGGCGTGCGTGAGAGCACTTGCGGCTGGACCCCGCGACCGGGCTCTCGGTCTGGTTTCGCGACCATGCCGACGATCCACATGGCCGTCCTGCTCAGCGCCCACGGGCCCTTCAAGGGGCCGCGACCCGGCCGCGCGCCAGCAGCCCGCTGGCCCGGACTCGGGCCGCCGGGTCTCCCCGGCGGCCCAGGCCGCGTGACTTCCTCCGTCAGGTTAGCCGGTGACGGGCGGTGCGCCCGCCGCCGAACGGACTCTCACCGTGGCCTTGGCGTCCACCGGGAAGCCGGCGTTGGTGGCGAGCTCCTCCTGGCAGTTGTTGTCGGAGCGGGCCGGCGCCATACCCACCGACGCCCCCTCAGCAACGACAGCCCCAATGCCGCCGCAGCCTCCGGCCCACGACTGCCCCGTCGCCGTGGCAGTGCCGGTCCCCGACTGGTCGCCAGCGATCATGCGCACTACGACCGTCTTCGAGCCCTTCGCGGGCACCCGGTCGACGACGACGCAAGCGCCCGAGCCGGCCGCGGGACGGTAGCCGGCGGGCGGCTTAATACACACCCGCGCACCCGTCACCGGCAGCGGAGCCATATTGAACAGTGTCACGTTGAAATTGACCAGGTGACCGGCGCGTACCTGACTCGCAAGCGACGAGCCCGCCTCGAGGGCGCGCAAGGTGGCTTCAAGGACCGGCTCCAGTACCGCTCTGTGCCTCACCGGCGCCACAGGGCCGTTCTCGTTCGGAGTCAGCTTGAAGATGGACCACCCATTCTCGAGGTTCTCCGTCCCCGCACTGCCCATGTAGAACTTATCCGTATTCGGGAACTGGAACAACGAACGCAGGCCGTACTCGGTTTTGTGGCCGAAGCCCCTGACCGTCTCGATCCGGGCGGGATGGTTGAGGTCGTCGAACCGGAGGAGGTCGAAGCCCTGCTCGCGCCGGATGCCCGCGGAATAGCTCATCATTGTGTTGATGAACTTCTCCTGCGCGGGCGTGAGAGCCAACACCTGTGCAGCCATTGGGGTGAGGACGTTACCTGGGATTGTCGCGTCAAACGTGCCCATGTACAGCCTGTTGTGCTGTACCACCCATGTCCACGAGTAGTCGTTGAGGAAGTTGTCATAGCCAGCCGATCCGAACTTCGGGCGCTGCCCCAGCAGATTCACCTTCATCTTCCACGACGTCCCGTTGTACACCGGGTACCTGTAGTTGCCGTACAGCAGCCGAACCGACTGTCTTGCTGTGCCGGGATTCTTAATCGCGAAGATAGATATTGCCTTCTCTGCATTGAGGAAATCCCGGGCCTTGGTGAAGAAGTTGGTTGGGATCTCCTTGTGGTAATCCGCCGGCGCGACGTCGGCGCCGTGGTACGCGGTCCACTCGCTGAACGTGGTCATCGGCGCCGTCGAATAGCTGCCGACCACCAGCTGGCCGTCGAACCCCGTGGCCCAGCCGAGCGGAGTCGCAACACCTCGGACCGGATCCGGATCGTAGTTCTTGTAGTTGAAGATGCTCTTCCACTCGTTCTGGCTGTCAGGGGTAAGGCCGCCGGGGGACGTGATGGGTGGGCTCAGCCATACCTGCGAGCCCTCATGTTTCGAGATGCCGTAACCCGGCTTGGAAGACGGGAGACCCACGAAGTTGGTCGTCGCGAGCAGAACGATCCTGTTCCCGAACATCGCGATGTGCTGCGCGTCATTCCCGGAATTCGCGGGTGGCGCTGCCAGGTTGAATACCGTGTCGAAATGGAAAAAGTTGTTCACGTTGATGGTGTCGCCGTCGCTCGAGATCGGGTCCCACTTGAGTACCACGCCTCCTCCCGAGATGCCAGGCGCGGGGCTCACCGTCCGAGCGCTGGCGTACATCCACCCGTCGTAATCCTGCGTCCTGCGGATGCCGATGTATTTCGGGTCGGTCGTCACGGCGAGAAGCTTGCCGGTGTCGGCGTCGAACGCGATCAGCGCCATCGCGTTGTAGAGTCCAAAGGACGGGCTTGACCTGTCTTGGTTGAGGGTCGGTGCGAACATCATCGCAACGCCGTCACCCTCCGGCAGTCCGGGGATCCTGACGCCGGGAGGAGGCTGGATCGCTCCGCCCCCTCGGATACCTCCGCCGTTGTACTGCAGGTCTAGCGCTGCCTGGTGCTCGAGCGGATCCTGGCTTTCGGGATTGCAGCAGAGCCTTGTGACCTGATCGGTGTCTGAGTCGATTCGGTAGACATAGGTTTGGGTGATGTCGCCGAAGAACGGGCCGACGTTGGGCGCAGCTGGCCCCTTGCCGAATTCACACGTCGCGTTCTTGGTGGCGAACGGGTTAAGTTCACCAAAATACGCCAGGTTGCAAACTACCTGGCCCGTGCCGAAGTACCCCCACTTTTTGTACGACGCATAGCCCCACGCATACTGCTCGTGATATTGCGGGACCATGCCCGCAGGGCACGGCGGCGGCGTCGTGGTGTGTTGGCCGGGGTTCGGGCCGAAGCACGCGTCCGGCGCCGCCGTGGCGACCTGTTTCACGTTGAGAATCGGCCCGGGGCCGGTGTAGCGTGCGGACGCGCTCGGCGCAGCAGTCAACAAGCTCACGAGCAGTATTGCTGCGAACAGCCCGAGCCTTAGATGACGCCTCCCAAGCGATCTAGGCGAGGCTCGTGAGTAAGCATGCACGGCGAGCCCTCCTCTGGGACCTGCGATTGCGTGTGAGACAAGCATCGCACTTCTTTCGTGCTCGGGCCGCTTTCAACCCCTTACTGCGGTTACCTACACAAACCGGCGGTTACCTACTCAAACCGACCATCCATCGAAAGGTAGCGCACCGGACAGCCCGCGAACCTACTTCCGTTGCTTGGCGGTGTCAAGACCACGACATACAGGCATGCCGGCCCGTATCGCAGCACCGCAAAAGACCGCGCGATCGGGCTCGGTGCACGCCATTCCCGCGAGGCCAGCGCGCGTGACATCAAGAGCAGATCGACATCCAGCAAGTACCCAATCGGCTACTTCAAGCCGTCCGCATCGCGAACCTACTCCAGCGACTTGGCCGCGTCAAGGTAGCCGACACCACAGACAATGGGTAGCGATCTCCGACGGTATCTAGAGCGAGGACGCCGCCGCCGTCGGGACTGGGACTGTCCGCAACGCTGCGACCCGCGGCGGCTACACCGGCGCTCCGAGACCGCGCGCGCCACCCTATTCGATCCAACATGATCCCAGCTACATGACCGGTGGACCTCAGCAAAGCTAACGGTCCTCACGATCCGGGGCTCCGGGAGCGCATCTATGCGACGCGAAGTCCGCTCAACGACTTGACAGCGACATCGAGAGTCCTTAAGCCAAAAAAAAACTTCTTACGCGCGTCAGAGGCGCGCCGAACGCAGTCGGAGTGTAGCTGGGGATGGATTGTGCGCGGTTTGCGTGGTTATGCGCACCCGTGTATCAAACGTACATGTAGGTTGGCGCAGACTTGAGGTGAGTTCGCGGTACCGACATAGGTGCTGAGGGCGCAACATGCTTCCGTTCACAGACGGGTTTACAAACACCAAGTCGGACTGGTCCCACCGGTCTGATAACAGCGCAACCGGAAATCGACAGCCAGGCGATTTCATATAGACGGAGTAACTGTCAAATAGTGCCGACGGCGGTACCCCGAACCGCCAGGAGTTACAGTGACCCGTTCGCGGGTCGGGGTCGATAGCAGGAGCGGGTCGGATTCGGCTGGGGCTGAATCCGCGGCGGGTTCCGCGAGCGCGCCAACATTTGGCTGGCGCTGGGCGTTACAGTTCGGTTAGCGTCCGCGGGAGTTGGTATCTGCATTCGGGGACGGTGGAGGGTTGGGAGTGCTTGCAGCCACGATCTCAATCGTCGATGGGGGATGAAATGCCGGCGGCGGTCAGTTCAAGGCGCGTTGCGTGGAGGGGCCGGGACGCGGGCGCGTCTGATTGATGCTGCCCGGTCGGTGTTCGCCGAACTCGGCTTCCCCAACACGCGCGTGAACGGATTGTCGTGCGCGCGGGCACCAGCCACGGAACCCTGTACACGCATTTCCGCGACAAGCACGACGTGTTCATCGCCGTCAGCGACGAGCTCGCCGCATCGGTGCAGACGGCCGCGCTGGCGCCCGCGCGCGCCACATCGGCGAGCTCAGCCAGGACCCGCGCGCTGGAGCTGAGGCTCCGGGCGCTGCTTGACGCGGTAATCGCCGAACGGAGGCTTCTACGTGCATGGCGCCAAGCGAGTGCCCTGGATGCGGATATCGAGCAGCACCGCCTGCGGTTCCATGAGTCGCTCGCGACGGAGCTCACCCAGCGGCTCGAGCGCGATCACGAGCGCGGGCTGCTCGCTCCCGGGATCGACCTCGAACTCGCCAGCCTCGCGCTCGTCGAAATGACCGAGGCGTTCGTGCTCGACCAATCAGCCCGTCTGCGTGCGATCGACGAGCACGCCGCCAAGCAGCTGACCGGCATCTGGCTACGATCGCTCTACCGGACACCGCCCCGCTCCAAAACCCCCTAACCCAGCGGGCCAGCTCGCACTCCACGAACAGCTGGCTCTCGACGCAACCACTCGCCGGCCAGCGCCCGGCCAGGCAGCGACGGCCAATCCGGGCGCTCGCCGCGGTAACGGCAACGAGCGCTGCTGCAGCCGTTGCGCGCCGCGAGCATCGCCCCAAGCCGTTCCAGGTTGATTCGACCGCCACGGCCAACCGCGCCGACGGTTGGCATGGGCGCTGGACGTTCGCGACGCTCTCGCATGAGCTAGAAGGAGCTGCGTGAGGAACGCTCACGCAGCTTCCCACTGCAGCGCCCGGTTACCCGGTTAGCTGACTGAGTAGGTGAAGGTACCTAGATGCTGCCTCCTCGGCGTCCAGGTCACTTCGAACATGACGGGGTAGGTTCGGCCTTGCCAGACGGCTCAGCTTCCGGCGGTCGCTGTGGGCAGGAGGTCGACGAAGGCCGACGCGTCGGGCAGGATCAGGTCGAGGGGTCCGTTGATTGCGCATTTGTGCTCGAGCCCGAACGCGGTGGTGCTGATCGGACCAATCGTGTTGTCGCTGGGAGCGAGGTTCATGATCTGCCCGCCCAGCGGCGCGTATGCGAGCCAGGTCGGCAGGCCGGGACCGTTGGGGTTCCCCGTCCGCGCGAAGTTGGTCCAATAGGCCTGCATCCGAAGCGACAGCGTCACCTGGGCGGGAGTCATACCGGCGAGCGCGACGTCCGGCCCCGAAGGCGCCGGGTTACCGAACACGTACTGAAGCTCGGAGCTGTGAAACGACCCCATCGGGAACGCCGGGTCTGAGAGCGCGCCCGGGGGCGAGGGGTCGTTGAACTCGTACGCATAGGTGGGCCACCCGGCGCCTGACGTGAACCGGTCGGTGTTCTGCGCCGAGCACGAGAAGAGCACGTCGGTGAGGATCGCCCCTGTCGCGAGATGCGCGGGAGCCAGGAACGGGTCATAGCCCGGCGGCGTCGAGTAGTTGCGCAGCGGATACAGCGCCGCGAGGATAGCGGCCCCGATCTGGTCGCCGACCGGCACGAAGTTGCCGAGCAGATTCGCGAGCGTCGACCGGTAGTTGTCGGCGTTGACCGCGTCCAACGACGGGTCGATCGAGACGAACAGGTTCCCCTCGTTGCGGTTGGTCCCAATCAGGACCGGCACGCGGTGGGCGTGCCCGGTGAGGATCGCCTGCCGCGGCGTCATCGTCAGGTGATGTCCATCGACGCTGGGAAGGAACAGTGTCTGGCCGAGTATCGGATCGCCTGAAGCGTCACTGGGTGCCTGAGCCGCCAGCAGCTGCTCCGCGGACTTCGATCGCATGCACGTGACGACGGCCGCCGGCGTGCCGGTACACCCCAGCCCCGCACGCGCCGCGAACCGCGTCGAGCGCGCCTGCATATCCGCGCCGGTGATCGCAGCGGTCACCGAGGAGCACGGGCCGCTCTCCATGATCGCCTTCTGAACAGCCCCGCCGAACCAGGCGCGGCGAGGTATCGCACACGTTGTACGCGCCAGCCGACTCGCCCGCGATCGTCACATTGCCGGATCGCCACCGAACCCCGCGATGTTGGCCTTCACCCCCCTCAACGCCGCCTGCTGATCCTGCAAGCCGTAATCCCCGGTGCTGTGATACGGGTTCTCGTTCGTGAGCCCAGGCAGCGCCAGCCAGCCGAACGCCCCAAGACGATAGTTCACCGTAACGACGATCACGTTCTTGCTCGAGGACAGCTCCGCCGGGTCGTAATCGCTGCCGGCCCCAATCACCCAAGCACCACCGTGAAACCACACGATCACAGGAAGATTCGCGGCGCCGGTGGCCGGCGCGTAGACATTCAGATAAAGGCAATCCTCACTCGTGCTCCCCACTGGGTTAAGCGGGGGGACGACGTTCTGTGCACAGCGCGGACCCGGCGTCAGCGCGTCGCGCACCCCGCTCCACGACGCCGGTGGCTGTGGCGAACGCCAGCGCAGCGAACCGACGGGCGGCGCCGCGAACGGGATGCCCTGAAAGATCCGGTTGCTGCTCGTTACCTGGCCCCCAAGCTCACCGTATTGCGTCCCCACGACAGCCGAATCTGCCATCGCCGACGCGGTGCCCACGATCGCAACGCTAATCCCCGCCGCGACAACAAGCTAAACAGCCGGACCGCGCCGCTACGTATAGAGCCCATCGATCCTCTCCCTCCAGACCCGCGACCGCGCACGGCGACGTGGGCCAGCTCATGTCACTACACGGAGGTGGCGTCGCGCGCACCCGGACGGCACGCGCCATACGAGGTCGCCGCGATCGCCAGCGTCGGTCACCGAGCGGCGAGCGCTCAATCGCTGATTCCCTTCTCCTCTCTCTCTCTCTCTCTCCTGAAGCAGCTCGGCGCTGCTCCGACCGACCGTCAAACCAATTGGGCACCAGCCCTTAGGCTAACCCTGCCGATAACCCTAACCATCAGACGGGCGCCATGTCAAACAGTTGTCTCAGCGGTGCAGGTCGCGAGGGCGTCGAGGACGCCCTTAGTGCTTTGCGCGGAGGATGACATCGCGTCCAGGAGTCCTCGCGCGACGAGGTCATCGAGGACTACCGTCGCGACTGAGCGCGTGGCGAGGTGCGGTGGTTGTTCGTCCCGGCGGTGATCCGGATCGAAAACCGCCCCTCGTAAAGCAAGAAGCGGCGCAGCGCGCGCCTGCATTGACCGTGGGCGGCAGGGGCTCCGAGCCGTCGCGTCAACTGCTTGGTCTGCGTCTGCGCAGCGTGGCGGGCGTGTCGGGCTGACGCCGTGCAGGCCGTTGAGGATGAACGCCGTCGAGAGGGCGCTTAGGTGGACCGGTCCAACGCGTCGTGCTCGACCGCCCACCGGGCACCGTGGTGCATGATGCCGACGGCGTAGGCGGCGAGCAGCCCTGTCATCCGCCCGGAGCGCATGCCGCGTTCGCGCAGATACGTTGCAGTCGCGGCCTCGATCAGGTCGGTGAGCTGCGCGAGCGCACGGTCGCGGTGGTCGATGCCGGTAGGTGCACCCTGATCGGCGGCGAACAGCAGATGAAAGCCCACGGGGTGTGCTCGCACCCAGTCAAAGAACCCCTTGACCGGGCGTTCGGTGGCGTCCTCTGGGGTGTCGTCCTCGATGCCCTCATAGGCGGCGGCGATCGCCGCGATCAGCGACTCGGCGATGCCTTGCATGACGCGGTCATACAGGTCCTCCTTGCGCCCGAAGCGCGCGTACAGCGTCGGTTTCGTCGCGCCCGCCCGGGCGGCGACCTCGACCATCGAGGCGTCGTGAAAACCGCGGCGATGAAACACGTCAGCAGCAGCGTCAAGCAGCAGCTCATCGGAGTAGACATTGGGGCGATTGCGGCGACGGATCACACGTTCGGCCATGCCAGGGCAGATTGCCACACGCGCGCGTCGGCGGCGCTGGGCCCGCCAGAATCCTCACTCGTCAGCTCCGGAGGCAAGCTCAACGCGGTTGCCGAAACACCGGCGCACGCGGGCAGATCCGACTGCTCGAGAGGGTCGGCACATGGGTATGCGGTGTCTATCGGGCGCGGCCTGCGGATCGGGAAGCTCGGGCCAGCTCCAGCGCCGCGCCAGGCTTGGAAACGCGTACGGCCCCTCACGGAGTGCCGCCGTCGACGCGCAGGATCGCCGGGCGCATTGGCTTGACGCGCCCGAGGCGAAGTAGAGGCGGCCCCGACCACCCTGGCGCCGCGGGCTTGGAAACGACTCGCTTGACACGGCGTCGGCATGCGCTTACGCTTTCCGCATAAGTCAAATCTAACGGATTCACGCAGTGAGGTTGCCCGGCCTCGCAGCTAGCAGGGCGGGCTAAAACAGGGACGACGAGGGTGCAGCGCAGTGAGGAACACGGAAGCATCGATATGGGCGCAGGCGCCGGTGCCGGCATTCCAGGTGCGCATCGATCGCGACGCGGGCCGGAAACCGCATCAATCGAGGCCGAGCCCGCGGTAGACCGTGATGCTGGCACGTCAGAAATACCTGCACGGAGCGCACGTCGTTATGAACCAGCTGGCATCGGAGGCGGGCATCAGCCGCCCGACGCTGTATCGCCCCGTGGGCAGTCGCGAGCAGCTGCACGGGAAGGTCCTGTGGTCGTTGGCGCAGCCGGCCCTACGTGAGGCGATCGCTTCCCCCCGATGCGCCGGGCATGACAGGCGCGGGTCGCGTGAGCACCGCGATCTCGGAGTTCTACGCGAAGCTGCCGGCGAATCCGGGTATCCCCTGGCAGTTACCCGATGAGCCACCGCGCACGTCGGGGATCGAGGTCTCGAGCCATCCCGTGGTTCAGCGCCGCACGATTGACGCGTACGCGAGCTGGCTCCACGAGGAGATCGACGCCACCTACCAGAGGAGATCGAGGGAAGTGATGGCCCGCTCGCGACCCTTTCGGAGCCGCCGCGGCCGAGGCCTTGAAGCTGGTCCTCGCGCGAGGATCCGACTGAGTGCGTCAGCGCGGCTCGGTCTTTGGGCTCCATGCCCTTCCCGGCGTTATCCGCCGACACCGGTCGTCCCGGCAACCGCGTTTTGGGCGCTGGCGGTGGGGCTTGTGTGTCGCAGCGATGTGGTCGAGCCGCGCACGAACCGTCCGATTCGGATCTTCTTGGCACAACGACGGCGCCTCAGCGTTCGGCGCCCAAATCCCCCAAACAGGAGTAACGATGGCCAGCTCCGATGCCGCCCTCGCCGAGCCCGCCTCGCTTGTTGACCTCGCGACCATGTGCGATGCGTTCGCGCAGTCGGCCGCTCGCTGTGCGGACCGGGTTGCACTGCGCACGCCGGGGGACGGCGTCAGACTGACCTGGGCCGAGACGGCGGCGACGGTCGAGCGTTTGACTGCGGGTCTGGCGGCGTACGGCGTGCGCCGTGGCGACACGGTCGGCATGGTGTTGCTCAACCGTCCGGAGTCATCTTCTGGACTGGGCGGTGCTGCACGTTGGTGCGACGCCGTTCTCGGTGTACGTGACGAGTCCCGCCGAGCAGGTGGCGCAGGTGCTCGGCAACGCCGGGCCATCGCTGCTGATCACCGAGCGGGCGTTCTTGGACACCGTGCTCGCGGCGCGAGCGCTGGCAGGCGTCGCGGCCGACGTCGTCGTGATCGACGGTGTCGATGGGTTCGCGTCGATCGACGACCTTGCCGACGCGGGCGACGCCGGGTTCTCCTTTGACGCCAGCTGGCGCGGTGTGGGGCCGGACGACGTCGCGGTGATCATCTATACGTCGGGCACCACGGGGCCCTCCAAGGGTGTCCAGCTGACGCACCGCAACCTGTTGACGGCGTGGCGTCTGATCACCGAGGTTCTGCCCGGCATCCGCAAGCCCGGGAACCTGGTCACCTACCTTCCGCACGCCCACCTCGCCGACCGAATGGTCGCGCACTACACGGCGACCGTCTCGGGCGCATCGTTGACTTGTGTCGCCGATCCCAGGACCGTGCTCGAGGTCTTGCCCGAGGCGCGACCGACGACGTTCCTGGCGGTGCCGCGGATTTGGGAGAAGCTCAAGGATGGTATCGAGGCGAGGCTCGCCGCCTCGAGGACGAGACCGCCCGTGGCGCCGCCGAGCAGGGTCTCGAGCTCGGCATGGCACTGGTGCGCGGGAAGCGCCTCGAGCCGGGCCAGCGGGCTGCCTACGAGGCGATCGACGAGCGCGTGTTTAGCCCGCTGCGTACGCGCCTGGGCCTGGACCGGGCGGAGACGCTGGTCTCGGGCGCGGCGCCGATCGACCCCGAAGTGCTCGAGTTCTTCGCCGCGCTTGGCGTGCCAATCGTCGAGGCCTACGGCATGAGCGAGTCGTCGGCGGTCTCGACCGTCACGCGCCCCGGGGCGTTGCGTTTCGGAACCGTTGGGCGGCCCCTGGACGAGATCGAGCTGCGCTTGGCGGACGACGGCGAGATCATGGTGCGTGGTGAGATCGTGATGGCCGGCTATCGCGGGGAGCCCGAGAAGACCGCCGAGGTGATCGACGCAGACGGCTGGCTGCACACCGGCGACGTTGGGGCGTTCGACGACGAGGGCAACCTGCGGATCATCGACCGAAAGAAGGAGCTGATCATCAACGCGGCGGGCAAGAACATGTCGCCTGCCAACATCGAGAACGCGATCAAGTCGGGTTCGCCGCTGATCGCCCAGGTTGTCGCGATCGGCGACCGGCGCCCGTACAACACAGCGTTGATCGTGCTCGACGCCGACGCGTGCGCGGCGCACGCGGGGCGCGAGGGGCTCGCGGACGGCAGCGCCGCGGCTCTGTCGCAGGACCACAAGGTGCTTGAGCTCATCGCCGCGGCCGTGGACGCCGGCAACGTCCGGCTCAGCCGTATCGAGCAGATCAAACGCCACACCGTCCTGGCCGAGAGCTGGCTTCCCGGCACCGATGTCCTGACCCCGACGATGAAGCTCCGGCGCCGTCCGATCGCCGAGCTCTACGCCGAAACGATCGATCGGATGTACGCCCGCGATTAGGGGTCCGCGGGCGCCAGCGATCCGCGGCGTCGGTGTCACGCGCTGAGGCACGGCGCATTGGCGGGCGCTCGCTGACTAACGTACGGGCGGGCCGGTATGTATCCCCCCGCGCCAATAGCACGGCGCTCTAATCCTCAAGCTCACCGAGAACGCGCTCAATGTTCGACTACAAATCCAAGCGTGGGTGAGCTCCTGCTCCATCCCAATCCGAACCGACCGCTCGCGCAATGCGACCGGCATACGGGGAGCGGAGCGCCGCGGGTGCCTGAGAGACAAGGAGTAACGTCACCGTGACCGACAGAGCACACATCGAGAGCGATCCCGCCGTCGGAGAAGGGCGTCCCGTCCGCCTCGAGCGCCAGGACGCGCTCGCCGTCCTGACCTTGGACAGCCCGCCCCTGAACCTCGTCGACCACGCGATGCTCGACGCGCTGGACGCTGCGGTGGCGGCGATCGCTGGTGATCCGCCGCGTGGGTTGCTGATCCGCGCCGAGGGTGCTGTCGTGTCGGGTGGGGTCGACGTTCGCAGCGTCATGGGCACGCTGACGCCTGAGATGTTCGCGCCGATGTTTCAACAGATGCTGCGGATTGTGCGTTCGGTCGAGTCGCTCCCGTTGCCGACGGTGTTTGCCGCGCATGCGCCGACGCTGACCGCGGCCTTCGAGCTCGCGCTGGGGTGCGATCTGCTGCTGGCCGCCGAGTCGGCGCAGTTCGGGTTGGTGGAGCAGGCTGTGGGTCTGACGCCCGGCATGGGTGGCACGCAGCGACTGGTCGAGCGTGCCGGCCCCGCTCGCGCGCGCGAGGTCGTCCTGACCGGCGAACTGTTCGACGCCACCACGCTCGAGCGCTGGAACGTCGTCAACCGCGTCCTGCCCGACGAGGGCTTCGACGAGGCCGTCCGCGTGTTCGCCGCGCGGCTGGCCCAGGGGCCGACGCGCGCGCACGCCGCGACTAAAACGATCGTGCGCGCAGTTCTCGACGGCGGGAGCGCGCTGGCGGGCGATCGGGTCGTGACGGAGGTGGCGACGCCGCTGCTCAGCACCGAGGACTACCGTCGCGCGGTCGTCTCGTTCCGCGAGTACGGGCCCGGCCACGCCACGTTCGAGGGCCGCTGAGAACGCGATACACCTACCGGGCTGCCTGAACGTCCTTCGGTGTCGGCAACCTGATCGAAGAACGCCCGCTACCAGCTCACCAACACCGACGCCAACGGAGATCTGCTGGACAGCGCACTCACCTACGCCGACGACTGTTCACTCACGCTCCACATTCAGCGCGAGCAGCCCCCGCGAAGGCAAACTGGTTCCCCGGGCCGAGTCAGGGACGCTTCAAGGCGGATCTGTGGAAATGCAGCTTGCGCCTGGCGTGCACCCCGGGGCTCGGCTATCAACGACGACTTGGTCGACGCCATTGGAGGGCCTCGGCGGCGCTCAGTCGGGGTGCTTGTAGATCGTCACGACGGCGGCACCGCCGAGGCCGATGTTGTGCTGCAGCGCGATCTTTGCACCGTCGACCTGGCGCTTTCCGGCTTCGCCGGGCAGTTGCCACGTAAGCTCTGAACATTGCGCGAGGCCGGTCGCGCCGAGCGGGTGGCCTTTGGAGATCAAGCCACCGGAAGGGTTCACGACGCATTTGCCACCGTACGTCGTCGCTTGCTCGTCGATCAGCTTGTGTCCCTCACCGGTCGCCGCGAGCCCGAGCGCCTCGTAGGTGATCAGCTCGTTGGCCGAGAAGCAATCATGCAGCTCGATCACATCAACGTCCTCGGGACCGACCTGGGCCTGCTCGTAGGCTTGTAGGGCCGCGTGCTTCGACATCTCGCCGCCGACGACATCGATCGCCGACCCGCCAAAGCTCGAGGGTGTGTCGGTCGTCATCGCCTGCCCCACGATCTCGATCGCCCGCTCCCACAGGGTGTGCTCGTCGACGAACCGCTCGCTGGCGAGAATCGCACAGCCCGACCCATCCGATGTGGGCGAGCACTGCAACAAAGTCAGCGGCTCGTAAATCATCCGCGCGCTTTTGACCTCCTCGAGCGAGTATTCCTGCTGGAACTGCGCGTACGGGTTATTGACCGAGTGCTTGTGGTTCTTCCAGCCGATCCACGCCATGTGCTCGGGCGTAGAGCCGTAGCGCTGCATGTGCTCGCGTGCCGCGTTGCCGAACATCTGCGGCGCCGGCGGCGCCGGCGCAGGCGGGACCAGCTTCTCCATCGCCGCGGTGTGTCTGCCGATTGGATTCGCGCGATCGGTGTACTTTGCAGAGAGCGAACCCCGCTCCATCTTTTCGAAGCCCAGCGCCATGGCACATTCGCTGAGCCCGCCGCGCACGGCTTGGTGGGCCATGTACAGAGCGCTCGACCCCGTCGAGCAGTTGTTGTTGACGTTGACGATCGGGATCCCGCTGAGACCGATCTCATACAGCGCGCGCTGGCCCGAGGTCGAGTCGCCGTAGCAGAAGCCGACGAACGCCTGCTCGACCGCCCCGTAAGGTATGCGCGCGTCCTGAAGCGCCTTGGTCCCGGCTTCGCGCGCCATGTCCGGGTAGTCCCAGTCCCGGGCACCGGGCTTCTCGAACTTCGTCATTCCAACGCCGATTACGAAAACTCTGCCAATGTCCAGCGTCATACCCACCCTCCGATCGATTTACGGGTTGAGCGCTCTCGCGCGGTCAGCTCGCCTTCGCCCATGCCCACACACACCAGCCGCGGGTTGCCCGCAGCCACCTGATCCGGGCCCGAGCCCGATGGGCTCATCACCCCGGGCCAGAAGCCCTCGATCAGCACGTCCCACACCGCACATGCGCAACAAGAGCTCGCGATGGGCGCGGTCCCTGAGGTCGACAGTCAGCTGATGACGGCCGCGATGCATGACGTCACGGGCGACGTCCGCCGCCGGCTCCGCTCCACGCGCAGGACGTTCTAGGCACACGACCTCGGCGCCCATGTCCGACAGCAGCATCGCCGCGAACGGGCCCGGGCCGACGCAGGCCAACTCGAGCACTTGCAAACCGGGCAACGGGCGGCATCGTCCGCCGTCACAGCCCATAGGTCTTACCGATGATCTCGCGCCGGATCTCGCTCGTGCCTCCGTACACGGTGCTGACGATCAGCGTGCGGAGGCAGCGTTCCATGTCGTACTCGGTCGCGTAGCCGCAGCCACCCATCATCTGCATGCCCTCAAGCGCGACCCGTTTGGCTGTCTCGGTGATCTTCAGCTTGACCATCGATGCCTCACGGGGCATCTGTTGCGCCCCCGTGTTCCTCCGCGAAGCAGCATCCGAGCCACCCGAGCTCAGCGAGCCGCTCGGAAATCGCCTGGTTGTGCGTCTCGCGGCCCTGCCGGGTCAACGCGTCGCGCTGCTGGCGAGTGCCGCACTCTTGGAGCGCTTCGACGAACGCAGCGCGCTCGTCGGTCGAGATGCTGGCGGTGCTCATCACATCTCCTCTTAGGATTGGCTCAGCGGTAAAGTATAAGCCAAACCATCGACGTAGCGGACCGCACACGGCCCGCACTTCGGCGAGACCGATTCATCTCGCCGTTCGGAGCGCACGTCGGGGTCGCACGCGACGACCCCACCACAACGTCACGCCTCCCGGCTGAAAGCGAACGACATCCCTGGACGGATGAGGTCCGCGGCCCCCTGGGCGCACAACCGGCCCCAGGGCAGGCCCCGGTCGGCGCGGCGCTCCGAGGGCCGGGTCTCAGAGTTGGGCGCTCCCGTGAGAGCGAGCCGCGGATCGCGAGCCCCCGGATCGGGAGCTATTCGCGGGCGAGCATGGCGGCGGCTTCGCGTTCAAGGTCGATGTACGGGTCGCCGCTGACGTCGATCGCGACGCGGTTGATGGTGCCGCCGGTGAATTTGTGGGGGTGGGCGCCGGGGTAGTCGTCGGTGACCGGCTCTCCAGAGTCGCGTCCCACGCAGAGGCCCTCGCCGGCGATCGAGAACTTGCCGGGCTGCGTTTTGATTCGCTGCTCGCCGACCTTCGTCTCGCCGTGGTAGAGCGACAGGATCCCGGTCGCGACGCCGGGCGCGTCCTCGGCGTCCTTGACGAAGCTGGCGGCCAGGATCAGGTTCTCGCCGACCGGCACGTCTTCACTGCCGACGATCTTCTGCTCGACGTGGCCGACCCAGTTGTAGATGTAGTGCAGGCGGTTGTCCTTGATGTAGAGCGCGTGCCCGCCGAATCGCGAGCCATGGGCGAACAGGACGCCGTCGGCGCCCGGGGTGGGGATGTCGACGAGCGCGCCGATCCCGTAGGAACGGTTGCGGATGTTGGCCGCCTGGGACTCCGGGACCTCCGCCAGGTCCGGGTAGTAGACGTAGCGGTTGCGCGCCGGGCTCAGCAGCGGACGTGGCGTCGAGAGGATCTCGAGGGCTGAGCGGTCATCGAGGGGGAACGCTCCGTTGCGGCCGGCCTCGGCGTACCACAGGCTGATCAGCTCGCTGAGCCGTTCGGGTTCCTGATCGGCGAGGTTGTGCAGCTCGGCGCGGTCGACGTCGGTGTGGTAGAGCTCCCAGGTGTCGGTGCCGAAGTGACTCCAGCCGCTGATCGTCGGGTGGGTCGTGACTGCTTTCCAGCCGTCGTGCCAGATCGCCCGGGAGCCGAGCATCGAGTAGAACTGCGTCGCTCGCGCGGTCGGCAACGACCCCTGGTCGAAGCTGTAGCGCATACTGACGCCGTCGAAGTCGCTCTGGACGTGACCGCCGATCGCCTCCGGCGGCGTGACGCCCAGACAATCGAGGATCGTTGGGACGAGATCGATCGCGTGGTGGTACTGCTCGCGCAGCTCACCCTTCGCTGCGATCCCGCTGGGCCACGAGATGATGCACGGGTCTGACGTGCCGCCGTTGAACTCGTAGCGCTTCCACATCTTAAACGGCGTGTTGAACGCCATCGCCCAACCGTTCGGGTAGTGGTTGTAGGTCTTGGTGCCGCCGAGCTCGTCGAGCATCGCGAGGTTCTGCTCCATCGAATCGGGGATGCCGTTCCCAAGGTTGTTCTCGTTCACCGACCCGTTCGGTCCGCCCTCGCCGCTGGCGCCGTTGTCGGAGATCAGCAGGATCAGTGTGTTCTCGCGCTGCCCGGTCTCATCCAGGTAGTCCAGCAGCCGCCCGATCTGAGCATCGGTGTGCGCCATGAACCCGGCATACACCTCCGCCATCCGGCGAAACAGCCGCTTCTCCTCATCCGAGAGGGAATCCCACGGCCGGGTCATGTCCAGCGGCGGGAACGCCTGCCCGTCCGGTCCGGTCTGGTCGGCGATCGGGTTGATCGGCGGCAGCTCGGTGTCCGGAGGGACGATGCCCAGCTCCTTTTGGCGCGCGAGCGTCTGCTCGCGGATCGCCTCATATCCCATATCGAACTGGCCGCTGAACTTGTCGATCCACTCGTTCGGCGCGTGATGCGGCGCGTGGCACGCCCCCGGCGCGTAATACAGGAAGAACGGCTTCTCGGGAGCGACCACCTTCGCGTCCTTGATGAACTCCAGCGCCTTGTCGGTCAGATCCTCGGTCAGGTGATAGCCCTGCGAAGGTGAGCGCGGCGCATCCACGAGATGGCTGTCGTAGACAAGGTCGGGATACCACTGGTTCGTCTCCGCGCCGAGGAACCCGTAGAACCGCTCAAACCCGCGGCCGACCGGCCAGTTTCGCCGCGAAGATGCCAGGTTCATCTCCGAGTCCGGGCACAGATGCCACTTCCCGACCATGTACGTGTTCCAGCCCGCCTCCCCGAGGATCTCCTGGATCTGCCCGTTCTCCGGCGGGATCACGCCGCTGGCGTTCGGGAACCCGATCGCGGCTTCGGTGATGCATGCCATGCTGTTGCGCGTGTGGTTGCGCCCCGTCAGCAGGCACGAGCGCGTCGGGGAGCACAGCGCCGTCGTGTGCATCTGGGTGTAGCGCACGCCGTCGCCGAGGATCCGATCGATGTTCGGCGTCGGGACCGGGCCGCCATAGCTGCTCAACACCGAAAAGCCCACGTCGTCGAGCACGATGTACAGAACGCTCGGCGCCCCCTCAGGAGCCTTCGGCGCCTCGAACGGAGCCCAATCCGGCACCGAATCACGAATGTCGACATTGACTACGCCGTTGAATCGCTCGCTCATCTCGCCAGCCTCACATGTCTGCGCAGGGAAGAAGGTGTGCGCACCGCGGTGCGCGATCTCATCCTCACAACCCCACGACGCCCCAGCATCATCCGAATCGGGTGAGTGTCCGTGCTGACGGCTCAGAGCGACACCCCCCCCCCCGCTGGGCGGGGGTCGGCCTCACGCCTGGAGGCACGAGGCAGAAGGCAGCGTCCAGGTGGCACGAGACATGTACGCGGGTGGAGTTCTTCGGTCTGGAGGAGCCTCCCGTGCGGGAGGCTCCTCCAAGCGGATCGGTGGCGTTGACCGGTCTTCGGTCAGCCGGTTTGGCAGCCGTGCTTCTGGAACTTGGCCGCGGTCGTGTAGCTCACGGTGGGCAGGTAGGTGCCCATGACCTGCTTGACCGTTGCGGGGGTGGCGATGTTCTGCACCGCGCTTCGGAATGCCGGGTGGGCGGTTGTTGTGAGGTTGCGCAGGAGGAGCATGATTGACCGGGGTCGGGTGTAGCCGTCGCCGGTCGTGCCCCAGTTCATCCATGCCATGCCGCACTTGTCGGTGGCGTTCTTGGGGCGGTCCTGCGGGAGGCTGATCACGATCGTGTACTCGCGTTGCGTGTTGATCGGGACCTCTTCGTCGGCCAGGCACGGCCCAGTCGTCTTGTTGCTGGCAAGGCCCTCTACGTTGCAGAGTGACCAGTAGCGCAGTTGGGTGTTGCGCTGCATCCGTGACTCGCCGGCGTAGGTTGCCGGGGTGGTCGGGAGCTCGCCGTGCAGGACGGCGATGTTGTGCCCGTGGTGGTTGGGGCCGAAGCTCCGGTCAAGCCAGGTGAACACGTATCCGTTGGCGGGATTCGCGCCGAGCCCGGTCGCGGTCAGCGGCAGAGTCGAGATCATGCTGGCGTCCGAGGTGCCGGCGTAGTAGGGCGCGAGCAGCCACGACGGGCCGAAGTACTTGTACCAGACCGGGTTCTTGACGGCGGGATGCTCGGGGGACTTGCTGAGCGCCAACAGCGATTGGATCTTTGATTCGGGGAACAGGATCGGGGGGACGTTGATCAGGTTGAACGCACCGGGCTTGGTCGACAGCGCCGTGCACGCGGCCTGACCTGTCGATGTCGCCCCGCTCGAGCTCACGTAGCTGACGGCCGCCACACCCACCCCACCGGTGAAGTCGGCGTTGTGGTCGGGGAGGTAGACGCGCTCTCCGAGCACGAACGGGTCGGCTCCCGGCGTCGCGCCGGCAATGCCGGCGTACACCGTGTTCGGCTGTTCGTGACCCGGGCCCGGGTCGGGCTGGTCGACGATGGTAATCGTGTAGGAGCGGTGCTTGGCGTTACGGTTGGCGCCTGGCAGGAACGGGTTGGTCGACCCCGGGTCAGGCTTGATGTTGATGTCGTAGAGATGCCCCCGGAGGACGCCAAGCGGCGAGGACGCGGTCAGCGAGAAGAACCGGGCGTGCGGGAACCGGCCGTGCAAGACGATCTTCCCACCGGCCGGGATCGTGTCCGTGGACACCGGGTAGCCGGTGTGCGAGTCTGGCGCGATGATGTTCCGCGTCTCCTGCGTGTAGGCCACGCCCCAGAAGCACGTGTGGGAGTTCTGGCCGCCGGGGCCGTTTGCGGGGAAGTGGACGACGACACGCTTCGAGCTGCCGGGAGCAGCGTCGTGCCGGGCAGCGGCCACGCCACCTGTCGCTGCCACGGTGCTCAACGCGACCAGTGCCGCTCCGATCAATCTTGACTTTCGCATCCGGGTTCTCTCCTTCGATGCCTATGGGTCGAGCGCCGTCCGTACGCCGCTCCTCGTTATTGAAAGCAATATAAACAGTTATTGAGCTGCTTGTCAATACCATTGAAAGCGTCTTCAACAAGCGGTATGGTTCGCTCAGTGGCGACCCGACCCAGAACCCGCCTGGCGCCCAACGCGCGACGCGAGGAGATCCTCGAGCACGCCCGCCGGCTGTTCGCCGCACGCAGTTATGCCACCGTCTCGGCCAGCGAGATCGCCCGCGGCGCCGGCGTCACCCCCGCACTGGTCAGCCACTACTTCCCCGGCGGCAAACGCGACATCTTCCTCGCCCTCGTCTCACAGCTCGGCGAACAGGTCGCCGACACGATCCGCGCCGATCCCGCGCGACCCCTCCACGAGCGCGTCGCCCAAACCGTCGAGCACTGGCTGCAATGGCTCGATGCCAACCGCGAGACGTGGCTCGCCACCGCCGCGCAAGGCGACTACATCGCCGACCCAGACCTGCAGACGGTCGTCGACGCCAACCGTGACCGGAGCATCGACACAGTCATCACCGACTACGCCGACATCCTCCCCGACGACCACCACACCCGACTGATGCTCCGCTGCTGGCTCGGGTTCAACCGCGCCTGCTGTCGCAGCTGGCTCAACGGCGACGCCACCCGCCGGGAGACAGCGCTCATGCTCACAGAGACCCTGCACCAAATGCTCGTCACCGTAAGACCAGCGCTCGCGAGCCTCGAAATCGAATGACCGCCTCCCGCCCCGCCTTGTCTGTGTAGCGCCGGATCGCGGTCACACACCGCCGCAAGCGCCGAGCGTCGACGCTTGCAAGCAGCCGAGACCGCGCGATGACGGGTGACGCATTGGTCGACGCGACCGAGAAGCAGAAGCGAGTCGATGAGGTAGTCGTCGGCGGCGTTCTCGGGACTTGAGGATTGGCGACGGTGCGTCCCGGACTGGCCGGGACGCGGGTCAGCGAGGGGACGGTCGTGTCTTCAGATTCGATGGGGCCGCCAACCGTGCCAAACGGCGCGCGGTCGGTCCGTTTGCCCCGCCCTACGGCCCGGCACGCGCGCCTCAAAGAGTTCGGGCGGTCGATCGATTCGGCGATCTGGTAGCGTGCGCTTATAGCTTACGTGCGAGTAAGATCTAGGAGCTGGGCATCGAACGGCTCGCCGTGTCCGGAGGAGAAGGTCGATGAGTTCCGACACGACGCATGGATTCAGGGCGAGCTTGATTGGCGAGTGGGGCGAGCTGTGCGAGTTCGAGGTCTCGGGAGACCGTATCGCCGCCTACGCCGCGGCAACCAACGACGACAACGTCAAGCACTCCAAGGGCCTGCTCGCGCCGCCGGTGTTCGCGGTCGTGGCGTCGCGGGCGGCGATGGCGCGGCCCGCTGCCGAGATCGTCCCGCCGGGGCTGAATATGCGCGCGGTCCACGCCGACCACGACATACGCCTTCACCGCCCGATCGAGCGGGGGATGACACTCGTGTCCAGAGGGATGACGCGTGGCGTACACGCTCGGTCCTCCGGCGTCACTTTGACGGGCTACACCGAGATCCGCACCCCAAGCGGCGAATTGGTCGTCGAGCACTACACGACGACATTCCTGCGGGGCGCGGCGGTCTCCGAGTCGCTCGGCGAGCCGGCGGCGCGCCACCCATTCCCGCCCGGACTAGGCGAGAAGGCACCGCTGGCCCAGATCGCGCATACCTACGACGCCGACCAGACCTATCGCTACGCCGCCGCCTCCGGCGATGACCTGCTAATCCACATCGAAGACAAGGCGGCGCGAGCGGCCGGGCTGCCGGGAATCATCATCCAGAGACTGTGCACGATGGCATTTAGCTCGCGGGCGATCCTCGAGACCGTCTGTCCGGAGGATCCGACGCGGCTCAAGCGCCTGGCGGCGCGCTTCGATGCCATCGCGCTGCCGGGCCAGACGATCAGCACCAGTATCTGGGAAACCGCCCGGAGCGACCATCGCATGGCCTACGCGTATAACGCGACGTCCGACTCGGGCGCCGTCGTGATCAAGGACGGGCTGGCCGAGGTCGCCCGCCGGCGCCACGCGACGCCGCGGCCACGAGTCCGCCCGCGAGAATTCCGGGCCAGCCGCGCGATCTCTTAGCGCGACGGGTGATGCCTGCGTAGAACGTTGCGTTGCAGCATCATCCAGGAGGATCGCCAAACCGAGCCGATCATCTTCATCGGACCCGATGGCGGCAGGACCCCAGATCGGTGCTCGATGGGCTCACCGGTCAAGCGGTTGATGACACTCAATGAAGTCGATGCCGGGCGGTCGGCGCCTTACGTCGTGGCCCATTGTGCGCGTTGGATCAGTTGTTCGGCCATTGATCGGAGCTTGCCACCTCTGGGGTGTTGACAAGTGCGCGGTTTGGCGTACTCTCTCTGCTTATACTTTACTCATGAGTCCAGGATAAGGCGAACCCATGAGTACATCCACGCATGTTGCTGGCGGGATCAGCCCCGCCGCGATCTCGACCGACCAGCGCGCTGCGTTCATCGAAGCGCTGCGGGATTTCGCGAAGCGTGAATGCGGCACGGCGGCTCGAGCTAGCCGCGCGCCGCGCAGCCGCCTGACGCACGCGATTTGCGCGTATATGCCCGCGGGTGCAGTGACGACGCGAAGGCCTACCTCGAGCTCCGATCTTTTCGTTAAATCGACGTGGCGGCGCTGCCAGGAGCCATCCTCGAGATCGGCCCGGAGCGCGCGCATCGCACGCTCGAGACTGCATCCGGCAAGCCGTGCCACGGCGAGGTGGCGGCTCGCGCCGACGGATCGAGATATGCGTGCGGCCGCGCCCAGTAGGTCACCATGAATCCATCCCTGCAACCGCGGGACACCGGCAGCGGCGCGACGCGGGCCCAGGCAACAGTCGCTCAAGCGTCGCCATCGTCGGATGGCGGCGGCCCGCGCTCTCCGTCAGCTCGGGCAGATACTCGCGCACGAGCCAGAAATCGGAGAGCGCAGCCGTGTCCATCGCCAGATCACGACCCGATGGCGCGCGACCCGTCGTAGCTCCCGCAGACCAGCCTCCAGGTCAGTCCAATGGTGGATCGTGAGGACGGCGAGGGCGGCGTCGACGGTCGCGTCGGCCAGGGGCAGCGACTCCGCCGATGCGCGAATCACCGGCGCCGCTCCCCGCGGGCGTTGCTCGATCATCACCTGCGAGGGCTCGACAGCGAGGACCCACCGGTCCGGCGGCTCATACGAGCCAGTTCCGGCCCCGACGTTCACGACCGTCCGCGCGTCCGCCAGCGCGCCCCAGATCGCGGCGGCCAGATCGGGATCCGTCGTTCGGCCGCCGTGGTAGCCGTGCCCGATGTGGTCGTACTCAGCGCTGTTCATCACTGGGTTCCATCAGGGGCTCCGACAAGTCCAACGACTCTGGCTAGCCGGGGCTAGGCGACTTCAGCTGACCGGGGCGAGGTCCGCCCAACGGCGACGTCGGGCGTGTCCTGAGGCAGACGCCCGCGGGCGAGCCCGTGACATCGTGGAAGGGTCGGCTTGGCAAGTCAAGCGTGGTCGACAAACAGATCGACTTGGAGCTCGGCGCCGGGGACATACGCATACTCGTCAAGATTGGTCACTCCATCTTTAGCGAGGACGTCCTCGCAGAGAAACGTATTCCCCGTGCACTCCCGGCTCGGGCGGGTGATCACCGCATACGCCGCATCGGCATACAACTCCGGGCCTGCGGGCTCTCGCCATTGCTTGGTCGCCGCCGAGCAGGTTCTGAACCGCGGCGGTGGCAATCAACGTGCGCGGCCAGAGCGCATTGGACGCGATGCCGTCCTTGCGAAACTCCGCGGCAAACCCCAAGGCGCAATGGCTCATGCCGTATTTGGCGATCGCGTAGCCGATGTGCGGACCGAGCCAGCGCGGCTCAAGGCTGATAGGCGGTGAGAGCGTGAGGATGTGCGGATTTTCGGAACGCTTCAGATATGGGATACAGGCACGGCTGACCACGAACGTGCCGCGGGTGTTGATGGCCTGCATGAGGTCGTAGCGCTTGATCTCAAGGGCCTCGGTGCCAGACAGGTTGATCGCCGAGGCGTTGTTCACACAGATGTCGATCGCGCCGAAGCGCTCGACGGTTTCCGCGACGGCCCGCTCCACCTCCGACTCATCGCGGATATCGCCGACGATTGGCAGCGCCCGTCCGCCGGCCGCCTCGATCTGCTCGGCCGCGGTGTAGACCGTGCCCTCGAGCTTTGGATGGGGCTCTGCCGTCTTGGCGATCAGCGCGACGTTAGCCCCGTCGTGCGCGGCGCGGATGGCGATCGCCAACCCGATGCCACGACTGCCTCCCGAGATGAACAAGGTCTTGCCTGAAAGCGGTGCGCGCGCCGTGCTCATATCGCTGACCAAGAATGACAGAGCGAACGCCGTCACTCGACGGCGGGTTCGCTCGTCGGCGCGCGCGACGAACCCGGCCACACCGTCGACGTGCTGATCGATGAACTGCGCGACCCCGCCGGTGGTGCGCGGTAACCCGGTCCCGAAAGTGGAGCCGACGTTCGCGTCCGCATGGACTCGATCACCCCCCTCGTCGAAGAACTTCACCGTCTCCGGCGCCTCGCAGGGCGCCGTCTCGCTTCCCGCGGCCGGGGGGCGGAGCGCGTCGTAGATAAGAGCTTGGCCCACAGTCGACCACCATTCATACAAACCATCTCTCTGGTTTGTCTGTACGACGTGGTGTGAGTAGAGGTTCCAAACGAACGGACGAGCAGGTTCGACGCCCACGCAGCGGTTCCGTGCTTCGGAGACGCAGGCGCGGGGTCGGCACTCCGTGGACTCTCGACAGACGTGAGGACCCGGTCCGCCTCCACGGTCGTGGGCGTCGCGACCCCGGGCGAAGCCCGGCGCTCTCAATCAGTCAACAACCGCTCGAGCACGCGACGGTGGTATGGCCATGGATCTGGCCGCTCATAATCGACCGGCTCGAAGCACATCACGAGCGCCAGACCCCGTACCGTGTTGACGGCAACAGTCAGTCGCCAGTCGAAATCCGCGCGATGGTCCGCCGGGCCGAGGTGCTCCCGCAGCTGGCGCCGAAAGGCCAGCGACGCATCCCGCTCTGCCGGAATCATCCGTGCACGAAGCTCCAGATCGTCGTCGGCGGCCACCCACAGCTTGGTCCCGGCGATGGTCAGCGGCCCCATGTACACCTTCCACAGCAGATCGAGCGCCCCCCGTACCCGGCGCCGCCCGGCCGGGAGCGCATTCAGCTCTCGGCCTAACTGTTCAATTCGCCGCTGAGCGATCTCGTCGACGGCGCCCACGATCAGATCCAGACGACGCGGAAAATGATGAGTCTCGGCGCCACGCGACACCCCTGCCCGCTCGGAAACCGCCGCCCCCGTCGTCGCGTCATAGCCAAGCTCGACCAGACACTCGATCGTCGCGTCCACCAGCTTCGCGCGAGTCTCCGCCGTCCGCTCGGCCTGCGTCCGCCGCCGCCTAACCGGGCTGTTCCTCACTGAGCCAGCCACGAGCGAAGATCCTACGACGTGCGGCGGCAGCTCAACAAGACGCGCCACCCTGGCACATCCGCGTCGCGCGGCGAATCGATCGCCGGCCAACGGTGATCCTTCCGCCTGCGGGTCCTGACGCACGTCAGAGCGCGCGTGCGATCAGCTCCTTCATGATCTCGTTGGTCCCGCCGTAGATCTTCTGGACACGAACGTCGGCGTACGCGCGAGCGATGGGATACTCGAGCATGTAGCCGTAGCCACCGAACAGCTGCAGGCAGCGGTCGACTATTTGGCACTGCTTCTCGGTGCACCACCACTTGGCCATCGAGGCAGTCGCCGCATCGAGCTCGCCGGCAATGTGGCGCCGGATGCAGTCGTCGATGAACACGCGGGCGACCCTCACCTCCGTGGCGCATTCCGCGAGCTCGAACCGCGTGTTCTGAAAGCCCATCAGCTCGCGGCCGAACGCGGTGCGGTCCTTGGCGTACTGAACCGTGAGCTCAAGTACTCGTTCCATCGCTGCAACTGCGCCGATGGCAATCTCGAGGCGCTCCTGGGGCAGTTGCTGCATCAGCTGCACGAATCCCTGCCCTTCGACCCCACCGAGCAAGCTGTCCGCCGGCACACGGACATCCTCGTAGAAGAGCTCGGCCGTGTCCTGACCCTTCATGCCGATCTTGTCGAGCACGCGCCCGCGCGAGAAGCCGGTCCTGGCGGTTTCCACCACGAACAGCGAAATGCCTCGGGCTCTTTCCTTTGGATCGGTCTTGGCGACCGTGATCATGAGATCACCGTTCACGCCGTTTGAGATAAACGTCTTCGCGCCGTTGATTACGTACTCCTCGCCGTCTCGGACGGCGCGGGTCTTGACCGCCTGCAGATCCGAGCCCGAACCGGGCTCGGTCATCGCGATGCCGCAAACCAGTTCGCCGCTGGCCATCGCCGGCAGCCATCGCTGCTTCTGGTCCTCGGTGGCGTACCGGAGGATGTAGTGCGCGCAGATGACGCTGTGCACGCCGTTGCCAAACGATTGATCGAGCGTGCGAGCCCGCTCCTCACATATGACGGCCTCGTGCGCGAACGTTCCCCCGCCGCCACCGTAGTGCTCGGGGACGCTTGCGCACAGCAGACCCACCTCACCGGCCATGCGCCAGAACTCGCGATCGACGTACTGCTGTTTGGCCCAGCGCTCGTAGTGGGGAACTGCCTCGCGGTCGAAGAACGAACGCGCGAGATCTCGAAGCATCGACAGCTCATCGGTCATCCACGGGGACTTGTGGGTGCCCATCACGATTGTGCTCATCGATTGTCTCTCCTTTGTTGGGGACCGGCGCAGCCACCAACCTCGGTGGCCGTCAGCGACATGGAGCCGAAGCGCACATCTCGTCGTCCTTGATGACCGTCATCCGAGGGCAGCAAGCGGTCTCTTAGTTCACGATGTGCTCGTCCAGCCGGAGCGCGCTGCCCCGCGCTCCGCCGGCGATGGTGAGGTCAATCATGGTTCTCGGGTCTCCGCCCCGGTGAGCGCGACCTCGTCGCCCCGGGTCCTTATGGCGACCTTAAGCGGCCGTTCGGTCGCGGTGATTCGGAACGCATGAGCGATCGTCGGGGCGCACGATGCCAGGCGCGCAACGCCGGTCTCAAGTGGGTGTCGACTCGGAGTCACGCGTAACCACCAGTATACCGGCCCGCTGGTTTGTATGTTCGCGCGTCGTGAGGCTGCGCGGAGAGCTCAGTACGACAGCAGTCCCCAGAGCACGGGCCCGTGATGGGTCCAGGGACTGGCACGCTCGCGCTCCCCGGGCGTGAACCGGAACGTCAGAGCAACGCCGCGCACAGGCGCACGTCGCCCCCGCGCTCGTCCGCGGGCACGAACTCGTGGCGGAAGAAGTACTCGTCCGAGCTCGGCCCCGGCTGCATCTCGACCAGCCCATAGAACGGGTTGCCGCGGCGGCTGGTCATCTCGTGGCCGCGCTCTCGCCACAGCCTGTAGGCGCCGGCCCTGGCGACCTGCGACTTGCCCGTTCCGGGCGGTCCAATCAGCCGCAGGAACCGGCTTGCCGCCGGATCGTGCACGTCGATCAGCTTGCACGCCACGTCGTCGATCGGCTCGCCGAACAGCAGCGGCGGGTAGATTCGCTTGCCGTCGGGCAGGACGATCGGCTCGGCCACCGTCGCGAGGTCGAAGCTGATCGCCTCGGGCAGGCTGGAGTTCATCTCGCCCTCGGCGCCAATCTCGTCGATTGCGGCCAGGGCGGAGTTGATTGCGCTCACGCGCGTCTCCTCTCTGTTCAGGTTCTGCTCTGCAGCGCCGCGTTCAGGTGCGCATGCCGCGCGGCGGCGCGGGCGCGGCCGGAACTCGCTCTGGAGAGCCGACTGGCACGACGCCGGTGAAGCCCTCCTCGGTTGCGAACACGCACAGGCACAGCCCGGCGGGACGCGCGCTCGAGCGAAACAGCACCGCCCGAAACCCTTCCTGGGCGAGCCTTGCCCCGGCGTCCTGGAAGCGGGGCCATTGCGAGCGGTCGGGGAGCATGTCGGGCAGCCCGAGTGCGCGCAGCGCAGCGGTCGCTGTCAGGTCGGGGACCTGTTCTAGCGCCACGCGAAAGCGCCACAGGTCGCGTGGCAGGCGACTGTCGGGCGGCTCGGCGAGCTCGGCGAGCGCGCGGTACCACTCGGCCCATACCGTGTCCCGGTCTTGGGCGAGGTACAGCCCGGCGACCTGCTCGCCACGCTGCCAGCGCCCGTCCGGCGCCGGCCGCCCCGGCATCGGCGCGGCCCCCGCGGGCACATGCCGGTACCAGGTCCCGGCCACCGGGACCGTCGCTGTCTCGGCCATGCCGCTAGCCGAACGTGGGCGATTCGAACTCGGCGACCACGCGCGAGACCTGCTCGTAGCCGCCCTCGGCGATCACGTCCAGCGGCTTGCGATGATCGAGCGCGGGGATCGGCTTGTTCAGCCACACCGGCACGCGCTCGGGGCCGAGCACGGCCGCGAGCCGCTCGGCGGTCGCCGACAGCTCCACGAGGCGCTCGGCGCGGCGGCCGCGGGGGGCGCGCTCGCGCCGAAGCCACGCGGACACGGTGCTGACGCCGGCGCCGGTGGCGCGCGCGATGTCGCGGTCGCTGAGCGCGGTTATCTCTCTGAGATGTATCGCTTCGTCGGCGTAGGCAAGTGACATGGCTAGCAGTGTAGCCGAAAGCGAGCGAAAGATGAGCATGAACCGAGCCTCCAATTCTAGTGGTGGGTCAGCCGCCGAATACGCTCGCCGCCACCCGTGTAGCGCCATCATCGGCGCAAAATCCAGCGCTTAGGGTGGGCTAACCCGGAGTTGTTGCGACACCGGGGTTGGTCAAGAAGAGTTTTGTAGGACGGACGGCCCCACCAGCTGGTGGGGCCGTCCGTGCGTCTGCTCAGGCTCCCTTCTGACCGGCAAGTCAATGAAGGGAGAGCAGTCGTCGTGACAGAGCATGACGTGCTCGTCGGCTATCGCCTGCGGTTGTTCACGCTGGCCGACGAGCTGAGCAACGTTTCTGAGGCATGCAGGCTGATGGGGGTGCATCGCTCGAGCTACTACCGCTGGAAGCGCCAGGTCGACCGCTGGGGCCTTGAAGCGCTGAACGTGCGTGAGCGTCGGCGGCCGCGGATGCCCAACGAGATCGGCCCGCATCTGGAGCAGCGGATCCTCGCCTTCAGCCTGGCGCACCCTGGGTTCGGGCCACGGAGGATCAGCGCCGAGCTGGCCCGCGAGAAGTGGGGCGGGCTGCGGATCTCAGAGCACGGTGTCTGGCGGGTGCTCTGCCGGGTGGGGCTTAGCACCACGGGCAAGCGCCTGGCGCTGATCGCCCGCCACCGCGACCCGTATGAGCGGGCTCCTTCACCGCCACCGCCCGAGCGGCACATCGACGCCTCCCAACCCGGGGAGATCGTGCAGATGGACTGCTTCTTCATCGGCCGCCTGTCGGGCAGCAAAGGCTCGGTCTGGCAGTACACCGCGATCGACGTCGCCTCCGGCTACACCTGGGCAGAGCTGCACTCCACAGAGCGAAACCCGCGCTCACGTCAATGCCAGACCCTGCTTCCCCGTCTTGCCCACGAGCTCTCCTTGGCCGGGTGGAAGCTGCAGACGCTCACCACCGACAACGGCTCGGAGTTCGTCTCCGGCGATTTCGGCAACGCCGTGAGCGCCGCCGGCGCCCGACAACCCCGCATCAAAGCCGGGCGGCCAACCAGCAACGGCTGCGTCGAACGCGTCCAGCTCACGATCCTCGAGGAATGCTGGCGACCCAGCTTCGCCCGCTCACTCGTCCCCAAACTCACCGCGCTCAGACGAGACCTCGACGAATACCTCACCTACTACAACACCGACAGGGCGCACACCGGCCGACCCACCCAAGGCCGCGTCCCCGCCGACATCGTCTACGTGCCCGCAAGATGGGAGCAACGCGATGACCCGTCGCGACTACTCCGGATTAGCGCACGCTAAGCCGTAAAGAGTGCCCGGCCCGGCGCCGCGGAGCACCGCGACGCCGGGTCGGTAGGCCTTCAGCTCAGCACTTGGCGTTGCCCGTGACGACCTTCGTCTCCGAGCCGGCGCTGCTGGTCGCCGTGAACGAGACGCTGTAGGGCCGCTTGCTGCCCTTGCACGCGAACGACGAGTTGATGCCAACGGTCTTGCCGTGGACCTTCGTGGTCAGGTTCTTGAACGTCAGGACTTCCTTGATCAGGGAGCCGTAGAGGCCAATTCCTGCGACGTTGGTCGATACGTCAGGGGGCAGCGGGACGTTCGTGACCATGTACTTGCCCTGCTCCTTGACGTTCCCGACGTATGCGGCGGTTGCGCCGGTCTTCAGCCCGAAGCACTGGTACGGCCCGCCTGTCGTGAAGAAGAACCACAGCTTGCCCTTGCCTCCGTTCCAGACGTGCAGGAACGGGTCGCATGGTGAGCCCGGCCCGTTGAGCGTCGTGTCGCCGACCTTAGAGGTGACCGGCCCGGTCGCAACCAGCGCCTTCTTCGGGCAGAAGTTGTCGGTCTTCCTTGCCGAGATCAGCGTCCCGTTGCAGGTCGGGAAGTACTTTGCATTCGAGGACATGCCGTAGATGCTGGTCTTGATGTCGACTAGCGGCGCCGCGCGATTAGCGGCGGTGTCGTTGGCCGCGGTGAGCGCCTCGGTGAAGCCGACCGGCACCGGCTTGGCCTTAGTGCCCGCCTTGGTCGGCTTGAACCCGAACCCGGCGGTGTAGGTGTTGAGCGTCGCCGCGGCCGCGATCGACGCGCCTACCAGCACCGTCAGCGCGGTGCCGAGAATGATGATCCGTCGCAAGTTCTCTCTCCTTGTGGGGGAACTGATTGGTGGTGAAGCCAGAGCAGCCCAAACTCTTGGCAGGTTGTGCTGCTATATGAACTCATGGCAGCGGCTTAAGTTGCGGAAACGCCTGGGGTTGCCCGGTCGTTGCCTTGCCGAGTGGCGCTTGGGCCTTGCACGGTGGTCCGCCCGGACTCGACGTGAAGTACACGTTACGGAGCAGGGTGGCGAGGCTTTCATCGATGCTCGGCCCGATTGTGGGTTGTGGGGTCGTCGTGCACAGGTAGCCGCCGAAAACCGGCAGGCCTTGCAGGAGTTTGCTGTACCCGCCGGGTGTCAGATACGGGTTCCCGCGGTTGCTTGACAGACGCTTCTGGTAGTTGGTGAGCACCTCCGGGTTGACGGGGTTGGAGATTCGCAGGTAGTGGAGCTGCGCGTTGCCGGTGATGGCCCCGAGGGTCGCCTGCGTGGCGGCGGTGCTGTTGGCGAAGAACCCGGCGATCTCACGTCGGTACGTGTTGATGTAGTCGATCACCGGCACCAGGTTCCCGAGGTAGGGCTTCAGCCGGGCGAGCCACGGGACCGTGTCGTCCAGGAACCGCTCGAAGGCGGGCACGCCCCTCTTCGAGGCGCTGGTCAGCGGGGCGAGGTTGACCATCAGCTCGCGCAGCTCCGGCGCGAGCACGACGGAGTCCTGGAGTGCCGGGGTGAGCTTGACCGCCGCGGGTCGTAACTCGTCGATCAGCGGCTTGGTCGTCGTGGCGAAGCGGTTCACCCGCTCGATCGTCTGCCGCGTCGCGACCGTGAACGCCGGGAACGCGCGGATCGTGTTGGCCAAGGCCGTGTCCTGCGCGGCGGTGGAGGCGAACACGGCATTCGAGTTGCGGATGAATCCCTGCAGCTGCGCCGGCGAGCGGCTCAATGCCGAGAACACCTGTCCGCCGTCGCGCAATAGCGTGCTGGTGGCGGCGCTGTCGCGCCGCAGCACGGCCAGTACCGACTCTACATTGGTGGCGAACGGATACAGCTCGGCGAAGGCGGCGTTGAAGTCCTGGCCGCGCCCGGTCAGCGCGATCCCGTCCTGCTGCTGCCAGATCATGAACGCCCGGCGCGTGGCGGGATCGAACGTGGACAGGATCTGGTCGAGCTGGACGGTAGGCGCGACCTGACCTCGAGGGAGGGTTCCGCCGTCAGGCAGCATCGGCCCCGACGAATTGCCCGGACTGAGCTCGACGTAGGTCTCGCCCAGGAGCGACTTGGCTCGTAGGATCGCCCGCGTATCGGCGGGTCGTGGGGCGTATTGGGGGTCGATCTGCATCACCGCCCGTGTCAGCCCGGTCTTCCGGTCCAGCGAGATCGAGACGACCTTGCCGACGTTCACACCAGAGATCCTCACATCCGACTCAGAGCCGAGCTCGGTTGCGTTGTTGAACTCCGCGGTCAGCCGGTAGCCCTGCGGGGCCAGCGGGATCGATCCCCCGAACGAGATCCACAGGAACAGCAGCAGCCCGACGCACGAGGCAGCAAACGCGACCATCGTCAGGATCCGGCCGGCGCTTGGGGATTGAGTGTTCATGAACCCGGAGTCACAGGTGGGCAGAACTGGTTGTTGGTGATCTTGGTCCAGTCGGGAGCGTTCAGCAGGGCGAACAGGGCCCCGATCGGGGGGTAGGTTCTCGCCAGCGTGTCCTCGAAGAACTCCAGCTCGCTGCAGGTACCCATGAACAGGCCGCGGACGATCGGCCCGTGCGCGTCCTGGCTGCTGGTCAGGCTGTCCGCGATGTGCGCCAGCCATGACCCCCAGAACAAGTAGCTCGGCGTGCCGCGCGACTGGTAGGCAAGAGTGTTGAACAGCGCGTTCAGCACGCCGAACGTCCTGACCAGATGCGGCGTTGCCTGCTTCAGCTCCGCGCTCGCGGGGCGGAGCACCTTGGCCAGCGGCTGCACGGCCGTGGCGAACGGGCGCAGCTGATCGCGGATCACCGGCGTTGTGTCTTTGAACAGTGGCCTGGAGGCTGCCAGCGCAGGGCCGAACGCGCGCGCGAACGGGATCAGGGCGTGAAGCGTTGTCCCACTCTGGTTGGAGAAGGCCTGGACCTTGCCCAGCGTCTGGTTGGCTTGCGAGAGCGTCCCCGGCAGGAGCGTCAACGCGCTCTGCAGGTTTGCATCCTGCGAGGAGATCGCGGAGAAGTTCGTGTTCGAGGAGTCGATCAGGGAGGTCAGCTGCCCGGTGACGCTCCCCAGCGAGCGCGTCACCAGCTGTAGGTTGTGGACTGAGCGGGCGATGTTCTGCTGACGAGTCGCGAGCAGCTTCGTGAACGTCTGCGTGTCACGGTTCAACGGCGCGAAGCGCTTGAACGTCCCGCGCAGATCGGCGACCGCGTCGGCGCTCGGAGCCGATCCGTGCGCGCCCGGGTCCTGGAACGCCTGAGCACCGCCGGCCAGCAGCAGCAGCAGGTAGTTGCGGGTGTCGGCGTCGAGCGCGGAGAGGATCTGGTCGACGTCGATGTCGGGCATCGTGTTCGCGGCCGGCAGCATGCCGCCGTTGGGGATCGCTCCGGCCGCCCTGGTCCCGCGGTCGAGCGACAGGTACATGTCCTTCAGCGGCGTCCGCGGGCGCAGCAGCACCGTCGCGTCGCGGTAGATCGGCTGGTACTGCTTGTAGATGTTCATCGTCACGACCGCACGACCGTTCTGCAGGTGCACTGCTCCGACCTGGCCGACCTGAACGCCGGCGATGTCGACGGACTGCCCCTGCCCGGCGGTCACGGCGGCGCCGGTCGCGAAGTCTGCGCGGACGGTGTAATAGCTCTTGCCGAACGTGAACGCCGGCTGGTGCTTCAGGATGTAGATCACGACTGCCAGCGCGATCACGACCAGCCCCACGATCGCGATGAAGTCCTGGCGGTGGGTGATGATCGCGCGCTTCACGGGCCCGCTCCGAGCTTCGCTGCGTTGAGGTTCGGGGCGGGATTCCTGAAGCAGGCCACATCGCGGCGCAGCGGCGGCCGCGAGCCCGGGAAGGCCGGCCGGGTGCCGAGCACGGGCAGGATGGCGTTTCCGTAGAACGGGCCGTTGTAGGGGATCGAGGGGGTCTGGACCGGGCTTGTGCCTCCGCCGGCCGAGGATCGGACGTAGCGGCCGTTGCCGTCGAAGTTCCCCGAGGCGCCGGCGAGCCCGACCGCGCTCTGGAACAGCTCCTGATAGAGCTGCAGTCCCGTCGTGTTCGGCGGATCCTGGACGCGCTCGTTGCCCGTCGGGATCAGGTTGTGGGTGAAGCAGCGGGCGAGCTGATCAGCCGAGGAGAGCAGCGACTTGGTCGCCGCGATCGTGCTGGCAGTGTTCTGAACCGCGGGCGTCAGGTCCCGCAGCAGCCCGCCGAGCTCGTTGGGAGAGACCAGCGCGGTGGCCTGAGCGATCCACGGGAGCGCCGCGTCGATCGTGGGGCCGAGCTGCTTGATGCCCGGCAGAAGCTCACGGGCGAACTGCTGGGTTGGGCCGAACGACGCGTCCAGCGCCGTGTCGGCGGTCTCGGTGCGACGCAGCAGCGGCGGCAGCACCGCGATTGTCTGCTCGAGGTCTTGCTGACGCGACGCGAGCGTGGCCATCGTCGCGTTGAACGTGTGCACGAGGCTCGCGAGTTGGTTGCCGCTGGCCGCAAAGCCCCGGAACACCTCCTCGTTGCCCTGCACGGCCTTGGAAAGATCAAGTGGCCGCGTGCCCAGCAGCCCCTCGTTGACGATCGCCGCGTTCCTGAACGCTCCCGTCGAGTACTGAAGCGACTTGTTCAGCGCCTGTCCGCCGGTCAGGCCCCGGACGATCACATCCTGTGAGGCGTTCTGCGCAGGGGTCCCGCGTGTGTCCAGCGTGGCGCCGAGTCCCCGCAGGAGCGTCTGGAGATTGCTGCGCGCGTTGGAGGTCAGAGCGGCGAGCACGCGGTCGAGCTGCACCGGGCCAGAGCTGTTCGCGGCCGGCAACGTGGCGCCCGAGGACAGGATCGGCGCGCTCGGGGTTCCTGGCGAGAGGTCGACATAGAAGTTGCCTTCGAGGAAGATCCGAGATCGGATCTTCACGGTGGCATTGGAGTGAATCGGCAGGCCGTTCTTGTTGATGTCCATCGTGACCACGCCGGCGCTGGTGTCGCCCGGAAGGTGCTTGACCGAGACAACCTCGCCGACATCGGTTCCGGCGATCCGGACCGGGGAGGGGATGTGCAGCTGCGTCTGGCTCGTGAACACCGCCTTGAGCACATACGGCGAGCCCGAGAACGGCAGCGCACCGCCGAAGATGAGGTAGCAGGCGGCCGCGACCACCACCAGTCCGATGATCCCGGCGGCGAAGTTAGGCACGCGTGGCCGGTGCCGCCTGACCCGTGGCTTGCCGTTGCTCATCCCTTCGGCCTCGTGGTCGTCTCGGTCTTCAAGCCGACGTTCCCCGGCGGATTGCCGATCAGCGCCGCGTTGCCCGAGTACCGCTCGTTTCCGGCGGAGCACTCGGGGGTCTGGCCTGGCGAGTCCGTGTTGGGGTACGGGTCGGCGTGCAGCGGGCCAATATGCGCGCTCGGATCGCTCTCCGGCGTGGTGTACGGACGTTGTGAGGGGACGGCCTCGCTGCCCGGTGTGTCGGGGATCGCGATGAGGTTGAACCGCAGCGCGGTCCCGCTCAGGACGTCGTCGGACAGTGTGCTCGCGATATTGCGCAGGAACAGCGTCACGTAGTTGCAGGAGGACTGGACCGGCGTCAGGAACGCGAGCGGCGACCGCAGGCTGGAGGCGGTTAGGGTGAGCCGGTCGAGACCGCCGTTGACCGCCGGCGTCTGACCGTAGCTCTGCAGGCGCCGGGCGAGGCTCAGCAGCTGCTGGTCGAGCGTCGTGGTGCCGGGTAGGTTGCGGGCTCCGATCGCGAATGCGTCGGCGAGCACCGGGGCGCTCTTTGGCAGTGTCGCAAACCCCGGACGTAGCTCCTTGAACAACTCGGCGGTGTCGTTCAGGAACGCCTGAGTGTTGGGACTCGCTGCTTATCACCGCGCTGAACGTCGGCGGCGTCTGTGAGATCCAATCCTGGAGGAACGGCACCGCCACGCTCCCCAGCGCGGTGAACGTGGTGTCGAGATTCCCGTACAGGTTGGCCTGCGTGTGCGCGACGGGCGCCACCGCAGAGGAGAACGACTCGAGCCCGCGGAAGAAGCCTCCGAAATCCGTCTTCTTCGACGCGAGGTTGCCCGCGACCGGGCCCAGATCGGTGACCAGCGGCACGAACGCTCCGATCGCGTCGTTGATCCCGCTGCCGCGTCCGGCGAGCGCATCGCTGAAGCCGGTGGTCGCGGCGGCCACTCCGGCACGGGTCGGGGCATCGAACATCGACAGGAACTGGTCGAGGTCGACCTCGGACCCGGATTGGCTGAGCGGGACGGTCGCGCCGTTCGCGTAGGTCTGGCTCGATGTCCCCTTGGTGACCTGGATGTACTTCAGCCCGATCGAGCTCTTGAGCCTCACGTCAAAGGTCGAGTTCACCGGCAGCCGCCCGACGCTCTTGTCGAGCTGGAGATCCATCAGCGCGATCGGCGCACCGGCAGAGTCGCGCGCCGGGTTGACGGTCGTGACGACGCCGATCAGCTCGCCCCCCATGTGGACCTCGGCGTTCTTGGTCACCTCGCTGGCATCGGCGATCTGGAGGTGGAGCGTGTACTTGGGGACGAACGGCAGCCCGTTGTTGGCGTTATAGGCGAGGGTCACGGCGACGATCGTGACCAGTACGGTCAGAGCGCCGACCAAGATCGGGTTTGCGACCAGGCTCCGCTGGCTTCGGCGGAAGTTCATCGACCGTTTCCGATCAGGTAGCGCAAAAGGCCGTGCAAGGTTGCCGTCGAGCGGTTCCGGGGCAGGTGACGGATCACCTGTTGGGCGATTGCGGCGCTCGCCCCTGCGCCGGCCCCGCCGAAGTTGGCCGAGCAACTGGGATCCGGGTGGATCGCGTAATTGACACACCCGCCGTTGATCAGTGACTCGGCGCGGACGAAGTGCCCGTTGGCGTCAAAGCCGTTGGCGGCCGAGACGCCTGCGAACAGGAGCGCCATCAGCTGCTCGATCCCGCCGGTGTTGTCGAGGCTCGCGGTCAGCTTGTCCAGCTGCGCTGCCGAGGGGTTCAACTGGTGGCCGAGGTTGTTCAGGCGACGGGCCAGCGGGATGCTCGCCACCAGCGCCGGCTGCGACTGCTGCGAGGAGTTCCCGAGCGCGATCAGCGCCGGGCGCGCTGCCTTGGCGAACGGCGTCAGATTCGTGAACTGGTGGTCCAGCGCTACCGCGCTCTGGCCGAGACTAGCCATCAGCGGCGTCCCCTGGTCGGTGAGGTTGGAGAGCGAGACCAGTAGCGGCCGCAGTTGGCGCAGGAACTGCGGGAACAGCTGGAACGAACGCGAGATGTCGCGCGCGCGGGCGGCGCTCGCCACCGACGTCGTGTTCGCCTGCACGACGAAGCCCGCGATCTGGCTGCGGACCTTGGCCAGCGGCGCGAGCACCGCGTCCGAGTCGCGGGCCAGCTCGGCGAGCGTCTTGTTCTGGCGAGCGAGGATCTTGAACACCTGGTCGGTTTTGCCCAGCGCGGGATTGGCGCGGTGGATGACCGCGTTGAGGTCGGAGCCCCGAGCCGCAAGGCCGGTTCCGAGCTCATCGAGGATCAGCGCGAACCGCTCGCGGATCGGCTCCTGGTAGATGTCCTGGACGATGTCGGAGTCGATCGGAGAGTTCGTGCGGGTCACCGGCAGCAGATACGTCCCTGCGCCCGGGCCGCTGGCGATCCGCGGAAGCGCCGGCGCGCTCGAGGTGCCCGGCTCGCAGTCGACGTAGCGCTCGCCGATCAGCGATTGCGGTCGGATCGCGCAGGTCGCGTCGGCGTGGAACGGCGTGAACTGGGCGTCGTTGATGGCGATCGTGACCGCGGCCTTGTTGTCTGGTGTGACGGCCAGCGACTGGATGCTCCCGACGTCCGCGCCCGCGATTCGCACGTCCTCCCCGCCGACCGCAAACGCGGCGTTGTCAAAGATCGCGCGGATCAGGTAGGGCCCGCCGGCGCCGGGTGAAGCGCCCGTGCCGAACACCACGGTGACCGCGATCGCAGCGACGATGGCCGAGATCAGCGCGATCCGTCTCATGGCCCCGGTGGGGTCGTGCTGGCGTCGCACCCGGGCACCCGGACCGGGGCCGATCCATCGGGCGGCGGTTGCACCGCACCGCCGGGGCACCGGCTGCGGACCACCTGCTGCCCCTGGTCACGGAGCGCCGGCGACTGCATCGTCAGCTGATTGGCCGCGTTCAGGCCGAAGGCCGAGAACATCGGCTGCGTACGCGTGTAGTGCCCGTTGGCGTCGTAGTACGCGGCGGCCTGGCCGAGGTTGGTGAGTGCCGCGACGACGTCGGGGGCGAACTCGCGCAGATAGTCGAGTTGCGCCTGGGACGCGTTCATCTCCCTGATCAGCCGGGGGAACGCGTAGTTCGCGATCCGGGCCAGCCCCGGAGTGTCATGCAGGAGGGTGATTAGGTCACCCGAGCCGCTGGGGTTGCGGATCAGTCCATTGAGCGCTCCGATCGTCGGGATCGAGCCCTTGGTCAGCGTGTCCAGCGCTCCGGCGAACTGGGCCAGCCGCCGCGACGCGGGCTTTGAGGCGGCGACGAGCGGGTCGAGCGTGTCGAGTGTCTGGCGGACCCCGGCGAAGGTCTTGGTGGAGTGGTTGAGTGCCGGTGGCAGCAGGCGCAGCGCCTGTTGCAGCGGCTGGCTCTGACTGGCGATCGCTGCGGTGGTCGCGTTTGTGTTGGCCACGAGCTGGGTCAGCTCCTGAGTCCTCGTGGCCAGCGTCCCCAGCGCGGCGGCGCCTTGAACGAGCAGGCCATCGAAGGCTGGCTCGTCGCGGGTCAGCTCGGCCGTCACGTCGCTCGTGCTGGCGAGCCCCGGCGCCAGGTACCGAAGCGTCTGGTTCGCCTCGGCGGCGCGCCCGTCGATGCTGGCGGCTTCGCCCCGGATGAAGCCGCGCAGGCCGACGCGAGTGGGGGGATTGAGCGTGTCGAACAGCTGATCGAGGCTGACGAACGAGTGGGTGTGGTCCAACGCGATCGTGCCGCCGGTGGGGATCTCGGGAGCGCTGCTGGGTCCGGGCTCGAGGACCACGTAATGATTGGCGATCCCCGACAGTGAGTTCTCGTAGATGCGCGCGATCGTCCCCTGGTGCAGCGGCGCCGCATTCGAGTTGACGCTCAGCTTCACCACGGCCAGGCCATTGGGCGACAGGCCGATCGATTGGACCGAGCCGGCTTGGGCCGGGCCGATCATCACGAGATTGCCGGGGACGAGCCCGCCGGCGTCTTGAAACTCGGCCTGCAGCGTGTAGTTGGGGCTGTTCCCGAGCACCAGCAGCGCCACGAGCACCACGGCGCCGACGACCGAGGCCACCCCAGCGATGCGCGCGATCATCTGGCGATCGAGGCGCTGTGTATACGCGATGGCGTGGGACGGCCGCGCGGGGCGTCCGTCCACGGCGTTCGTGCCGTTCTGGCGGAAGGCCTAATTTGAAACCCTCTCCCGTCTACCTCTCGTAGTTGCGCGCCATCCTCCCAGAGTGGGATGTTTCGCGCCAGATGGTGATGTTTAGCCGACGTTAACGCTCGGCGAAGGAATATGCGGAGCTTCGGGTCGCCTAACCGCAGGCGGGCGGTGGGATCACAGCCGGCCGCGGCGCCCCAGGAGCGCCGCTCCGAGCGCACCACCCAGATCTCCGAGCGCGGCGATGTGCACGGCAGGCTCCTGGTTGAACAGATGCGGCTGCATCGCCGCCTTGATCCGTTCCGCCAATGGCTGCCCGAAGCGGACGCCGAGACCGCCCCCGATGATCACGGCCTCGACATCGAGCAGGTTGATCGCCGAAGCGATCCCGGCACCGAGCGCCTCCACGCCTTCGTCGATCAGCTCTCTCGCCAACTTGTCTTCGTGCTCCAAAGCGCGCGCCCAGATGCCGCTCGTCAACCGCGGCCGCCCGCGTTTCTCCATCAGTTCGAACAGATCGGTCTTGCGCCCCTGTTTGACCAGCTTCCGCGCCCGGGCCTCCATCGACGCCCTGCCGGCGTACGCCTCGACACACCCCCGTCGCCCGCATCCGCAGCGCCGTCCACCGATCTTCACGACCGTATGTCCGATCTCTCCGGCGCCACCTCGCCCCAGCCAGAACTTTCCTCCGATGACCAGCCCGCCGCCGATACCGGTGCCCCAGAACACGCCGAGCAGCGACTTGTACGGCTTGCCGGCACCCAGCCGGAACTCCGCGTCGGTCGCCACCTGCACGTCGTTGCCCATGAACACCGGCGGCCCGAGCTCGCCGGACAGCGTCGGCCCGAGCGCGAAGGTCCCCGCCCAGTCGGGAAGATTCCGCGCGCTCGAGACCGTGCCGGCCGCCGCGTCGACGATCCCGGGTGAGCCGACGCCGATCGCCTGTAGCGCGGCCGCCTCGATCCCGTCGGCCTGGCACGCCTCCCTGACCGCGAGGGCCATCGCTACGGCGACGTCGGGCGGGCCTCCGTGCGTCGGCGTCGGCAGCCGCGCCGAGCCCAGTACGCGGTAGCGGGAATCGACCACGACGGCTTCGATCTTGGTCCCGCCGAGGTCGATCCCGGCCAGCCGTTTCGTCTTCGGGACCTGAGAAGTGGAGCGGGCCATTGCCCTGATCCTCTCAGAGATGGCAAGCTCTGTGGGGCCGCTTAGCCCAGCTTTCCATAAAGGTGGATCAGCCCCAGGATTCCCGGTAGGAGGTCTGGTCGGCCGTCGGCTGGTCGATCGCAACGCCCAGCGCGGCGAGCTTGAGTCGCCCTACCTCCCTGTCGATTTGCGCCGGAACCTGATGAATCCGGGGCGGGAACAGGCCGCGGTTACGGACCAGCTCCTCGACGCACAGGGCCTGGAGCGCGAACGACACGTCCATCACCGCCGCCGGATGGCCCTCGGCCGCGGCCAGATTGACGACGCGGCCGCGGGCGAGCAGGTTCAACCGCCGTCCGTCCTCAAGCGCGTACTGCTCCACCAGCGGGCGGACCTGCCGGATGCCTCCGCTGGCCAGTGCCCGCAGCTCATCCAGATCCAGCTCGACGTCGAAGTGCCCGGCGTTGGCCAGCAGCGCGCCGTCCTTCATCCGCTCGAAATGCTCGCCCCGGAGGACTCGGCGGGATCCGGTGACGGTCACGAAGATGTCGCCTCGCTGCGCCGCCTGCACCGCGGGCATCACTTGATAGCCCGCCATCCGCGCCTCCAGCGCCCGCAGCGGGTCGACCTCGCAGACGATCACGGCCGCGCCGGCACCGCGCGCGCGCTCGGCGATCCCCTGTCCGGCCCAGCCATAGCCAACGACGACCAGCGTGTTGCCGGCCAGCAGCACGTGGCTGGCGCGGACGATCCCGTCGAGCGCCGACTGTCCGGTGCCGTGCCGGTCGTTGAGCGCACGCTCGGTCCGAGCCTCGTTGACCGCGATCACCGGGCAGGCGAGGCCCTCCTGCTCCTCGAGGCGGCGGAGCCGGACCAGTCCGGTGGTCGTCTCCTCGGTGCCTCCGATCAACTCCTCGAGCCGGTGGCCACCCGACCGGTGCGCGGTCATCAGCAGGTCCGCGCCGTCGTCGATCGTGACCTGCGGCGAGCCTTCGAGCAGAGCGTGAACGTGCTGCGCGTAGGTGTCGAGATCCTCGCCGCGCAGGGCCCTGACCTCGATGCCGTGCTCGCGCACGAGCGCGGCCGCCACGTCATCCTGGGTGGAAAGCGGATTCGCCGAGCACAGCGCGGCTTCGGCGCCGCCCGCGATCAGCGTCAAGAGGAGATTCGCGGTCTCCGCCGTGACGTGCAGACACGCAGCGATTCTGGTTCCGGCCAGCGGCTGCTCCGACCCGAATCGCTCCTTCACGCTGCGCAGAACCGCCATCTGCTGCGAGGCCCACTCGATCCGGGCCGCGCCATCGGGCGCGAGCGCCAGATCGGCGACGTCGTGCCGGGGGATCGATACCCGCGCCATCGGTCAGCCGGATCTCGTGCCGTGACCTCGATCCTGCGGGCTAGTAGCGGTAATGGTCGGACTTGTATGGCCCCTCCACCGGCACGCCGAGATACGCGGCCTGCTGGGGGGTCATTTCGGTCAGCTTCGCGCCGAGGGCGCCGAGGTGCAGCCGCGCCACCTTCTCGTCGAGGTGCTTGGGCAGGGTGTAGACCCGCTTCTCGTAGATCTCGGGGTGACCGTAGAGCTCGATCTGGGCGATCACCTGGTTGGTGAACGAGTTGGACATCACGAAGCTCGGATGCCCGGTTGCGTTGCCGAGATTCAGCAGCCGGCCCTCAGAGAGCACGAGGATTGCGTGACCGTCCGGGAACACCCATTCGTCGACCTGGGGCTTGATGTTGATCCGCTCGATCCCTTCGGTCCTGCTCAGGCCGGCCATATCGATTTCGTTGTCGAAGTGGCCGATGTTGCCAACGATCGCCTGGTGCTTCATCTGCGCCATCCGCTCGGCGGTGATCACATCACGGTTACCGGTCGCCGTGATGAAGATGTCCGCGGTCGCCACCACGTCCTCGAGCGTCACGACCTGATAGCCGTCCATCGCGGCCTGGAGCGCGCAGATCGGATCGATCTCGGTGATCACGACGCGCGCTCCCTGGCCACGCAGCGACTCCGCGCAGCCCTTGCCGACATCGCCGTATCCGCATACGACGGCGAGCTTTCCGCCGATCAGCACGTCGGTGGCCCGGTTGATGCCGTCGATCAGCGAGTGGCGGCAGCCGTACTTGTTGTCGAACTTCGACTTGGTGACCGAGTCGTTGACGTTGATCGCCGGAAACAGCAGGTCCCCGCGCTCGGCGAACTGGTAGAGCCGGTGGACCCCGGTCGTCGTCTCCTCGGTCACCCCCTTGATCCCGGATGCGATGGTCGTCCACCGCTGCGGATCTTCCTCGAGCGATCGCTGAAGCACCGCAAGGACGATCTGAAATTCCTCGGAATCGGCACTGGAGGGATCCGGGACGGCCCCGGCCCGCTCGTACTCGGCGCCCTTGTGCACGAGCAGCGTGGCATCGCCGCCGTCGTCGAGGATCATGTTGGGGCCGGCGCCGTCAGGCCACGTGAGCGCGCGCTCGGTGCACCACCAGTACTGCTCGAGGGTTTCCCCCTTCCACGCGAATACGGGCACCCCGCAGGGATCATCTGCCGTGCCGTCGGGGCCGAGAACCACAGCCGCGGCGGCGTGATCCTGAGTCGAGAAGATGTTGCAAGACGCCCACCGCACCTCGGCTCCGAGCGCGACCAGTGTCTCGATCAGGACCGCCGTCTGGATCGTCATGTGCAGCGAGCCGGTGATCCGCGCGCCCGCCAGCGGCTGGCGCTCAGCGTATTCGAGCCGCATCGCTATCAACCCCGGCATCTCGTGCTCGGCCAGTCGGATCTCCTTGCGACCGAAGCCCGCGAGCTCGAGATCGGCGACCTTGAAGTCGATTTTCGCAGCGGTCGTGCTCATTGGCGTCTCCCCTGGTCCTAGTCGTTTGGTGTCACAGGCTCGCCGGCTTCACGCAGCCGCAAGCAGTTTCTGATGCTTGTCCTGCTCGAATCGGAGCCAATCCGCGGGGCCGACGTCGTCCGGACGCCGAGCCTGGGCCTCGAGCCAGCCCTCAACGGCCTCTCGGAGCTGCGGATCGCTGCTCATCCGCGACGCGAAGGCAACGTCGGAGAGGGCGATCTCGAAGCGGGCGAGCAACTCCTTGAGGGTACGCAGCCGCTGCAGTTCGGCAGCCCGATAGAGCCGGTAGCCAGCCGTCGAACGCCCCGGCGTCACCAGTCCCGTGCGCTCGACGTAGCGAAGCATCCGAGCCGACCACCCGGTCGTCTCGGCCGCCTCGTGGATCGTGAGTGCATCCATCAGCGCCAACATTACCACGAGAGTGTCAAGGTTTCGGGCGCGACAGTGCGTAGGTTTAGGCCGCAGAACGCCAACGTTTCGTCCTGATTGCTCAAGTCGGGCGCCAATTTGGCCGATACGACACTTGTCTACAAAGGCCCGACTATCTGGAGCAGTGGGATTACGATGCTCGCACTGTCCATCCGCGGGAGTGGCTCGAGGATTCCCGCGCCGGCTCGAGAATCTTCGGCTTGTGATCAAACGAAGTAAAGGGTTCTGCGCGGTTGCTCTGATGGTCGGCGCGAGCGGTGCCGGCTTCGTCGTCGCGGCGGTCGCCGCAACGGCCACTGCTTCCGGCCGGGCGGACAGCTGGAGAGCCACGGCCGCGACAAGCCAACGCGCATCCCACGGGCGCTCGATCGGCGTCCACGGACAGCGCGGCAGCATTGGTTCAGGCGGTCCGTTGCAGGGTAGGCCGAGCGCCGCTGGACCAACCGCTGGCGCACAGCTCGGTTCCCGTACCGTTGGCGCGGCCGCAACCACGAACGCATCCGCTCAGAGTGGTCAGGGCAACGGCGCGCCCGGACGCGGCCATGGACACGGCATTGCCAGCGCCACCTCGCCGGCCGTGCCGAGCAGCGCCTCCGGTGCCGCCACGGGCGCCCCGGCGGGATCTCAGGGCACGCCTCAAGCGCCCCAGAGCCAGGGTGGCCAGCACCGCACCGGCCAGCACGGCAACCCGCAGCACGGCAACGCGCAGCACGGCAACGCGCAGCACGGCAACCCGCAGCACGGCAACCCGCAGCACGGCGATGGCCAGTACGACAATGGCCAGCACGGCGACCAGCAGGGCGGCCAGGGTGCAGGTCCCGGTAACGGCCAGACGAGCCCTCAGGCTCAAGCCGTACTCGGCAGCCAGGGCCAGGGCAACCAGGGCCAGAGCGGCCAGACCCAGGCCAGCCAGGGCCAGGGCAGTCCGGGCCAGGACAACCAGGGGCAAGGCAACCAGAGCCAAGGCAACCAGAACCAGGGCACCCAGGGGCAAGGGAGCCAAGGCCAGAGCAGCCAGGGCCAGAGCAACCAGGGCCAGAACAACCAGTCTCAGGGCAACACGGGGAGCCAAAATGGCCAGAGCCAGGGCGCGAACAGTCACACTCAGCAGGGGTGCCCCAGCTCATGCACGCAGAGCCCGCAGGCGCAGCTGCCCGGTCAAGCGCAGAGGCCGTCGAGCGTCGTCGTGACTCCATCTCAGAGCCCGCAGCTGTCTCTACCGACGGGTCAGCCGTCGAGTCCCGTGACCCCGGCGCCGATCGCGCCGGTGGCGGTCCTAACGACGCCGGTCGCGCCGACGACGCCGGTCGTGACGACGCCGGGCACGCCGACGCCAACCAATTCCTCTTCGCCGATCTCCGGATCGAACCTCGCGTCGGCCGTGCCGCTCAGCCCGACGAACACCGCCCCGGCATTCGTCACCACCCCCCTCGGGGCGGCGCTGGGGCTGGGTCCCGGGGCCACGCTGCCGGCAGCCCTGACGACGCTCCCGCCCCTCGGCGCAGCCGTGCCGCCGACCACGGCCGCCGCCACCGCCACGCGCACCCCTGGGCAAACACGCCGTCCCGGCCACCGGGGCAGCCGCAGCCAGACGACGCCCACGGCCCTCACCAAGGTGATCAACAACATCGAGCGCGTCGTCCCGGGCTACGTGTGGATCGCGCTCGCGGCATCACTTGCACTGGCGGCAATCGGCACGGGGGCTGCGTTCGTTGCCGGTCGGCGCGTTCGGCGCCAGGCCGGACAGTTCGCGGCCGTGACCGCGGCAGCCATGACCGATCCGCTCACCGGCGTCCTCAACCGGCGTGGCTTCATCGACGCCCTCGAGCGCGAGCTCGCCCGGGCCCGGCGCTACGGCCTGCTGTTCACGCTTGCCTACGTTGACGTCCGCGGTCTCAAGGCCGTCAACGACAGCGAGGGCCATCTGGCCGGCGATAGGTTGCTCAATGAGGCCGCCCACCTGCTCAAGGACTCCGCCCGCGCCGACGACGTCGTCGGCAGGATCGGCGGAGATGAGATGGGCCTGCTGCTGGTCGAGCAGGGCGCCGAGGGCGCCGACACCGTGATTCGTCGCGTCACCAGCCAGATTCCAGCCCGGCGCGAGGCCCTGGGGATCCAGTCTCAGTGGGATCTGACCGTCGGCACGGCTTCGTTCCCAGAAGACGGCAGTACCGTCAACGAGCTCCTCGCGACCGCCGACCGCCGCCTCTACGAGCAGCGCGGTATCGCCCTGCGTTAGACCCTCACCCCATGGCTAGACCCCTAACCCCTGGCCAGGCCGCTCACCCCTTGGCGAGTGCGTTCTTCAGGTGCTCGATCGGCGGGACCGGGGTCGGATCGACGTTTCTCAGCACCGCGAGGTACACCGACACCAGATCGCCGAGCAGCACCAGCGAGATCAATCGCTCCATCCGCGTCTCGCCAACGCTGTCGACGCGGAACGTCGCGGCAGCATGGCCGGCGATCAGCCCTCGCGTGAGTTCGATCCGCTGACGTATGCGGGGATGTAGGTCCGAATCGTCGAGGAACACGGCACTGAAGCGGCCCACTTCGGCGGCTCCCTGCCATCCCACGATCTCGTTGTGGTCGAGCTCCGGCAGTTCGTGCGAGAAGCAGGGAGTCTTGGCGTTCTCGTTGATCTGCGTCTTCCACCGGTAAGCGATCGGCGCGGTCAAGCCGGCACCGGCGATCTGCGGGGTCGTTCCGTGCAGCCAGCGCGCGAGCTCCTTTGCAAGGCTGTCCTCGGCTCCCGCCGGGCCCCATTCGGAGACCAGGCGCTCAGCGTGGGCAGCGGCCACGTCGACTTCGGCGTGCAGCCGGTCTCCTGTACCGCACGCTCCTGCGACCTCGAGCGCCACCACCAGCGAGTAGGCGACGGCCGCTCGCGGCTGGAAGCCACCCGGTAGCGGGACCACCGGCACACCGTCCTTCCGGGCGTCCTCGGCCAGCCTGCCGCCGGTCGTGGCGACGATCCGTCGCGCCCCCAGCGCGCCTGCGGCCTCGTAGAGCGCCAGCGTCTCCTCCGTGTTCCCGGAGTAGCTGGCGCATAGGACCGTGGTGTCCGGCGTCGTCCACGCGGGCAGGGCATAACCGCGAGCGAGGACGATCGGGCGTGAGGCGCGATCGCCCAGCACCGCGCTGGCCAGCGCTCCGCCGATCGCCGATCCGCCCATCCCGGCCACCACCAGACCCCCCGGGGCATCGTGAGGCTCGAGCTGTGCCGATTCCACCCGCCACAGCGCATCTCGGAGCTGGTCGGGGAGCCCGACGACGTCGCCCATCATCCCCGCTCGGTCCACCGACGCGATCGTCTCCTGTCCCAGATCGGTCGTCGTGGTCAAGGCTTGATGGCTCCCTCGGGAAGCTCCACCCCGGGGAAGATACGCGCGCCGGGTGCCAGGACGTTGTTCGGTCCGATCCTCGCTCCCGCGCCGATCACCACGTCACCCTCGATCTGGCAGTGTTCGCCGATCGACACAGACGGGCCGATGATCGAGCCGTTGACGGTGCTCTCGGCCCCGACGCAGGTCCCGTCGAGCAGGACCGAGCTTTCCACGTGCGCCCCCTCACGCACCGTCACCTCGCGACCGAGCACCGTCCGCGGGCCGACGACAGCGTTGCGCTCGACCAGCGATCCGGCTCCCGCCACTGCCGGCGCGACGATGCGTCCCTCGAGGGTTGCGCCCTCCACCAGTGCGAGCCCGGTGGCGCTGAGCCTCTGGCCGATTTTCGTGGCCACTTTGCCCTCGAGAATGTCGAACGTACCTTGCAGGTAGCGTTCGGGCGTGCCGATGTCGAGCCAGTAGCCGCTCGCGACATAGCCGAACAGCCCGTTGCCGATGAGCTCGGGGAACACGTCGCGCTCGATCGAGATGTTCGTTCCCGCCGGGCCCATCAGCTCGAGGACGTCGTGCTCGAGGATGTATGCGCCCGCGCTGACGAGATTGGTGTCGAGCCGTCCCGGCTCAGGCTTCTCGATGAACTCCGTGACCGCGCCGTCGCCATGCAGGCGGACCAGCCCGTATGCGGAGGGATCATCGACGCCGATCAGGGCAAGCGTTGCCCGGGCGCCGGTTCGCTCGTGCGCCGCCAGCTGCGCGGTGAGGTCGATGTCGGTCAGCACGTCGCCGTTGAGCATCAAGAACCGCTCGTCGAGCATGTCCTCGGCGAACTTCAGCGCGCCCCCGGTGCCGAGTGGGTGGGGCTCTTCTCTGTAGCGCAATTCGATCCCCAGCGCCGAGCCGTCGCCGAGCACGGCGCGCACACCATCGGACATGAACCCGCAGCAGAGGATCACGTCGTCGACGCCGTGGGCGGCTAACCACTCGAGCATGTAGACGATGAATGGACGGTCGACGAGCGGAACCACCGGCTTGGGCATCGTCAGGGTCAAGGGACGGAGCCGCGTTCCTTCCCCCCCAGCCAAAATTAGAGCCTGCAATTCACCCTCCTGGTGTGCCCGGGACGGCTAGCGCCCGATGCCCTCGTATGCGAATCCCGCTGCCCGCGGTCGGTCGGGAGCGATGAAATTACGTCCGTCGATCACGAGCCGCCCCGCCATCCGCTCGGCCGCCGCGCCCCAGTCCAGCTCGGCGAACTCGGGCCACTCGGTCACCAACACGCAGGCGTCCGCCCCTTCGAGCGCCGCCAGCGCCGAATCCGCGAATTCCACCCCGACCATCAGCTTGCGCGCCTCATGCTTGGCGACCGGATCATAGGCCCGCACCTGGGCGCCGTCGGCCTGCAGGCGCGCGGCGAGCACCAGCGATGACGCCTCGCGCATATCGTCCGTGTGGGCTTTGAACGCCAGCCCCAGCAGCGTCACCGTCGTGCCGACGAGCGAGCCGAGGTGCTTCTGCAGCTTCGCGATCACCCGCCGCTTCTGCAGCTCGTTGACCTCGATCACCGCGGTCAGCAGCTGGAAGTGATACCCGGAGTTGCCGGCGAGCTGCTTGAGGGCCGAAACGTCCTTCGGAAAGCAGGACCCGCCGAATCCGATCCCCGGCTTCAGGAAGTGCGTCCCGATCCGATGGTCCAGGCCCATTCCGCCGGCCACCTCCAGCACGTCGGCGCCTGTCTCCTCGCAGACGTTGGCAATCTCGTTGATGAACGAGATCTTCGTGGCCAGGAACGCGTTCGCCGCGAGCTTGATCATCTCGGCGCTGCTGATGTCCGTCCGGATCAGCGGCGCGTCAAGCGGCGCGTAGAGCTCCACGACCGCGTCTCCCGCCCAATCGCCGTCGTCGCCGACCACCACGCGATCGGGCTTGAGGAAGTCCTCGAGCGCCGAGCCCTCCTTGAGGAACTCCGGGCAGGAGACGTAGGCGAACCCGGATTTGCCCTGCTCGGCGAAGATCCGCCGGATCGCCGCCCCGGTGCCGACCGGCACGGTCGACTTCATCACGAGCGCGTGGTGATCCGAAGCGGGCATCGCATTGACCACCGCATGGACGCTCGAGAGATCGGCGTCGCCCGAGTACGTGGGCGGCGTCCCGACCGCCACGAACAACAGCCGCGCATGCTCGAGTGCGGGGACGAGCTCGGTCGAAAACTGCAGCCGTCCGCGGTTGCGAACCACCGACTCGGAGAGCCCCGGCTCGTAGATCGGAATCTCGCCGCGCTCCAGGCGAGCGATCTTCTCGGCGTCGACGTCGACGCACCAGACCTCGCTGCCAAGCTCCGCGAAGCCAGCCGCCGTCACCAATCCGACGTATCCAGTGCCGATCACGGCAATCGGTTCCCGAGCGGAGGTCATGAGGCGGCCAAGGGTACAGACGGCCGGCCCGCTGCCCGACCCCGCCCTGCGGGTGCGCGTCTACTCAGGCGCGCGTGAACGATGCCGCGATCCCCAGCATCTGCTGATTGCTCAAGCTGTCGGTGAGCGTGTTGGAGATCCAGTACACGCCTTGCGGGGTGCGCCACGCGGCGAGCGAGAGCTGGCGGCCGTTGAAGAACAGCATCAGCTGCTTGCCGGCGACGGTCTTCGTCTCGGTGGGATCGTTGAGGATCGGAGGTCTCTGCCAGCTGGTTCCCTGAACGCCGTAGTACTGCCCGAGCACGGGGTTCAGCGCCAGCGTCATGCGGTAGGCGGCGTACGGCTTGCGGTTCTGGTCGTGGAGCGTGTAGGAGCGTGGGTAGGAGTTGGCCACCGGACCGACCGGGCAGGTCGCGTTCGTGCAGTACTGCGAGCCTGCGGCGATCAGCCGCGGCACGTAGACGGGAAGGCTGGTGGACCGCACCGCCGCCGCCTGAGCCTTGGCGTCGGACTCATCGGCGATCAGGTTCGCGGCCTTCGCCGACGGCGCCGCGTTCACGCGACGCTTGCCCGATCCCTTGGCGCCGCCGGAGCTGGCTGCCGTCGGCCTCATGAACTGCCGGAAGACCCGCTGCTCAGCGTTGGGGTCGGCGGTCACGTAGCACGGCGTCTGGGGTGCCTGGATCCCAGGTGTGGTCCCAGTCGTGGTCGGAGCCGCGGAGTTGCAGGGGAGGAAGATCGCCGGGAACGGGAACTGCTTGATCGCATGGCCCGCCGAGAACGCGACCAGGTTGAACAGGTTGATGAGGCCGTCCAGCGTATGCAGGTTGTGATCGGTCTCGGTGTGGGCGCCGAAGATCTTCACCAGCTTGCCCCGGTTGTCGAGCAGCTGCGACGCGCTGTACTGGCTCTTGGCCCAGCGCAGGAAGTCCTGTTGGCGAGCGTTGCGGACCAGATCGTTGTCGGTGTGCCGGAAGCGCACGAACTCCAGCGCATCGGTCCCACACAGCTTCTGGTAACCGGGCTGGATGTCGATGCTCGAGTAGCCCGTGTAGGCCGTGTTGTTGTAGTAGCGACGGTCGACGTCCGTGTATACGCACCCGATCGCGTTGACCAGGTCCTCGAAGCCGCCGAAGTTCACGTCGATGATGTGATTGACGTGAAGGCCCGGGAACACCTGCTGTTTGAGGACCTTCAGGAGCAGGTTTGGCCCACCGATCGAGTAGGCCGCGTTGAGCTTGTCGGTGGCGATCCCCCCGTTCTCTGGAATCTGGACCTTGAGATCGCGGGGCACCGACAACAGGTTGATCGTTGAAGAGTCGGGATTCAGGCGGACGAGCATCATCGTGTCCGTGTTCGAGAACCTGAACGGCTCGCCGGCGCGGTGATCGGAACCGATCAGCAACAGCGTCTGTGGGTTGCCTGGATTGGCAATCGTCACGTTCGCGTTCTTGATCACCGGCGAGAGCGACAGGTCGACCGCGAATTGCTTGAACTGGAGCAGGCCGGCGACAGCGGTCGTGGTGGCCGTGAACGCGATCACGACGAGCGCCCCGAGCGCGAACCGCCACAGCATGCCGCGTCGGGAATCGGGGATCAGCCTCACGCCAGGCCCCCCTGGATCGATTCCGGCATCGAGATCGACTCCGTGATCTCGCCGTTGCGGCTCGAGCTCTCCTCCAGCCACAACGGCAACGCCCGCACGAAGTCGCCGAGGGCGCGGCGGTAGCGCGCCAGCGAGGCCACGGAGGCCCACTCCTCCGGCCCATGATGACCGCCGCCGGCCGGACCGAATTCGACCGCGGGGATCCCGGCACCGAGGAACGCGGCCGCGTCGGAGGCGCCGTCGCGCCCAACGCTCATCGTTTCACGATCAGGAGCCGATCGCGAGACGGCACTGCGCAGCGCCCGGACGTAGGGGTCGGTGCGCGAGACTGTGACCGGCGGGTAGATGAACGTTCGCATCACCTCAATCCCGGCGATCGTGCGGACCTGCTCGAGAATCTCTTCTGGGTCCTGCCCGGGCAGGTAGCGGACGTCGACCGCCATCGTGCACAGGTCCGGCACCTTGTTCAGCGCGTCGCCGCCCGCGATCCTGCCCAGGTTGACCGATGGACAGTCGAACAGCTCCGAGGATTCGCGGGTGAAAGGGAGCGACTCAATCACCCGGAATACGTCGATCGCCCTCAACACCGCGTTCTCTCCGAGCCACGGCGTCGAGCTGTGGGCTGCCCGGCCGTGTACCTCGATCCGCATCACCAGCACGCCTTTGGCCTCCACCCCGATGTGGAGGTCCGTCGGCTCCCCCGTGATCGCGAAGTCGCCGCCGAGCCCGCGCCTGACGATCCCGTCGGTGGAGCGCTCGTCGAGCTCTTCGGATTCCTCATCCGGCACGCACGTCAGGCGGACCCCGACCCGATCCTGACGCTCGATGTCCTTGAGCGCGCACATCATCGACGCCAGCGCCCCCTTCATGTCATAGGCGCCGCGCCCGATCAGCTTGTCGCCTTCGAGGCGAGGCTCGAACTGCTCGGGCCGTGCCGGCACCACGTCGAGGTGGCCGTGGAAGACCACGCAGGGAACGTCCTCACCGCGGGGACCAACCTCGGCCACCAGCACCGGCAGCCCATTGTGCTCGTGATCGCGCACCTCGATATCGCGGGATTCGAGCCAACCCTTCACGAATCCTGCGGCCGCAACGATTGCATCCGGGCGTGAAGTGTCGTAGCCAATCAACCGCTCAGCCAGGATCAGTTCGTCGAGCATTCAGGAATGAGGATAAGAGCGGATGGGTTTGGCGGCTAATTAGCGCCCGGCTGACGAGGTACGTGGGCTAATGCCGGCGGACACGTCGCGCACCGTGGTGTCCGCAGGCGGTGCACACGCACCTACGACCCTTCGGCGATCCTGAGAAACGTCTCCCACCGCCGCTTGTCGCGCTGGGCCACCCGCTGGCGCTCTGAGTCATCACCCGCGGATTCGAGGTCGTGCTCAGCCTGCTGCAACCGATCGCGCAGTTCACCGGCGTCGAGCTGATCCGGCTGGTAGGCCTCCTCGACGAGCACCAGGGCGCGGTTGTTCGCCACCTGCATGTAGCCCTCGGCCTGCGCGAAGGAAACGACCTCGGACTCAGTCTTGTAGAGCCGCAGCTCCGCGGGATCGAGCATCGCCAGCAGCGGCTGATGGTGTGCCAGCACGCCGATCGAGCCCACCGCGGTCCGGGTCGAGACCATCTCGACCTCGTCGTTGAACACCTCACCGTCAGGGGTCAGGACCTCGACCTTGAACTTCTCGTGCGCCATCGGGGACGGCTACTCCTTCTCGCCGTCGCCGTTCGCGCCACCGCCGTCCTCGTCGCTCTCACCGCGGCTCTGGGGCTCGCGGTTCTCGCCCACGTCACGTTCGCCGCGGCTCTCGGACTCACGGCGCTCCCCCTCGCCGCCGTTGTCCTCCTCGTGGCCCTCGCCGTCCCCCTGCTCGGACTGCCCAGCCTCCTCCTCGCCGGTCCCGGCCTCCTTGACGACGTCCTCGATCGTGCCCTTCATGAAGAACGCGCGCTCGGGCACGTCGTCGTGCTTGCCGTCGAGAATCTCCTTGAAGCCCCGGATCGTGTCGGCGATCGGGACGAACACCCCTGGGGTACCCGTGAACTGCTCGGCAACATGGAACGGCTGGGACAGGAACCGCTCGAGCCTCCGGGCTCGGTTCACCGTCACGCGGTCCTCGTCGGAGAGCTCCTCGATCCCGAGGATCGCGATGATGTCCTGGAGGTCGCGGTAGCGCTGCAGCACCTGCTTGACCTCGTTGGCGACCGCGAAATGCTCGTCGCCGAGGATCTCGGCCTTGAGGATGGTCGACGTCGAGTCAAGCGGGTCGACGGCCGGATAGATCCCCTTCTCGGCGATCGACCGCGACAGCGTGGTGGTCGCGTTGAGGTGGGCGAACGCCGAGGCTGGAGCCGGGTCGGTGAGGTCATCGGCCGGCACGTAGATCGCCTGGATCGAGGTCACCGAGCCCTTTCGGGTCGAAGTGATTCGCTCCTGGAGCTGCCCCATCTCCGACTCGAGCGTCGGCTGGTAGCCGACCTGTGAGGGCATCCGGCCGAGCAGCGCCGAGACCTCTGAGCCGGCCTGCACGAAGCGGAAGATGTTGTCGATGAACAGCAGCACGTCCTGGCCTTCCTGATCGCGGAAGTACTCCGCCATCGTCAGGCCCGACAGCGCGACCCGCATGCGCGCCCCCGGAGGCTCGTTCATCTGCCCGAAGACGAGCATCGTCTTCTCGAGCACGCCCGACTCCTTCATCTCGAGCCACAGGTCGTTGCCCTCGCGAGAGCGCTCGCCGACCCCGCAGAACGCGGACAGGCCGCCGTGCTCCTGGGCGAGATTGTTGATCAGCTCCTGGATGATCACCGTCTTGCCGACGCCGGCGCCCCCGAACAGGCCGACCTTGCCGCCCTTCGCATAAGGCGCCAGCAGGTCGATTACCTTGATCCCGGTTTCGAACATCTCGGTGGTCGGCGTCAACGCCTCGACGGTGGGCGCCTCGCGGTGGATCGGCCAGCGCTCCACGTTGTCGTCGAGCGGCTCGCCCAGGTCGATCGGTTCACCGAGCAGGTTGAAGATCCGCCCGAGTGTCTCGGGACCGACCGGGACGGTGATCGGCGCGCCGGTGTCGATCACCTCGGTGCCCCGTGACAGCCCGTCCGTGCTGTCCATCGCCACCGCGCGGATCCGGTCGTCACCGAGGTGCTGCTCGACCTCGCAGATCAACCATTCGTCCTGCGCGGCCGCGATGTCCTCGTCCTCCTCGGCCCGCGCCGCCTCGGGACGGTGGACCTTGATCGCGTGGTTGATCTCGGGCAGCTTGTCCGAGAACACCGCCTCGAGCACGACGCCCTGGATCTCCTCGATCCGGCCGATGTTCTCGGTGCGCTGCTCGCTTGTCTCCGAAGTCTCTTCTGTGGTGGCTGCCATGTCGTTCTCCAGTCTAGGGTTCAGTGGTCGTCAGCGTGGTACACGGCCACTAGCCGGCGAGCCCTTCAGCCCCGGCGACGACTTCCATGATCTCCTGCGTGATCTCAGCTTGGCGGGCCCGGTTCATCTCCAGCGTCAGATCGTTGATCAGCTCGCTGGCGTTCTCGGACGCGTTTCGCATCGCGGTCATCCGCGCGCCGTGCTCGGACGCCGTCGACTCCAGCAGCGCCCGGTAGATCGAGATCTCGACGTAGTCGGGGACCAGCCGCTTGAGGATCTCCTCTGGATCCGGCTCGTAGTCCACCAGCGCACGGTGCTCGGGCTGCTGTTCATCCGCTGAGTCCTCGTCCTCTTCCTCCAGCACGGTCGCCTGTTGCAGTGGCAGCAGCGTCTCCCGGCGAACCATCTGGGAGAGCGGCGAGATGTAGCCGTTGTAGAACACCTCGACCTGATCGACTTCTTCGTCCACGTACGCGGCGATCAGCCGCTCCGCGATCCGGCGCGCGTCGGCATACGACGGCCGGTCGGTGAACCCGGTGAAGCCTTCGACGAGGTCAAGGCCCCGGAAGCTGAGCGATGACGCGGGCCGCCTGCCCGATGCGAAGTAAACCGGCGTCCGACCCTCGGACCCATGCCTGCGCCCAGCGGCTACGCCGGCTCGGACGATGTTCGAATTGAAGGCACCGGCCAGGCCCCGGTCCCCGGCGACGAGCAGCAGTCCGACGTGGTTGACCTGGTCGCGCTCGGCCAGGATCGGCAGCGCCGGGACGTTCCCGGCGGCCTCGGCCGCCTGCCTGGTCATCCGGCGGATCGCGCTGGCGTAGGGGCGCAGCGCCTCGATCCGCTGCTCGGCGCGGCGCAGCCGGGCGGCCGCGACCATCTCCATCGCGCGCGTGATTTTCTGGATGTTCTTAACCGCGCCGATGCGGTTGCGAACATCCCGCTGCGTCGTGGCCATGCGTGACTGGACCTTCGAGCGGCTACGCCGCCTCGGCCTCTTCCTCCTTCTCCTCTGATCCCTTCTCGGACCGTCCCTCGCGTCGCTGGTCCGAGCGTGGCTCATCCTCGTCGTCCTCGATCGGGTGCCCCTCCTCGTCGAGGTCAAAGCCGAAGTCCTCGGCGAACTGCTGCACGGCCTGCTCGGCCCGGGACTGGGTCTCCTCACTCCAGTCGCCCTCGCCGATCTTCTTGAGTAGCTCGGGCTCATTGCCGCGCACCGAGTCGGTGAGATCGGCCAAAAACCGCTCAACCTTGTCGACGACGATCCGGTCGAGGTAGCCGTTGGTGGCGGCATAGATCTGGATCACCTGGTCTTCGGCCGCCAGCGGGTGGCGCTCTGCCTGGTTGAGCGTCTTCACCAGGCGGTCGCCGCGAGCCAGGGTCCGCTGCGTCTCGGGGTCGAGCTCGGAGCCGAACTGCGAGAAGGCCTCGAGCTCGCGGAACTGGGAGAGCTCCAGCTTCAGCCGCCCCGCGACCCTGCGCATCGGGGTGATCTGGGCATTGCCGCCCACGCGCGAGACGGAGATGCCGACATTGATCGCCGGACGCACGCCGGAGTAGAAGAGCTTTGGCTCGAGGAAGATCTGGCCGTCGGTGATCGAGATCACGTTCGTCGGGATGTACGCCGAGACGTCTCCGGCCTGGGTCTCGATCACCGGCAGGGCGGTCAGCGACCCGCCACCCAGATCGTCATTGAGCTTGACCGCTCGCTCCAGCAGCCGCGAGTGGAGGTAGAACACGTCGCCGGGGTAGGCCTCGCGTCCAGGCGGGCGACGCAGCAACAGCGACATCTGCCGGTAGGCGTAGGCGTGCTTGGTGAGGTCGTCGTAGACCACCAGCGCCGCCCTGCCGTCGTAGAGGAAGTGCTCCGCCATCGCGCAGCCCGCATAGGGCGCCAGGAATTTGATCGGCGCCGACTCGTCGGCGGCCGCCATCACGACGATCGTGTTCTCCAGCGCGCCGGCCTCCTCGAGCGTGTTGGCGAGCGCGACCACGGTGGACTTGCGCTGTCCGATCGCGACGTAGACGCAGATCAGGTCCCGGTCCTTGTTGTTGATGATCGTGTCGATCGCGATCGCCGTCTTGCCCGTCTGCCGGTCGCCGATGATGAGCTCGCGCTGGCCGCGGCCAATCGGGATCATCGAGTCGATCGCCTTCAGACCGGTGAGCATCGGTTCCTTCACCGGCTGACGCTGGACGACGCCCGGCGCCTTGTGCTCGGCGGGACGCATCCCGCTAGTGGTGATCTCTCCCTTACCGTCGAGCGGGTTGCCGAGCGGATCGACGATTCTGCCGAGCAGCTCCTCGCCGACGGGAACCTCGAGCAGCCGCTTGGTCCGCCTGACCGTGTCGCCCTCGACGATCCGCTCCCATTCCCCGAACAGCACCGCACCGACGTTGTCGGACTCGAGGTTCAGCGCCAGCGCCGTGACGCCGTGGGGCAGCTCGAGCATCTCGTACGACATGCAGTTCTCGAGACCATGGATGCGGCTGATGCCGTCGGCCACCGACAGCACGGTTCCCACCTCGGTGAGGTCGGCGCCGTCGGTGTCGAGGCCTTCGATCCGATTCTTGAGGATTGAGGTGATCTCGTCGGGCTTGATTTGCATGGAGTGGCTCCTTGACAGGCGTGGCTTGCTGGTTCGCTACGCCTGCGCGACTTGCTTTCGAAGTTGGTTGAGGCGGTTCCTGATCGACGCATCGAGGATGAAATTGCCCACTCGGAGCACGATTCCACCGAGGATCTCGGGATCCACGTGGCTCGAGAGCTCTACTTCCCGGCCGGTCTGTTCGCCGATCCGATCGCCGATGCTCCGCACGGTCGATTTGTCGAGCTCGACCGCGCTGGTCACCTCGACGGGGAGCAGCTTGTGTTCTTCGTCCCAGTGCTCCTCGTAGCGAGTGCGAATCCGGAAGATCGCCGGCATCCGGTGGCGCTCGATCAGCGCCTGCAGGAAGTTCATGAAGATCGGTTCTGCGCCGCTGACCGCGCGCTCCAACCCCTCCTTCTTCTCCTGCGTCGAGAAGTAGGGCGAGAAGAAGAACACCGCGACGTCGCGGTTGTCGTGCAGGGCGTCGGCGAACTGCCCAAGCTGCTCGTGCACTTCGTCGATGACGCCATGCTCCTGGGCGACCTCGAACAGCGAACGGGCGTAGACCTCGGCGATCTCTTCCACTAGCCCTGGCCTCCGGAGCTCAAAGCGCTGAAGTCGAGCTCGCTCAACGCTTCCCCGACCAGCCGCTCCTGGTCCTCGTCAGTGAGGACCTTGCGCGTCACCTTCTCCGTCGCCAGCACGGTGAGGTCGGCGACCTCCCGGCGGATCTCCTGGATCGCGCGGCGCGTCTCGGACTCGATCTCGCGACGCGTCTGCTCCATCAGCTGCTCGCGCCTGGCCTTGGCCTCGGCTTCAGACTCGCGCTCGTGGGTCTCCGCCGCCTTGCGGGCGCGCTCGATGATCTGCTCCCCCTGCCCACGAGCCTCTTTGAGCCGCTCGCGGTATTGGGCGAGGATCTCATCGGCCTCGTGGCGCACCCGCTCGGCATGGTCGATCGAGTCTTCGATCGCCTTCTGCCGCCGGTCGAGCGCCGCCGTGATCCTCGGGAACGCGAGCTTGTAGAGGATGTACATCGAGATCACGAACAGCAGCAGCGTCCAGATCATCAGGCCGACGTTCGGCGTGATCAGGAACGAGCCGCTCGAGGCGGCGGGCGTTAGGACCGCGGGCGTCATCACTTCAGCACGTAGGAGAGCAAGCCGGCGACGAGGCCGTAGAAGAACACCGCCTCGGTCAACGCGAACCCGAGCCACTGGATGCTCGTGATCTCGTCCCGCATCTCCGGCTGCCGGGTGACGGCCTCGATGACCTTGCCGAAGATGATTCCGATGCCGACGCCGGCGCCGACAGCGCCGAGCCCGCCGCCGATCCCGATCCCGAGCCCCGCCCCGACCCCCGACGACGACGCCGCGAACGTGAGGATATGTGTAAGCACTAGCACTTTCGAAGCTCCTTCTTTTCAGTTAGTGGTGGGTGACAGCGCCACCGATATAGATGGCGGAAAGGGTCGCGAAGATGAACGCCTGCAGCGTCGCCACGAGCCCGAGCTCGAACAGGTAGACCGCGATCCCGAACGGAAGCGTGAACCAGCCCAGGAACTGGAGCCCCAGGATCACTCCCAGTCCGCCTGCCATGAACAGGATGATCAGGTGTCCCGCGAGGATGTTGGCGAACAGCCGGATCGTCAGCGACAGCAGCCGCATCAGCGTCGAGATGATCTCGAGCCCTCCGATCAGCACCGCCATCGGTCCGTGGATGCCGGCCGGGATCAGGCTCTTCAGATAGCCGATCGGCCCCTGCGCCCTGACCCCGACCCAGTTGAAGGAGACGAACACGACCAGCGCCAGCACCAGCGGAACCGAGATGTTCGCGGTCGCCGCGTACAGCGCGAACGACGGGATCTGCGCGCCGAACACGTTGAACTTCTGCTCCGTGTTGGTCGGCAGCGGGATGTAGCCGATCAGGTTGCAGTACCAGATGAACAGGAACAGGGTTCCGAGAAACGGGAACCACTTTGCCGCCATCGAGTCGGGCATGTTCCCCCTGGTGATGTTGTCGCGCATCAGCGAGTAGATCACCTCGACCGCCGTCTGGATCCGATTCGGCCGCGCGTGCATGCGCCTCGAGATCCACACCATCGTCACGATCGTCAGGACCGCCGCGAGGAACAGGTACAGGACCGCCCTGTTGATGCTCAGCACGCCGAGGTTCACCCAGTCCACGAGCTTGAACTCGTTCTGGATCTGGAATGTGTTGTTCCTGTGCTGGGTGATGCCGAACAGCAGGATCAGCAGCACGATCCCGAACAGGTAGAAGCCCGCGATTCCCAACAGGATCTTTCTGGTGGTGCTCATCGCGACCGTGGCCGAGTTAGTGCGGAACTGCCCAAATGAACCGTGAACGCAAACACGATCACCGCCAGTGCCGCCAGCCCGTCGTCCTTGCCCCCGGCGCGGCGGACGAGAACGATGGTCAGGGCCAGCGCGAACACACGGCCCAGCATCAAGCCCAGACGCAGGCCGATCTCGCCACGGGGGTCGCTCATTGCGGCGGCCGCCCGGTCGACGGCGAACCCGACGGCCCGCAACAGGATCCAAGCACCGGCACCGATCAGATAGCCGGCCGCCGGGACCCCGATCAGCAGCATGATCGGCGCCGCCAGCACGATCAGCACCACGTCTATGTAGCTCAGGACCGCCACCGGCGCCTCAGAGGTGGTGGGGGCGCCTAACGACATGGCGTCCGGCCCCGGATCTCCCAGCGATTGGCGAACGGCTGTGTGGCATGTTCTGGATGGAAAATGTTCAAGCTCTAAAGGGGGGTCGGAGGGCCGAGTAGGGTAACGGCGCTACGACGCACGCGTCAGCGTAAATTCGCCTGCCAGCATGCGCCGCCGACCGCCGCCTTTGGAGGTCGCCGCGAGCCCTGAACGTTAGCGCGACCTTAAGGGGATCGCGGTGTCGCGGTAGCGGAGAAGCGTCAGCGGACGCCGGGGCTCAGCCGGCCGACCGCCGGCTTCCACAGCTGCCCCTCTGCCCACAGCGCGGCGATCCCTGCTCGCGGCAAGCCCAGAGCCCCCTCATACACCAGGTATCTCGGCTCCCAGCGCGGAAAGAACTTCGCGTTGAACCGATACAGGCTCTCGATCTGGAAGAACGGGTTGCCGAGCGCGATCAGATTGCCGAGTACTCGCTGGGCGCGGCTGTCCGGACTGTGCATCCATTTGGCGAAGGCCGCGAAGTTGAGCGACATCTCGGCCAGGCCACGCTCGCGCAGGAGCTCCGCGGCCTTCACGACCAGGAATTCCGTCAAGCCGTTTGGCGTGTCCGGGTCGCGCCGCATGAATGACAAGGACACGGTCGAGCGGCCGCAGACGGGCACGAAATGGAGCACCCCGCGGATCGCATGCTGCTGATCGCGCGCCACCACCACCAGCGTGTCCTCGCTGCGCTGGCCGCGGATCGAGTCCATCGCCATCGAGAAGCCGCGCTCGGGGGCTCCCTCGCGTCCTTGTTCGAGTACCTGCTCGATCGCCTCGAGGGTGCTTGCGTCGAGCTCGCCCAGCTCGTGCAGGCCGGCCTCGTATCCGGCCTTGCTGAGTCGGTGGACCGATTGGCGGACCTTGCGGATCGCGCGCCCCTCGAGCGAGAAGCGCTCGAGATCGACGATCGCCTCGTCTCCGAGATAGATGGTGCGCAAACCGAGCTTCTCATACAGCGGGCACAGCCGCTCGCTCGCCCCCACGGCACCGAGCTTCAGGCCCCTGGCCTGGGCGAATCCATGTAGCTCTCGCAGCAACCCCTCGAATGCCTCCTCGGGGCCGACCGGATCGCCGGACAGCAGCAGCACGCCGTTCTCGATCCGGTAACCCACGAAGGCTCGCTGGTCGGAGCTGAAGAGATAGTGCTTATCGCCACGGAGCTTGAAGAACGACAGCGTGTCGGTTCCATGCGTGCGGACGAGTTCCGCGGCGGCCGCGCGGGCGCCGGGACCCGGCAGCGCCCTCGGCGTCGCCAGCGGGCGGAAGATCACGTACGCGATCGCCAGCAGCGCCCCCACCTCGATCAGGTGCACGCTGAGGGGGACCCAAGCGAACGGATGATGAAAGGCGACGTGACGCTCGAAGTGGAGTGGCCCGCTCTGCAAAAGCAGCAGATCGCCGGTCTCCCGGACCACGGCTGAGAACGATGGGTGCCCCGCGGAGGCCCATGCCGTGAGCGCGGTGACGCCCAGCGCAATCGCGCCCAGCAATGGCACGCGCCAGACCGCCGAGCGCAGGGTGATGGGATCATGGCGAACGCGGAAACCTGCCCGCCCCGCAAACAGCACCGCCGCGGTCGCCCACGTGATCGCCGTCTCCTCGAAGTCGAGGCCCTTGAGCAGGTCGAACAGGCCGAGGGCGACCATCAGCACGATCGCCACCTGCCACGCGCGACGGCGCCGCCTGAGCAGATACGGCGAGACCATCAGCAGCGCGGTGCCGGCGGGCAGCGCGAGCGCGTGGAACAGCCTCATCGCCGCCACGGGCTCGACATCGAGCAGCAGGTGCCCGCGCCAGCGGATGTTCGGCGTAAGCGCCGAAGCGATGTTGACCAGGCCGACGAACGCGGCGGCGACCGCGGCCAGATGCGGCAGCCCACGAGGGACACGGTGCGTTGGCAGGCTCAATGCTTGACGGACGGGTGTGGTGTGGTGCTCGTGGGTGCCGAGAAGGGCTTGAGGCGCCACGGACCAGTCTGGTCGTACTTACAGCGCCGGCCGCGGTTTGTTACGCCGCTGATGGCTGCGTTCCTGCTCCACGACACCGCTTGGTGAGGCGAGGTCGCGAGCGGCCGAGCCGGCGAGCATCAGGCACGCGCCCGGGTTGCGCTGAGTGGCGGGCGCCGCTCGTCGGGCCGGCGCGCGCGCACCGGCAGCGCGCGCGGAAGCCCGAGCGAGAGACCCAGCGCCAGCAGCGGCAACAGGGCGATTGTCTCGAACACCGCGCGCAGCCCGTGAGCATCGGCGAGGAGCCCGAGCAACGGCGCACCCGCGCCACCGAGACCGATCGAGAGTCCGATCGTCACGCCGGCCGCGACGCCAAGCCGGCCGGGCAGATACTCCTGACCCATGACGATCGTGACCGCGAACGTCGCGATCGTCGCCGCGCCGGCGAGTGCCGCGAACACGACCGCCAGCACCGGGCCGGCGAGCAGGAATCCGACGAGCAGCGGCGGCAGCACGGCCATCGAGCCGGTCAGCACGGTCCGGCGCCCGAAACGATCGGCCAGCGGTCCACCGATCAACGTGCCGGCAGCTCCACCGAGCAGCATCGCCGCCAGCGCCGCGTTGCCCAACGCCTTGCTGGCGTGCAGGTCGTGGATGTAGTAGAGCGGGATGAACGTCACCAGCCCGAAATACACGAACGAGCGCAGCGCGATCACCGTTGCCAGCAGCGCAAACGGTCCCCAGGCTTCGTGCTGGTCCCCCGGCTGGACCCGTCCGGAGACGACGTCGGTGCGGAAGCTGCGCAGTCGCGGCAGCTCACGGATCAGGACCGCCGCCATCAACCACGTGGGGATCAGCACGAACACGGTGCCGTGCAGCCCGAACGCGAGCACCAGCGGGGTGACCAGCACCGGACCGAGCGCAAAGCCGACGTTCCCGCCGACCGAGAACAGGCTCATTCCGCTGGCCCGGCGGGCGCCGGAGACGTAATTGGCAAAGCGCGACCCCTCGGGATGGAACGCGGCCACGCCAACGCCGCTGAGCATGATCGCGGCAAACGTCAGCCCGTAGCTCGGGGCGATCCCCGCCAGGGCGACGCCCAGACCGCCGAGCGCCGGTCCGAGCGGCATCAGCCAGGGCAGCGACAACCGATCCGAGACGTGGCCGAACAGCGGCTGGATCACCGAGCTTGAGATCGTCGCCCCGAGCACCAGCGCGGACGCAGCCGCATAGCTCAAATGATCCCTGGCAATCAGGAACGGCAGCAGTGCCGGAATCGATCCCTGCGCAATATCGGTGAACAGGTGGCCGGCCGATAGGGTCGCCATCGCGCGGCGGTCGACGCCTCGATTCATGGCGTCAGTTCCTGGAGGCGGCGCCCCACCGCGCGCCGTCGCTCCACCAGCTCCTTCTCCAACTGTTCGAGCTCGCGGCGTCGGTCGCGTACGAGCTCCAGCTGGACCCCGATGTGCCCCCGCGACCGTTTGAGGATCCGCTCCTGCGCGGCTGGATCGTCGGTCTCGTGATACTCACGGCGCAGCTCGGCGCGGGCGGCCTCCGCTTCGAGCAGTTTCGAGAGCTGCTCGAGCGAGAGCCCCAGGAGATCGCGGAGGCGCACGATCTCGCGCACCCGTTCGACGTCGGCCTGCGTGTAGCAGCGATGCTGGCCCTGAACACGATCTGCCGCGCTCGGCAGTAGCCCGATCTCCTCGTAGTAGCGGATCGTTCGCGGCGTAGTGGCGGTGAGCTCCGCGACCTCGCCGATTCGGAGCGGCCGCTCGACGGTGGTGCTCATGTCAGCGCCGCCTCCGGCTCGACCCCGACCTGCCGCTCCGAGGGGCGCGCCGCGGCGACGAACGCACCGACGAGCGAGACCGCGGCCAGGCACCACAGCGCCGTGTGCATGTTCGCGATGAACGGCGTCAGCTGAGAGTTGGAGATGTGGTTGGCAAGCCCGGAGAAGACCGCGAACAGGACGGTCTTCGGAACCGAAGAGGTGACCACCGCGAGAACGAAGGCGATCGAGATGACCGCCCCGGTGTTCTGAACCAGGACCCGCGCGCCGGCGGCGATCCCGCGGCGGTGAGCCGGGACCGTGCCCATCATCGCGGCCGTGTTCGGCGAGTTGAACATGCCCGAGCCGATCCCGACCAGCATCATGAAGGCGCCGGGAGCCCAGTAGCTCGTGCCGCGACCGAGCATCGTCATCAGCGCCAGCCCCAAGGCGGTAACGAGCATCCCGGCGACGGCCAAGCCACGCGAGCCGCGACGGTCGGCCCAGATCCCGGCCAGCGGGGACGAGATCAACATTCCGAGCGCCAGCGGAGCGAGCTTCAATCCGGCCAGCACTGGGGAGTTGCCCTGCACTCCCTGGAAGTAGAAGACGAACAAGAACATCAGCGCAAACCGCGATAGGCCGTTGATGAAGGCGGCTGCGGCCGCGGCCGAGAACAGCCGGCTGGAGAAGATGCTCAGGTCGAGCATCGGCGATCGGTGATGGCGCTCGATCACCACGAATGCCGGCAGCAGCACGGCGGCCGCGATCAGGCTCCCGATCACCATGGGCGAGCTCCACCCCGAGATCCCTCCCTTGGAGATGCCGAGGACGAGGCCGGTGAGCCCGACCAGGAAGGTGATCGTGCCGGCGAAGTCAAACGAGGTGTCCTCGGAGCGCCCGGTGAGCTCGCGTAGCACGAGCCACGCCCACAGGCTCCCGGCGAGGGCAAAGGGGACGTTGAACCAGAACACCCAGTGCCACGAGATCGCGACCAGCGCACCGCCCAGCACCGGCCCGATCACCAGGCCTACGGCGGCCACCATCGTGTTCGTGCCCATCGCGAGTCCGAGCTGCTCGCGGGGAAAGGCGTCGGTTACGATCGCGGCGGCGTTCGCAAACAGAAACGCGCCGCCGATGCCCTGGACGATCCGCCACAGGATCAGCTCCGTCCCGGATCCGGCGAACCCGGCCCCCAGGGAGGCAAACGCGAACACCACGAATCCCCCGATGTACGCCTTCTTACGTCCGAACTGGTCCGACAGCCGTCCCGCGCTCAGCACCAGCACGGTCGAGGCGATCATGTACACAAGGATCACCCACACCAGCTCGAGCAGGCTGGTGTGCAGGCTCCGCTCGAGGTCGGGCAACGCGATGATCAGGGTGCCCGAATTGATCGTGGCCAGCAGCATCCCGAGGCTCGTGCACGACAGCGCCCACCACTTGTAGGAGTTGTGGTCGGCGTGGACACCGATCCGCCGGCTGGGGGGCCGGTTCTGGCGTGCTCGTGGTGCCTCGATCGTCTGCAGAGTGACCGCCGTGCTCTCCGGGGACAAAATCTGACTCCTTACGTTAACGTAAGATAGCAAACTTCTGGCGGACTCGTCCCGGCGTGGCGGCGAACTCGCCAAGACCGGTTTGGCGGTCCAATGCGCCGGCGCACTCGCCAAGACCGGCTTCGCGGTCCAATGCGCCGGCGCACTCGCCAAGACCGGCTTCGCGGTCCGATGCGCCGGCTAACTCGCCGCGATCGGCTTCGCGGTCCAAATGCGGCGGCTATTCGAACGCGGCCACGGTCGCCAGGATCACGAACGTGGCGATCAGAGCGACCCCTTCGAATATCGTCGCCTCGCCGTCGCCGGTGATCTGCCACACGATTATGGCCGTGCCGAACAGCGCGCCGATGAACACCGGAGCGATCGCGAAGGTCAGTGTGGTCGCCGTCAGCAGCGACACGAGCACGAGCAGCGGGTAGAGGAATGCGGCGATCTGCGCAACCGAGTTCTTGACCACCGAGATCGCCAGATCGGCCTGTCCTTTGGCCGCGAGCGCGATCGCCGCGGCATGCTCGACGGCGTTGCCGGCGATCGCCACGATTACCAGACCGGCAAAGGTCTGAGAGATGTGGAGCGTGTGGATCGTGGGCTCGAGAGCGTGGATGAACCAATCAGAGACGAACGCCGAGCCCACCCCAGCGACGGCCAGCAGCCCGACACTGAGCGAAGTGGAGAGCTTTGCCTGCTCCGCCTCTCCCGCTGGCGCTTGATCGGACCGCAGGTACTGCCACACCCAGCAGCCGTAGACGGCCAGGATCGCGACCGCGCCGACGATCGAGATCGTCCTCGTGTGGTGGCTGGCGGGGTCATGCGAGGCGACCGCCAGTCCGATCAGGACGATGATGAACGACGCGATCAACAGCAGGGTTGCGGTGTCATTCGGAAGCCGCGCGCCGAAGCGCATCACGCCGTCGCGCGAATGCCGCGCGCCGGCCACGATCACCAGCCCGAGCAACAGCAGGGCGTTGACGAGGATCGAGCCCAGGAGCGCGGTCTCCGCGACGATCTTCTGACCAGCGTTCAGCGCGAAGATGACGACGAAGAACTCCGGCAGATTGCCGAACGTGGACTGCATGAACCCAGTCACCGGGGCGCTGAACCGCCGTCCCACCTCCTCGGTCGCAAACGACACGATCCACGCCGCTCCGGCCAGCGCCACCGTCGCGAGGATGAACGCCAGCACCTCGGAGACGCCATGGGCATAGCGGGTCACCCCCGCCAGGATCGTGGCAACTGCGGTCGCCGCGAGAGCGACGCGCTCGGTTCGGCCCAGCGCGCTCAGCTCAGCGTCCCGTCATCACCGTGTCATCATCGGAGTACGCCGGCGCACAGCAACAGAGCAGCACCAGCGGCTCCTCTCCGCGGTTCCACAGTTTGTGCGGAACCCCCGGCGCGATCACCACGCAGTCTCCTGCGCCGACATCCGACTCGTCCTCGCCGAGGCGCATCCTCCCCCTGCCAGCAATGAAGTAGTAGAGCTCCTCCGTGCGGGGGTGATAGTGCTCGGCGGTCTCGGCGCCGGGCGGGACCGTCGCCTCGGCGAGGCTCTGGTTGCGGACGTTGGTCCAGGCCGGCCCCGCCAGCTCGCGGATCTGCGAGCCATCGAGAGTCGTGAACACCTCCAGCTCGCGCAGGTTCGCCTTCTCCACAGGCCCCACTATCGCACCCGTTCAAACTCGCCCGTCTCGATGTCGTGCCCGACCTGCCGATCGATCTCGTGCTCGCTGGTGGATGGATCCGTGGCTCTCAGCTCCCGCGCTCGCAGTCGCTTGAACTTGAAGATCTCCAGCACGTAAACGAGATAAACGCTGGCCGCGAGCGCCGCCACGCCGAGTGCCGCAAGCAGCAGAACCCAACCGAGGTGGTAGTGATGCGGGGGACCGTGATCGTGATAGGGGATCAGTCGCAGCGCGACCGCGACCCCGGCCAGCATCACCGTCCAGCCGTATAAGTAGAGGATCGTCTTGCGCTGGCTGAAGCCGATCCGCGCCATTCGATGATGGAAATGGTTGGCATCCGCCGACCACGGCTTGCGCTTGTACTTCAGCCGTTTGGCGATCACGAAACTGGTGTCGAGGAACGGGACCGCGAGGATGAACAGCGGCACCACCAGGGCGACGACCACGTTGGTCTTCAAGGAGCCGATCACCGCCACCACGCCGAGCAGGTAACCGAGCAGGTTCGCCCCCGAGTCTCCCATGAAGATGCCCGCGGGGGGGAAATTGTGAAACAGGAACCCCAGCGACGCACCCGCCGTCAGCGCCGCGAGCACCCCGGCCGCGTTTACGTTCAGATCAAAGGCGATGATCGCGAACGCCACCCCGTCGATCGTGCACAGTCCCGCCGCCAGCCCGTCAGCCCCGTCAGAGAAATTGACCACGTTCATCAGCCCGACCAGCCAGATCACCGTGATGAGTCCGCCGGTGTGCGGAAACTGGAGGGCCCCGATAAATGGAAGCGTCACGTCGGTCACCTTCACGCCGGCATGGACCGCGATCACCGCCGCCGCGATCTGACCGATCAGCTTTCCGAGCGGCGGCAGATCGCGTGCGTCGTCGATCGCCCCGACGATCGTGATCACCACCGCCCCGCCCAGCATCGCCCACGTGTCGACGCTCCCGCCCGAGCCCCGGGCGCCAACCGTGCGCGGCAGCTTGATCGTCGCCGGCATCCAGATCGCGGAGGCCACGAGTGCGCCGATCAGAATCGCCAGTCCCCCCAGCAGCGGCGTGCTGCGGATCGCCAGTCCCCGCTCGCTCGGCATCGCGATCGCGCCGACCCGCCGCGCGATCCGCGCCGCGATTGGCGTCAGTGCCGCCGCGAGAGCCATCGCGACGACGAAGGCGAGCACGGCGTCGAGGTACCGCATGGCTTCGCCGTAGCATGCCAGCCGAGCAGGATCGCTTCAGCCGGATGTCTCGCGCGGCCACGCCGGCGGGGCGACCAGCGCCCCGGCGGGGGCCACGCCTGGCGCCTGGACTTGGGCCGCCAGTGGGGCCGCGACCGGCGCCGGGACTTCGGCCGCCACCGGGGCCGAGGCCTTCACCGCGACCGCGGCCGCCACCGGGCCCGAGGCCTTCACCGCGACCGCGGCCGCCACCAGAGCTTGCGCGAGACGCGCGATCACCGCCATCGGCTCGTCCCGCAGTTGCCGCCAAGTAATCCGGATCACGCGGTACCCCGCGGCAGTCAGGACCTGGTCGCGCCGGCGGTCGCGCTCGAACGCGGCGCGGTCCTTGTGGAACTCGTAGCCGTCGATCTCGACGACCAGCTTCGCCTCCGGCCACAGGAAATCAACCAGGAAGCCACAGAGATGGACGTTGACCAACGGCAGCGGTAGCTCAGCTGCCCGCAAGAGATCGCGGAGCCGGCGTTCGGCCTTGGAGCGGGCGAAGCCAGTGCCGCCCTCGTGATCGAGCAGGCGCCGGAGGCGCCCCGCCCCCGATCTTCCCGGCGCCCGCTCCAGCGCTGCTCGCAACTCGTGAGGGTCCGCAAGTCGCCGTCCGGCGGCCGCGCCAAGGGCCTCCTCCAGCTCCGCGTCGGAGCTGTCGCCGGCGAGATCGAGGAGCGTGCGGGCAGGCGCGGTGACCGGAAGGCCGTGACAAGCTCGCAGATCGATCCGGTCAAGACCGCGAACCCGGTGAAGCCGCACGCCTGGGCTCGGATGCCGGTCCTTGCCGATGATCGTCAGCGTCAGCTTCGCCGGACGGGTCTCGATCAGACCCCACACGAACGCAGCACTCCGATGGCTCAGCACGGCATGCCCCCGGTAGTACAGAATCACCGCCATCTCCTCGCCGAACGCGTCGAGGTGGTCCCGACCAACCAGGTACACGCCTGGATAGCGCAGGTATAGCCGGCCGTTCGTCAGCCGGTGCGAGATGGCGCCCCGGCCAAGACCGGCCGCGAGCAACTGCTCGCGGATGGCAAAGCCTTTCTGCAGCGCCGCGAGCCGCTCGATTTCGCGCTCACCCCGTCCGATGACCTGCACAGGAGCCCAAACCGGCGCCGCCACCGGCGATCTGGGCATGTGAACACGATTAACGTGTTGCGTTGCCCATTTCTCGCCCCGCGGAGGTGATTTGGGCTCTGGAGCAGGTCGGGCTGACGCCATCCACCGGAAGTGTGAGCCGAAACCGCCCGGACGTCGCCGAAGACCCGCGAACTGGCGCAGAGCCGTCACGCTCCGGCTCAGAGATGTCTCAAAGGCGCCCCAAACCTCACCCCGCAATAGCCGAACGCCCCGCCCAAAATCACCCCGCCAGAGCCGACCGCCCCAGCGGGGCGACCAATCTCACACCGCCACAGACGCCCCGAGCCCCGCATACAGCGGGTAGCGCTCGGCCACGGCCCCCGCCCGTTCCGCCAGCTCGCCATGCCGCGCCTCGAAGTCCCCGGGTTGCAGCGCCGACGCGATGATCCTCCCGATCTCCACGAAGTCCTCCACCTGCAGTCCCCGAGTGGCCAGCGCCGGCGTCCCGATCCGCAGCCCCGAGGAGATGGCCGGCGGTCGTGGATCGAACGGGACGGCGTTGCGGTTGACCGTGATCCCGACGGACGCCAGCCTGTCCTCGGCCTGCTTTCCGTCCAGCTCCGATTCCCGCAGGTCGCACAGGACCAGGTGCACATCGGTTCCGCCGGTCAAGACGTTCACCCCGCCGCCGGCGTTCAGCAGCTCGCGCGCGACCGCGCGCGCGCCGGCGAGCGTCCGCTCCTGGCGTTCGCGGAACGCCCCGGACATCGCGATCCGCAGCGCCACCGCCTTGCCCGCGATCACGTGCTCGAGCGGACCGCCCTGCTGGCCCGGGAACACGGCGGAGTTGATCTTCTTCGCGTACTCCTCCTTGCAGAGGATCATCCCGCCGCGCGCGCCGCCGATCGTCTTGTGGATCGTGGTCGTCACCACGTCGGCGAACGGCACCGGGTTCGGGTGCAGGCCGGCGGCGACGAGCCCGGCAAAGTGCGCCATGTCGACGACCAGGTGAGCGTCGACGGAGTCCGCGATCTCCCTGAACCGCACGAAGTCGAGGACCCGCGGATAAGCCGACCAGCCGGCGAGGATCACCTTCGGTCGGCGCTCCTCCGCGATCTCCTGCACCTCGTCCATGTCGATCAGGCTGGATTCGCGGTCGACGTGGTAGGGCGCGATGTCGTACAGACGGCCCGAGACGTTGATCTTCATCCCGTGCGTGAGATGGCCGCCGTGCGCGAGCTCGAGGCCCATCATCGTGTCCCCCGGCTGCATCAGCGCGAAATAGACGGCGGCGTTCGCCTGCGCGCCGGCGTGTGGCTGGACGTTGGCGTGCTCGGCGCCGAACAGCGCCTTGGCCCGGTCGATCGCCAGCTGTTCGGCGATATCGACGTACTCGCAGCCGCCGTAGTAGCGCTTGCCCGGATACCCCTCGGCGTACTTGTTCGTCAGCACCGACCCCTGGCATTCGAGCACCGAGACCGGCACGAAGTTCTCCGAAGCGATCATCTCGAGTGTGCTCTGCTGACGCTCGAGCTCCAGTCCCAGCACCTCGGCGATCTCCGGGTCAACGTCGGCCAGTGGCCGGTTGAAGAAGTCGGGCGGCAACTCGACGTTCACGACTCGCGACGATACCAGCGGGAGTGGCGGTCGCGGAAGTCTGCGGCTGCCTAGTGGCCCCCACCGCAAATACGGCGGGAACCACTCACTCGAGCGCCGCGCCGAGCGCCTCCTCGCTCACCGCCCCCGCTCGCACCACCGACCACGAGCCATTCGCCTCGTAGCGGCGCAAGTCGACGACCGTGGAGGGCGTGCCGGGCAGCTCGCCACCGTCGATCACCAGATCCGCCGCGGCCCGGATCAGCTCGGGCACATCGGCCAGGCGCCGGGGGTCTGGACCGGCGGCGCGGTTTGCGCTCGACTGGAGCGCCGGCCACCGGACGCCGGCCAGCAGATCCACCCGCGGTACCCGCAGCCCAAGGGTCGAGGGATCGCCACCGCAGGCGAGCGCAAACCGCGCGCACGGGTTCGGCAGCAGCAGCGTTATGCCGCCGGGCAGCAGCCGCCCGATCGCCTCGCGCGTTCGTCCGCCAAGCTCGGGCAGCGCAGCCAGTGCGAGTTCGAGGTCGAAGAACATCACCGCGGAGGGCTTCTCGAGCAGACGTCGCTTCAGCAGGTAGAGCCGCTCGACCGCGAACCGGTTCTCCGGATCGCACGCCAGCCCGTAGACGGTGTCCGCGGGGAACAGGGTCAGCCCGCCGACCGCCAGACAGCGTTCGAAGTCCCGCGACGCGTCGCCGGCGCTCACCGCCGCCCGACGAGCACCCGCTCGTGACCCGCGAGATCCCGCAGCCGCTCGACCGAGTGCAGTCCCGCCCGCTGAAGCAGCCGCGCGGCCGCCTGCGCCTGATCGAAGCCCACCTCGAGCGCCACCAGCGGCACCCCCTCGACCATCCCGAGCAGGCGGCGGACGAGCTCCAGCCCGTCATCCCCTCCGTACAGCGCCTGCTGCGGTTCGTAACGCGAGATCTCGGGCGCCAAGGCAGCAGCAGCGCCGCGAGCCACGTACGGCAGATTCGCCAGCACCGCGTCGAAGCGCTGATCGAGCCCCCGCAGCAGGTCGGCGTGGCAGAAGCGCACGTCCAGGCCCAGCCGCGCAGCGTTCTCGCCTGCCACCGCGAGCGCATCGCAGTCCACATCCGTGCCGACGATCGATAGATCGGGCCGCTCGTCCTTCAGCGCCAGCGCGATCGCCCCGCTGCCGGTGCCCACATCCACAACGCTCGACCCGGCGTCAAGCGACAGTCCGACCTCGACCAGCATCTCCGTCTCGGGCCGCGGAATCAGTACCCGGCGGTCGACGGCGAGCGAGATCCGCCGGAAGTCTTTGGATCGCGTGATGTACGCGACTGGTTCGCGGGCCTCACGGCGAGCGATCGCGCCACGGAACCGGGCGAGCGCGTCGCCCCCCAGCTCAACGTCGCGGTCGAGCACCAGCCGTTCGCGCCCCACGCCCAGCACCCACGCCAGCAGCAATTCCGTATCCAGACGCGGGGTCTCGCACCCGGCCTCCGCCAGCCGCGCCGTCGCCCGCCGCAGCGCCCGGGAGACCGGGGACCCCGGGACCACGGTGTCCAAGACACCCTCAGGCAAGCGCCTTCTCCGCCAGCCGGCGTCGCTTCTCATCGTCCTGCAGCGCTGCGGTCAGCTCATCGAGTTCCCCGAGCAGGATCGCGTCGAGGTTGTGCAGGCGCAACCCGATGCGATGATCGGTCACGCGCCGCTCCGGGAAGTTGTAGGTCCGGATCTTCTCTGCGCGCTCGCCGGTCCCGACCTGCGCCTGGCGGGAGGCCGCCTGGTCCGCCTGCTGCTCGGCGAGTGCCCGCTCGTGGAGCCGGGCCCGCAGCACCCGCATCGCCCGCTCGCGGTTCTGCAGCTGTGACTTCTCGTCCTGCATCGAGACCACAATCCCGCTCGCTCGGTGGGTGATCCGCACCGCCGAGTCGGTCGTGTTGACAGACTGGCCGCCGGGGCCGGAACTCCTGTAGACGTCGATCTGGAGATCGGCCGGATCGATCTCGACCTCGACGTCGTCGACCTCGGGCAGCACCGCGACGGTCGCCGTCGAGGTGTGGATCCGCCCCTGCGATTCGGTCTCCGGGACGCGCTGGACGCGATGCGTTCCGCCCTCGAACTTGAACACCGAGTAGGCACCGTCGCCCTTGACCGCGAACGTATAGGTGCCATCACCGACCGCCAGCGGTTCCACCGCAAAGCCACGACGCTCCGCGTATCGGGTCAGCATCCGAAACAGGTCGCCCGCCCACAGCGCGGCTTCGTCTCCCCCGGTGCCAGGCCGAATCTCGACGATCACGTTCTTGTCATCGTTGGGGTCGCGCTCCACCATCGCCAGGCGAATCTCGTCCTCGAGCGATTCGATCTGCTCGCGCGAGGAATCGAGCAGGGCGCGGAGCTCGGAGTCGCCCGAGTCCTCGGCCAGCAGCTCGCGTGCGCCCTCGAAGTCGTCCACCGCACGGCGGTAGGCGGTGGCCAGCCGCGCCGCCGGCTCGAGCTCCCGGTACGCCCTGCTGGTGGCCGTGAATCGCTCACGATCCCCGATCACCGCGGGGTCGGAGAGATCGTTCTGCAACTCGCCGAAGCGCGTCTCGATCTGGGAGACCAATTCATCGATCATCGTGTGGCCCGAGTGTAGGACGCGGGGGCCGGGAGATCGGCGGAGATCCCACGCTAAAGGTCGTCCCCCTGCAGCACGGAATCGGCCGCCGCGATCGACGTGGCGGCTACGCCACGACCTCGACGCCGACCATGTCGGCCGCCGACGCTCCGGGCGTCTCCACCTGAAGCACGGCGTCGAGCGCGGCAATCGCCACCGCCAGCTGATCGAGATCCGGCTCGCGGGTGGTCAGCTTCTGAAGCTGCAGACCGGGATACATGATCGCCTGGACCCAGCGCCGGCGCCGGTTGCGACCGGCCCACTTGATCACCTCGAAGGACAGGCCGGCGATCAGCGGCACGCCCAGGATCCGCGTGATCACCAGCACCCACCAGGCCGGCAGGCCGATGGGGGCGAACACGAAGATCGCCATGATCATCACGATCAGCAGAAAGCTCGTACCGCATCGCGGATGAAGTCGCGAATACAGCTTCGCCCGCTCCGGGAGGAGTTCGTCGGACGCCTCATAACAGGAGATCACCTTGTGCTCGGCGCCGTGGTACTCGAGCACGCGGCGGAGGTCTCGCAACCTCGAGAGCAGCCACAGATAACCGAGGAAGATCGCGGTCCGCAGCACGCCTTCAACCACCCAGAACAGGACCGGTGAGCCGAGCTGGTGCCGGATCAGGCTGGTGAGGCCCACCGGCACCACGAAGAACAACCCGATCGCGAACACGAGGGCGATCACCACCGTGCCCGCCCAGACGCCACCGGAGATCTCCTGGGCCTCCCCGGGCAGTTGCGCGTTCGCGGAGATGCCGAGCGCGCGCAAGCCGATCCCCAGCGACTCCGCCAGCGCCACCACACCGCGGATCACCGGCCAGCGGTAGACGCGCCGGCGCTTGGTCCAGGCGACGAGCGGAAAGGCATGGACGGCGATCTCGCCGGGACCGAGGCCGGCGGCGCGCTCGGCCTCGGCGGCAGCACCGGGGCCAGAGCCGGCGGCGCGGTCGGCCTCGGCGGCCGCACCGGCGCCGGCGGGATCTTCGGCCGGCTTGCGGACGGCGACCGCCCAGGTCGAGACCCCGCGCATCATCACGCCCTCAAGCACGGCCTGTCCGCCGACGGGTGCATCGCGGGACGCGGTCAGCCGCGCTTCGCCGCCCCCGTTGCCCACCGCGACCTCGGCGCTACGCGCCCGCGCCGGTGCGGGCCGAGCGTCGGCCCTTCGCGACACGACGCTGGAACCGCTCCACGCGGCCGCCGGTGTCGACCAGCTTCTGCCGCCCCGTGTAGAACGGATGGCAGGCCGAGCAGATCTCCACGTGGATCTCGGGCTGAGTCGAGCGAGTCATGAACTCGTTGCCGCAGGTGCAGCGGACGTGCGCGTCTACGTACTCTGGATGGATTCCGGTTTTCATTGCACTACTCAGTCTAGCGACCCCCGCGCGAGGGCCCGGGCCCTCGTAGCCGCCCCGCGGGCGACTTCTTGCGGCCCGGGCCGGGTCAGTCGTTCGGCGAGGAGTCAAGCCCGCGAATCCCGGCGACCGCGGGCTCGACTGTCCCGCCTAGCGCTCGTCGTCGACGTCGATCTGCTCCTTGCGGATCTCCTCGGAGACCTCACGCTCCTCCTCGTGCGTCTCCTTGTCCAGTCGCACGCGCTCCTTGGGCACCGCGCGCTTCTCGACCACGGGCTCCTCCTCGTGCAGCACGACTTCGTGCTCGGACTCGGTGATCTCCGGGCCAGAGACCGCCTGTTCGCGGTTGGCGTCGGTGATCGGCTCGCGCTCGACGCGCACCTCTTCGCGCCTCACCGGAACCGTTTTCTGAACCTGCTCGGTCACGACGTACTTGCGCAACCGGGCCCGTCCGCGCTCTTGTCTGGCGGTGCCGACCCGGAGCTCCTCCTCCGAGCGCGTCATCGCGTCATCGCCACCATCCGTCCTGTCACCACGATGCGTCCCGTCTCCACTCTCGGTCCTCGTGGACTCGCGCGGCGCGCCTTCGGCCGTAGTGCTGCCCTCGGTGGTGTACGGAACCCCGTAATGCTGGAACAGCCGACGCTCTTCCTCTTCGGAGAGCTCCTGGTCGGCGTCGATCCGCGGAGCGTCCTTGACCTGCTCGTTGGTGATCGAGACCTGCACATCTTCGCCAGTTGGCTTGGCGCCGCGGATCGGCACGAACGTCTTCTTGGTGCCGAACAGCCCGGTGTTGACGAGCGCCCACTCGGGTTGGCCGCCCTGCTCGTCGTAGTACAGCTCATCGATCTTTCCGATCTTCTGGCCCTGGCTGTCCAGCACGGTCCGACCGCGAAAGTCGTACGCCTCGGTTGTCTCGGGCACGGCCTCTCCTCCTGTGTCTTGTCCCATGTAAACGGGACGGGGTTGTCTCCAATCGCTACCCGAAATCCGCAACTATGAACCGCTCTTGCCCCAGGTCCTGGATCAACTGGGATCTTTTGGGACAAACGCTATGGACAACCGGGATTCCGGGTACAGAAACCCGGTAGATGGACGCAGCCGCGCCACCGGATGACGAGCGGACAGCCTCGCCATCCGAAGGGCAATCACCACGGGCGGATGCGGTCGCCAGCCGCCACCGAATCCTCGAAGCAGCCTCCGCGCTGACTGGCGACCCACACGTGACGATGAGCGAAATCGCCGCCGCCGCCGGCGTCGGGCGCTCAACGCTCTACCGGCACTTTTCCAGCCGCGAGGCGCTCGGCCAGGCGCTCGAGACGCACCAAGCTCATCCAAGCGAATCCGCAGCGGACGTCTCTGCGCCCCTGGGATGGCAGGTCGCAACGATGCCCTTCCTCGCCCCGGGGCGGCTGGGGCGTGAGCACCCCCTGGCCCTCGAGGTCACGCGCGTGCTGGACGAGGTACCTCCGCACCTGGTGCCCGACCAGCTCGTGGCTGAAGCACGCCGCGCCGCCGGTGTGGCGATAGCTCTGTACGTCGTTGACATCGACGGCTCTCACCTGTTGCGCCTCGCGGGCTCGGAGGAATTTCCGGATCGGCTGGACGACCCGCCCGCGATCGGACCCGAGATCGTCCCCGAGGGGCTGCCCGAGTTCTACGTCCGTCTACAGCAGCGTGTCCCGGGCTGTGTTGCCGAACCGCTGTGGCTGCGCGGCCGGGTCCTCGGCCTGCTTCTGTGCGTCGGAACACCGGTGGCCTCGCTGAACGACATCGCCAAACAGGGCGCCGCGGCGCTCGAGCTCGCCAACCAGTACACCGACTACATCGAAGCCTCCCGGCGGCGCAAGCCGACAACCGCCGCCGCAGAAATCCAACAGAACCTCTTTCCGCCGAGGATCGCCCGCATCGCCGGCGCCCAGCTCGCCGGTGTGCTGCTGCCCAGCTATGAAGTCGGCGGCGACTGGTTTGACTTCGTCGAGAACCGCGACGGCGCCTGGTTGGCAATCGCCGATTCCGCCGGCAAAGGCCCCACCGCCGCCGGCCTCGGAGCCGCCGCGCTGGGCGCCCTGCGCGCGGCGCGGCGAAGCGGCCAAGATCTCGAACAGTCGGTGCTGACGATGCACGAAACCGTCCAGCAGCTCGGCAACCCGGATTTTCACGTCACTGCGCTGATCGCACGATGGCATGCCGCCACCGCCAACCTCACGTGGGTCAACTGTGGCCACCCACCCGCCTACCTCGTCGACGCCGACGGCGGGTTCGAGGAACTCGAGGGCACAACTCACCCAGCGCTCGGGACCGGACCGAACGATCCCGGTTACCAAACGAACGAGCGCCGGCTGCACCACGGCGATCGGCTCATCCTCCTAACCGACGGCATCACCGAACGACACATGGAAAACGGCGGCAGGTTCGGCAGCGACGGCCTCAGAGGTGCGCTCGAGCGTGCAGACCATCCCACCGCCGCGTGCACCGCAATGGCTATCCAGCAAGCGGTGACCGACTGCTGGCGAGAACCGCTCCAGGACGACGGCACAGTCGTCGTACTGGCGATCGAATAGGGCGGCTCGCGTCGCTGGCTGACGTGGGCGATCGACGCGGGCTGACGTGGGCGATCGACGCGGGCTGAACGTGGGCGATCGACCCCGGCTGACGTGGGCGATCGTCGCGGGCTGACGTGGGCCATCGAGTACGGGAATAACACGCACTCGATGGCCCACGTAGAGCCACCGAGCACCTGAAGTCCCATCCCCAGGGGCGCTGCCTCAGTGCGGGGGCGGCTGGTCCAGGCGGAAGAAGCGAATCATCTCGGCGGAGGCGTCAGGACCCCGTGGGTCGGTGTAGGAGCCGACGGCACTGCCGCCATACCAGGCGTGTCCGCCGCCGTGCACGATCCAGCACTCGGCGACAATCACGCCATCGGGGTCGTGGTACACGGTGCGGGTGTAACGATGGCCGCGCTCGCCGCTTGTCGTCGTCGGCTCGCGCCGACCGGCGATGTCGTCAGCCGCGAGCCGCGCGGCGATCAGCTTATCGGCGTTGACCGAGGCCACGGTCGTGTCTTTGTCGCCATGAAAGACGATCAGCGGCAGGGCACTGGTGGCGCCGGGTGTGCCCCCGGTGCGCATCGCCGCGAACGCTGACCCCACGTCGTGGGCGGCGCGATAGGCCAGTCCGGAGTGCACTCCGACACCCGCGTACAGGTCGGGGTAGGTCGCGGCCATGACCGCGGCCATCGCGCCACCGGCCGACAGCCCGGCGATGTTCACCCGGCTCGGGTCCACGGCAAGGTCGCGGATGATCTGGCGGGTGATGCCGGCGATGATCGACGGCTCGCCGGCACCGGCGCGCTGGTCGGCCGCGGAGAACCAGTTCCAATAGCCGCCCTGGTTGGCCGCGCGCGACTGCTCGGGGTAGGCGACGAGGAACGTGTGCTGCTCAGCGAGATCGTTCATGCGGGTGCCGGCCGCGAAGTCCGACGCGCTCTGGCTGCCGCCGTGGAGCATCACCAGCAGTGGCAGCGGGTCGCCGGTGTAGCCGCTGGGCACGTAGAGGTCGTAGCTGCGCGTCCCGGCCGCCTCGGTCTGGGTGAGGTGGCGGACCTCCCCACCGGCGCCACCGGCGGACACAGCCGGGCTCGAACGAGACACCGGCGCGGCGTGCGCGCCAGCGCGCCGGCGCGGCATGCGCGCCACGCGCCGGCGCGGCATGCGCACCACCCGCCGGCGCGGCGTGCGGGCCAGGCGCCGGCGACTTGACCCGCGACGCGAGACCCGGACCGGCGAGACCCTGCTGCAGGAGTTCAGTGGCCTCGGCCAACCGTCCGGCACGGGTGAGCCGCAGCGCCTTGGCCATGTTTGCGTTGGAATCGTTGTTCATCGCATGCCCTGGGGCGATCTACGAACCGGCCTCAGCACGCCGGGCCCGCCGGCCCGGACCCCCGGGACCCGCCGGCCCCGGAGAACCCGGGACCCGCCGGCCCGGACGCCCGGAAACCGCCACCCGGACCGCGACCACGCCCTTCAGGTTGCCAAACGCCCCGGCGGCAACCCTGGCGCTCGCTCAAGAGCAGGTCGTCACCAGCGAGTTGTTGTTCGGGTTGGCGTCGTCGACCTGGTGGGTGGGATCGGCCGTGATCGTCGCCGGCGCGCCGGCGCTGCAGGCCGGGCCCTTGAAGGAGAGTTCAACCCGGTGATGCGAGAGCAGCTGCGAAACGGGCTTGAACTGGGGGCTCCACGGGCCGTCCGGGCCGTCCATGAACTCGACCTGGAACGACCCCGAGGCGGTCCTGCCGGCGTTCCGGATCGTCGCCACATACCGGTCGAAACCGGGGTCGCCGACAATCGGATTGACCGCGATGCTCGCCACGTCGAGGTCCGCTCGCAACTCGGGCTGGAAGCACAGCTGGCTCTCCCGGACAGTGGTGCCGATCACGTGGCGCTTGGCACCGGTCCACCGGAACGTGACCTTGAACCGGTAGTAAGCCGGCCCGGCCAGATCGACCACCGGATGCTTGACGACCCACCGGTCGCCGGGCTGGCTGCCCAGCGTCGGATCCTTCGGCGTGATCCAGGTCTTCAGACCGGTCCCGGAAATGGACACGGAGCGGCCCCAGCGCTTGGTTCGCTTGAGCAGCTCGAACCGCATCGCCATCCTCATCGTGCTCGGGAGCGGAGCCATCACGGCGGTGATCGACATCCCTCGGGAGGCCGGATCGGGCGCCGTCTGACACACGTACCCGCGCAGGCCGGCGCCGGTCCCCTCGGTCGTCGCCGCGGTGGCCATGGTCGCCGACACGGCGGCGAGCGCACCGACACCTGCGATCACGAGTCGCCTCATGCTCTTAGAACAAATCGAAACCCCGGAAGTTGCATCTCGGGCACGGGCCGGCACCGTGCGCGGCACACCCGCCACGAGCGCCCGCCAGCGTCAGCCACTAGGTGACCGTGTACAGCGGCCCGTCGCCACCCTCCGGCGGCGTCAGCCGCCCGCCTTTGGCGGTGATCGCCCCGCATTGCACGCAGTTGGTGTAGTTGACGATCACGTCGACGGGCCCGGAGGCGGGAGCGTCGTCGGGGATCTCGTACACGCCGGCGGGGCACATCCAGCGCCACGTCTCGGCGATCTCGCGGGGAACCTCGCGCCGCACGCGGATGTGGTTGGGCGCGTCGTCGCGGGTCGCGTTGCCGGAAATGTAGACCGAGGAGAGCTTGTCGAAGGTGTACTTGCCGTCGGGCTTCGGATAGCGCTCGCGCGTGTCGCCCATGAACATCGGCTGCTGATCGTTGCGATGCCACTTCCATCGCCCGCCGGGGAAGCGCCCCTTGGTCGCGATCATCATGTTCACGAGCGGCCCGCCCCGGAGGAAGCCGCGCTGGAACGGCTGGCGGGTGTTGCGGACCTGCCAGAGCTCTTTGCCGATCGTCGAGCTCTCGACCGCGCCCTCGTAGGTGGACAGCTCCACGCCGCTCTTGAGTGAGGCGTAGATCGCCTCGGCCGCCAGCTTGCCGGACTGGAGGCAGTGGTGCACGCCCTTGAGCGCGACCGTGTCGACCATCCCGCCGGCGTCGCCGACCAGCACCGCGCCGGGCATCGAGAGCTTCGGCATCGACCAGTAGCCGCCGCCCGGCAGCGCCTTCGCGCCCCACGCCACGCGCTCGCCGCCCTCCAGGATCCCGCGGACGAGCGGGTGCAGCTTGAACAGCTGCAGCAGGTCGTGCGGCGAGGTGGTCGCATCCGCATACTCCAAATCGACGACGAAGCCGATCGATACCAGGTCATCACCGGTCTTGGAGTCCTTCATCGGGTAGATCCAGGTGCCGCCGATCTGGCCGTACTTGCCGGACAGCTTGAGCGGCCAGGGCCCGATCGTGTGGATCACGCGATCGAGCGCCCTGGGGACCTTCCACACCTCCTTTACCCCCAGCTCCCACACCTGCGGCTCGCGGCCGTCGGCGAGATTGAACTCGCGGATCGCCGCGCCCGTCAAATGCCCCCAGCAGCCCTCGGCCAGCACCGTCACCTGCGCCTTGATGTCGGTCCCGGGCTCGAAGTTCGACAGCGGCTCGCCGTCCCTGCCGCGCCCCTTGTCCCCCGAGCGCACGCCGACCACGGCGCCGTCCTCGACGATCAGCTGCGTCGCCGAGGTCTCGGTCAGCACGTAGGCCCCGCCCTCCTCGGCCTGACGCTGCTGGTAGCGCGCCAGCGCCGCGACCGAGACAATCTCGGCGCCGTGGTTCTTGAACGGCGGCGGCGTCGGAATCCGCAGCTTGGCCTTGCCATTCGGGAGCAGGTACACCGCCTCTTTGGTGACCTCGCCGAACGCGAACCGCTCGCGACGCCAGTCCTCGCGCGAGAGCTCCGGGAACAGCTCCTGCAACGGGCCCGGGCGCATCACCGCGCCGGACAGGTTATGGCCGCCGCACGTCTTGGCCTTCTCGATGATCGCCACCGGCACCTCGCCCAGGCTCTCCATCGCCTCGGGGTCGTCGCCGAGCAGCTGCAGCAGCCGGTTCGCACACGCCAGGCCGGCGGTGCCACCGCCGACGATCGCCACGCCCACCTCGATCCGCTCGTCCTCGGAATCGAGCTCGCGCTTGACGAACTCCTTTACCGAATCGACCGGCGGCGGGAACTCGCTCGGCGCGTACGGCCCGTGCCCGTTCACCGAGGCCATGATTACCTCCGCGGGGCATCCAGCCCCGTGATCTGACCATTAGTTCGGCCTCCAGCCTCTCTTGACGGTTCGCGCCTCGCGGTCACTCAGGAGCCTCGCTTCGCCTTGATCGCGTCGGTCAGCTTCGGCAGGATCTTGTTCAAATCGCCCACGATCCCGAGATCTGAGAACTCGAAGATCGGGGCGTTCGAGTCCTTGTTGATCGCGACGATGTTCTCCGAGGACTGCATCCCGACCTTGTGCTGGATCGCGCCCGAGATCCCCGCCGCCAGGTACAGCTTCGGCGCCACCGTCTTGCCCGTCTGGCCGATCTGCGCCGCGTACGGGTACCAGCCGGCGTCGACGACCGCGCGCGTGGCGGCGACCGCGGTGTTACCCCCGAACGCCGCGGCGAGCTCCTCCGCCAGCTTGAAGTTCTCGGCCTTGCCCAGACCGCGACCGCCCGCGACGAGGATGTCGGCGCCCTCGATGTCGACATCGGCGCCGCGCTGCTCGCCGCGCTGGACCATCTTGGCCTGACCCGACCACGGCGAGTACTCGACCTCGACGTCCACCACCTCGGCCGAGCCGCCGTCGCGCTGGGTCACCTCGAACGCGTTGATCCGCCCGATGATGATCCCCAGATCGCCCCGGTAGTGCGAGACCGAGATCTTCGAGTCCTGCAGGATCGGTCGCTCGGCCACCAGCTTGCCGTCCTCGGCCCGCACCGCCGTGACCTCCATCGTCACCCCGGCGTGCTTGCGCGCGGCCAGCCCGGCACCGATCTCGAATCCCAACAGACCACCCCCGAACAACGCGTACCCCTGGCCATGGTCGTCGATCACCTTGGCCATCACGTCGACCACTGGCTGGGCAAGCCCCTCGGGCCCGCGACCGCGGAACACCTTGGTGGCGCCGTAAGCGCCCAGCGACTGGCACAGCTCGTCGCTCAGATCCTCGCCCCCGACGACCACCGCGTGACATTCCCCGCCGATCTCCGAAGCGCGCGTAGCGCCCTCGGAGACGGCCCCGAGCGAGTTCTTGTTGAGCTCGCCCTCGTAATGAAGGACATAGGTCAGAACATCAGCCATCGCTAGATCAGCTTCCTTTCCTCAAGCCAGGCGACGATCTTCTCGACCGTCTCGTTCGTGTCCTCGTCCTCGATGATCTGGCCCGCGGACTTCGCCGGCGGATCATGAAAGTCGCCGCACTGCACGCGCGAGCCCTCCTCGCCAACCAGTGCCGCGTCGATCCCGACGTCACCCGCCGCGAGCGTCTCCAGTGGCTTCTTCTTCGCGCCCATGATCGCCTTCAGCGACGGGTAACGCGGCTCGTTGATCGCATCGCCGACCGAGATCACCGCCGGCAGCTCGATCTGGACGGTGTCGTAGCCGTATTCGGCCTGGCGCTCGCAGCGCAGGCCGCCGTCATCGACGTCGATCTGAATCACCTGCGTCAAAGAGGGCATCTTCAGGTGGTCGGCGACGACCGCCCCGATCGTGTAGCACTCGCCGTCGTCGGACTGCTGGCCGAGCAGCACCAGGTCGGGCTCCTCCTTTCCCAGCGCCTTCCCGAGCGCATAGCCGGTCGCCGCGACATCCGAGCCCGCGAGCGCCTCATCAGTCAGATGCAGCGACCGATCAGCGCCCAGCGAAACCGCCTTGTGCAACGCGCGAACCGCGGACTGAGGGCCCATCGTGACCGCCACGATCTCCTCCACCTCGACCGCCCCGCCCTCACGGATCTGCATCGCGGCCTCGATCGCGTGCGTGTCATAAGGATTCAGGTTCTTCTCCCCCGAACGATCCATCCGCCCCGTCGAGGGATCGATGCGCTTCTCGACGGCGGCGTCCGGCACCTCTTTGACCAGGACGCAAATCTTCAACAGGGCCTCCTAATTCCTAGAAACGATGGCAATATTACCCGGTTGACTGACGAGTCAATCGGTCGCCTACGCGCGAGTTGGAAGACATTCCTAAGCCCGCACCGCGTTGCGGATGAAATCGATCGCCTGCTGTGTCGGGGCGCCCGGGGTGAAGACCTCGGCCACCCCCAGCGTCTTGAGCTCCTCGACGTCGTCGTCTGGGATCGTGCCCCCGACGGTCACCACCACGTCATCGATCCCCTGCTCGCCCAGCAGCTCCATGATCCGCGGCACGAGCGTCATGTGCGCCCCCGAGAGGATCGACAGCCCGACGGCGTCGGCGTCCTCCTGGATCACCGTCTCGACGATCTGCTCGGGCGTCTGGTGCAGGCCGGTGTAGATCACCTCCATGCCGGCATCGCGCAACGCCCTGGCGATGATCTTCGCGCCGCGGTCGTGACCGTCGAGGCCGGGCTTCGCGACGACGACGCGAATCTTCTTCTCTGGGGAGGGCGGCATCAGCGAACTGCAGGCGCGCGATGTGCGACTGCAGGCCGCGGGATTGTAATAAGGGCGCCGTTCCGGCGCCTGTTTGGGTGCTCGAGGGGCCGCGTCCCGGATTGCCGGGCGCGGCCCGTGTGCTCAGAACGCGGGCGACTCGGTGTAGGTCCCGAACACCTTCTGCAGGGTCTGGACCATCTCGCCCTCGGTCGCCTCGGCGCGCGCCGCGTCCAGCAGCAGCGGCATCAGGTTCTCCTGCGGCTCGCGCGCCGCCCGCTCGAGCGCACGCAGCGCCGCGTCGGCCCGCGCGCCGTCACGGCGCTCCCGGAGCTGCTTGACCCGCTTGACCTGATGGACCTCGAACGCGGGATCGATGCGCAGGAGGTGCATCTCATGATCGTCGCCCTCGGTGTAGGCGTTGACCCCGACCACTTTGCGAATACCGGCCTCGAGCTCCTGCTGATAGCGAAACGCGGCGTCGGCGATCTCGCGCTGCGGGAAGCCGCGCTTGACCGCCTCGACCATCCCCCCCAGCTCATCGATCTTGCGGAAGTAGTCGTAGGCCTGCGCCTCGAGGAGATCGGTCAGCGCCTCCACGAAATACGACCCGCCCAGCGGATCGATCGTGTTCGCGACCCCCGTCTCCTCGGCGATGATCTGCTGGGTGCGCAGCGCCACCCGCACCGCCTGCTCGCTCGGCAGCGCCAGCGCCTCATCAAAGCTGTTGGTATGCAGCGACTGGGTCCCCCCCAGCACCCCCGCCAACGCCTCGATCGCCGTGCGCACCACATTATTCAGCGGCTGCTGCGCGGTCAGCGACACTCCCGCCGTCTGGGTATGAAAGCGCATCAACAACGAACGCTCATCGCGCGCCCCGAACGTGTCGCGCAGCTCCCGCGCCCAAATCCTCCGCGCCGCCCGGTACTTCGCGATCTCCTCAAAAAAGTCGATGTGCGCATTGAAGAAGAAGCTCAACCGGGGCGCGAACGCGTCGACCGAAAGCCCGCGCGCGATCGCGTGCTCCACATAAGTGAGCCCATCCTTGAGTGTGAACGCCAGCTCCTGCGCCGCGGTCGAGCCAGCCTCACGAATGTGATAACCCGAGATCGAGATCGGATGCCAGCGCGGCATCTGCCCCGCGCACCACTCGATCATGTCGCTCACCAACCGCATCGCCGGATCAACCGGGAAGCACCACTCCTTCTGCGCTATGTACTCCTTGAGAATGTCGGTCTGGATCGTGCCCGCGAGCCGCTCGGCGGCGATCCCCCGCCGTTCGGCAGCCGCAACATAGAACGCAAGCATGATTGGCGCCGGCGCGTTGATCGTCATCGACACACTGACCTCATCCAACGGAATCCCCGCGAACAGCGCCTCCATGTCCTGGAGCGTGTCGATCGCGACTCCCTCGCGCCCCACCTCACCCAGCGACCGCGGATGATCAGAGTCATGCCCCATCAGCGAGGGCATGTCAAACGCGGTCGAAAGACCGGTCTGACCCTGGTCGAGCAAGTAGCGAAAGCGCCGATTGGTCTCCTCGGCGGTCCCGAACCCCGCGAACTGGCGCATCGTCCACAAACGACCCCGATACATCGACGCATACACACCCCGCGTATACGGAAACACGCCCGGCACACCCACCGCCTCATCGAGCTCTGCGGGCAGATCGCTCTCGGTATACAACCGCCGGACCGGCTCACCCGAGATCGTCGAGAACGGCGCGTCACGCTCGGGCGAGCTGCCGAAGCGCTCGCGCTCCCAGCGCTCGAGCGCCGTCAGGGTCGGACGTATGGCCATGTGCGGATTCTAGGGCTGGCGCTGCCTACACTCTCGAAGTCGGGGAGGAATTCTCTCCGGGTGCCGGCACCGGGCCGGCGTGTCGGGCATCACCCTCGTCGGAGTCACGACGTCTAACAGGAGGAAGGGTCAATGAGGACTTTCCGTTTGGGTCGGCCAAGCGCGGCGCTCGTGGTCTCGATCATCGCGCTGGTTGTGGCCCTCGGCGGCACCAGCTACGCCGCATTCACCCTGCCGCGCAACAGCGTGGGCCCGCGGCAGCTCAAGAAGGACGCCGTGACCACCAGCGCGATCCGCAATGGCGCGGTGACCGGATCGAAGATCGCCAGCAACGCGATCACCGCCAAGCAGCTCAACCTCGGCGCGCTCGGCACGGTCCCGTCCGCCAACTCCGCCAACACGGCCAACAGCGCCAGCCATGCGAGCGATGCCGATAACCTCGCCGGCAGCCCGGCCTCGGCCTATCAGCAGAAAATCCTCTGGGCTCGCGTCGCCCCCGACGGCAGCCTGACCGCGGGCAGCGGCGCGACCTCGAGCGGGCTCCTCCAGACCGGCGACTACGAGGTGATCTTCGACCGCCCGGTCACCGGCTGCGCCTACGAGGCGACGATCGGCTCGAGCCTCTTCAGCAACAACGCATTCAACGACCAGGCTCAGGGCGAGATCTACACCGAGCCTCGCGAGGACAACCCTGACAGCGTGTTCGTGGCGACCTTCAACAAAGCCGGCGCGAACGCTTCGAACAACGCATTCCACCTCGCCGTGATCTGCTGATCCCCGCCGCCGCGACCACGGCGCTCCTCGAACCGCTCGCGCTGCGAAAGCAGCACATTGCTGCAACAAAACGCTCGTCTGCTTGACCACCGGCGCCGCGGAGCAATACGGTGCGCCTCCGTGCGCAGGGCTTGCCATGTGCGCGCCTTGGCCCTTGGGCAGCTCCACATCGACAGGAGGACTGATATGAAGGGTTTCCGGCTGCGTCGGCCCAGACCGGCGCTCATCGTCTCGGTCGTCGCGCTATTCGTTGCGCTCGGCGGCACGGCTTACGCAGGCTTCAGCGTGCCGAAGAACAGCGTCGGCACCAAGCAACTGAAGAACGACGCCGTTACGACCAAGAAGCTGAAGAACGGTGCCGTCACCGGCTCCAAGATCGCCAACAACACGATCACCGGCGCCAAGATCAACCTCAGCAAGCTGGGGACAGTCCCATCGGCCAACCACGCGAACAGCGCCACCAGCGCGGCCGCAGCGGGCTCGGCCGGGAACGCGACGGGACTGGCCGGACCGTTGGCATCCGGACAGACGCTCACAGGGACCTTCGGGCTCGGAGGGCACATCGGTCCCGTCAGCGACTTCGTCCAGGAGGAAGGCATCACGTTCCAGATTCCGCTCGCATCGGCGCCGGCGCTCAACTACGTTGCGCCCAGCGGTCCGGCGACCGCCCACTGCCCCGGATCATTCAGCAATCCGACCGCGACGCCCGGACAAATCTGCTTGTACGCCGTGAACCAGACAGGAGCCAGCGGCGTGGGCACTTTGGCGCTGACGCCCAATAAGTTCGGCGTGATCGTGTTCCCCACCGGCGTGGCTGCCAACACGAACTACGAGGTTGATGGAAACTGGGCGGTGACTGCTCCATAGCAGCCAACAGGCGACGCGGCGCCCGAGGGATCGTCCTCCTCGGCGCAACATTTGTGGTGGCGGTCGCGGGTGGCTGCGGTGCCGGCGCCCATCGCTCGCCGGCGGCGGTGCGCGCCGGGTCGATCCCTTCGACCACCGTGGCGCCGCCAACCGTGGCTGCCGTCACCGGGCCGGTAAAGGTTGCCAGGAGGGCACGTCCGCAGCGAAGCTCACCAGTTCGGGTCAGTCGGTTCACGCATCAGCCAACGCGCGGCGTGACGAAGCGCCACGGCCGCGGAGTCCCGCCGAGCACCGCGGGCCGGACTACGAACTCGACACAGCGGACCATCCGGGCCAAGAGTCAGCTGCCGCGCGCCGCACGGCCTGCGACACCCCCCGCCGCAGCCGCTCCGATCCACGCTTCAAAACAGGGAGGGAGCGAAACGAAGACGGTCACCTCCTCGTCGTCCTCACCCACCTCCGGGCACTAGGGCGGTTGAGGGGCGCCTCGCGGCAGTCCGCCTCATCTGAGTCTGAGCGCCCAGCGCCACCACCCCCCGCGCCGCACCGGCGCCAGCATCCGCCGGCGCCCGCGCATCGCCACCGCCGCGCTCCCGATCCCGCCGGCGACGGCCGCCCCCGCCAGCGCCACCGCTGCCTTCAGCCTCCGCCCCAGGCGATCGAACCGCAGCACCTGCCACCCACACTCCCGCGCGACCCGCAACAGCTCGCGGTCCGGGTTGACCGCGACCGGATTGCCCACGACCTGGAGCATTGGCAGGTCGGACTCCGAGTCGGAGTAGGCGTAGGACGCGTTCAGGTCGATGCCCTCTCGTTCGGCCAGCTGCTCGATCGCCCGTGCTTTATCGCTTCGGTAGATGAACAGGCCCGTTGGAGTGCCGGTGTAGACCCCGTCCTGCACCTCGGAGAAGCTCGAGCCGATCGCGCCATCGAGCACGAGCACGTGCGCGAGCATCGAAGCGAGCTCCTGCGAGGCGGCCGTGACGATGTACACCCGCCGGCCTTCGTCCTGATGCGCGTACGCCACCGCCAGCATCTGCGGATATATCCGCGGCAGGATCCCCGCGAGCACGTCCGCGCCCAGGCGCTCCATGTCGCGCACGCGCGTGCCGGCGAGCGAGGCCGAGATTCGGTCCCGGAGCGCATGCGTGTCATCGTCGGTCGAGCCGTGCAGCCGAAATCGGATGTTCGCCCAGGCGTCGGCGAGCAGCCGCCGGCGGCTTATCAACCCGGCCTTGTAGGCGGCGCGACCGAACTGGAACGCCGAGGAGCCTTCCATCAGCGTCCGGTCTAGATCGAAGAATGCGGCGCTCGCGCTTGCCGCCGGTTCGGTGTCCGCTCGGGCTGGCGGCCCACTCGGCATCATGCCTCGCTGTTCGGGCCGCGCCCGAGTCATCCGGCTGCCGGACTGCGCCGCGCGCGAGTCATCCGGCTGCTCAGCTGCCGTTCACCTCCACGATCACCGCGTCGCCCTGGCCTCCGCCTGAGCAGATCGCGGCGCACCCGAGCCCGCCTCCACGGCGGCGAAGCTCGTACACCAGCGTCCCCAGGATGCGCGCGCCCGAGGCGCCGATCGGGTGACCGAGCGCCACCGCGCCGCCGTTGACGTTTACTCGATCCTCATCGATCCCGAGCATCCGCATCGAGTTCAGCGTGACCGACGCGAACGCCTCGTTGATCTCCCACAGGTCGATGTCCTCCACGCTCAGCCCTGCCCGCTTGAGCGCCTTCTTCGCCGCCTTGGCGGGCGTGCGGGCGAGGTAGGGGAAATCGTCGGCGACCTGCGCCTGCGCGAGGATCGTGGCGAGCTTCGGCCTGCCGTTGCGCTGTGCCCACTCGTCGCTGGCCAGCACCAGCGCCCCGCCCCCGTCGTTGACGCCGGGCGAGTTGCCGGCGGTGTGGGAGCCGTCCTTGACGAAGATCGGCGGGAGCTTGGCGAGCGCCTCGAGGCTGGCGTCCCGGCGCGGGCCCTCGTCGATGTCGACGATCGTGTCGCCCTTTTTGCCTTTGACGATGACCGGCACGATCTCCTCGGGGAGGCGACCCTCGTCGGTCGCCCGCGCGGCAAGCTCGTGCGAGCGGAGCGCCCACCGATCCATGTCCGGACGCGTCAGCTCGAGCTCGGAGGCGACCTCACTGGCCTCCTGAGCCATGTGCTTGCCCGAGAACGGGTTCGTCAGGCCATCGCTGATCATCGAATCGATCGCCTTGGCGTCGCCCATCCGATAGCCGAACCGTGCCTGCTTGAGCAGGTAGGGAGCCTGCGACATCGACTCCATCCCCCCGCCCACGCCGAGCTCGATATCTCCCGCCCGGATCGCCGCATCCAACAGACCGGCGGCGCGGATCCCCGACGCGCAGACCTTGTTGACCGTCTCGGACGGGACATCCTTGGGGATCCCGGCCTTGATCTGCGCCTGGCGCGACGGGATCTGGCCCTGTCCGGCCTGGATCACCTGACCCATCACCACGTGCTGCACCTGCTCCGGCGCCACGTCGGCCCGTTCGAGCGCGGCCTTGATCGCGGTGCCCCCGAGCTCGGTCGCCTCGAGGGTCGACAGTCCACCGCCCAGCTTCCCGATCGGCGTGCGGGCTGCGGATAGGATCACGGTCTTCGGCATCGCTCTGTTCCTCTCCTGAATCGCTTGGCGGTCCACCAATCGTAATCGCCGGACGCCGCAGCGGCATTGGTAGGTTCCCGGCGGTGGATGTCGAGGCGACCATCTCCAGCCCGCTCGAGACGGCGGCCGACACGGTCGTGGTGGGGATCTTCGAGGGAGAGGCGATCGCACACGACCCGCGCGGTGAGCCGCTGGCCAAGCTGCGGCGATCGGGCGAGGCCCGCAGCGAGCTGGGGAGCCTGGCGCTGCTCCACGCCGAGGACCGCAGGTTCATCGTGGTGGGGCTCGGATCGCGTGAGCGTTTCCAGCCTGAGCGAGCCCGAGTCGCGGCCGCCACCGCCCTGGCCCGGGCGCACGAGCTCGGCGCCACGAGTCTGTGCTGGGAGCTGCCTCCCCGGCTCGGCAACGAGATCGCCGCCGCGGTGGTCGAGGGCACCCTGCTGCGCGCCTACCGATTCGATCGCTACAAGCCGCGCGAGTCCGTCCGCGACGTGGAGCGCCTGATCATCAGCGCCGGCCACGACACGTCCGATCCGGTGCGCCGCGCGGCGACCGTCGCAGCCGCCCAGAACCGCGCCCGCGACCTCGGAAACGCCCCCGCCAACGAGCTGACGCCGGCTGCCCTGGCCACCTACGCCCAGGAGCTCGCGGGTCGCCACCGCTCGCTGTCGGTGACGGTCCTTGAGGGACAGGAGATCAGGAACGCCGGCATGGGAGCGTTCGCTGCTGTCGCACAGGGATCGGCGAACGACGCCCGCCTGATCCGGCTCGACTACGACTGCACCGCCGGCGCCGTCCCGCCCCGGGTCGAGAACGAAGCCGCCACCCGCCGGGTCGATTACGACGCCACCACCCCCCGGCTCGCGCTCGTCGGCAAGGGGGTCACGTTCGACTCGGGGGGACTCTCGCTCAAGCCCCCAGCGTCGATGATCGCGATGAAGTTCGACATGGCCGGCGGCGCCGCGGTGATCGAGGCGGTCGCCGCGCTCGCCGAGCTGGGCGCGCCGATTCGCGTTTGTGGCGTCGTCGGGGCGAGCGAGAACCTGCCGAGCGGCGCCGCGATCAAGCCGGGCGACATCGTGCGGTCGCTCGACGGCACCACGATCGAGGTCAACAACACCGACGCCGAGGGGCGGCTGGTGCTCGCCGACTGCCTCTCCTATGTTCGGCGGGAAGGGTTCGATCTGATCATCGACCTCGCGACCCTGACGGTCATCGATGCGGCGCTTGGCTCGACCTACGCGGCCGTGATGTCGAACGACGACGCTTGGGCCGCCCGAATCGTGGCCTGCGGCGATCGCACCGGAGAGCTGGTGTGGCGGATGCCGCTCCACGAGGACTATGCGGAGATGGTCAGGGGCCGTTACGCCCAGCTCACCAACCGGACTGAGCGGCGCGAGGCGATGCCGCTGACCGCCGCGGAGTTCCTGCACCACTTCGTGGGGAACACGCCCTGGGCCCACCTCGACATCGCCGGCACCGCCTATGACGTTCCGCGCCCGTACTTCGTCGGCAAGGGCGCCACCGGCTTCGGCGTACGCCTGCTCGTCGAGCTCGCGTGCGGGCTCACGACCTGAACTGTGAGAATCAGAGCATGGAGTTCGACTTCGCAGACCACCACCGGATGCTTCGCGAGACGGTCCGCGAGTTCGCCGAGCAAGAGATCGCGCCGGTGGCCGAAGAGCTCGATCGCACGAAGACGTTTCCCTACCAGATCGTCGAGCGGCTCGGCCAGCTCGACCTGATGGGGATCCCGTTCCCGCCCGAGTACGGCGGCGGCGGCGGCGACTCGGTGGCCTACGCGATCGCGGTCGAGGAGCTCGCTCGCGTCGACTCCTCGGTGGCGATCACGCTCTGCGCGCACACGTCGCTGGGGACGCAGCCGATCTACCTGTTCGGCTCGCCGCGCCAGAAGGAGCAGTGGCTGCCGCCGCTGTGCCGTGGCGAGCGGCTCGGAGCGTTCGGCCTGACCGAGCCCGAAGCCGGGTCCGACGCCGCCAACACCAAGACTCGCGCCGTGCTCGAGGACGGCGAATGGCTGATCAATGGCGCCAAGCAGTTCATCACCAACGCCGGCACCGACATCTCCGGGCTCGTGGTGATCACCGCGGTAACCGGCGGCAGCGCCGGTGAGCGAGACCGGGAGATCTCCAACATCCTCATCGAGAACGGCACTCCCGGCTACGAGCCGGGCCAGCCGTATCGCAAGATGGGCTGGAACGCCTCGGACACCCGGCCGCTCTCGTTCACCGACTGCCGCGTCCCCGCCGAGAACCTCGTCGGCGAGCGCGGAGCTGGGCTCAGGCAGTTCTTCCACACCCTCGACATCGGCCGGATCGGCGTCGCCGCGATGGGGGTCGGCCTGGCTCAGGGCGCGCTCGATCAGGCGCTGGCCTACGCCAAACAGCGGCGCGCGTTCGGCAAGCCGATCTCCAAGTTCCAGTCGATTCAGGCCAAGCTCGCCGACCTCTCGACTGAGATCGAGGCCACCAGGCTGCTCGTCCACAAGGCCGCCTGGCTAAAGGACACGGGACGCAATTTCACGCTCACCGCAGCTCAGGCGAAGCTCAAGAGCGGGCGGATCGCGGTCCATGCGGCCGACGAGGCGGTCCAGATCCACGGCGGCTACGGCTACATCGAGGAATACCCCGTCTGCCGCTTCTATCGCGACGCCAAGATCCTGACGATCGGCGAGGGCACCGACGAAATCCAGGAGATGGTGATCGCCAGGGCGCTGGGAGCCTGATCGCAGTGATTCGCGCTCCCCGCGCCAAGCCGGGCGCCACCGCGGCACTGCTCGCCCTGGTCGCATCCCTGGGCTCGGCGCTCGCGGCCCAGGCCCAGTCGCCTCTCACCAACACGGCGCGGCTCGAGGGCCAGTTCCAGCTCACCGGAAGGATCACCGTCGCCCGCCACGTGCTCGGCGAGCAGGTCGGCGAAACCGTGATTCGCACCTGGGCCTTTACCCCACTGTGCCCCGCCGGCCCATGCCAGTTCGTGGCCCTGACACGCCAGCGGGCCGCCGGAACCGACAGTCTCGTGCTCCACCTCACCGCTGCCGACCACTACACCGGCACCGGCAGGTTCTACGCCCCGCTGCGGTGCGGGAAGCGCATCGTTGCCGAGGGCGAGTCGGTCCCGTTCAGGATCAAGGTTCGGATCGTCAACGCCACGCTCGTGAACGGCGTCGCGGTCGCCACCCAGCTGAACGCCACCTACACCAATCGAAAGCGAACCAACCTGACCCGCTGCGTGGCCGTGCCCGGTCACGACGCCGCCGTCTTTCAAGGCAGCGTCGAGCTCTGAGTGTCCGCGCGACGTTGACGTGCACGATCACCCAAACCGAGCCCTCGTCCAACGGAAATGGGCGCCACTACCTGACCCAACCGCTACCGCGGGATGCATGTTCGGGACGATGGGCGCTCGGCGGCTGGCGCTGCGCGCCGGCCCTCTACCGGTGTCGGTCCGCGAGCGTCATCGAGAGAGGGAGACCGGAGCGCGACCCGGTTAGGGAGACCGGAGCGTGACCCGGTTACCCGACACCCACCGCCTCAGCGCCCGATCGCCTGCGGGAAGTTGAAGTAGTGGTGGGGATCGACGGAGCGGCGGATCGACTCCAGGCGGGAATAGTTCGAGCCGTAGTAGGCATGGCGCCAGCTGCTCAAATCGGCGTCGATGTAGTTCTGGTATGCCATCCCGGAGACGTGGGGGCGCATGCTGCCGTAGACCTGGTTCAGCCACGCAGCACCACCGTTGTAGGTCAGGTACTGCATGCAGAACAGATCGTCGCGGTGCACGAATGCCGTCGCGCTCGGAGCGACGCGGTTGATCACACCGCCGTAGGAGTCGAACAGGATCGCCCCCGATCCCGGCTGCGACGCCCGGCGCTCGATCGCGTCGGCCAGCAGGGCCCGTGCCTGCCCCGAGAGCGGCGTGTTCACATAATCGGACTTCGCGCGGAAGCTCGCCCGCGCGAGCGTCCCGCCGGCGGCGGCACCGACCGTGTGGCAAGCGCTGACCGTCTTGTGCAGGCACCCCGCCCACAGGAGCTGCAGCGGCAGGTATTGGAGCGATCCGGTGGAGATGTTCGCGCCCGGCACGGCGCGCAGCGGCGCGAGCAGCCGGCCCAGATCCTGACTGGCGCCGAAGTATTGGCCGGTCACGCTCGCCGAGGCGAAACCGGCGCCGCCCGAGAGATGGAAGATCGACGTCAGCTGATCGCGGGCGTGCGGAGCCCAGCTCTGCCACGCCTCGAGCGCCGCCGACGCCTCCGACCACGGCCACGAGACGAGGAAGTACGCCGCGCTACGAGGCAGCGGATGGACCTTGAACGTCAACTGGGTCACGACCCCGAAATTGCCGCCGCCGCCACCGCGCAGCGCCCACAGGAGATCAGGATTGCTCTGGCGACTGACAGTGCGCGAGCGTCCGTCGGCGGTTACCAGCTGCGCCCCGACCAGATTGTCGGCGCTGAGGCCGAATTGACGTCCGGCCAGGCCCATCCCGCCGCCGAGCGTGACACCGGTGATGCCGACCGACGGGCACGAGCCGCCCGGGATCGTTGCCCCTTGGCGGCTGAGTCCGTTGTAGACGTCGATCAGCTGCGCTCCAGCGCCGATCGTGGCGGTGCCGGCGCGGTGATCGACGGAGACCCCGTTCATCGCGTGCAGATCGAGCACCAACCCATTCGAGATCGCCGAGTACCCGGCGTAGCTGTGGCCACCTGACCGGGCGCGCAGCGGCACGCCGTGGGTGACCGCCCAGCGCACGGCGGCACGGACATCCGCGGCGCTGATTGGCCGCGCGACGGCCAGCGGCGTCTCGTAGTCGAAGCGCTCGTTGTAGACATGAGCCACCGCGTTGAACCCAGGTGAGCCGGGGGTGAACACGTGGCCTCGCATCACCCGCTGAAGGCCGCTGATCGGCGTGGCGCGCAGTCGCGCTCGGTGCATCGCGGCGGCCACGTCCCCGCCACCAGGCCACGACAGCGAGAGCCCTGCGGCACCAGCAGCGGCCAGGAACTCGCGTCGGGCGATCAGCTTGTCCATCGTTCCCCGTCCGTAACTCCCCCCATCTCGCGATCACTGTGTCACACGCGGAGGGCCGTGTCTACTGCGGGGGCGTGCCTACCACGGGGGCCGCGGCGACTACAGAGGGCCACGGCGACTACAGGGGGCCACGGCGACTACAGGGGGCCACGGCTACTGCCGGGGGCCGCGGCTACTGCCGGGGGCCGCGGCTACTGCAGGAGGGCCGGCCCACTGGCGCGCGCCGAGACCTGCAGCGTCCCCAGCGCATGGTCGACGAGGGCCAGCTGGCGGCGCTGGGCCGCCCGGCCGCCGGCAAGCACCACGTACAGGCAGAACGGCCTCCCCGCAGCGGTGAAGAAATGCTGCATCCCGACCTGGCCGCGAATCGGATGGGCCAGTCCGCTGCTGGTGAATCGAGTCGGGTCCAGCCGCCGTGGGATCCGGCGTGGCGCGAACAGGCCGTGGCCTGGTTCGAGCCCGCCCCCCGCCCGATACTCGGTCAGCGCCACGAACGCCGACTGCTCAGGCATCAGCGAGGTGCTCCGATCGCCGAACTCGCCGTCGTCGTCCAGCGGGATCGGGAAGTTTCCGGCGTGCAACGTGGCGATGCCGCCGGCTCGTCCGAACACGCGCCCGCTCCACCCCCTCGGCAACTCGACCCGGAGCCCGTGCGCCGCCAGGATCACGCCGCCGCCAGGATCACGCCGCCGCCAGGATCACGCCGCTACTCCCGCCATCGCGAGCATCACCCCAGCACCCCCGCCACCGCCAGCGCGGCAATCGCCGCCAGCAGCCCGCATCCCGCGCCGCGGGCGCCTGCCCGCCACCGGCCCAGCCGGGCGTGGAAGCTCACCAGCTCCGCCGGTCTCCGCACTTTCCACGTGGCGAGTGGTTGCAGGCCGCGGACGAGGCCGAACACGCCGACGATCAGCGCCCCGGCATCCGCCCTGGCGGCCAGCAGCGCGGCCCACAGCGCCAGATATGTGGCCGCACTCGAGACGACGGTGGTGACTCCGACCCCGAGCTGAGTGCCGTAGCCACCGCCCCACACCCATCCGCGGTAGCGCTCGCGCCACCGTTCGTCGACCTGTCGCCGCGGTCCCGGGACCTTCAGCCCGGAGGCGTCGAGCGCCAGCGCAATCAGCGCACCACCGGCCAGCAACGTCAGCCTGGCGTGCAGTCCGAGCCCGGAGACGAGCAGTGACCCGACGAACCCCAGGAACGCACCGCCGGCCACGCCGGCGCCCACCGCGCCGAGCAGGAACGCCGTGGCCGTGACGCCCCATCTCGATTGCCGGCCCCGCTCGCCGAGCGGAGTGATGCTCGCCAGCATCGACTCGCCTCAGGGCGACCAGGCGGAGGCCACCGCGCCAACCACCGCAGCCAGGCACCCGAGCACGAGGAGTTCGGTCACTGACCGTCCCTGCCGGCCGGATAGAGGCTCGGATGATCCGGTCCGATCCCGGCCGCGGCCAGCGTCTCCTCGACAGTCCGCGTGGCCTGGCCGCTGCGCTCTTCGGCGGCCACTCGCTCCTCCTCGAGCGCATCGCCCACCAGCGAGCTCAAGGCCCGCCAGCTGGTCGCGACCCCCTCCCCCCGGATCGTCCGGTCCACGAGCACGAAATAGGGAGCGCCCGGCACGTCAAAGTCGCGCCACGCTTCCGAGGACATCACGACCGGCACACCCTGAGGCGCCAGCTTGCGGAGCCGTACGGGCTGCTCGCGTTCGACCCCCCGGGCGACGATCACCGTCCGCACCCCGGGCGGGAGGCGAGTCTCGCCCAGGCTTTCCCAGAACCCGGCACAGGTGGTGCAGCCGCTGGTCAGGAACGCCAGCAGCGTGGGCGCTGCTGCGGCACCCTCGAACGAGAGGCTGACCGCGTCGCCGGCCGGCGTGGTGCCGGCCAGCGCCGGGGCGCTCGCCCCGCCGTCGCGCCGCGGCCGCGACGAGGGCCCGGGCGCCGCCTGAGGATCCTGACCGCCCGGCCCAGACGAGCCCAGTCGGCGCAGGATCTCCGCGTGGCTGCGCAGCAGCCCGGCGACGAGCACGATCAGGACGACCAGCAGCACCGTCTCGACCGACACGACCGCGGTCACGCTCCGCCCCCTCCCGGCGCCTGGACCGCGAGGTCACGCAGGCAGCTGGCCTCGTGCTTGCAGGTGCGGTTGTCGGTCATCGGCGTGTCGTTGCAGCCGATTTCGGCCGAGGCGGGGTGCTGGCAGATCACCAGCCGGCAGACGACTTCGGTGGCGCCGTGAACCTGGGTGTTGCACTGCCCGTATCGGAACCGATTGCAGTCGACGCGTCGATGTGCACAGTCCCCGTTCGCGCACTGACAGCCGCCCGGAAACACGTGGCCGGGGATCCGGTTGCAGTCCAGGTAGTAGCGGACGCCCTCGTCGTGGCAGAGCCCGTGGCCGCGATAATCGCTGCATTTCCACCAGCCGGCGATGTAGGTTCCGGCCGGGCACCTGTTGTAGCCCTCCTCGATCTCGCAGCAGAACGCCGTGTAGCCATCCGTGCATCCCCCTGAAGCGCAGTCCTGGGGCCTGATCACGGCCCATGCGGTACCCGGACGCAGCAGGTAGCGAAGCGGCGCCACGGCAAACGCGGAGCCCGTGACCGCTGCCCGGGCCACGGCGCTACGGCGCGAGATCCGTCGCTCGAGCGCGCCTCCGACCGCGGCGGCAATCCGCTCGCTGACGCTCACCGCGGGCTCCAGGCAGACCACGCCTGCGGCAAGTGGGTATAGGCGAGGACGATCGCGTACGCCGACCCCGCGATCCCCACCGTCAGCACGCCGGCCCGAGCGACACCGCTGCCGAGGATCCATCCGATCCCGTGCGCCTGCGCGATCGCGGCGGCGACCGCCACCAAGCCCAGCGTCCCGCTCAACACCGAGTGAACGACCGACGCCGGCGCATCGCCGTCCCCGAAGCAACCGCACGCCGCCCGCCGGCGCGCCAGCACGAGCGCGAGGACGCAGAAGCCCGCATAGACGGACGCCACGCCAGCCGCCGAACGCGGCGAGGGGTGCAGGAGCGACCAAGTGCCCAGTGCCAGCTCCCCGCCGGCGAATGCCCGCACCAAACCGACCCCTGCCGGGAGGCCCGCGACCGCCAGCGCTCGCGCCGCCCCGGTCGGCGAGCGCAGCTTCGCCACCCCCGCCGCGCACAGCACCAGCGCGGTGACGAGGAACGGTGCGCTCAGCGCTTGCGCCATACCGTCACTGGCTGACCCGCTCCTCGAGGATGCGGGTGGCGGCGCTGGCCGGATCGAGCTGGCGCGAGACGACGCGGTCGAGCAGCTCCTTGACCTCGGGGTCCTCATAGACCGATGCCTCGAGCTCCCGGCGCATCCGGAACGTGGCGATCGCGAGGACTTCGTTCATCAGGTTGCGCCGCCGGCGCTCGGACAGCGTCCCTTCGGCCTCTATGTAGGCTCGGTGCTCGGCGAGCTTGTCGACAAGCTCCTCGGTGCCCTCGCCGCGCACTGCCTCGGTCCTGACGATCGGGACCTCCCATCCTTGTCGGGGTCCCAGCGCGAGCACCCCTTTGATCTCCCTGATCATGGTGTCGGTCAGGGGATGGTCGGCCTTGTTGACGACGATCACGTCGGGGATCTCCATCACCCCGGCCTTGAGCGCCTGGATCGAGTCGCCCGAGCCCGGCATCAGCACCAGCACGACCGTGTCGGCGTGGTCGATGATGTCCACCTCCGCCTGGCCGACGCCGACGGTCTCGAGCAGCACAAGATCGCGTCCTGAGGCGTCCATCAGCAGCGCCGCCTGGAGCGTCGCCTCGCTCAGTCCTCCGAGCGCGCCGCGGTTCGCCATCGAGCGTATAAACACGCCAGGATCCAAGAAGTGATCGCTGAGACGAATCCGATCGCCGAGCAGCGCACCCTTGGTGAACGGCGAGGAGGGGTCGATCGAGAGCACCGCGATCGTGCGCTCCCGCTCCCGCTCGAGTTTCGTCAACGCCCCCAGCAACGTCGACTTGCCCACTCCCGGGGGGCCGGTGAAGCCGATCATCGCCGCGTTCCCGGTGTGTGGGTAGATCTCGCGCACCAGCTCCCACCCCTCCGGATCGTCGTTTTCGACGAGCGAGATCGCGCGGGCCAGCGCCCGCTTGTCGCCGTCCAGCAGCCGCTGCACTAGGGTCTGATCGGTGTTGCCCAACACCGGGAGCAATCATGCCAGGGTGAACGGCTCAGTCCTCACCCGGCTCGACTCCCTGATCGGCAACGGCGTCGAGGCGGCCGTCAAGGCCAAGCACAAGCTCAGGCTGCGCAGGCTGGGCTGGGAGCGGGCCCTGGATCCCGATGCCGATGGCCTGTGGGCGGCCGGCGATCCGACGCCGCGGGAGGGCTGCGAACTGGACGTACTGATCGACGGCGCCCAGGCGCTGCCCGAGATGGCGCGGGCAATGGAGCGGGCGCAACACACGATCCACATCACGGGCTGGCACATCGCTCCTGACTTCGAGGTCCTCCGCGCCCAGCCACCGGTGGTCTTGGGAGTTCTGCTGGCAGAGCTGGCCGAGCGGCTCGACGTGCGAATCCTGGTGTGGGCCGGGGCACCGGTTCCCGCTTTTCACCCGACTCGCGCCGAGGTGCACGAGGCGGTCCGCACGCTCACCCGCGAAACGCGAATTCGCTGCGAGACGGACCCGCGTGAGCATCCGTTCCACTGCCATCACGAGAAGACGATCGTGATCGACGGCAGGCTCGCGTTCGTCGGCGGGATCGATCTGACCAACGACGCCGGCGACCGCTACGACATCCAGGCCCACACGGCCCGGCGCCGGCTCGGCTGGCACGATGCGGCGACCCGCCTGCATGGCCCCGTGGTCGCGGACGTCGCAGAGCACTTCGCGCTTCGCTGGCGCGAGGTCACCGGCGAGCAGCTCGACCGCCCCGATCCGCCGGAACCGGCCGGGCAGCGAACGGTGCAGGTGGTGCGCACCGTCGCGGAGAACATGTACGAGCGTGTGCCGCGGGGGGACTTCAGGATCCTCGAGAGCTACGTCCGGGCGCTGCGCTCGGCGCAGCGGCTGATCTACATCGAGAACCAGTTCCTGTGGGCGCCGGAGATCGTGGAGATCCTCGCCGACAAGTTGCGAAATCCGCCTCGAGCCGAGTTTCGGCTCGTGGTCGTGTTACCGGCCAAACCCAACAACGGCCGCGACGACACGCTCGGACAGCTGGCGATCCTCAGCAACGCCGATCACGGGGGCGAGCGGCTGCTCGCCGCGACCATCCGAGCCCTCTCCTCCGGGCGCGACGATCCCGTCTACGTCCACGCCAAGGTGGCGGTCGTCGACGACCGGTGGCTGACCGTCGGCTCGGCCAACCTCAACGCTCACTCGTTGCTCAACGACACCGAGCTCAACGTCACAACCGACGACCCCGAGCTCGCGCGCGACACCCGCGTTCGCCTGTGGGCCGAGCACCTGGAGCTCGACTCATCAACGGTCGCCGGCAGCGACCCGCGGGTGCTGGTCGACGAGTACTGGCGACCGATCGCCCGCGAGCAGCTCGAGCGGCGCCGGGCGGGCCAGCCGCCGACACATCGCCTGCTCGCGCTGCCGGGCGTCTCCCGCAGATCCCGGCGGCTGCTCGGACCGCTGCAAGGATTGATCGATGACGGGTAACTGATCGACGGCGGTAATACGATCTCCGCGTGCAGTCGTTAGGCACGCCGCAACTCGACAAGGCTCCGGCGCCCCCGAACGTGCCCCGGTTCGTCCGCTCGGCGCCTCCCCCGCTGCGCGGCGGCCCGCTGGCGTTCCTGCGGTTCGCCCGCCAGCACCACATGCTCAGCCCGGGCTACTTCGTGCTGATCGTACGCTGGCTGTGGTTGAAGCTCCGCTGGCGCGGACGGCTGCAGACCGACGGGATGTGCTTCGTCTGCCCGGGAGTGAAGTTCGAGATCGGTCGCCAGGCCACCGTCTCCCTGGGACGGTGGTCGTGGATCGGCCACGGGTGCAAGATCCGCGCCCATGAGGGCCGCGTCTCGATCGGTGCCAAATCGGTGCTGGGGCAGGAGTGCACGATCTCCGCGTTCCAGCACGTCTCGATCGGCCGTGAGTGCATCGTCGCCGACCGGGTGATGATGATCGACTTCGATCACGGCATGGTCGAAGTCGAGCGGCCGATCCGCGAGCAGGGGATCTACAAGCGCAACGTCGACGTCGGTCACAACGTGTGGATCGGTTATGGCGCTTGCCTGTTGCGCGGCGTCGTGGTCGGCGACAACGCCGTGATCGGGACGAGCGCGGTGGTGACCTGCGACGTTCCCGACAACGCGGTCACGGCCGGCATCCCGGCCCGGATCATCCGCATGCGCGATGCGCCGCGGACGTTCGGTTGGGAGTAGGTCTCCGCGCGACGCGGCTCACGTCCGGCACACCGCGAGGAAATCGAGCGCCCGGTCGAGCCCGCCAGGACGCAGCAGGAAATCGCTCGTGGCGATCGCGGGCGTGAACCAGTCGTAGAAGCGGTTGGTGATCCCCAGGCGGCCGTGAACCCTGTCCCAGCCCAGTCTCAGCGCCTGCTCGTGGATGCGGAGCTTGCGGGCGTGGAACAGACCCAGCAGCTCGACCGCTCCGAACGCGGACGCGCACAGCTGACGAAACTCGGAGGCCCGGTACTCCTTCAGGTGCCAGGGATTGCCCGATCGCTCGGCGCCCGGCGGAGCGAGGGTGAGCACGTTGGGCGTCGACACGTAGGCCGTCCCGCCAGGCGCCAGCAGCGAGCGCAGATGCCCGAGCACGGCCAGCGGATCGTGTACGTGCTCGATCGTCTGCAAAAACACGACGGCGTCGAACGCCCCCGGCTCACCGAAGGACTCGACCAGGCCCCGCTCGAAACGGAGGTTTGCGCGGAGGTACCGCAGCCGCGCGTGCTCATGGGCCTCGGGATTGGCATCGAGCCCCACCACTTCCGCGGCGGCGTGAGCGAGCAGATCCGGGCCATAGCCCTCGCCGCAGGCCATGTCGAGCACGCGCTCGCCGGCGACCCGCTCGGCGATCCATTCGTAGACCGCCAGGTGCCGGCGGAACCAGTAGTTCTCGGCCGGGACATCGGGGAGAGTTCGCTCACCGGTCAACTCCAGCGGGGGGACGCCGGGGGGCTGATTCTCTTGAACATAGACGTTCACTGGCAGGTCGACAGGGTAATCTGACGGCCGCCATGGAGGCACCAACCTTGCCCGTCAGGAGAAGGGCGGACGAGATCCGCGACGCCAACACGCGCTACCACGACATCGCCGCGGCCGGATATGACGCGAAGTGGGGCATCGACTTCGGCGAGGTCGGACAGGCGCAGGTGATCCGCAAGCTCCGCAAGCTGCTCGGCGCAGAGCTCGACTACGGCTACGAACGGGCGCTCGAGATCGGCGCCGGCACCGGCTATTTCAGCCTGAACCTGCTCCAGGCCGGGGTCGTGCGCAAGGCGACATGCACGGATATCTCGCCGGGAATGGTCTCCGCGCTCGCCGACAACGCCGAGCGGTTGAATTTGCGGGTGGGGACCGCCCGCGCCGACGCGGAGTCGCTCCCGTTCCCGGATGCGAGCTTCGAGCTGGTGCTCGGTCACGCCGTCCTTCACCACCTTCCCGACCTGCCGCGCGCGTTCGCCGAGTTCCATCGCGTGCTGGCGCCCGGGGGGAGAATCGTGTTCGCGGGCGAGCCGTCGCGGTTCGGCGATCGGCTGGCGGCGATCCCGAAGGCGAGCGCGCACCGGCTCGCGCCGACCTGGCGAGCGCTGCTGCGGGCCGGCACCGCCGCGCCCGCGGCCGACCCTGGAAGTTCGGACGGGATCGACCACGATCTCGAGCGGTGCGTCGACATTCATGCCTTCGCACCGGAAGACCTGGGCGCGCATGCGCGCCGTGCGGGCTTCGGCGATATCCGCGTGCGCGGCGAGGAGCTGGTCGCGAACTGGTTCGGATGGTTCAACCGGGCGCTGGAGGCGACCGCCGAGCCCGATGACGTGCCGATGCTGTGGCGCCAGTACGCGTTTCACGGCTACCTGCTGCTGCAGCGGCTCGACGAGCGGGTGTTCGAGCCGCTGCTGCCGCCAGCGATCTTCTACAACCTGCTGATCACCGCGCGCAAGCCTTAGCGGCGTCCCACCACTTGGCGGCAGCCTCACCGGCCAACGCTCGTAGACTCCGAGGTGATGCCTGATCGCCTCACGCGCGAGTTTCCGCTGTTCCCGCTCGGCCTCGTCGCGGTGCCCGGCGAGCTGATCCCGCTGCACATCTTCGAAGAGCGCTACAAGACGATGATGAACGATTGCCTGCAAGACGAGCGGGAGTTCGGCATTGTGTGGCTGTCGGAGGACGGCTTACGGGAGATCGGGTGCGCGTGCGAGATCGATCGCGTTCTCGAGCGGCTCGACGACGGCCGGATGAACCTGCTCGCTCGCGGGACCCGGCCGTTCCGGGTCGTGGAACGCCAGGCCCACCTTGCCTACCCGGCCGGTGTGATCGAGTTTGTCGAGGACCGCTCCGAGGCAGTCGATCCGGAGCTGCTGCGGGGGGCACATGATGCCTATGCCGAGCTGGTCAGGCGCGCGACCGACCGCGACCCCGGCGAGGAAGAGCTCACCGAGATGAGCGCCTACGCGATGGCCGCGACGGTCGACTTCGGCCTCGACGCCAAGCAGGGACTGCTCGATCTGCGCTCCGAGAACGCCCGCCTGCGACTGGTCACTCGCTTGTTTCGCGCCGCCATCAAGCGGCTCGACTTCGTCGACCGCGCCCAGGCCCGCGCCCGCTCCAACGGCAAGGTCAGGTTCGGGTGAGCGCCCGCGCCCGGTGAGCTCAGGCGTTGTAGACGATCATCGCGCCACCGAAGACGATGCAGTACACCGCGAACGGCACCAGGTTGTTCGTCTTGAAGTACCGCATCAGGAAGTGCACGGTCACGATCGCGGTGAGCGCCGCGGCCACGGCGGCGATCACGGCGGGACCGCGAATGCCAGCGCCCAGCGGACCCGTCAAATCGCCGAGTTTGTATACGCCCGCAGCGAGGATCGGGGGCGTCGCCAGCAGGAACGCAAACCGCGCGGCGTCGCTGTTGTCAAGGCCGCGGGCGAGTCCGGTTGCCATGCACACGCCGTCACGGCTGATCCCGGCGATCAGCGCCGTGGATTGAGCCACGCCGATAACTCCCGCCTCCCGGAACTCGAGCGTCTCGAGCCGCCGCCCGCCGTCAGACTTGACCCCCTCGCGGAGCGCCAATGCCCGAACGTCGGCGCGGCGCCTGAATCGCTCGGCCGCGAGGAGGATCAAGCCGTTGATGACCAGGAAGATCGCCGCTGAGAGCGGCTTCGCGAGCGCCACGCGGACGGGATGTTCAAGAACGACCCCGAGAATCCCCACTGGAATGGTGGCGCATATGATCAGCCATGCGAGTCGCTCGCTCGGAGTCTCGATCCGGCGCTTGCGCACCGTTGCGAAGAACGCCTTGATGACCGCGACCCAGTCCTTCCAGAAATAGATCAGCAGGCCGATCGCGCTGCCGACGTGCAGCATCACCACGAACGCGAGCCACGGCGATTCGGGCTGGGATTGCCACGCAACGATGTTGTGCCACCCGAACAGGTTCGGGAACAGCACCGTATGCCCGAGGCTCGAGATCGGGAACAGCTCTGTCGCACCTTGGAGGACGCCCAGCACGATCGCCTGGAAGGTGGTGATCAGATTATGGGTTGTATGGGTTGCGGCGGTTACGAGCACTCAGCGCGCTAGGGTAGCTGGGCCCCATAGGCGGATGCTTAGACCCTGACCGAAAGGTCAGCGTCAGCTGTTCGCTTACCCCGCCAGCCGGCACGCTTGTTGCGCCGCCTGGACCGCGAACAGCTCCGCCGGCGCCAGTTCGTGGTGGCGAGCGGCGGCCGTATCGGGGAACTCGATTGTGCCCTCCTGGAGTCTGATCGTGTACAGCGCAACGCTATTCGGCGCTTTCGGGATCCGTAGCTTGGCCTTGGCGTCGGTGTCGAGATTCTGCACCAGATCGCGCGCCTGGATCAGCAGCGCGCTGGACAGCGGCCTCGCCTTGCCGCCGTTGCAACGAACCGTTCCCGAGTCGTTGACGAGCAGCGTGAGGTGCTGGCCCGGGCCGGTGCGGGTGAGCAGGAACAGATCGGGCGACTGGATGTCGAGGCCGCATCCGGCGAGCAGGAGGACGGCGATCAGGACGAGCGGGAGCGGTCTGCCCACGCGCTTGATTGCACCACGATTGCATCGCCACCACGCCGGGGATCGCCGCCGCCCCAGAACGCAGCGCCACGGTCGCACTCGGCGGCCTGAACACCGCCGAAGAACAGGTTGCGTTCGCGGAACCGGCTGATCGCCATTCCCGCTCGTTCCAGCGCGCTGGTGTCGACGCCAGGTTCGGCGTACACGATCCCGTCCTCGAAATGGACCCGCGGCGCCTCGACGGCATCCCCGGCGCGAAGGCCCTCGTCGACGACGCGGATGATCGTCTGCAGGATCGCCGAGCGGATCCGATTCGAGCCGGCGCTCCCGAGCACGAGCTCCGGCGCGCCGTCGCGAAGCACGACCGTCGGCGACATCATGCTCGGCAGGCGACGGCCGGGAGGATCGCGGTGAAAGCCGAGCGGGTTGAGGTCCTGTTCGCCAAGCATGTTGTTCAAATGGACTCCGGTTCCGGGAACGATCACGCCCGAAGCGGAGCCGTTGGAGCAGGTGACCGAGCAGGCCCATCCCATGGCGTCGATGACCGCGATGTGGGTCGTCGAGCCGAGTCGACTGCCCAGAAACCTCGCCGTGAAGTGCGGATCGTCGAGCCCCTCGAGGAACTCCGGGGTGCGAGCGGCCTGCGTGCGCTCCATCACCTCGACGATGCTCGCGAGGTCCGGTGGGCCCGGCTGATCGTCGAGCAGCCCGAGCGCCAGGGCGATCAGGATCCCACCCGCCGACGGCGGAGGATTGGTCAGCACCTCGCGCCCGCGGTAGGAGGTCCGTACCGGCGAACGGTCCACCACCTCGTATGAAGCGAGATCGGCCTCGGTTAGCATCCCGCCCCGCTCGGAGACCCATCGTGCGATCGACGCCCCGATATCGCCCGTGTAGAACGGCGCCGCGCCCTCCGAGCCGAGTCGCTCGAGCGCGTCAGCGAGCTCTGGCTGGCGGATCACCTCACCCGCCCCGACCAGATCGCCCCCGGGAGCGAACAGCGCCTCGGCCTCGGGGGTCGAGGTCACGATTCCCGCCAGGATCTCGATCACGTACGCCTGCTGGACGTTCAACTCGACGCCATCCCGGGCCAGCGCCACCGCGGGGCGCACGAGCTCGGCCAGGGGGATCCGGCCAAAGCGCCGCGAGGCTTCCGTCAGCCCCAGCGGGAGCCCGTAGGTGCCGACCGAGGCGGCACCGATGTTGAAGATCTGGACCGCGTCGCCAAACGAGACGCTGATCGGCACGAGCTCGGCACGCGCGGCGCCGTCAGCGCCGCGACCGGGCGCCTCGACGAAGAAATCCAGCAGCACCGGCTCGCGCTCCGGCCCGATGACCAGCATGTACCCGCCGGCCCCCAAGCCGGTCAGCAGCGGCTCGCAGGCGAACGAGGCGAGCACCGCCGCCACCGCGGCGTCAACCGCGTTGCCTCCTCCGCGCAGCACATCGGCGCCGGCCCGGGCGGTCACCGGGTGACCGGCAGCAACCACGCCGAGTTGAGGCTCGGCCACCTGACGGACTATCTCCTGGGAATGAATTCGGGGACGTCGAACTCGCGACGCACTCGGCTCACCCGCGGCTCACCGCGTGGCTCTCGCAGCGAGCCCCCCGCGTCGGTCTGGCGACGCTCGCCCAATCCGGGCCGCTCGAACTCGCGCCGGGACGTGCGGCCGTTACCGAAGCCGGTCGCGACGACGGTCACCCATACCTGATCCTCGAGCTTGTCATCGAGCATCGCGCCGAAGATGATGTTGGCGTCGGGATGGGCGGCCTCGGCGACGGCCTTGGCGGACTCGTTGACCTCCCACAGCGAGAGGTCGCTTCCGCCGGTGATCGAGAGCAGGATCGAGCGCGCCCCTTCCATGCTGGTCTCCAGCAGCGGCGAGGCGACCGCCTTCTCGGCGGCGTCAATCGCTCGCCGGTCTCCGGTCCCCATCCCGATTCCGAGCAGCGCGTTGCCGGCGTCGGACATGATCGTCCTGACGTCCGCGAAGTCGAGGTTGATCAGCCCCGGCAGGGTCACCAGGTCCGAGACGCCCTGAACTCCCTGCCGGAGGACGTCGTCGGCCACTCGGAAGGCATCGACCATCGACACGTTGCGGTCGAGCACCGACAGCAGCCGGTTGTTGGGAACCACGATCAGCGTATCGACCTCCTCGGCGAGCGCGGCGATCCCCGATTCCGCCTGCTGGCGGCGGCGGCTGCCTTCGAACTGGAATGGGCGCGTGATGATCCCGACTGTCAGTGCCCCGAGCTCGCGCGCGATCTGGGCGACCACCGGGGCCGCTCCCGTGCCCGTCCCGCCACCGGCACCGGCGGCGATAAAGACCATGTCCGAGCCGCGCAGCAGCGCCTTGATCCGGTCGTACTCCTCGCGCGCCGCCTGGCGGCCCAGGTCGGGGTCGGAGCCTGAACCGAGCCCGCGCGTGATCGAGTCGCCGATGTGCAGCGTCTCGTGGGCCGCGCACTGCTGAAGCGACTGCAGGTCGGTGTTGATGGCCAGAAACTCGACGCCCTCGATCTGGGCCTCGACCATCCGGTTGACAGCGTTGACCCCGGCGCCCCCCACGCCCACGACCCGAAGCACGGGCGTCCCGAGTGGCTGGGACGTCGCAAACGCCTCGCTCGCGCGCTCCGGTCGCGCGTAGACGTCGTGCCGGCGCGGCTCGGGCGGGTGCCTGCGCGGCGGATCCATCAGGCTCTGCGGAATGTCCGCGGAGAAGGCGTGCCGCAACCGTTCCTGCGGACTTGGAACCGGGGGCTCCGGCACTTCGACGTCGGGGGCCGTCGCTTCGACAGGTGGACCCGGGCGCGGTGCGGGCGGCGCTGCCGGCTCGGGTGCCGGCGCCGGGTGCTGCTCCTCGCGCATCGGGGGCGGATCCTCGGGCGGCTTGCCACTGGTGTCCTCCGCCGTCTTGCGGAACAGGGCGGCGAGTGGCCCCTCGCGCATGCTTGCGCGCTTACCGGTTGGCATTAGAGAGGACCTCCTTCGCGAGCTGCCTGTAGGAGTGCGCGGCGATACCGTCCGGATCGTACTTCAGGACCGACATGCCTTTCACGGGCGCCTCCGCAAAACGCACGGTCTTACGGATTCGGGAGGCGAAAACACGATCACCGAAGTTCTCCTCGAGCAGCTCGATCGCCTCCTTCGCGTGCAGTGTGCGGGAGTCGACAAGCGTCGGCAGGATCCCCTCGATGTCGACATCCGGGTTGAGGTTCTCGCGGATCATCGCCAGCGTGTTCTGAAGCTGGATCAGTCCGCGCATTGAAAGATATTCGCATTGCACGGGGACGATCACCTTGTCGGCGGCCGTCAGCGCATTGATCGTCAGCAGCCCGAGGCTCGGGGGCGTGTCGATGAACACGAAGTCGTAGTCCTCCTCGACCGTTTTGAGTGCCTTCTGCAGCGACCGCTCGCGGCCGATCATCGTCGACATCGCGATCTCGGCGCCGGCCAGGTCGATCGATGCGCAGGCGATGTCGACCTCGCGCTTGCGAATCACCTCGCGGATCGACACGTGGTGGACGAGCACGTCGTACATCGACTTGTCGAGCGTGTCCGGATCGATGCCCTGCGACATCGTCAGATTGCCCTGGGGGTCCATGTCGCAGCACAGCACGCGGTGGCCCTCCTCGACGAAGGCCACGGCGAGATTGAGCGTGGTCGTGGTCTTGGCGACGCCGCCCTTCTGGTTGGCGAACGCGATCACCTTCGTGCTCACAGGAGGTGCCTCCGGCTACGTTGCTTCGGTGAACTCATACGCGCCTGTATTCGCACGCGCTGAGCAGAATCCTCCGCGCGACCGCCGCCCCGCTACCCGGCCGCCCTCTATGTTTCGCCCCCGTGTCCGGGCTCTTCGACCGACGCCTGATCTTCGTCACCGGCAAGGGCGGCGTTGGTAAGTCCACCGTCGCCACCGCGCTCGGGCTGCTCGCGGCGCGGCGCGGCCTGCGCACGATCGTGGCCGAGCTCGGGAACCAGGAGCGGGTGCAGCGGGTTTTCGATTACAAGGGCAGCCAGTTCCGCGAGCTCGAGCTCGCGCCCCGCCTGTTCACGATCTCGATCGATCCGCAGCACGCGATGGAGGAGTACTTGCGGGTCAAGACCGGGAAGGTCGGCCAGGCGCTCGCCTCCACCAGGCTGTTTCACGCATTCGCGATGGCGACCCCGGGAATGCGCGAGCTGCTCAGCATCGGCAAGGTCTGGGAGCTGGCGCAGCTGGAGCGGCGCACAGGGGGCGCCGCACCTTATGACCTGGTGATCGTCGATGCACCGGCCACCGGTCACGGTGTCGGGATCCTGCGCACGCCGCGAACGTTCGCCGAGATTGCGCGGGTTGGCCCGATTGCCCACCAGGGGCACACGATCGCCGCCACGATCGCAGACCCAGAATTCACCGGCGTGATCGCGGTCTCCACGGCCGAGGAGATGCCCGTCAACGAGACCTTCGCGCTGCGGGCCGCGCTGGCGGAGGACGGCCTCGACCTCGAAGCGGTGATCGTAAACGCCCTCTATCCCCCGCGGTTCGACGACGACGAGCTCGAGGAGCTCACCAAGGCGCTTAACCGCACCGGCTCGCCGGTCGCCCGCGGCGCGGTCAGCGCGGCACTGTCCGAGCACGCCCGCGGGGTCTCCCAGCGCGAGCAGCGCGACCGCCTGAGCGACGGGCTCGGCCTGAGGCTGATCGAGCTGCCCTACCTGTTCGCCGACCACATCGGGCTCGCCGAGCTCGAGCAGCTCGCGGACGCGTTGGAGTCGGGTCTCTTCAAGCCGTCTCGCCGTCGGCGATCGCCCAACCGCCCGGCAACCCGGGGCCGCGCGTCCTAGACTCAGCGCCCGTGAGCGTCGCCGAGCTGCTCGAAGGCAAGCGGGTGTGCGTCTGCGGCGGCTCGGGAGGCGTCGGCAAGACCACGACCTCGGCGACGATCGCCCTTGGCATGGCGGCAGCGGGGGCGAAGGTCGCCGTCGTCACGATCGATCCGGCCAGGCGGCTCGCGAACGCGCTCGGACTCGAGTCGCTGGCGAACGAGCCGCATCGGGTCGACCCGGCGCGGCTCAAGCACATCGGGCTCGAGGTCCAGGGTGAGCTGTGGGCGATGATGCTCGATCCCAAGCGGACCTTCGACGAGCTGATCGAGCGAATCGCGCCCGACGGCGCCCGGGCCGCCGAGATCAAGGCAAATCGCGTCTACGGCGAGCTCTCGACCGCTGTCTCCGGTTCGCAGGAGTTCACCGCGATCGCGAAGCTGTACGAACTCGACCACGAGGGCGACTTCGATCTGCTCGTGCTCGACACGCCGCCCTCGCGCAACGCGCTGGATTTCTTCGAGGCCCCCGGACGGCTCACTTCATTCCTGGAGGGCCGGGCGCTGAAGGCGTTCATGCGGCCCACCGGAGCCGGGGTGCGGGTCCTCGGGCGAGGTGCCACGCCGCTGTTGGCGGGGCTCCGGCGGATCACCGGGATCGACCTGCTCGCCGATCTCTCGACGTTCTTCGGGCTGCTCGGCGACATGACCGAGGACTTCAGCGCGCGAGCCCGCCAGGTGCAGGAGATGCTGACCGCCGAAACCACCGCGTTCCTGCTCGTGACCTCCGCCCAGCCGGAGGCGATCGAGGAGACGATCTGGTTCCGGCGGACGCTCGAGGAGGGCAGCCTTCCATTTGCCGGCGTGCTCGTCAACCGCGTCCACCACGACATGCTCGGCGACCGCGAGCCGGGCGATCTCGATGCCGCGCTCGCAGACGTGCTCGGCCCCGAGCTCGCTGCCCGCGTGGCCAAGAATTTCCACGACTACCATGTGCTCGCCCGCCACGACGCACGCAACGTCGCTCGCTTGGAAGCGGAGCTCGACGGGAAGCCGCTGCTGCTGGTACCTCACCTCGACGATGACGTCCACGACATCGAGGGGCTGCGGCGGATGCACCGCTACCTGTTCGCCTCCGACGCCGAGCGCGAGCGGCTGATCGCAGATCTGGTTGCCTGATCAGGGCTCGACGAGCGCCACCAGCGCGATCTCTGACCTTTCCCGTCCCCATGTCTCCCAGGCCAGCAGCACCGACTGCCACTGTTCCGCGGGCACCTCACGCTCGCTGCAGATCATCCGCACGCGGTGCTGGTGCAGGAGCTCCCAGATCGCTTGCTCCGCGAGCGCGAGCTGCTCGCTGACCCGGCGGCCGGGGTGCTCCACGCACGCGAGGGCGACCGCGTCGCCGATCGGAAACGGGCCGGCCGCCATGCGCCCGATGAGCACCAGCTTGAGCTGCGCCACCGAGTCTGCACGCTCCGGCGCCTGTCCTGCCCTCGCCTCCTCGAGCACCCGCGCCGTGACCTCCTCCCCGCTTCGGGTCACGTTTGCCCAACCGCGCCCCAGGCCGATCTCCTCCTGGCGTAGCCGCGGGCCTTCGTAGATCGTCAGCTTCGCTTTCTCCGGGGACCATCGTCGATCGTCGAACTCGACCGGCCGCTCCGCCACCCACGCGTTCAGGATCCGAGCCTCGAGTTCGTCTCGCGAGAGATTGAAGGAACGGCCGACGTTCGGGAACTGGCGCAACTCGACGTGGAACACGGCGCGAAGCGTCGCACGTGCAAGGCCCGGACTACCGACTCGGCCGGGTCTACGCTCCCTCGCTGTAGCGCTCGCGCGCTGACGCGATCCGCTCCCACGCCTCCTCTACGTTCCCCCACCCCTTGACCTCGGAATGCCGGTCTGGATCGAGGTCCTTGTAGACCTCGAAGAAGTGACCGATCTCGCGGCGCAGCTGCAACGGCAGATCGTCGATCTCCTCCGCCGTGTTCCACCCCGGATCGTTGCACGGCACGCACACGACGTGGTCATCGGGCCCCTTCTCGTCGCTCATCTTGAACAGTCCCACGACCTTCGACGGGACGACACATCCCGGGAACGTCGGCTCTGAGACGCAGACCAGGACATCCAGCGGATCTCCGTCGGGGGCGAGCGTTTCGGGAACGTAGCCGTAATCGGTCGGGTACACGACCGACGCCGAGACGAACCGATCCAGCTTGATCGTGCCAAGCTCCGGGTCGTATTCGTACTTGTTGCGTGAACCCTTGGGGATCTCGACCACGCAGAGCAGGGGCTCTCGGCTCATGTGCTGTTCCTTACCTTCAGCTGGGTGGGTGAAACCGAAGGGCGCATAGACTCGCCCCGTGAATCTGCCGTGGTGGCGGCGTTCGGGACGCGGGCGTTCGGCCTGCGCAATGCCGGATTCGTGTTCACGGCATGCGTGGCGGCGCTCGCACTGGCGGTAATGCTGAGCCTCATCCTGCGTGCCCGGGCGGGCAGCGTCAGTTCATCTCGCCCGCGGCAACCGCCAGACAAGCCTGGCAGTGCGGCCACGGCGGGTTCCAGGGATACCCGGTGACGTCCTTGCCGCACAGCGCGGTGTCTGGATCGATCATCGGTGACCAGGTGACAGAGCTCCTCGAAGCCGTCGTCGCGCACCCGTGGAACGTTGCTACAAGCCGGATCGACGTTCGGAATTCGTACGGGCGAGGCGTTACCCCTGGCCACTCGATCAGGATAGAGCGCGGACCGAACCGGCGCACGCCCACACACAGAACGAGCGGGCACCAGGCCCGCTCGAAGCTGCGGTCGCGCTCCCCCTGACTTCTTGAGAGCCCCAGGACTTACGTGTTGAGCCTGGCGGCAAAACACTCCCGGCCCCAGACGGGACCGAGTAGGGAGCGGCCACTGCTCAGCCTAGCGGCTTGGCGCATCGGATTCCGCGCCGACCCCGTGCTCAGCGGTCGACTCCTCGCTGGGCGCCTGTGCCAGCAACTCGTCGGCGAGCACCCGAAGCTCCGCGTCGAGATGGCCGCACAGCACGTCCCTCAGCAGGGCTCGAAGGTGCTCGGCCAGTTCGTCCACGAGTGCGTCGACCCCGGGCTCGGCGGGCGCCAGTCCCGCGATCACGGCGCGTTCCAGCGAGATCGCATGGGCCACCCGCTCGGCGAGTGCCGCCCGCTCCCGCGGGCGGGCGCAGATCGCGGCCAGCCTGCCGGCCAACCGCCCGCTGCTCGGGCCCTCGGGCTCCAGCAGCGCTCGGAGCGCCAGCAGGTAGTCGGTCAGCGCCTCGAACGGCGTCAGCCGTTCGAGGCCCATCTCGAACCGGCCCAGCGCCCACGCGACCTCACCGCCGTTCGGTATCCGCCGCGCGATCAGGTTGCAGAACGCCCGCAGCTCGTCCTCGTGCGAGGCCGGAAGCAGGGTCATGAGCCTGGCGCGACCGGTGCTGCCCAGCGCGGCGGTCCGCCAGGTGCCGGCGTCGGTGCGCGTCCAGGCGACCGGTCCGAGCGCGAACCCGCCGCGCTCGAACAGCCGCAGCGCGGTCAGGATCCGCCGGAAGCGAACGCGAGCGACGGAAACCGCCGGCGGGGCCGAGCGCTGCTGGCTGACGGTCAGCACCGCCAAGACGTGCGGTTCCTCGGTCTCTCCCCACACAGCCTCGACGGGGGCATCGGGAAGCGTGTCGCCCCGCACGAGCGAGAGCCCATCTCCCAACGGGATCTCGTGCGAGGTGGGGTCGAGCGACAGCCCCATCAGCGGCGCGATCACCGTGATCACGCATCGGCCCTCGTAGAGCGAGGACTCGAGCTCGGCGTAGGCGGCTTCGAATCGTGCCGGATCGAGCTCGAACTCGCTGCGCTCGTCGAAGATGCTGCCCAGGAACGAGCGCAGCGCCGCGTCAGCCCGCTCCCGAGGCTGGTCGGGGATCCGCGCCTCGCCCCGCTGGTGGAGGTAGTGCGCGGCGCCGTTCAGCGCCGCCAGCGCGCGGGCTGCGGGGGCATACGTCGGCAGCGCCGAGAGCAAGCTCAGCCGCTCGCGGATGAAGATGCCGGTCAGCGGCCGATAGCAGTACAGGGGAACGCGGCCACGGTGTTCCTCGATCACCTCGAATGGGATCTCGGCACCCCTGGCCTGCTCGGCCGTCAGCTGGCAGGCGGCGTCGGCGGCGAATGCCTCGAGGATCCCGTAGAGAGTGGTGTTGCGCACGTTCGCGGTTTCGCGCTCATCGGGGCCGCTCCTTCACGGCGAGACGCCGGTTGCAGCGTCCGGCTCTCAGTCCATCCGTTCGATCGCGACGAGATGGGCCACGTTCGCGATGTCCTCGTCGTCCTCGCTGCGACCGCCCGCGAACCAGGCATCGAGGATCTCCTCGAGCTCGGCGTGCGAGGTGAGCCTGAGGCTCAACGCCAGGACATTTGCATCGTTCCAGCGCCGTGCGCCCTGAGCCGTCTGCGCGTCGCCGCACAGGGCGGCGCGGATACCGCTGACCTTGTTGGCGGCAATCGAGGCTCCCGTCCCGGTCCAGCACGCCACGATCGCCTGTTCAGCGCGGCCCGCGGCCACATCCTTGGCGGCCGCCTCACTGGCCCATGCCCAATCGGAGCGCTCGCCGTCGGCATAGACGCCGTGGAGGATCGGCTCGTGACCACGGCGCTGAAGCTCGGCGGGAAGCTCAGCCGCGACGCCGGCCAGCTCATCCGCGGCGACCGCGATCCGCATCCGCGCGGATCAGGCCGCGGCGATCGCCGGCTCGCGCTCCTCGGCGGCCGGCGCGTCCTGGAGCGAATCCGCGCCGCAATCGGCGCCAAGCCACTCCCGTCCGTAGGCGCGCATGTCCTCGATCAGCGGCACGAGCGCCCGGCCCTTGGTGGTCAGGGCGTACTCGACTCGCGGTGGCACCTCGGGGAACGTCTGGCGCTCCACAACGCCTTCCTCCTCGAGCGCGCGCAACCGCAGCGAGAGAGTGCGAGGGCTGATCCCTTGCAGCGACCGTTCCAGCTCACAGAACCGCGAGCGGCCCTCGGCCAGGTCCCGGATCACCAGCAAGGTCCATTTGCCGCACACGATGTCGGCCGTACGGCAGACCGGACAAGTGTCATTCGCGCCCATCAGAAGTTCGATTCTAGCGCAATGCTTCAGGAACTGAAGCACGGGCCGGGCGCGCTGCCGGAGCAGTCGCTCGGCCTCCGCCTTACGACCTCCTAGGCGACGTCGCGAAGCTTCTGCGCCTCGGCCAGAGACTGAAGCTTCTTGAGCGACTGATTCTCGATTTGCCGAATCCGCTCGCGCGTGACGTTAAACGTCCGCCCAACCTCGTCCAGCGTGCGGGGATGTTCGCCGCCGAGCCCGTAGCGGAGCTCGAGCACGCGGCGCTCCCGATAGCTGAGGTTCTCGAGCGCCTCGCGGAGCGCCTCCTTGGTGAGGATCTCCGCCGCCCGCTCGTAGGGTGACTCGGCGCGCTCATCGGCGATGAACTGGCCGAACTCGGACTCCTCCTCGTCGCCGACCGGCTTCTCGAGTGACACCGGAGCCTGCGCCGAGCGCTTGATCGACTCGACCTCGTCGGGCTCGATCCCCGTCACCTCGGCGATCTCCTCCGCGGTTGGCTCGCGACCGAGCTCGGTGACGAGCTTGCGCTCGGCGCGGCCGATCTTGTTGAGCTTCTCGACCACGTGCACAGGGATCCGGATCGTGCGGGCCTTGTCGGCCAGCGCCCGGGCGATCGCCTGACGGATCCACCACGTCGCATAGGTGGAGAACTTGAATCCCTTGCGGTAATCGAACTTCTCCGCCGCCCGCACGAGGCCGAGCGTCCCTTCCTGGATCAGGTCCAGGAACGGCAGGCCCTGGTTGCGGTAGTTCTTGGCGATTGAGACGACCAGCCGGAGGTTCGATTCGACCATCTTTTGCTTGGCGTCAAGGTCGCCACGCTCGATGCGCTTGGCGAGATCGACCTCCTCCTGAGCCGTCAGCAGTCGCACCTTGCCGATGTCCTTCAGGAACAGCTGAAGCGAATCGGTCGTCATGTCGGGCTTGAGATCGAGCGTGGTCTTCGGCTTGCGCCGTCCCCGCTTGTCCGGCGCCCGCTCCACCTCGGCGGCCGCGAGGGCTGGGTCTACCTCCTCGACGAGCTCGATCTCCGCCCGCTCGAGGAAGCCGTGCAGCTCCTCGACGTCGGCCTCGTCGAGATCGAGCTCGGAGACCGCGCCGGCGATCTCTGCGTAGGTGAGCACGCCGAGCTGCTGTCCACGCGAAACGAGTCCCTTGATCTCTTCGAGTTCCTGCAGGTCCGCTACTGACATCTGTTTCCGTTTCCGTCGTAGGCGCCGGGTCTGGAACACCAACCGGGCGCTAAGGATCAGAGAGCGGGCGCATGCCACAAGGGCGCACGCCCGCTACTCAAGCATACGAATCGTGAGTATAGGTACTATATTTTTTGAAGTCAATCCGCCACGGATGGGCGAGGACAGTCCGAATACGGCCTGGGCACTCCGGTGGCGCCCGGCAGCACAGGCTGCCTGACCATTACTACGTAGAACTGGGCTACCCGTTTCAAGTTGCGCCGAGCAAACTGGGCATTTCGCGCCGAGAACTGCGCATTTCGCGCCCGTGCGCGCCCGGGCTGACCGCGGCCGGCGGCCCAATGCGCGATCATCCGGCTCGATGACCGGCGAAGGCTCCTCGGACGTCCTCGGTTCGCTGCCACGCACGCGGCCGCATCGCCGCAGCCAGAAGCGCCCCGCGCGCGGGATAGAGGCGGGCACCACCGCGCCACCGAGCCCAGCCGCGGGACGCCCTTCAACGGAGCCCCCTTCCACGGAGCGGCAAACAACGGCCGCCGCGCCGCGTCCTCCTGCCCGGCGCACCCGCGCGGCTTCACCCCCGAGCATTCCCCCCCGGCGCGCCGGTACGCGGTCGAAGCCTGCCCGGCTTCGCCAGCCGGCGCAGCCCGCGGGAGCGCCGCCGGCGCCGCGGACCCGGAAGCCCGTCCCGGCGAACGGGTCGGACGTGCTCGGAACCGCGGTTCAAGCCGCCGCGGAGCTGGCCGAGATCGGGCTCTCCGCCAGCGCCCGGGCGATTCGCGGGGCGCTCGCGCGACTCCCACATCCCTAGTCGGCGTGCCATCCCCGGGCGTGCGCGCCACGTCCCTAGCGCCGCGCCATTCCCCGGCCGGGCGCGCCACGTCCCTAGCGCCGCGCCATTCCGCGGCCGGGGGCGCCACGTCCTAGCCGGCGCGCGACGCCTGCCCGCGCGCCGCCGCTTCTTGCGCGATACGTATACTTCCGCGCCGTCCAGCCGAGCGATCGTCCGTCCGCGGCCGATCGGCGGGGGAACCACTTGCGGTCCACAGAGGTCCGCAGGGGCGAATCGGTCCCGCTGAGACCGTAGCGCCCAGTAAGGCGCGAGCCCGTCAGCTCACCCCGTAGGCACAGGCGAAAACAGGATGAACCGGCTGATCGTGAATCGACGCGCCAATACCTATCTCGCCGTCGTGCTCGCCGTGAGTGGGCTCGCGCTTGCGGAGCCCGCGTTGGTCAAGGCAGCGTCGGGAGGCTCCTCGCCATCCGGTGGCACGACCGTGGGCGGCTCGAGCCAAGGCAGCTCGCCTCAGAGCGGCGGTAACCCCCTGATCAGGCCCGGGAACTTGACCGTGACGGCCAGCGGCAACGGGATCACGCTCGCGACGCGAGCCTCCGCGCTCCTGCGCACGCCGCTGCGATTCTCCGGAGACGTCGGCGCGGGCGCCGGCGGGGATACGGTCGAGATCGAGCGACGTGGGCGCGAGACGCACTGGAGGTGGGCGCCGACAACGCATGCCCTCGCCTCCTCGGACGGAGCGTTCTCGACGGTCTGGCCCACGAACCACATCGGCCGGTTCGCGATCCGGGCGGTGGTGCAGCGAGCTGACAGCGCCGGCACGGCGGCGGCCTCGCCGACCCTCACGATCACGGTCTACCGGCCGTCGCTGGCCACGATCTACGGGCCAGGCTTCTACGGCCAGCGCACCGCCTGCGGCGTGCTCCTGCGTCCATGGACCCTGGGAGTGGCGAATCGCACGCTGAAGTGCGGGACCCCTGTGGCGATCTACTACGGTGGCGCCACGATCGTTGTCCCGGTGATCGACCGCGGACCCTACGCGCACAGCGCCGACTGGGACCTCACCGAGGCGACCGCTCGAGCCATCGGCATCGAGGGGACCGCGACGATCGGGGCAGTGTCCTTGCCGGGCGCTCTACGGGGATAAGCGGTTCTCGCCCCGCGACGATCAGAACGGGGCGCGGCGATGGACAATGTCTTGCAAATGGCCCAGACGCTGATCACGGTGAGCCAGGCTCGAGAACTGGTCCTGACGGCGACCGGCAGACTCGAATCCGAGCGGATCGAGATCGCGAGCGCCGTGAACCGGATCGTTGCCGAGGACGTCCGGGCGGCCGGCGACGTGCCGCCGTTCCCCTGCTCGGCAATGGACGGGTTTGCGCTACGCGCGGGGGCCGCCGGCAGACCACTCGAGGTGATCGGAGAGTCGCGGGCGGGGGCACCATTCGAGCCCTTCCTCGACGAGGGACAGGCGGTCAGGATCTCCACCGGCGCGTCGGTACCGAGCGGCGCCACCGCCGTCATCCGCCAGGAGGACGTGCGCGCAGATGGGGATCAGATCGAGACGATGACCGGCACCGCGGAGGGGGAGAACCTCCGCTCCCGGGGCGAGGACATGCCGTCCGGGATGACGGTGTTGAGCGCGGGAACCCGGCTCGGCGCGGTCGAGCTGGGCGCCGCCGTGGCGGCCGGCGCCGGCTCCCTGAGCGTCGCGCGGCGACCTCGAGTGGCGGTTCTCTGCACCGGCGATGAGCTTCGGGCTCCCGGCGAAGCGCTTGGTCCCGGCGAGATCCACAACTCCAATGCGCCGATGCTCTCGGCGCTCGCAGCCCGCTGCGGCGCGATCGTCGGCGATGGAGGGCGGCTGCCCGACGATCGGGCCGACACCGAGGCCGGGCTCGGTCAGGCGCTGGAGTGCTCCGAGTTGGTGGTCGTCTCCGGCGGCGTGTCGGTCGGGCCCCACGATCACGTCAAGCCAGCGCTCGCGAGCTTGGGCGTCGAACAAGTCTTCTGGGGCGTCGCGCTCCAGCCGGGTAAGCCGACCTGGTTCGGGACCCGGAACGGGCGCCTGGTATTCGGGCTGCCGGGGAATCCCGTCTCCGCGGCCGTCACCTTCTCGCTGTTCGCCCGTCCGGCGCTGCTAGCGCTCCAAGGCGCGAACGTCTCGCCGAGGCACCCGTGGCGCGCGACACTCGGCGTGGCGGTCCGCCGCAATCCCAGCCGGGAGCAGGCGCTGCGGGTCCGCCTCGAGCAGCGCGAGGGGGGCATGGTCGCGGTTCCGAATGGGCCCCAGGGCTCCAATATGGTCACCTCACTGCTCGGTGCGGACGCGCTGGCGATGATCCCGCCCGGACAAGGTGAGCTCGAAGCTGGAGCGAGGGTGGCACTTGAAGAGCTTCCGCATTGATCGGCTGAAAACGGGGAGTATGGGGTCGTGGTTCAGGCCCTGCTCGCGCTCGCAGCACTGGCGACGCTCATCCTCGTGCGGCTCCGCCGTCGCGGCCGGCGTCCGGCCCGCGCCGTGATCGTCTCGCCCCGCAAGTCGACCAGCGTCGCACGCGACGGTGGCGTGCACTCGGTTCAGTCGGCCGAGCTGGCGGTGGCTCCGCCGGATCTCGAACGGCTCTGGAACGCCACCAACCTCGAGAACCTGGCCCGGACCTACTGGCGCTTTCTGTCCCGCGTGACGCTGGGACTGATCCGCGTCGTGTACGGCGAGAACGAACGCTCGGTCGTGTTCCTGATCCGCCCGATCAGGTTGCTTCGGTTCGAGGCCCCACAGTACGGGCTCGAGGCCGATCACGGCACGGTCCGCTGGCGGGTCCGCGATGGTCTGCTGGTCGCGCGCAGGGGGCGCGGGTGCGGATATCTCGCGCTGGATGTGCGCCGCGAGCGCGACCCGGATGCCAGCGGGCGGATCAAGCTCCGGATCGAGGTCGAGGTGGCGAATTTCTACCCGGCGATCGCAGCGTCGTTCAGCACGCCGGTGTACGAGGCGACCCAATCCGCGATCCACGTGCTGGTGACGCACGCGTTCCTGCGCTCGCTGGCAACACTCGATCTGGCCGAGTCCCGCGTGGGCCGGCTCGCGCTGCCGGTGACCGGCGCCCCGGCTCGGGCCGAGGCCCCAATGGCGAGCGAGCCCTCCGCCGGTGACGGTGCGCGAACTCAGGCCGAGTCCCCAATGGCGGCCGAGCCCTCCGCCGGCGACGGCGCGCGAACTCAGGCCGAGTCCCCGATGGCGGCCGAGCCCTCCGCCGGAGACGCCGTCCGGCCTCAGCCGTAACGGACGCCGGTCAGCGCGCGCAGCTTGGCTCGGTCGTGCCGGGCGGAGATCCGCCTCACCGTCCCCGACCGCGACCTCATCACCAGCGACTCGGTGGTCGCTCCCTGATCGCCCTGGTAGCGGACGCCCTGCAGCACGTCGCCGTCGGTGACACCGGTCGCGGAGAAGAACACGTCGTCGCCGGACACCAGGTCCTCGGCATCGAGCAGTCTGGCGAGGTCGTAACCGGCATTGACCGCGGCCTCGCGTTCCTGATCGGTTCGCGGCCACAGCCTGCCCAGCAACTGCCCCCCGATGCATTTGATCGCGGCGGCTGAAATCACCCCCTCGGGCGTCCCGCCGATGCCCCACAGCAGATCGACCGGCGAATTGTCGCTGACCGACAGCATCGCGGCGGAGACGTCCCCGTCCATGATCAGCCGCACCCGAGCTCCTGCTTGGCGTACCTCGCGCATCGCATCGTGGTGGCGCTCGCGATCGAGCATCACGACCATCACGTCGCGGATATCGATCTCCTTGCGCTTGGCGATCAGCGCCAGCGTCTCGGGCAGCGGCCGATCGAGATCGAGCAGGTCCGCGATTTCCGGACCTCCGGCGATCTTCTCCATGTACACGCACGGCCCCGGATCGAACATCGCGCCACGCTCGGATAGCGCGATCACGGCGATCGCGCTCGGCATGCCGAGCGCCGTCAGCCGTGTGCCCTCCAGCGGGTCGACGGCGACGTCGACCTCGGGGGGGCTGCCATCGCCGATCCGCTCACCGTTGTAGAGCATCGGCGCCTCGTCCTTCTCCCCTTCGCCGATCACCACCGTTCCGTTCATCGACACGGAATCGAGGACGTTGCGCATTGCGTCGACCGCGGACTGGTCGGCGCCCTCCTTGTCGCCGCGGCCGACCATTCTCGCGGCCGCCAGTGCGGCGGCCTCGGTCACGCGCACGAGCTCGAGCGCCAGGTTGCGGTCGGGGCGGGTGGGGTCGTGCGAGCTCGACACCGTCACAGCACTCCGGGCGGCTTGCGTCGGGCGGCGCCCTCCTGTGAGCGCCAGATCGAGCCGAACAGGATCAACAGGCCCCCTCCCAACGCCAGCCACCAGCCATAGGCGATCGAGATCTCGCTCGGAGGCGACCCCGGCTTGTCGATGACTCCGCGGAAGACGGTGAAGGTCAGCGCCGCCAGGGCCGTGACCGCGGTCAGCTCGCCGCGCGGCCATGAGAGCGCGTGGCCGCGAATGATGATCCACGCCAGGATCGCGGGCGCCACCGCGGTGATCAGGAGCAGGAAGCGCAGGACCGTCAGCGACTGCCATCCGGTGCATGAGCTGTGCGGGCCACGGCAGCTGTTGAGGGTGGCGAAGCGGTTGCCCAGCGAGTACCACGCCAAGAACAGCGAAACCCCCAACACCACCCCCCCGACCGTCGCGATCAGCTCTCCCCGGTCCAGCCGCGTGAAGTCCATCGTCCCGGAGCCTAACCGGTTCAGAGGCCGGCCGTGGCAAGCTCCGGACGCGCGACACCACTGCGCTCGGCGGCCTCGCGGACAGCCGCGGCGACGGCATCGTGGACTCGTTGGTCGAGCGCGTTGGGCACCAGTTCGTCGTCGTGCGCGAGTGCCGCGATCGCGTGCGCCGCGGCCAACTTCATGTCCCGATTGATGCCTGCGGCACCGGCCTGCAGGGCGCCGCGGAAAATGCCGGGATAGCCGAGCACGTTGTTGACGCTCCGCCCATCGCCGGCGAACGCCGCGCCGGCGCGTTCGGCGTCCTCGGGCGCGATCTCGGGATCTGGGTTCGAGAGGGCCAGGATCACCTGCCCGCGCCGGATCATCGCGGGCTTGATCAGCCCCGGCCGGCCGGTGGTGGCCACCACCACGTCGGCGCACCGCATCACCTCCTCCATCGAGACGATCTCGATTCCCCGCTCGCGCGCGCGGGAATGTGCGGCCTCGAGCGGGTCGAACGCGATCACCCGCCGCGCGCCGCCGTCCACCATCAGCGCGGCGATGCCCAGCCCGGCGGCGCCCAGACCGAGCTGTCCGACGGTGGCGGCGCGCAACTCGATCCCGGCGTGACGACAGGCAACGAGCACAGCGGCCACCGAGACGACCGCCGTTCCATGGACGTCGTCGTGCATCACCGGCTGCGGGAGCCCCGCGATCAGCCGCCGTTCGATCTCGAAGCACTCCGGTGCCGAGATGTCCTCGAGATGGATCCCGCCGAACGTCGGGGCGATCCGCATCACCGTCTCCACGAACCGATCGACGTCGGGGGCGTCGATCAGGATCGGGATCGCGGAGATCCCGGCGAACTGGCGGTAGAACACCGCCTTGCCCTCCATCACCGGCATCGACGCGACCGGCCCGATGTCGCCCAGACCGAGCACTCGCGTGCCATTCGTGCAGATCGCCACGCTCCGCCAGATCATCGTGTAACGCCCGGCCAGGCTCGGATCCGACTCGATCGCCTTGCAGACCCGAGCCACGCCGGGCGTGTAGACGTCACGCATCTCCTGGACGGTGCGGACGGGGTGGATCGCGTCGACGCGGAGCTTTCCGCCTTCGTGGCGGATCAGCGCCCGGTCCTGATACCACAGCAGCCGCACGCCATCGAGCGCCCCGACCAGTTCCGCCACCCGCTCCGCCTGCCCGATGTCTCGCACCTCGACGGTGATCTCCCGGATCGAATGCTCACGGCCGACCGAGATCGTCACCACATCGCCGATCAGCCCGTCTGCCCGTGCGATCGCATCCGCCACCAGCGCCAGCTGGCCAGGCCGGTGCGGTATCTGGACCCGATAGGTGCAGTCGAGCACTGAGCGCGACTCTAACTGCTAGGTTCGCGCGGCTGATGGAGTTCCGCCGGCTTCTGCCGGAGGCGACGACGATCGAGATAGCCGACCTGCTCGCCTCGCTCGAGCTCGACGCCTCCGCCTCCACCGATCGGCCGTACACGATCGCGAACTTCGTCGCCAGCGTCGACGGACGGGCCACGATCGGAGGTCGCTCGGGTCCGCTTGGAGATGACGGCGACAGCGCGGTGTTCCACGGCCTGCGCGAGCAGGTCGATGCGATCGTGGCGGGCACGGGCACGCTGCGCGTCGAGCGCTACGGACGGATCCTCGGCAAAGCCGAGCGCCGCCGGCGACGGGTGCAGCGCGGGCAGAGCCCGGAGCCGCTGGCGGTGATCATCACCCGCAGCGGCGAGATCCCCGCCGACATCCCGCTGTTCGACGAGCCGGAGGCGCGGATCTTGGTGTTCTCGCCGACCGACCTCGATGTCGCCGCCCGAGCCCAGATCGAGGTCGTCGGTCTCGACCCCGGCGAGCTGACGTTGACGACCGTGATGCGGCAGCTGCGAGCCGACCACGCGGTGCGCTCGCTCCTGTGCGAGGGCGGGCCAACGCTGTTCGGCGCGCTCCTGCACGAGGGGCTCGTCGACGAGCTGTTCCTGACCGTCGCGCCGAAGCTCGCCGGCGGCGGTCACGGACCCTCCGTCTCAGCTGGCCCGGAGCTCGCGAATCCGGCGGAGTTGCGGCTCATCTGGCTGCTCGAACGGCACGGCTCGCTGTACCACCGCTACTCGCTTCGCTGAGCGCCGTCACCGCACGTTCATTTTCCGAACCACTCAGGATGCGACAATCCGTAGATGGCGAGCTGTCCTCGAGCGACCGCCACCCTGTCGCCGGGCGATACGGTCGAGGCTCTGCAGGAGGCGCGCGAGCGGACGCTGTCGCTCGTAAAGTCCGTCTCCGACGACGATCTCGAGCGCGTTCACTCGACGCTGATGAGCCCGCTGGTGTGGGACCTCGGCCACATTGCCGCCTTCGAGGATCTGTGGCTGGTTCACCGTTATGGCGGTCGGCCGCTGCTGCACGACGACCTCGCCGACGTCTACGACGCGTTCGAGACGCCTCGCTGGAACCGAGGCGAGCTTCCGTTCCTCGGATCTGCGCCGGCGCGGGATTACCTCGACGAGGTTCGAGCGCGGACGCTCGAGGTGATCGAGGAACGCGGCATCGGCGACGGCCTCCTGCACGAGATGGTGCTCCGCCACGAGCACCAGCACGACGAGACCATGCTCCAGACCCTCCACCTGGCACGGCTCAGCGATTACGAGCCGCCTGAGCGCCGGGACCCCCCTCCGACGCCTGACCCCCCCTTAAGCGGTCTCGAATTCGTCGAGATCCCGGCCGGCGCGTGCACGATCGGGGCACCGGCGTCAGGCTTCGCCTACGACAACGAGCGTCCGCGCCACCGTACCGACGTTCGGGCATACGGGATCGCTCGATCACCGATCACCAATGCCACCTACCTGACGTTCGTCGAGGGCGGCGGTTACCGGCGCCGGGAGTGGTGGTCGGCGGAGGGATGGGCGTGGAAGGAGGAGTACGACATCACACGACCCGCGGCGTGGACGGAGGACCTGGGCGCGCAGTGGCGTCTCGGAGGGCTCGAGCCGCTTCACCCGCACCAGCCCCTAGTCCACGTGTCCTGGTTCGAGGCCGACGCCTTCGCCCGCGCGCACGGCACTCGCCTCCCCACGGAGCTTGAGTGGGAGAAGGCGGCGACCTGGGATCAGGAGCAGCAAATCGCCTGGCCCTTCCCGTGGGGGAACGATCCGCCCATCCCCGGCGTCCATGCCAACGTGGACCACCATGGTTGCGGCCCGGCTCCTGCCGGTGGCCACCCGCATGGCGCCTCGCCATACGGCTGCCTGGGCATGATCGGCGACGTGTGGGAATGGACCGAAAGCACCTTCCACGGCTACCCCGGCTTTGCCCCCTATCCGTACCGGGAGTACTCGGAGGTGTTCTTCGGCGAGGACTACAAGGTCCTGCGAGGCGGATCTTGGGCGACCCGCGGGCGGGTGGCCAACCCCACCTTCCGCAATTGGGACTTCCCGCAGCGCCGTCAGATCTTCGCCGGCTTCCGACTCGCGAAGGATCTCTGAGATGAAGGCCGTTCTCGAATCCCCTGACATCCGGATCGAGTCGTGGCTCTCGGAGGCCGATGAGCGCTCGCTCGCCAATGACGTGCTCGACGGCCTGACCCGACCGTTCAAAGAGCTTCCCCCCAAGCACCTCTACGACGCCCGCGGCTCGGAGCTGTTCGAGCGCATCTGCGAGCTACCCGAGTACTACCCGACGCGCACCGAGACTCAGCTCCTGCGCCAGCAAGCCCGGGAGATCGTCCAGCGCACCGGAGCCGGCGAGCTGGTCGAGCTCGGCTCCGGAGCCGCGGATAAGGCGAGGATCCTGCTCGACGCGATGGCGCAGGCGACGACGCTGCAGCGCTACATCCCGCTCGACGTCTCCGAGCGGGTCGTCGAGGACGCCGCGCGCCAGCTCGTGCAGGAGTATGACGGTCTCCAGGTCCATGGCGTGATCGGCGATTTCGAACGCCATCTCGAGCGCATCCCCGAACCCGACGGGGCCGTGCGGATCGTCGCCCTGCTGGGCGGCACGATCGGCAACTTCCCGCCAGGCACCCGCCGCCGCTTGTTGCGCAACATCGCATCGCTGCTGCGCCCCCAGGACCGGCTGCTGCTCGGCACCGATCTCGTCAAGGACCCGGCGGTGATCGAGGCCGCCTACGACGACGCCGACGGTGTCACAGCCGAGTTCAACCGCAACCTGCTGCACGTGCTCAACCGCGAGCTCGACGCCGACTTCACTCCGGAATCGTTCGACCACATCGCGTTCTTCGATCGCCGCCACGAGTGGATCGACATGCGGCTGCGAGCCAGCCGACCGTGCACCGTGCTGATCGCCGAGCTCGATCTGCGGATCGAGTTCGCGGCCGGGGAGGAGCTGCGCACGGAGATCAGCGCGAAGTTCACCCGACCCCGGATCGAGGCCGACTTCGACGCGGCCGGGCTCTCCCTGGAGCGGTGGTTCACCGACGCCGATCAGCTGTTCGCGCTGTCACTGGGACGTCGCCGCTGACCCCTGCGGCCGGACGTTCGCCGGCCTATGCGGCTGGGGCCGCGTGGCGATGATGACGGCGAGGTCGCGGTGCGCCCAGGCCAGCGACGGTTCCAGGCCAGCTCGGGCAAGCCAGTCGAGCTGATCGGCGATGCTGCTGGGCGTGTCGTAGTCGTTGTCGATCGGTGTCACGACGTCGGCGGGGTCCTCCGGGACGACTACGTCTGCGACCACGAGACGCCCGCCTGGTGACAGGACCCCGGCGGCGCGCTCAAACAGCTGCGCCTTGCCGCGGCCGTCAAGGTGGTGAATTGCGAGCGCGGAGATCCCAACGTCGAACGGACCATCGGGCAGGGGGTCCTCGAGCCGCGCGACGCGCAGCTCGACGCGGTCGTCTGGGAGCACGCGGCGGGCTTGGTCGAGCATCTCGCGGCTGGCGTCCAGGCCGACCAGACTTGCGCTCGGGTGCCGGGCGAGGACGCGTCGCGCGGTCTCGCCGGTGCCGATTCCCAACTCGAGCACTCGCGTCGCGCCGCTCCCGGTGGCAGCTGTGGCCTGCTCCTGGAGGCGGTCGTAACCGGGCACCTCCTCGCGCATCAGCTCCAGGTATGTGTCGGGATCCCAGTGAAACTGCGCCACACCTTCACCGGTTCTTCCGCACGCCGACCTTCCCCACCGCGAACCGCAGCCCGTCGCAATCGACGCAGGCGATGCACCCGACGCACCTGGTGCACGAGACGCAGGCCACGCAGGCCGCGCACCCGGCGAGCGCCGCCGACAGCGCGCTCGCCACCGAACCCGCCGTCGCGACGCTCAGGACCGTCCCGGCGCTGCCCGCGGTGGCCACGCTGGCCGCGGTGCCGGCACTGCCCGCGGTGGCGACGCTCAGGGCGGTGCCGGCGCTGCCCGCAGTTGCGAAGCTCCACGCCGTCGCGGCGCTGGCGATCGTCCCCGCGCTTCGGTGGGTGGCGGCGCTGGCGAACGTGCCGGCGCGGCGGTCGGCCTCGGCGGGCGCGGGCGTGCCGAGGCTCCGGTCGGCCTCGGCGGGCGCGGGCGTGCCGAGGCTCCGATCGGCCTCGGCGGGCGCGGGCGTGCCCAGCTCCCCGCCGCTTTCCTGGCTTCGCGGTGGATCCGAATCCGGCACGAGGAGAACAGTAGGGTTCTCCACCATGCAGATCAACGGCAACGGCGCGCTGATCGTCGGTGGCGCCTCGGGACTGGGCGAGGCCACCGCGCGCCGACTGTACGCCGCAGGAGCGCGGGTGCTGATCGCAGACCTCAACGAGGAGCGCGGCGCGGCGCTCGCCGCGGAGCTCGGCGAACGGGCCGCGTTCGTCCGGACGGACGTGACCGACCCCGACACCGTCCAGGCCGCGGTCGGCGCCGCCGCCGAGCAAGGTGGACTGCGGATCTGCGTCTGTTGTGCGGGGATCGGCTGGGCCGAGCGGATCGCGAGCAAGCGAGGTCCCCACGGCCCCGAGCCGTTCGAGACCGTGATCAGGGTCAACCTGATCGGCACCTTCAACGTCCTGCGCCTCGCGGCTGCCGCGATGCTGCCGGGCGAGCCGACGAGTTCGGGGGAGCGCGGCGTGTGCGTGAACACGGCGTCGATCGCGGCGTTCGATGGCCAGATCGGGCAGGTTTCCTATGCGGCCTCCAAGGGGGGCATCGTCGGCCTGACGCTGCCCGCCGCGCGCGATCTGGCGAGCGCCGGAATCCGGGTGTGCACGATCGCGCCAGGTACGTTCGACACGCCGCTGCTGGCAGCGCTGCCGGAAGAGTCGCGCGAGGCACTCGGTCGCGCGGCGCCGTTCCCCTCCCGGCTCGGACGTCCCGATGAGTTTGCCGCGCTCGCCGCTCACATCGTCGAGAACGAGATGCTCAACGGCGAGGTGATCCGGCTCGACGGAGCTCTGCGGATGCCGCCGCGATGACCTTCGGCGCTTTCGCACTCGCGTGCCCGGCACCAGCCGACTGCGGTCACGTACGATTGGTAAGTGATGTCGGCCCTCGCTGAGCTGTACACGATCCCGCAGGAGCATCTCGACTTCCGCGACACGATCCGGCAGATCGCGCGCGAGCGGATCGCCCCGCGCGCCGCGGAGATCGACGAGAAGGCCGAGTATCCCCACGACCTGCGCCGACTGCTCGCCGAACAGGACATCCTCGGTCTTCCGTTCGAGACCGAATACGGCGGCACCGGCACCGGCACGCTGATGCTGAACATGGCGGTCGAGGAAATCGCCAAAGCGTGCGCCTCAACCGCCTTGATCCTCATGATCCAGGAGCTCGGCACCCTGCCGATCAAGCTGTTCGGGTCCGACGCGCTGAAGGAGCGGTTCCTGCCCCGCTGCGCGTCGGGCGAGTGGAGCCCGGCGTTCGCGCTCTCGGAGCCGGACGCAGGCTCAGACCCCGGCGGGATGTTGACTCGCGCCGTGCGGGACGGCGAGGAGTGGGTGATCGACGGGACCAAGAACTGGATCACGAACCTCGGCATCGCCGACTTCTATGTCGTGTTCGCGGTCACCGACCCGCAGGCCGGCCACTCGCGCGGCATCACGGCGTTCGTGGTCGAGTCCGACCGTCCCGGCTTCAGCGTCGGCAAGCTCGAGCACAAGCTGGGGATCCGCGGCTCCCCGACCGGCCAGCCGATCTTCGACGGCGTCCGCGTTCCGCTCGAGAACATCGTCGGCGAGGTCGGCCAGGGGTTCAAGGTCGCGATGTCAACTCTCGACCGCTCCCGGCTCGGGGTGGCCGCCCAGGCGCTCGGCATCGCCCAGGGGGCGACCGATTACGCGGCCGCTTACGCCGGCGAGCGCAAGCAGTTCGGCAAGCCGATCAACTCCTTCCAGGCGATCCAGTTCAAGCTCGCCGATATGGAGACGCAGTGCGCGGCAGGGCGCGAGCTGCTCTATCAGGCGTGCGCCAAGATCGACCGCTCCGACGCGGCTCGCTCGGCATCCAGCCTCGCCGATGACGAGCCGCGTCAGAGTCATCCAGCTGCTCACGAGATCGGCAAGTACTCGGCAATGGCGAAGCTGTTCTGCTCTGACGTGGCGATGGCCGTGACGGTCGAAGCCGTCCAGGTCCTCGGCGGCTACGGCTACGTCAAGGAGTACCCGGTCGAGCGGATGCTGCGCGACGCCAAGATCACCCAGATCTACGAGGGCACGAACGAGATCCAGCGGCTCGTGATTGCCAGGGCCATGGGCTAGCCGGTGAGTGGCGCGCCGCCAACTGCCCGCCGCATCCTGCTCTCCGCGCTCGCGGCCCTGACCGTGGGCCTCGGCGCCGCCAGCCTGATCGCCGGGTTCAGCGACGATTTTCCGCTGCGCCTGCTCCAGGCTCTCGCCATCTTCGGCGCCGGCGCGGTGATCATCGGCGGTGCGGCGGTGCTGGTGATGATCCGCCTGGCCGGCTGGCGCGACCCGGAGTCCGAGGAAGAGTTCGAGGCGCTCGTCCAGCGGGCGGAGCGCCTGGCGGCCGAGGAGTCGTGGGGCGATAGCGAAGACTACGAGGGCGATAGCGAGGACGAGGACCTGTTCGATCCCTACGACGAGGAGGATTTCAGGGTCCTGGTTCGCTCGGCGATCGACGACCTGCCACTCGAGTTCCATCGCGCGCTTGAGCACGTCGCCGTGGTCGTCTCCGACGGCGGGCGCCGGCGGCGCGCATACGGCCTTTACCAGGGGGACACGGTCGCGCATGACTTCTTCCACGACCGGATCGTGATCTTCCGTGACACCCTGCTCCGTGACTTCGGGCACGATCCCGACCTGCTCAAGGCGCAGGTGACCCGGACCGTCCGTCATGAGCTCGCCCACCACCTCGGCTGGAACGAGAAGGGCGTGCGAGGGCTGGGCCTGTGAGCTCGAGCCTTCGCAGGACGGTCGCGGTCTAGGATCCCGCCCTCAATTCTTCGAGGAGGCCCCGCGAAATGCCAGAGGCAGTGATCGTCGACGCAATCCGCACCCCGATCGGGCGTGCAATCAAAGGCTCGCTGAAGTCCGTCCGTGCCGACGAGCTCGCCGCGATCCCGATCCGCGCCCTGATCGAGCGCAATCCGGACGTCGACTTCGCCGAGACCGGCGACGTGATGATGGGCGCGGCCTCGTCGATCGGCGAGCAGGGATACAACGTCGGGCGCAATGCGTCATTGCTGGCCGGCGTCGACCATCACGTGCCGGCCTGCACCGTCAACCGCTTCTGCGCCTCCTCGCTTCAGACGATCCGGATGGCCTTCCATGCGATCAAGGTCGGCGAGGGGGATCAGTACGTCGCAGCCGGAGTCGAGGCGGTCTCGCGAGCAGGTCTGGGCGCCGGGATGATGGACGAGGCCAAGCACCCGAAGCTGAACGGCTCAGACGGGTCCGCGTACGACGTCTACATCCCGATGGGGCTGACGGCGGAGAATGTCGCCGAGCGCTGCCGTGTCACCCGCGAGCAACAGGACGAGTGGGCGGTGATGTCTCAGAATCGGGCTGTCGAGGCGCGCGACTCGGGCCACTTCGACGCCGAGATCGTTCCCGTCACCGTGCCCGCGCACAAGGATGTCGACAAGGAAGGCAACGAGATCGACGTGTCCGAGACCGTCGTCGACAAAGACGACGGGCCGCGCCCCGGTACGACGGTGGACGTACTCGCCAAGCTCAAGCCTGCGTTCCGGGAAAACGGAACCGTCACCGCCGGCAACTCCTGTCCGCTCAACGACGGCGCCGCCGCGGTCCTGGTGATGTCGGAGGAGAAAGCCAAGCGGCTGGGTCTCTCGCCAAAGGCTCGGATCTTAGGCTCGACCGTGGCGGCCATCCGCCCGGAGATCATGGGCCTCGGTCCGATTCCCGCGATCCAGGCGCTGCTCAAGGAGACGGGGATGAAGATCGACGATGTCGACATCGTCGAGATCAACGAGGCATTCGCGGCGCAGATCGTTCCGTGCCAGGACGAGCTGGGCATTCCCGACGAGAAGCTCAACCCGTTCGGAGGCGCGATCGCCCTCGGCCATCCGTTCGGGATGACCGGGGCCCGGATCATGACGACGCTGATCAACGGCCTCCAGAGCATTGGCGGCACCTACGGGATCGAGTCGATGTGCGTCGCCGGCGGGATGGGGCAGGCGATGCTCATAGAGCGCCTGCAGTAGCGATACTGGGCCATGGCCTTCGTCCCGCCGGCCCGTCACCTCCTGCGAGCCAAGGACTTGGCCGACGCCCGCTACTCCGAGCCGCTGGACGTGGACGATCTCGCTCGGGCCGCCGGTCTCTCGCGAGCGTACTTCAGTCGTGAGTTCCGCCGCGCGTTCGGGGAATCGCCGCATGGATACCTGCTGACCCGGCGGCTCGAGCGCGCGGCGGCTCTGCTCCGAAGCACCGACCGCTCCGTCACCGACATCTGCTTCTCGGTCGGCCTCCAGAGCCTCGGCTCGTTCATCACCAGCTTCACCCGTACCTACGGCCTGTCCCCCACGGCCTACCGAGCGTCGTTCCCACCGGCCGCCGACCAGGCCCTCGTCCCGGCGTGCGTGGTGAGGTTCTACGGACGCCCCCAACGCCGCACGTTTCGAGAAGACAACGGCTCGGCGCCGGATTAGTGTCGCGAGCAGTCAATCCGAAGGAGGACCAGATGGTCAAGATGTCAGTCGCGCAACTGTGGGTCCACGACCAGGAAGAGGCGCTCGCGTTCTACACGAAGAAGCTCGGGATGGAGGTGCGCTCCGACGCCACGCTCCCGGAACTGGGCAACTTCCGCTGGCTCGTGGTCGGACCGGTGGGCCAGCCAGACATCGGGATCGTGCTGATGGCGATTCCGGGCCCGCCGGTGATGGACACCGAGACCGCCGAGCAGGTTCGCGCGCTGATGGCCAAGGGCTTCGCCGGGACGGTGTTCCTCACCACCGACGACGTCCAGGCCGATTACCAGGAGCTCAAACGCCGCGGGGTGGAGTTCACCGAGGAGCCCGAGGAGCGGCCGTACGGGATCGACTCCGGTTTTCGCGACCCCTCGGGGAACAGCTTCCGTCTGACCCAGGTACGGGAACTGGCAAACACCTGATCGAAGCCGGCCACGATGTCAGCGGCGGACCGCGTGTCCGCCGCTGATACCGACGGAGTTCGGACGCTCCGGCTCAGTGGCTCCCGGGAACCACTCAGTACGCGGACGGGTGGCGCTCGACGAAGCCGGCGTTCGAGGTGCCCGCCGAGGTCCACCGCGACCCTCCGGTCGAGCCTTGCGCGGCCGTGTCGAAGCGCAGCCCCGCGACGTACATGTAGGCGTGGCCGCCATTGGCCCAGATCGTGATCCACCGGCCCGGGCCGCCGCTGCCGTATGACTCGAGCTGGGTGGAGTCCTCGGTGACCGAGAGCAGGTTGCCGCCGTGCAGCGCGTAGCTGACCGAACCCGAGCAGTCGTAACCAAACGAGTTCCAGCTGCCGTGACCGCCTCCGTACACGTACGGCTTGAACGCGATCCGGTTGGCCGCGGCAATCACCGCTTTGACCGCGGCCGGAGCGTCGGAGGGGGCGATTGCGAGCCCGCCGACCACCCGTGCGCTGCGGACCGGCGGAGCGCTGGTGGCGATCTCCGCCACGACGAGCCGCAGCGTCTGCGAGACGGTCCACGTGACGACCCCGTTTGTCCGCAGGTTTCGCGAGCGCTCGAACGCGATCACGTTCTGTTCGGTAGTCGGTCCGAACTGGCCATCCACGCTGGTTTGGTAGCCGGCCATGCTCAGGTAGGCCTGGAGCACGCGCACGTCGTGACCCTTCATGCCCGGGCGCAGAACCCGATCTCCCATGTGGAGCGAGCCACCCGAGTAGTGGTGTTGACCGGAGCTTATGGACACCGTCGCCTCGGTCCCGAACAGAGCCGCCCCCCCAGTGGGCGGCGGATTCTTGGCCGCCGCCGCGACGGGCAGCACGAGCGCGAACGTCAAGCCGAGCGCGAGAACGCCGACTACGGCATCGCGGACGCCTCGTGGAAAGCCGTTGTCGGTCACCACTAACCCCTTCTCTTTCGTGTGCCTGCGGGGTTAGCTGTCGGGCTCGCGCTGAAAGAGTCGCGCTACGCCGGAGATCCGGCGATTCGCCCCAAGGAGCCAGGTCGGCTCCTGTGGGTTCCCCGCTCCCCGGTCGTTGGGCGTCCCGGGGATTCGGCTGGGTTTTTGTCGGCGGGCAGCCTACATCAACTGCAGGATGCATGTCAGCCCCCCGGTTTGAACGATCCGTTGCAGACCTGGCCCCGCGACTCGGCGCTAGGCTCGGGGAGATGGCGGACTACACGCCGCACCAGGTCGCCGAGCTACTCGAGCGCGGCCAGATCCAGCTGATCGACGTGCGCCAGCCCCACGAGCACGAAGCCGGCCGGATCACGGGCGACCGCTTGATCGAGCTGATGGAGCTCGGGGCGCAGAGCGAAACGATCGATCGCGAGCAGCCGGTCGTCTTCTACTGCCGCAGCGGCAGCCGCTCGGCAATGGCGGCGGAGGCCTTCCGGGGCGCGGGGTTCGATGCGCACAACATGGCCGGGGGTCTGCTCGAGTGGAGCGCGGCGGGGCTGCCGCTCGATCCCCCAGACGGCTCCGTCGCCGAGCCCTGACCCGGCGCTACTGCTTCCACTTGATCGAGCACCCGACCGGCTTGGTCTCCGGACGGTCGGGCTCCCGCCCGGCGAGCACCGCGTCGAGGGCGGCCCGCAACCACTGGGCGTTCTCAGCCGGAGCGTCGTAGTCGCCATCGGGCGCGCCACGGTAGGCCAGCCGCCCGCCGGAGTCGATCACGAACACGTCCGGCGTCGTCTTGGCGCCATATGCCCGGGCCACGTCCTGGGAGGCGTCGTGCAGATACGGCATCGGCCACTCCTCGGCCGCTACCCGCCGCTTCATCGCCTCGTATGAGTCACGGGGATAACGGTCGCTGTCGTTCGAGTTGATGGCCAGGATCCGCACCTCACGGTCGGCGTAGTCACGCGCGACCTGCGCGATCCGGTCATGCCAGGCGAGCGCATACGGACAGTGGTTGCACGTGAACACCACCACCGTTGCCGACGCGCCACCGTCCGAAGTGGACCACTGCCTGCCCTCGGTATCGGGCAGCTCGAAGCCCGGCGCCCGTTCACCAATCGTCAACGTCATCGATTCACCTCCTGGCGCGCGAGAGCTCGCCCGAGCGCCTCGCGCAGGTCGTCGGGATCGGGGGTTGGAGCGATTCGTCCGTCGCGGCGGCGATACACGCGGCAGCTCAAGCCGCTCGGTTCCTCGGCGCCGGCCGGAACCAGGTCAACGCCGTCGATCAGGATCGTCGGTGAGCCCGGGAAGCCAGCCTGTTCGGCGTCCGCATCGGTCTGGATCTCGCGCATCCGGACTTCGGCGTCGCCCATGCCGACGGCCCGTAGCGCCTGACGCAGCTCGTCGAGCGCACGCCCCGTCGAGGGACAGCCCTCCCACCACAGAAGCTCGATCTCCGGAATACGCACTTCTATGAGCGTACTCAGGGCGGATCAGGCTAAACGTGGATTCGACGGCTCTGGCGGTTTCAGGAGGACTGACCCACGGTCCAGGTGTCGCCGCTGAGCAGCAGCTCGCCGAGCTGCTCGCCCGAGGGTGTCTCGGTGGCGACCCGGCCGGTGCGGCCGTACACCGGACGCTCGATGTCGCGGAAGATTCCGATCGGGGTCGGACCGGTGGGATCCTCGGCCAGTCTCGCCAGCGAGAACGCCAGGCCCGAATCGAAGCGATGGGGGTCGTGGACGAGTAGCGCGTCCTCGCCGACCGACGCGATGTCGACGATCCGCAGGCCGCCGTCATCGCCACGCGCCACGCCCCGCTCGTCGGAGGCGCCGAACCGGATCGGTTTGCCCGCCTCGAGCCGAATCTGATTGGCGTCCTTGACGTCCTTCTCGGTCAGCGCGGCAAATGCAGCGTCGTTGAACACCGGGCAGTTCTGGTAGATCTCAACCAGCGCCGAGCCCTCGTGGGTGGCCGCGGCGCGTAGCACCTCGGTCAGATGACGGCGATCGCGGTCGATCGTGCGGGCCACGAACGTGGCCTCCGCGCCAAGCGCGAGCGCGATCGGATTGAACGGGTGGTCGGAGACGCCGAACGGGGTGGACTTGGTGATCTTCCCCAGCTCAGACGTCGGGGAGGCCTGGCCCTTCGTCAATCCGTAGATCTGGTTGTTGAACAGCAGGATCTTCACCGGGACGTTCCGGCGCAGCGCATGGATCAGATGGTTGCCGCCGATCGAGAGCGAGTCGCCGTCGCCGGTGACGACCCAGATCGAGAGGTCCTCACGCGCCGTCGCCAGGCCGGTGGCGAGCGCCGGCGCGCGACCGTGGATGCCGTGCATCCCGTACGTGTTCATGTAGTACGCGAACCGGCCCGCGCACCCGATCCCGGTGATGAAGACGATCCGCTCGGGCGGGATCCCGAGCTCGGGCATGAACTGCTGGACGGCCGACAGCACGGCGTAGTCGCCACACCCCGGGCACCAGCGCGTCTCCTGGTCGGACTGGAAGTCGGCCTTCGTGAAGGCAGCCGCCCCGCCATCGCCGTGGCCGCCGTTTCCGTGCTTCGTCACCACGCTCATTGCCGCTCCGCGATCTGCTGCTCGATCTCGCCGGCGAACAGGGGCTGGCCCTGCACCTTGCAGAAGGACTCGACGTCGACCAGGTATTTCGCCCGCAGTACCTGCGCCAGCTGCCCGGTGTTCATCTCCGGCACCAGCACCCGGTCAAAGGACCTCAGCACGTCGCCGGTGTTGGCGGCCAGCGGGTTGAGGTGGCGCAGATGAGCGCACGCGACCTTGTGGCCCTCGAGCCGGGCCCGGCGCACGCCCGCGCGGATCGCCCCCTCGCTCGAGCCCCAGCCCAGCACGAGCAGCCGAGCGTCCGGCTCTGAGTCGACGGTCAGCCTCGGTACCTCGCGCACGATGCCCGCAACCTTGGCGGCGCGCAGCTCGGTCATCCGCGCGTGGTTTGCGGCGTCGTAGGAGATGTTGCCGGTGCCATCGGACTTCTCCAGGCCGCCGATCCGGTGCTGCAGCCCCGGCGTGCCCGGCACCGCCCAGGGTCTGGCGAGATTCTCATCCCGCGCGTAGGGGAGGAACTCCTCGACCGGATCGCCGCCGCTCGCATGCGCTCCGCCGCTTGCCCCGGCGCCGCCACTCGCCCCCGCGCCGCCGCTCGCCCCGGCGCCACCGCTCGCCGCGCCACCGTTGGCCGGCGCCCCCGTAAACCCTGGATCGATCTGGGGCAGCTCGGAGACGGCGGGCACCATCCACGGCTCGGAGGAGGACGCGAGGAACGTGTCGGACAGGATGATCACCGGGGTGCGGTAGCGAATCGCGATCGCCGCCGCCTCGAAGGCGACGTCAAAGCAGTTGCCGGGGGTGCTCGGCGCGATCACCGGCAGCGGCGACTCCCCGTGCCGGCCGTACAGCGCCATCAGAAGGTCGGACTGCTCGGTCTTGGTCGGCATCCCCGTCGAGGGCCCGGCGCGCTGCACGTCGACGACGATCATCGGCAGCTCCAGGGCGACGGCGAGGCCGATCGTCTCCGCCTTCAGATCCATCCCCGGCCCGCTCGTGGCCGTCACCCCGAGACGTCCGCCGAACGCGGCGCCGAGCGCCATACCCGCCGCGGCGATCTCGTCTTCGGCCTGGATCGTGCTGACCCCAAAGCTGGCGTGGCGGGAGAGCTCGTGAAGCAGTTCGGACGCCGGCGTGATCGGATAGCTCGCGAGCACCAGCGGCAGGCGGCTGCGCACGCTCGCGGCGATCAGGCCCAGCGATAGCGCCGTCGTGCCGTTGACGTTGCGATACACGCCGGGCGCGACGTCGGTGGCGGGGGGGACCCGGTACTGGACGTCCAGCAGCTCGGTGGTCTCGCCGAACGACCATCCGGCGTTGAACGCGGCGAGGTTGGCCTCCAGAACCGCGGGCTTACGAGCGAACTTCTGCTCGATCCACTGCTTGGTGACCTCCGCCGGGCGTCCGTAGAGCCACGAGAGCACGCCCAGCGCGAACAGGTTCTTGGCGCGGCCGGCGTCGCGTGTCGACGCGTCCTCGATGCCTTCGACGGCCCGCTGGGTAAGCGTGGTCATTGGGATCCGGTGGACGCGATAGCCGCTGAGCGATCCATCCTCCAGGGGATTCGATTCGTAGCCGGCCTTCTCGACGTTGCGCTTCGTGAACGAGTCCTCGTTGACGATGATCATCGCGCCACGCTCGAGCTCTGGGAGGTTGGCCCGGAGCGCGGCGGGGTTCATCGCCACGAGCACGTTCGGCGCGTCGCCGGGCGTGAGGATGTCCCGCGAGGCGAAATGGATCTGGAACGCGGACACGCCGGCCAGCGTGCCGGCGGGAGCCCGGATCTCGGCCGGGAAGTTCGGAAGCGTGGCGAGATCGTTGCCGACCACCGCCGTCGCGTCGGTGAAGCGGCTGCCGGCGAGCTGCATCCCGTCCCCGGAATCGCCCGCGAAGCGGACGACGACCCGCTCGCGCTCTACGACGGCCTTGCTCACGTCAATTCCTCCCTGGTGCGCCCAGCTTCCCGCATAAATACTCAGCTACTTACCGATTGTACGCACGAGCCTAGACGCCGCGCGCCGATGTTGCGAAGCCGCCAGCCTTTCTTTAACCGCGTGCCCATCGCCTGAGCGGTCCTACCTTGGATCGTCACGGTCGACACTCCAGTACCTGAGGACCTCGGCCCGCTCCCCCTCGATGTCCGGCCAGGGGCTGATCGCGAAGCGCGTGATCGTCCGCTGACCACCCTCGTAATCCCCGTAGATCAGATCGACCATCAAGCGCTGCTCGTTGACGGCGGCAGAGCGCAGCTCCTCGTAGCAGGGATCGTTGCGATCGCGGACCGCGCCCTGCCAGAACCCGGTGTCGCCGGCGGGAATGTAGAGGTCGCGCTGCTGGCGGCGGAAATCCTGCGTCGACGGCGCCAGACTGCCGGTTCGCTCCGCCACCTCGGTCCGCCAACCGTGGATCACCGCCAGCCCGCTGCCGCCATTTCGAAGCGCGATCGCCATGTACACGTTGCCGTTCGAGAACGTGATCGCGCCGCCGTGTCCGGGCACGGTCAGCAGCTCCCCATCGCCAAACCGTACCCGCTCGACGGGATCGTCCTCCCGCGACGGGATGAGCAGCGGTCGCAGCCCCGCCAGCAGCGACCGCTCAGCGACGCGAGCCGAGCGGTTCGCGGACCTGGTCGATCCGAACGTGGCAATCGCCAGCACCAGCGTGCCGCCGGCGGTGGCAAGCGATGAGATGGTGGCCCAGTCCGCCATTTCCCGGATAATGATCGGATCGGTGCATGCACCGATCCGCGCCGGCCGCATGCGGCCGGCGGATGGGGGCGCATGCGCCCCCATCACAGACCTATTTAGATCTTCTGGACGTTGATCGCCTTCGGCCCCTTCGGACCGGCCTCTTCCTCATAGGACACCTTCGCGCCCTCCGCGAGCGAGCGATAGCCGTCGGAGTTGATGCTCGAGTGATGGACGAACAGGTCCCGGCTGCCCTCATCGGGAGTGATGAAGCCGAACCCCTTCTCGTCGCTGAACCATTTGACTGTGCCTGTTGGCATGTGGAGTGCTCCTCCGTAGCTTGAAGTGCTGCTACCGCGGAGGATGCTTCGCACGTACCCCGGGGCCTGCACCTACTTGGCGCCGCCGTCTGTGGGCGGCCTTACGCCGCGCCACGGTATCACGGCGTGGACACGAGGGCCACGCCGGCGGCCGCCCGTTTCACGACTCAGAAACAGTTCATCCTTCGAGACGATGGAAGATCCGATGCAGCTCGGTCGCCATGCCGCCGTCCCGTTGAGCGAGATCGTGGTTCGCGCGTCGCGTTCTTCGGGGCCGGGCGGCCAACACGCGAACGTCACGGCGTCGCGGATCGAGGCGGGATTCGACGTTGATGCTTCCAATGCGCTCAGCGACGAGCAGAAGCGGCGGATCAGCGCCCGTTATGGTCGCCGAGTCGTCGCGGTCGCGCAGGACGCTCGCAGTCAGGCGCGCAATCGCGAGCTCGCGCTCGAGCGCCTACGCCGCAGGCTCGAGAGCGCGCTGACCGTCCCCCGCCAGCGCCGTCCCACGAAGCCGAGCGAGGCGGCACGACGCCGGCGGCTGGAGACCAAGCGCCGGCAAGCCGAACGCAAACGGGCGCGGCGCACGCCCCACGCGGACGATTGATGCGCTGGCTCGTCGACGGAATGAACGTGATCGGCACGCGGCCCGATGCGTGGTGGAAGGATCGCGACGCCGCGATGCTGCGCCTCGTCGACCTGCTCGAGCGGTGGGCGTCAGCCGACGGAGAGGATGTGACGGTGGTCTTCGAGCGGCCGCCCTCGCCGCCGATCCGCTCCTCGGTGATCGAGGTGGCGCACGCTCCGCGGCCCAAGCGCAATGCGGCCGATGACGAGATCGTCCGCCGGCTGCGGGCCGATCGCGATCCCGCCAACGTGATCGTGGTGACCTCCGATCGGTGGCTCGCCGATCGCGCCGCGGCGGAGGGCGCCGGCGTCGTCGGGGCGGAGTCGTTCCGGTTACGGCTGGATGCGCATTAGAAGCCCGGATTCGATGCTTCCTGAATCATCCCTCAAGGCCCGCGAAGAGCCTGATCAGCCAGGTAGAGGGGCTTGTCACAATTGGACCATGGCCGAGGAACCGGCACGGCGCCAAGCCACTCCGAGAGGCAGGCCCAGCGAGCCGCCGACGCGGGTGACCTCGGGATGGCGGGTGACTCCCGCACCGGACGGCCGTGGGCGCCAGGGCGCCTCGCCAGGCGCGCCGAAGGGACCGAAGGCGCGCTGGCTGGTCGTACTCCTGATCGGCGCGGTGCTGGCCCTGAATCTGTGGATCTCCACCCAGGCGCTGAAGCCCAACGCTCGCGTGCGAATCCCCTACAGCCCCACCTTCCTGGCCCAGGTCGAGGGCAACAACGTGAGCCAGATCTCATCGACCAGCGATGCCATCCAGGGCAGCTTCAAGAAGGCGCTGAAATACCCGCCGGAGGAATCCAGCGCGCCGGCGACGACCAACTTCTCCACGCAGGTGCCGTCGTTCGCGGACGGCTCGCAGCTGTTCGCGCTGCTAAAGGCGCACAACGTCACGATCGACGCGAACAACCCGGACAGCGGCCCCTCGCTGCTGGAGAGCCTGATCTTCGGGTTCGGGCCGACGCTGCTGCTGGTACTGCTGATCGTGTTCGTGATGCGCCGCGCGGCCACCGCCGCCGGCGGTGCCGGCGGGTTGATGTCGTTCGGGCGCTCGCGCGCGCGGCGGGTGGAAGGCGCCGACCAGCCGGTCACCTTCAAGGACGTCGCCGGCATCGACGAGGCCAAGGAGGAGCTGACCGAGATCGTCGACTTCCTCAAGAACCCGGACAAGTACCTCCGGCTCGGCGGCAGGATCCCCCGCGGAGTGCTGCTGAGCGGGCTGCCCGGCACTGGCAAGACGTTGCTCGCCCGCGCGGTCGCCGGCGAGGCCGGCGTTCCGTTCTTCCAGATGTCGGCCTCGGAGTTCGTCGAGATGATCGTCGGCGTCGGCGCCTCGCGCGTGCGCGATCTGTTCCAGCAGGCGAAGGGGGCCGCGCCGGCGATCGTGTTCATCGACGAGCTCGATGCGATTGGGCGCGCCCGGTCGGCCGGTGGCCCCAACATCTCGGGCGGCCACGACGAGCGCGAGCAGACCCTCAATCAGATCCTGACCGAAATGGACGGCTTTGACCCCCGCACGGGGGTGATCGTGCTCGGTGCGACGAACCGGCCCGAGATCCTCGACCCCGCGCTCCTGCGCCCCGGCCGCTTCGACCGGCGCGTCAACGTCCAGCCGCCCGATCGCGCCGGTCGCGAGGCGATCCTGCGCGTGCATACCCGATCGGTGCCGCTCGCTCCGGAGGTAAACCTCGGCGCGCTGGCGGCGTCCACTCCCGGAATGGTCGGGGCCGATCTGGCCAACCTCGTCAACGAGGCCGCGCTGCTCGCCGCCCGGCTAAATCACGACGCCGTCATCCCGGAGGACTTCTCGATCGCGCTGGAGCGGATCGTGCTGGGAGCCGAGCGCAAGGTGATGCTGAGCCAGGAGGACCGCCGCCGGACCGCCTATCACGAGTCCGGACACGCGATCGTCGGAATGCTCACGCCGGGCGCCGATCCCGTCCGCAAGGTGTCGATCATCCCGCGTGGCCGCGCGCTGGGCGTGACCTTCTCGGCGCCCGACGCGGACCGCTTCAACTTCGACCAGCGCCATCTGCTCGGCCAGATCAAGGTTGCGTTGGGCGGGCGCGCCGCCGAGGAGATCGCGTTCGGGGACATGACGACCGGTGCCGAATCCGACATCCAGCACCTGACGCAGATCGCCCGCCACATGGTCGGCCGCTGGGGGATGAGCCCGGCGATCGGGCCGATCGCGGTGATCCCGATGGACGGGATGGGGCCGCTGCTGCCGGGAGTGTCCGAGACCTCGGAGGCGACGCAGCGGATGGTCGACGAAGAGGTCAGGCGGATCGTCGACAGCGCATACGCCGAAGTGACCAATCTGCTGCGCTCGCACCGCGACAACCTCGATTCGCTGGTCGCGGCACTGCTTGACCGCGAAACGCTCGACGAGGTCGACGCCTACGCCGCGGCCGGCTTGCCGCGCGTTCCCGCCGCGGCCGAGCCCGAGCCGGCGCCGAGCGTCACCTGACCCGCGACACCCCGGGAGTTGCCCGACGGGCGCGTTAGGCCGCAGCTCGGTTAGAGCGGCTGGCGACCGGCGAAGCCAGCGTCGGGCTCGTGCCAGAACCCGATCTCCCGCTCCTCGAGCAGCCAGCAGAGGTACACCTCCTCGCCGTCACGGAGGGACGGGAAGTCGACCAGGCCCCGGTCGACGTCGCGCAACACGACGTCGACCGCTTCGAGCTCGCCGACGGCGCGGCTGAGCTCGACCAGCGGGCGCGCCACCTCGCGCCCCGGATAGGACCCACCGTCCTGTGGCTCGATTGCCCGGACCGCGTCCGCCGCCCGAGCGCCCAGCGCGATCAGCTCGGTTCGCGCATCGCGGATCCAGCTCACGCGCGCGCTGACCCAGTCGCGGACGGCGTTGGCCTGCTCGAGCGTGTAGTGGCGCTCGTGGCGCAGCGGTGCTCGCTCCTCGGTCATCGGCCCAGTTCCCGAGCCGCGTCATCCGCGCAGGCGCCTCGTGGCATTCGGCTCAGTCCCCGAGCCGCGTCATCCGCGCCAGCGCCTCGTGGCACTCAATCACGCGCGCCTTGACCGGATCTCGGTCTTCACGGTCGTGGACCAGGTCCCAGGTGCGGTCGGCGACCTCCCTCGCGGTCTCGGGCGTGGCGCCCTCCCACAACCGGTTGACGAGCTGCAGCTCGAAGGCCTGGACCTGTTCGGCAGGGTCCCCGGGTGGCATCCGCGGGAGCGGCTCCCCGGTCGCCTCTCGCCACATACCCGTGGCCACCAGCAGCCGGTTTCGCAGCGTGATCGGATCCATTCTCGACGCATCCTAAAAGGGCGCGCGCACCGGCTGCCCAGCCGCGGCCGCCAAGACCGGCCCTCAGGTGCTGCCGGGAGGCTTGATCTGGGTGCGCAGGAAGGCATCGAAGCCCCGGCCGCCGAGCGTCCCGCGCAGGACCGGCAACACGCGCGCGATCGGCGTCACGCGGTAGCGAGGCCGCGGCCGGGAGGCGGTGATCGCGCGCTCGATCGTCTTGGCGACCTGTTCGGGCTGGCCGGCCAGGAAGCTCTCGTCGGTCTCCGCGTCCGCCTTGGCGACCGCCGCGTGATAGGCCCCATAGGGGCCTTCCCCGGTGAGCGGGATCGCGGCGTTGGCGGTGCTCGTGAACGCCGTCTTGATCGGGCCCGGTTCGATCACCACGACGTCCACGCCAAACCCCCTGACCTCGAATCGCAGCGCATCGCTGATCGCCTCGATCGCGTATTTCGATGCCGCGTAGGCTCCGGCCCCCGGCATCGTCACCCGGCCGGCGACCGAGCTGACGTTGACGATCTTGCCCGTCCCGCGGCGACGCATTCCGGGCATCACCGCCTGCGTCATCCGAACATATCCGAACACGTTGGTCTCGAACTCCTGGCGGACCGCGTCCAGGGAGACCGCCTCGATCGCCCCGCTCACCGCGTATCCCGCGTTGTTGACCAGCGTCCCGACGGCACCGTGCTCGTCCTCTACCGCCGCCACTGCGGCACGCACGGATTCCTCGTCGAGGACGTCGAGCACCAGCATCCGGCAGCCGGTGCGCTCGAGCTCGCCCAGCAACTCCGCCGAGCGCGCTGTGGCGTACACGATGTGTCCACGGCTGGCCAGATGCTGGGCCGTGGCCCGTCCGATGCCCGACGAGCAACCGGTGATCAGGATCGCGCCGGGATCGCTCATCTCAGCGCGCCAGCATGTGATCGATCTGCTCGACGGTCGCCGGAAACCCGCGGGTCGCCTGCTCGGTGGCTGAGGTGAGCAGGCTCACGGCCCTCAGCTCGTCCTCCGGCCGGCCGGCCACCCGCGCGGCATGCCCGAGCCTCGCTGCGTACAAGCGAACGATCCCGACCAGCCGCGCGTGCAGGGAAGCAACTGATGCAGGCGGACGGATCGCGGCGAGGTCGGCTCCGAGGCGACCGACCGCCGCCTGTAGCTGCCCGATCGCCCGAGCGAGCGCCGCAGGGGTTCTCGGCCGCCGCGCAATCGCGCGCTCCGCGGCCGCCAGTCTCGATTGCGAGGCGCCGAGCGCGGCCAGATAGCCCGTCGCTGCACGCGCCACGGTCTTGTCCGGCGGCGCCTGGGGGCGCACCAACGACGTGCTGCCGCACCCGGCGAGCAGCGCGCTTGAGGCGGTCACGATCACGGCGGCGATCCTAACCACCGGCGGGCAGCTCCTGTGTGAGGCTCAGCAGCGGCGCGAACAGATCCCCCTGCTCGGCGACCCGGCTCAGCACCTGATCGGTGTCGAAGCTCAGCAGCTCCGCGTTCCCCGCCTGGCGGCAGCGCGAGACCTCCTCCCAGGTGACCGGAGCCGAAACCGTGGGGCGCTCGCGCGCCCGTACGGAGTACACCGTCACGGTCGTCTTGTGCGCGTCGTTCTGGCTCCAGTCCACGAGCACCTTTCCCGGCCGCAGCCGCTTGGTCATCCGCGAGACGACGAGCTCGGGCATGCGCTGTTCGAGCAGCTCGGCGACGCGGCGCGCGAACGGCTTGGTCTGCTCGTAACTCGTCGGACCGTTGAGGGGCACGTACACCTGCAGGCCCTTGGAGCCGGAGGTCTTGACCACCGTTTCCAGCCCCAGCTGCGAGAACAGTCCGCGCAGCACGAGCCCCACCTCGCAACACTCCACGATCGTCGCCGGTGTCCCGGGGTCGAGGTCGAACACCAGCATCGTCGGGCGCTCGGGCTCCTCGGCCAACGACAGCGAGGTGTGCAACTCGATGTCGGCGAGGTTTGCCAGCCACACCAGCGTCGCTCGATCCTGCGCGAGCGTGTAGTTGACGTCGTTGATTCGCTCCGTCGCCACCCACTCGGGGCGGTGCGAGGGCGACTGCTTCTCGTAGAAGTATTGAGCGTCGACGCCGTTCGGATAGCGCTTCAGGGTCAGCGGACGATCGCGCAGGTGCGGGAGCACGGCGGGGGCGATCCGGGCGTAGTAGGCGATCAGATCGCCCTTGGTGAAGCCGGTCGCCGGAAACAGCACCTTGTCCCAGTTGGAGAGCCGCAGCGGCCGGCCTTCGATCAGCACCTCGAGTGACCCTTCGGGGAGCGGCTCCACGGCGTCGAACAGAGCCCCCGGTGAGGCGTCGGGCTGCGCCTCGGACCCGGCCGCGGTCTCCAGCACCACATCCCGCGGCTGCTTGTCCTCGCGGAGCCCCTTAAACGAAGGCGCCCGCATGACCCGATCCTCCGTCCATTCCCTGAACTCGACCTCAGCCACCAGGCGCGGCTCCACGAACACGGTGTTGCGCGGCAGCTTCGGGACCCGGTCAAACGGGCTCCGGTCGCGTCGCAGCGGCGCCAGACGCGCCGCCAGATCTTCGAGAACCCGTTCGGTGAACCCCGTTCCGACGCGTCCGGCGAAGCGAAAACGGGGGCCGTCGTAGTACCCCATCAGCAGCGCCCCGATGCGCTCTGAGCGCCGGCCTTCGCCGGGGATCCAGCCGCCGATCACCAGCTCCTGCCTGAGGGTGTGCTTGATCTTCAGCCAGGCGCCGCTCCGCCGCCCGGGTTCGTAGCGGGAATCGAGCCGCTTGGCGACGATCCCCTCGAGGCCCTGCGCACGCGTCGCCTCCAGCAGCAGCGAGCCCTCGCCGGGATGAGCGGCGGGGACCCTCCACGCCGGACCGGCGAGCTCGAGCCCGTCGAGGCGCTCGCGGCGCTGCGCGTATGGCAGTTCCATCAGCGAATGACCATCCAGGTAGAGCAGATCGAAGATCGCGTACACGACCGGCGTGCTGGCCACAAGCCGTCGAACGGCAGCCGGCGACGAGACGTGCATCCGGCGCTGGAGCCGGCCGAAGCTCGGCCGGCCGGCCTCGTCGAACGCGACGATCTCGCCGTCGAGTACAGCCTCGCGCATCCCGAGCGCCCGGAGCATCCCGCGCACCTCGGGGTAGGCGTCGGTGACCTCGTTGAGATTGCGGCTCTCCAGGCGCAGCCGCCCGGGCTGCACATAGGCGATCGCCCGCACTCCGTCCCACTTGACCTCGAATGACCACTGGCGCTCATCGGCGGGCAGCTGGCCGAGCCGCGCGAGCATTGGCACGAGCCGCTCGGGCATCGGCTCCCGCTCGGGATCGTCGGGCGGATCCATGCGGTGGATCATCCAGTCGTTCTCCCCGGAGTCTGAGCCCCTGCGGCCGATCGGGAACAGCCCGTAGCGTCCGCCCAGGCGCTCCCCGTGGAAGGTGACCTCGACCTTGCGCTCCTCCCATTTGTGCGTCTCGTAGGTCCCGCGGTCCCAGATCCGCATCGTTCCGGCTCCGTACTGCCCCTTGGGAATCTCGCCCTCGAACGCGAGGTACTCGAGCGGGTGGTCCTCGGTCCGCACGGCCAGCCGGTTCTCCGACGGATCGGCGGGGATCCCGTTCGGAATCGCCCACGATGCCAGCGCTCCGTCGTGCTCGAGGCGCAGATCCCAGTGCAGCCGTGTGGCGCTGTGCTCCTGGATCACGAACCGCGCCGTGCTTTCCGGCGCCTCGCGGCGGCCGTCACCGGAGGGCTCCGGCGTCGTTTCGAAGTCGCGCTTGGCGCGGTAATCGGAGAGCTTCTGGGACGGGGCCATCGTCACTGATGATCGCGGAAGACGCAGTCCGGCGCCGATCGTCCACCGCGGGTTCGGTGCTCAGTCGCGCGCGATGGAACTCGGGAGACTCAGCCCAGCCCGGGCGGGCCGTAGGGCGGGATCTGACGGATTAGCGAGGGACGCGGGTCCTCCGGTAGCCCTGCCGGTTCACCGTGCTCGGCTGTGAGGTGTTGCGGAGTCCTCGGGGCGAGCCCGATCCGCACCACCTCCCATTCATCTCCGGGTTGTTCGCGCAGCAGGTACTGGTGATCGCGATCTTCACGCTGGAGCCGGTCCCGAAGTGATTCGGCGTCCGTGCGTCGCATCTGCACAGTGTCGCACGATCCGTCGAGACTCCAGCCGCGTAGGCTGACCTGCGATGGACGCTGAATCTGATACCCGGACACCGTTTGAGAAATCGGCCGCCGTTGAGCCGGTCGGCGAGGGGCGCTACCGGGCCGTGATCGACGGTACCTGGGATGGCCCGGTTGCACCGAATGGCGGCGTTCTGGCAGCGATCATGGTCCGCGCCGCCGAGGCAGAGCTCGGCTCACAGGCACCGGCCGCGCGCACGATCTCGGTTCAGTTTCTCGAGGCCCCGGCTCACGGACCGGTCGAGATCGCCGTCGAGATCCTGCGCGCCGGCAAGCGCGTTTCGGTCTGCGACGTTCGGATGCGCGACGCGAACCGGCTCATCGCTCAGATGACACTGGTCTGTTCGGCGTCCCGCGCGGCGCAGCGGAGTCTGGCGAGGGGAGTTCCGCCGGCTCCACACTTTGAGGCGGTGGAAAGGTTCGAGGCGGGGGGCGTTCCCGGCGCTCCGCCGCTGTTCAGTCAGGTCGAGCGCCGGCCGATTTTTGGGGGGGCGGTTTTCTCGGGTGCTGCCGAGGCGGTGTCGGGAGGATGGATGGCGCTGCGCGACGACGACGCTCCGCTCGATGCCGCTCGCCTGTGTGCTCTGTGCGATCTGTGGTTGCCGGCGATCTTTGCCTGGCTGACCGCGCCCGCAGGAGCACCGACGCTGCAACTCACGGTCTATCTTCGTAGCACCGAACCACCGGTTCGTGGGCCGGTCCTGGCTCGTTTTGAGACCCGCAACATCCAGGAGGGCCACTTTGAAGAGCGCGGAGAGCTGTGGTCCTCGGAGGGAACGCTGTTGGCCGAGAGTCAGCAGTTGGCACTGCTGATTGCGCTCGAACCCCAGCGCTGAGAATTCACGCCTACAGCGCGCTTCTTCGCGAACTTTTACGCGCACCCGCCATCATTTACTTCGTGGCGCGCGTACTGGTAGTCGACGACGAGCCTGCCGTCAGGCGGGCGCTCGAGCGCGCGCTGCGGCTCGACAGCTACGAGGTCGCACTCGCGGCCGACGGCGAGGAGGCGCTCGACGCCCTCGCCCGCGCCCCCGCCGATGCCGTGATTCTCGACATCGCGATGCCCCGGCTCGACGGGCTCGAGGTGTGCCGTCGGATGCGGAGGGCCGGAGACCACACGCCGATTCTGATGCTGACCGCGCGCGACGCGATCGACGACCGCGTCCAGGGACTCGATGTCGGCGCCGACGACTACCTGGTCAAGCCGTTCGCGCTGCGTGAGCTCCAGGCCCGGCTACGGGCGCTGCTGCGGCGCGCGGGCGAGGGCGACGGCGAGGACGAGATCCTCCGCTTTGCGGATCTCGTGCTCGACCCGATCGCCTACGAGGTCCGGCGCGGCGATCGGCTGATCGAGCTGTCAAAGACCGAGTTCCTGCTGCTCGAGCTGTTCATGAGACACCCCCGGCAGGTCCTCACCCGCTCGACGATCTTCGAGAACGTGTGGGGCTATGACTTCGGACCGACCTCAAACGCGCTCGGCGTCTACATGGGCTACCTGCGGCGCAAGACCGAAGCCGGCGACGAGCCGCGGCTCCTGCACACGGTCCGGGGGATCGGCTACGTTCTGAGGGACTGACGATGTCGCTGCGACGCAGGATCTCGTTCGTTGCGGCCGCGGCGGTTGCGATCGCGATCGTGCTCGCGGCCTGCGTCTGCTACTTCGTGGTCCGGGGGCAGCTGCGGGGGCAGGTGGACAGTGCGCTCAAAGCCCAGGCGAGCGCCGCACAGCAGGGGATTCCCCGCGCGCTGAACGAGCCGTTCGCGGCCATCCCGGCCAGCGCCGGCGGACCAGCTCCATACGTCCAAGCCGTTGCGGCGGACGGGACCGTGATTCCCGTGCAGGGGAACCTCACGCTGCCGGTCAATCCGGAGACGATCGCGGTCGCGACCGGCGGCTCGAACGGCTACCTCGGGGACATCAACGTGGGCCAGAACCATCTCCGTGAGCTGACCTTTCCCTTGACCGCGAGCATCAATGGCCAGGTCGAGGCCGTCGCGGCCCAGCTCGCCCGACCGCTCGGACCGATCGATCACGTGCTCTCGCGTCTGCGCCTGATCCTGCTGCTGCTCGTCGCGGGCGGGATCGCGCTCGCGGCGATGCTCGGCCGGATGGCCGCGACGCGCGTGCTCGCGCCGCTGTCGGAGGTCACTCAGACGGCCCAGCAGATCGGCGAGACCGACGATCTCTCGATGCGGCTCGTCGTGCACTCCGACGACGAGGTCGGACAACTTGCGACGCGGTTCAATGCGATGCTCGCCAGCCTCCAGGGTTCGCGAGCGGCGCTGGACGACTCCGTGCGGGCCCAGCGCCAGTTGGTCGCCGACGCATCGCACGAGCTCCGCACGCCGGTCACCAGCCTTCGCACGAATATCGAGGTCCTGCTCGCGAATCCGGGGCTCGACGAGGACGAGCGCCGGCGCCTGCTCGACGACGTCGTGGAGCAGAGCGAAGAGCTGACCGGCTTGGTCGGCGACCTGATCGAGCTGGCCCGCGGCGATCTGCCCGCCGAGTCCGTCGAGGATGCGCGGCTTGACCGGGTCGTCGAGGAGGCGGTGGCGCGTAGCCGCCGCAACTCCCCGGGGGTGCGCTTCGAGACCGAACTCGAGCCGGTGATCGTCGAAGGTGTCCCCGAGCGCCTCGGCCGCGCGGTCAACAACCTGCTCGACAACGCGGCCCGTCACTCACCTCTCGGGGGCACGATCGAGGTGGTCGTCGACGCCGGTGGCGTGCGGGTGCGCGACCATGGGCCCGGAATCGACCCGCGCGACCTCCCCCATGTGTTCGACCGCTTCTTCCGCGGCGCCCACTCACGCGGGAAGCAGGGCAGCGGCCTCGGACTGGCGATCGTCCGCCAGGTGACCGAGCAGCACGGCGGCTCGGCGGCGGCGGCAAATGCGCCCGACGGTGGCGCCGTGTTCACGCTGCACCTACCGACGGTGCCGGCCGAACAACCACGGGCCCCGGCCGGCGCCCCGGCCTAGCCTCCGGACCGGCGCCGGTGAGGGTGCGCGAACGGTTGACGTGGGCCATCGAGTCAGTGATATGGCCCGACTCGATGGCCCACGTCCGGGCGCTCGGGCTCGTCGGCGCTACGGCGAAGGCGGACGCGCGACCCGCGCCTGACGGGCGATCTGAAAGCGCTTGCGCAGCAGCCAGAACAGAAACGCGAAGATCGGGACGGCGATCGCCAGCAGCAGTGGCGCCCGGTCCGTTCGCCGGCCGACCAGCGATGTCACCCCGATTCCGGCGGCGACTGCGGGAACCGCCGCGAGCAGCATCGTGTGCGAGCGATAGCCGGAGAAATGCTCGCGAGCGGTGACCTCGAGCACGCCGAGCGTGCACACCGTGAGCCCGACGACGAGGATCGGCGTGCCGCCCTCGACCAGCCACACGACGATCGCCACCAGACCGGCGAAGATCGCAATCTCCGAAACAGGCACGCCGCCAAACGGACTGGGAGGACGCTCACCTTCGGTTCCCAGCTGGCGCTGGGAGCGTTGCTGCTGGCGCTCAGCGATCGTTTCGCGCTCCGCCCGCTGCTCGCGACGCGGGGCGCTGACCGCACGAGGAGCGGCTCCGGGATTGCGCCGCTTGCGCGAGCGCCGCTTCGAACTTTGCCCGGCCAAGGTTCTGTGAGGATAAGCGAGCACGTGGCGCCGAGACCGCGCCAACCCGCCCCGGGCCGCCGGCGTACGACCGCGACAAACCCCCCCTCAATAAACCCTCTCAATACAGTTCAGCCAATGAGCGTCCAGAAGCCGCTCGAGCTGATTCTCGCCCGCAACCTGCTTTCCAGCATCTCGACGCCCGCGTTCCTGGTCGGAGAAGAGGGCGCGCTGTTGTTCTACAACGAGGCGGCGGGCGCGCTCCTCGGCCGCCGCTTCGAGGAGACCGGGGTCATGTCAGCCCCCGACTGGACCCGGGAGTTCGGCCCATTCGGCGCCGACGAGCAGCCGATCAGCTACGACCAGCTCCCGGCGACCGCCGCCCTGCGCGAGAACCGGCCCTACCATGGGACATTCCGTATCTGTGCCGCGGGAACCCATCAGGACATCGCCGCCAGCGCGATCCCGATCGTCGGACCCGGCGGCTCGAGCGGGGCAATCGTCATCTTTTGGCCGCTGAACGCAGACGAGGGAGCGGAGCGAGAATGAAGATCAAGATCTGGGGGGCCCGGGGATCGATCCCCGCCCCGGGGCCGGAGACGATGCGCTACGGGGGCAACACCTCGTGCGTCGAGCTCACCTTGTCGGACGGGAGCGTCCTGATCCTCGACGCCGGCACCGGGATCCGCAATCTCGGCCTGGCTCTGCCCCGCGCCGAGCAGCCGATCCACATCCTGCTCACCCACCTGCACCTGGACCACATCCAGGGGCTGATGTTCTTCGCCCCGCTGTTCAGACCGGAGTGCGAGATCACGATCTGGGGACCCGCATCCCCCGAGGCGTCGCTGTGCGACCGGGTGGCGCGTTACATCTCGGCCCCGCTGGCGCCGGTCGAGGTTCGTGAGCTGCCGTCGATGGTCTCGTTCCGAGACGCCGAGGAAGTGGAATGGCAGCTCGGTCCCGCGCGTGTCCGCGCCCAGGCCGTCAACCATCGCGGGGCCACGCTCGGCTACCGGATCGAGGAGGGCGACGCATCGCTGTGCTACATCCCCGACCACGAACCGGGGCTCGGTACGCCGCTCTCCGAGCTCGACGACGACTGGATCTCCGGCTTCGAGCTCGCGCGCGGCGCCTCGCTGCTGATCCACGACTGCCAGTACACGGACGAGGAGTACGCCGCCCACCTGGGTTGGGGCCACTCGCCAATGGCCGACGCGCTGGAGTTCGGTGACCGCACGGATGCACAGCGGCTGCTGCTCTTTCACCATGACCCGCTGCACAGCGACGACTTCCTCGACAGCTTCTGCGCCGAGATCGCCGGCCGTTGGGAGCAACGCGGCAAGCGCCCGGCACAGGTCGAGCTGGCGACCGAGCGGCGCGAGCTTTCGATCGCCAGTCAGGCTCCGCAAGCGGCTCACGCGTCCTGATCCGCCCGCCGCCTTCCTGCGGACGGTAGCCTCGATCGCGATGGCATCTCGACTGACGAGCGCCCTCGCCGCAATCCTCATCGCGATGGCAATCGCGCCGCTGGCCGCCCTCGCCGATGGCGACCCGGCGAGCGATGTGCTGCTGGGCGAGAACGTGTTCTACCCGTATTCGCCGGCCACCGCCAACGCGATTCAGAAGACGCTCAACTCCGAGACGGCAGCGGCCAACCGCGCCGGGTTTCCGATCAAGGTGGCGCTGATCGGCTCGCCGGTAGATCTCGGCGTGATCCCCGACCTGTTCGGCAAGCCACAGCAGTACGCCGACTTCCTCGATCAAGAGATCAGCTTCCGCGCCAAGCAGCCGCTGGTGGTGGTGATGGCGGCCGGCTACGGGACCCAGGGGCTGAACGCGAACGCGACCCACCTCGCCACCGCCCTGCCCAAGCCCGCCGGCCGCACCAGCGACGCCCTCGCCACCGCCGCGGTCACCGCGGTCGCGAAACTCGCGACCGCGTCAGGCCACCCGATCAAGGGCGTGCCGGGCGTCGCAGGCTCGTCTTCGGGCAGCGGCTCGCCCACGGTGATCGTGGTGATCCTCGCGCTCGCGGCGGTCGGGACTGCGGCCGCGCTCGTGGCGCTGCGCCGGCGCCAGACCGCGAGCCCACGCTAGCGACCGCCCCTGGACGCCGTCGAAGCCTGAACATCAAATGGTCACACCGTGACCGCGTTCCCGCCGTAGCCTGAGTCTCCTCTCTCTGTGTGCACAGGGCCGGCTGCATGTGATGGGCAGCCGGCCCTAATCAGCGGACAGTCCGGCGACCGTCAGCGGACGGGAGGCTCAGGCGGACATGACGCGTCAGCGGACCGGAGTCTCAGGCGGATTCGACGCGTCGGCGAACTCGCGGAACAGGCCGGTGACGACGAACACGACCTGCTCGGCGATGTCGACCGTGTTGTCGCCGACGCGCTCCAGGCAGCGTGCGACGAGGACCATGAACATCGCCCACTCGCGGATGTCGGGATCGTCGCCGGCCTCGACCGCACGCCTGAAGATCTCACGGTTGAGCCGGTTGACCTCCATGTCCTGGTTGACGAGATCGCGCGCCAGCTCCACGTTGCGAGACGCAAATGCATCCCTTGCCTCGGCCACCTGCGAGCGCGCGAGCTGGCCCATCCGCTCAATCAAATCGAGGATGTCCTTGTCCTTCGGCGCCTCGTACCCCGACAGCGGAACGAGCTTGGCGATGTTCACGCATTGGTCGCCCATCCGTTCGACGCAGCGGATCGTGTGCAGCAGCGCCGCCACGATCCGGAGATCGCCGGCGACCGGCGCCTGGCGCGCGAGCAGCGACAGGATTCCCTGGTGGACCTCGAGGTAGCGACCGTCGACGCGGTCATCGTCGGCGACGACCATCCCGGCGAGCTCGACGTCCTGGTAGGAGATCGATTCGAGCGCGCGGTCGAGCTGCGAGATGACGAGGTCAAGACCGCCGAGCGCCTGGCGCTCGAGGTCCTTCAGATCCTCACGGAATTGGTGACGGGTCTCCTGCATCCGATCACCCGAACTTTCCGGTGACGTAGCGTTCGGTGCGCTCGTCGTTGGGTTTCGTGAACATCTGATTCGTGGGCCCGTGCTCAATCAGGTCCCCCTCGAGCATGAACGCGGTCGTGTCCGCGATGCGCGCGGCCTGCTGCATGTTGTGGGTGACGATCACGATCGTGTAGCGCCGCTTGAGCTCATCGACGAGCTCCTCGATCTTCAGCGTCGAGATCGGATCGAGTGCCGAGGCGGGCTCGTCCATCAGGATCACCTCGGGCTCGACGGCGATCGTGCGGGCGATGCACAGACGCTGCTGCTGGCCACCGGACAGGCCGATCCCGGGTTCGTTGAGCCGATCCTTGACCTCGCCCCAGAGCCCCACGGAACGCAGCGACTGTTGCACCACCTCGCGTAGGTTCACGCCGCGCGTGCCCGTCAGCCTCAGTCCGGCCGCGACGTTGTCGAAGATCGACATCGTCGGAAACGGGTTCGGCTTCTGAAATACCATCCCGATCGCCCGCCTGACCGCGGTCACGTCCACGCCCGGGTCGTAGACGTCGAGTTCGTCGAGCTTGACGCTCCCTTCGGCGCGCGCCCCCGGGATCTCCTCGTGCATCCGGTTGATACACCGCACGACGGTCGACTTGCCCGAGCCCGAGGGACCGATCAGAGCGGTCACCTCGTTGGCGGGGAATTCGATCGTGATCCCCTTGATCGTCTTGTGATCGCCGTAATAGGCGTTGAGATCCTTGACCCGGATGGAGTGACCCGCTCGCTCATCGACGCCGAGCGCCGAGGTGTCCGGTGCTGCTTCTGCCTGCTCCGATGGGCCCGGGTCAGTGGACACTTCTTGGGTCAGTTCCTTGCTCGTGGTGTCGGGAGGAATCATGTCATGCGACTCCTTCGGGAGACCGCTCGCGCGATCAAGTTGAGGATCAGAACCAGCGCGACGAGGGTCAACGCGGCGCCCCACGCTCGTTGGACCACCACGTTGCGGGGGTTCGTGATATCGGTGAAGATCTGGACCGGCAATGTGTTCATCTGGGCGTTGAGGTTGCCGGTCAGACCGAACGCCAGCGAGACCGTGAACAGCAGCGGCGCGGTCTCACCCATTCCGCGTGCGATCGCCAGCAGCGAGCCCGTCACGAGACCGGAGCTCGCCGTGGGTAACACGATCCGTAAGACGACCCGCCACCGGGGCGCGCCGAGCGCGAGCGAGGCCTCGCGGAGGCTGTCGGGCACCAGCAGCAGCACGACCTCGGCGGAGCGGATGACGATCGGGAGCATCAGCAACGACAGCGCGAGCGCGCCCTTCCAAGCCGCGAAACCCGATCCGCCGGTGTGGGAGATCACCAGCACGATGTAGATGAACAGGCCGAACACGATCGACGGCACGCCGGTCATCACGTCGACGAAGTAGCGCACCAGGCTGGCGAACCACGAGTCCTTGCCGAACTCGGTCAAATACAGGGCGACGCAGATTCCGATCGGGACCGAGATCACTGTCGCCAGCCCGACGATCTCGAGCGTTCCGAAGATCGCGCTGCGAACGCCACCGGGGTTGCCGAAGAAGTTCCCGTTCGGGTCGGTGGTGAAGAAGCTCTTGCTCCACGCCCCGAGCCCCTTGGAGAGCAGGTAGTAGATGATCAGCACCAGCGGGATGAGCGCGACGATCGTGCCGGCGAACAACAGGGCACGCATCACCTTGTCGGTGCGGCGACGTCGGGCGCTGATCCCGGACAGCGCGCCGCTGGTCATTTCGCCCCTCCCGCCGCGGTTGCCGCGGTTCCTGCCGCGGCGCCCCCCGTGCGGTGGCCCCGAGTCCCGCGGGCGACGAACCACCGGGCGAGGATGTTGATCAACAGCGTCAGCACGAACAGGACCAGGCCGGCCGCGAACAGCGCCGAGCTGTGGATCGGAACGTTGGCGGCCTCGCCGAATTCGTTCGCGATCACCGCGGCCAGGCTGTAGCCCTGGTCGAAGATGTGGTGACCGATTGTCGGCGCGTTGCCGATCAGCAGCACGACCGCGATCGTCTCCCCGATCGCGCGCCCCAGACCCAGCATTGCGCCGCCGGTGATCCCGGGACGGGCGTAGGGCAGGATCGACATCCGGATCATCTCCCAGCGCGTGGCGCCGAGCGCCAGCGCGGCCTCCTTGTTCTCCGCTGGGACCGTCGCCAGCACCTCCCGCGAGATCGCCGAGACGATCGGCAGGATCATGATCGCCAGGACCAGCCCGGCGATGAAGTAGTTGCCCGGTGTGATCCCGCTGGCGCCGCCGCCGATGAACGGGATGAACGAGAACGTGTTGGCGATCCACTTCTCGACGGGAATCAGCTTCGGGCCCACCACCGCCACGCCCCACAGTCCGTAGACGACCGACGGCACGGCGGCCAACAGGTCGACGAGGAGCGACAACGGACCGCGTACGCGCCGCGGGCACAGTTCGGTCAGGAACAGCGCCGTCGCCACGGCCACCGGGACCCCGATCAGCAGCGCGATCGCCGAGGTGATCAGCGTGCCAACCAGCAGTGCCGCGCCGTGATAGATGTTGCGCGATACGTCCCAGTCGTTTCCGAACACGAAGCTGAAGCCGAACTTGCTCAGCGCCAGGTGGGACTGACCGATCAGACGGATGAAGAAGTAGACGAGCAGGGCCAGGATCGCCACCGCCAAGGCGCTCAAACCCCAGCGGAGCACCCGATCGGGAAGGCGGCTCAGCGACGAGCGCTCGAGAACCGAGCGCTCGCCACTAATCGTGACGCTGCTTGCCTGCATCGGGTCGCTTTGCGTCTCTACCTGTCGCCCCTACAGCGCCGACCCGTTGCAGGTCATCTTCGCCAGCTGTGCGTTGTTCTTCGTCACGAGCGAAGCCGGGAGCGGTGCGTAGGGGAGCTGGTTGGAACTGGGTCCCAGCGTCTTCTGCCCAGCCCCGAACGCGTACGTGAGGAACTTCTTCAGGCCGGCCGCGACCGACGAGCTCGCGCCGCCCGACTTGCACGGATCCTGGTAGGCGACCAGGAACGTCTGCGAGACGATCGGGTACGCCGTGGGATCGGGAGAGTTGATCGTCGAGATCCCGAGGTTCGCCGGGACCTTGACCCCGTTCGCCGCCGCCGAGGTGTTCTGGATCGTCGGCAGCACGTAGGTCCCGTCGGAGTTCTTCACCGCCGCATAGGTGAAGCCGTTCTCAATCGCGTAGGCCTGCTCGACGTAGCCGACCGCGCCGGGCGTCTGCTTGACCGCCGCCGCGACACCGGAGTTCTTGGCCGCGCCGGTGCCCGTCGGCCACTTCACGTCCTTGCCGGCCCCAATCGACGACTTCCACGTCGGGCTGACGTCTGAGAGGTACGTGGTGAAGCCGTTCGTGGTGCCGGACGAGTCCGAGCGGTGGACGACCGTGATCGCGGTGCTCGGCAGGCTCAGGCCGGGATTGAGCGCCTTGATCGACGCGTCGTTCCAGGTCTTGACCTTGCCGCTGAAGATATTGGCGAGCGTAGGACCGTCGAGCTTCAGCCCGCTCTTGACCCCCGGCAGGTTGTAGGACACGGTGATCGCGCCGAACGCGACCGGGAACTGGAACGCCGGACCCTTCAGCCCCTTGACGTCCGTCGGCTTCAGCGCCGGGTCGCTGCCCGCGAAGTCGACTGTCGCGGTCTGCAGGTCGGCGATGCCGGTTCCCGAGCCCACCGGGTTGTAGTTCACGGTCAGGCCCTGGGACTTGAGGTTCGAGCCCCACTGCTGGTAGATCGGCGCGGCGAGCGTAGAGCCGGCGCCGTTGAGGGTGGCCGAGCCGCCGCTGCTCGAGCTGGTCGCGCCGGCCGCGCCAGCGGTGGTAGTGGTTTTCGAGCTCGAGCCGCATGCCGCGACTCCCAGCGCCGCCGCCACCGCGACCGCCACCGCACTAATACGCCTTTTAGTCAACGTCATCTCCTTCACTTGGATGTGGAGCAGAGTCTCGGGGCAAGCGTGCCGCCAGGTGTTAATCGGTTGTGAACCGCTGGTTCATGTCCTGTTGGTGCTCGGCCGACAGCCGGTAGCCGAAGCCGAAATGCGTATGGATGAAGCGCCATCCCGGCAGCGCGGCCTCGAGCTTGACCCGCAGCTTGCGCACGTAGACGTCGACCGAACGATCCCCATGGCGCATCTCCCGGCCCCACACGAGGCTGAACAGCTCCTCGCGCGCCATGATCCGGTCGGCTCGACGGGCAAGCTCGGTGAGCAGCCGTAGCTCCCTGATCGAGAGCATCAGCGCTTTTCCTCCGGCCCGCGCCAGGTGCTCTTCGGGGAGGATCTCCAGCGGGCCCACCTCGAGCACTTCGCGGCGCGCATGGGCAGTGGCCGACATCGGCCGGGATGCTGCTTGCAGGCCACCACGCGCGAGTTACCGATTCGTGATCGAAATGTGAAGAAGGTGTGACCCGCAGCCGAGAGGGGCAGCGGTTCTATGCGCGGAGCTCACGTCGTCGAGCGGGCCGAGCAGCGCTACGCCACCAGCGTCTGCTCGAGCTCGCCCCCGGCCTCGATCGGCGCCTCGAGCTCGCTCGGCGTGGCTCCAGGCTCCTCGCGCTCGGGCGCGAACCGGTAGCCGACACCGAAGTGCGTGTGGATGTAGCTCCATTCGGGCGACGCCGCACGCAGCTTCTGGCGCAGCTTGCGGACGAACACGTCGACCGAACGATCGCCGTGCGCCATCGCATAACCCCATACGCGCTCGTAGATCTCCTCCCGGCGCAGCACGCGATCGGATTGCGCCAGCAGCTGCAGGATTTCGAATTCCCGGGCTGTGAGCTCGAGGCTCGCCTCGCGCGCGTACGCCTGATAGAGGTCGGGACGGATCGTGATCTCGCCCACGCTGACCGCGGCGTCGAGCTCTGGCATCTCATTGCGCCGATGGCGGCGGATCGCCGCCTCGATCACGCAGATCAGCTCCTCCGCATGGCACGGCTTGGTGATCCAGGCGTCGACGCCGAGGCGCAGGCCCCGTACGCGTTGGGCGACCGAGGACGGGCCCGTGCAGACGATCACGGCGAGGCCCGGCAGGCGCGAGCAGACGCGCTCCAGGTACTCCCAGCTCCCCGGACCGAGCACCGCGACGTCGATCACCAGCGCGTTCAGCCGCATCGCCACCAGCGCATCGCCGGTGACCGCACTCGATACGGCGTGATAATCCCACGCCAACGCGTCGAGCCGGTTGGCCAGCACCTGCATGAATCCGGGGTCGCGGTCGATGACCGTCAGCCGGATCCGGCTTTGCGAGCGCTGGGGGGCTGCCTGGGCCCCCATCAGGGCGTCGCTCCTCTCGGGCGACATGCGCTCACTGTAATAGAAGTCTTGACTGCGAGCCGGATTTGCGACGCGCGGTCACAACATGTTTACACGCAAGTAGCGGGACAAGCTGGGGTGTACCCTGAAACTGGTGCGGGACGCTCGCGTGGTGCCGTCCCGGTCCGATCCGCGGCTTCGTTTGCGCCCGGTTAATCGCTGGCGCGAATCTCCGTACGGACCATCACACTGATCTTTCACACCCGCGCATGCCGGCTCGAGGAGCGGGCGGGGTGCGCGCAGAACGCATGAGGAGGGCCATGACAGCGAGAATCCGATCAACGCCTGCGCTCGGCGCCGCGGTGGCGTTGGCATTGCTGGCACTCGTGCTCGGCGGATGCGGATCCTCGAACTCGACCCCAGCCTCCTCTACCGCGTCCTCGGCGAGCACCACCGCAACCCGGACCACGGCCGCGCCGCCGCCTGCGGTCAGCGAGCTTCCCGCGGCCGAGCGGCCGCTGCTGCGCCAGTTCCCCGCCGCCCATGGTCGCTCTCTCGAGCGGCTCGGTGCGCTGGTGAAATCAAGCGCCAATCTCGGTGCCGCGACCGGAACGTTCACCCCGGGAATCCGGCGGTTCGCGTTTGCTCTGACGGCGCGCTCGGGGGGGTTCATCTACGCCCCGACGGCGCTGTACATCGCCCCGAACCCGACGAGCCCGGCGGTTGGCCCGATCCTCGCGGCCGCCGATCCGATGGGCGTCGCACCACAGTACCGCAGCAAGCAGAACACCGGCCCGGGCGGCATCCAGGCGATCTACTCCTCGCAAGTGCCGCTGATGCACACGGGAACCTGGACAGTGCTCGCGCTCACCCGCACCGCGCACGGATTGATCGGCGCGCCGGCCGAGATCGCCGTGGCGCCATCCTCGCCGATTCCCGACGTCGGACAGCATCCACCGGCGATCGCCACCGATACCCCCGCCACCGTGCACGGCAACATCGCGCTGCTGACGACCCGGATTCCCGCCGAGAACATGCATCAGGCGTCGTTCAACCAGGTGCTCGGGAAGCGCCCGATCGCGCTCCTGTTCTCGACCCCCCAGCTATGCATCTCGAGGGTATGCGGCCCGGTTACCGACATCGCGGTCGAGCTCCAGCACACCTTCGGCAACCGAATCACCTTCATCCACCAGGAGATCTACGTCGATAACCAGCCCAGCAAGGGACTCAGGCCGCAGATGAGTGCGTTCCATCTTCGGACCGAGCCGTGGCTGTTCACGATCAACCGCCACGGCGTGATCGTGGCCCGGCTCGAGGGCGCCTACGGAGTACACGCGGCGACAAGGGCGCTGGAGGCCGCCCTGCGATGAGGCTCCACCTGCGAGGGGCGATGCTGCTCGCGGCGGTCGCGATCACCCCCGTCCTGGCCGGCTGCGGCGGCAGCTCCAGCGCAACGCTGAAGATCCCGGCCATCGCCCCGGCGAAGCAGTATGCGCTGGCCGGCTTCCAGCCCGCCGGCGTGATCATTCCGGGCCGCCCGACGACGGTCTCGTTCTCGATCCAGCTCCCCGGCGGCAAGACGCTGACCCAGTACCGGACCGGGCCCGGTCCCCATACCGGCGTGCACCTGATCATCGTTCGCGACGACCTCGCCTACATCATCCACCAGCACCCGCCGGTGCGACCGAGCGGGGTGTTCCAGCAGACGGTGAGGTTCCCGGCGCCCGGCCCCTACCGGGTGCTGGTCGACGTCTATCCCAACCTTCCCGGGGGCCAGCCCAACTTCCAGCTGTTTCGCACGATCACGGTCAAGGGCGCCTACCATCCGCAGCCGCTGCCGCCGTTCAAGCCGGATCTGGTGGTCGACGGCTACCACATCGACATGCCCAGCCACCCGGCCCTGCACGCGATCCAGGCCGAGTTCCTGCACGTGAACGTCACCGATCCGGGAGGAAAGCGGGTCACGTTCACCCCGTGGTTCGGCGCCCTCGCCCATGCCATCTTCTTCCATCAGGGCTCGCTCGACTACTTCCACACCCACATCTGCGCTCCGAACGCGCCCAACTGCGGGAGCCTGCCGGGGCTCCCCGCAACCCGCATCACCGGCAGCTCGACCGCCCCGGGCCGGTTGACGGTCGGAGTCCTCCTGGCCGTTCCCGGCACCTGGCGACTGTTCCTGCAGATGAAGCTCGGCGGGCGGATCATCACCGCCCCCTATACGCTCCGCGTGGCGTAGGCGGTTGGGCGTGGTTCAATGACCGCTATGCGCCCTCGCCGCGCCGCCGCGTGGTTGCTGTCGCTCCCATTGATGATCGTGGGCAGCCAGGTCGCGCACGTGCTCGCGTATCGATTCGTCTATCCCAACGCGCACGTCCGGCTCAGTGCGCTGCTGGCGAGCGGACACAGCTACATGCTCGGCGGGCGCGGTTATGCGCCGATGCTGCTCGGCCTGGCCGGCGCGCTGGATCTGCTCGCTGCCGGCTGGGTGTTCGCCGGCAGCATCCGGCGCAGTCTGCAGCGACCGGTCCCCGCCTGGGCGTTCGCGCTGCTGCCGGTCCTGTGCTTCGGGCTGCAGGAGTTCCTGGAGCGCTGGCTGGCCGGCTCGCCGTTCCCGTGGTGGACGGTGCTCCAGCCGACGTTCCGGATCGGTTTGCTGCTCCAGCTTCCGTTCGCGCTGCTGGCGTACCTCGCCGCCCGGATGCTGCTGCGGGCTGCAGACCGGGCCGGGCACGGGCTCCGCCACCGCGCGCCGCGGCCGATCCACTTCGGCGTCTCGGTCGGTCGGGTCGGGCTGCCGCGCTCGCTCTCGCGCCGTCGCGCTCCCGCTACCACGCACGCGGGCCGTGGCCCACCACCGGTGCGGGCAGCGGTCATCACTGCGCATTCCTGACGCCCTCGTCGGCCTGCAGGCACGATGAGGCACCGGCGCAACCGCTGCCCGTCCTCAGATCCGGCTGCCACAGATCACAGAAGGGATCGTTGATTTCAGATGAGCAGATACTCCTCGGGGCCCAGGCCGCTCGCCCGCGCGAGCGTTGCGCTCGGCGCGCTCGCGGTCGTCGCACTGGCCGCGCTCGCGTTCGCGGCCTCAGCATCAGCCCACGCGCGGATCAGCCCGCCCGTGTCGCTTGCCGGCAAGCTGCAGCTGTACAGCCTCGCCGTGCCGACGGAGAAGTCCGGCGAGACCACGACGAAGATCGTGATGACCGTGCCGAGCGGGTTCGGGATCGACTCGTTCGTCCCACCCCCGACGGGCTGGCATCAGGTGGTCCAGCAGACCGGTTCGGGCGATAGCGCGGTGGTCACCCGGGTCACCTGGACCGGTGGCCGCGTGCCGACCGGAGAGGACTCGCTGTTCCAGTTCCTGGCCCAACCAGCCTCGGCGAAGACCTACACATTCCAGGTCCAGCAAACCTACTCCGACGGTTCGATCGTCAACTGGGCGGGCTCTGAGTCTGACCCCTACCCGGCCCCCACGATCGAGGCCAAGAGCTCGCTCGGCGGTGGCGGGGTTTCGGTGGTGACGATCATCGCCCTGGTGTTCGGCATCTTGGGACTCCTGGTGGGCGGCTTCGCGCTGCTCAGCGGCGGGACCCGGAGCGGCGAGCGACCGCTGGCATGAGGCGGTCTCGGTGGCCGGTGCTGGGCGCGGTCGCGGTCGCGATCTGGCTCGCGTGGCCGAGCGCGGCCTCGGCGCACGCGTACCTGATCAAGACCATCCCCGCGGCCAGTGGCGTCCTCGACACCCCGCCCAAGACAGTCCAGCTGACCTACGACGAGGCGGTCGAGCCGCGGTTCGCGATCATCTCGGTCACCGACGCCAACGGCAAGCAGGAAACGACCGGCCCGGTCGAGCGCTCGCCGGCGGACCCGGACACGCTCGTCGTGCCGCTGCGGCCGAATCTGCCGCAGGGGTGGTACCTGATCTACTGGCGAGCGATCTCGGTCGACGGCCATCCGGTCCAGGGCGCCTTCACCTACGCGGTCGGGCCGAACCCCGGCCCGGCCCCGCAGTTCCCGGTGCCGAGCATCTCCGCGACCGCCACCTCGCTCAATCTGCTGATCGCGCGCTGGGTGATGTTCCTCTCGGTAATGGTCGCGTTCGGCCTGTTCGCGCTGCGGATGTTCATCGGCCGCCCCCTCACCCGCCGGGTCCGGGGAGCGAGCCTCCGGCCGCTGTCGATCGCGTTCGTGATCGTCTCGGTGATCGGGCTGCTCGCAATCCCCACCTACCTCGATTTCGCCACCGCCAATGACTCGTTGCGCTCGGTGTTCGATGTCGGGGCACTCGTGCCGCTGTTCCGGGTGACCGCGTTCGGCCGCGGCTACGTCGACATGATGCTGTGCTTCGCACTGTTCTGCCTCGCCGCGTGGATCGGGCTGTGGCTCGACCGCCCAGAACGCGAGCGTCGCTCGATCGCCGAGTTGCTGTCGGTCATCGGCGCGCTGTTCGCCGCCGCAGCAGTGCTGATCATCCCCGGTGCCGCGGGACACGCCGGGCAGACATCGCCCCGCGGCCTGTCGCTGTTCCTGGACTGGCTGCATCTCGCCTCGGGATCGCTGTGGGTGGGCGGCCTGATCGGCCTGCTGGTGATCTGGGCCAGCCTCGGCTCCGAGCTGCGCATCGCGGGCCTGTCGGTCTGCGTCCCGCGCTTCTCGACCATCGCGCTGCCGAGCGTGCTCGCCCTGCTCGTCACCGGAACCGCCGCGACGGTCATCCACATGCCGGCGGTCAACGCCCTGTGGGAGACCGGCTACGGCAAGGCGATCCTGGTCAAGATCGGCCTGCTGACGGCTGCGATCGGACTCGCGGCGATCAACCGGTTGCGGTCAAAGCCGCGGATCATCGCCGGACGCGGCGATGCCGAGCTCGGCGCGTCCGCCGCGCGCCTGTTGCGCCGGACCCTCTCGGGCGAGGCGTTTCTGCTCGCTGCCGCCGTGTTCGCGGCCGCGGTCCTCTCGAGCCTCGCGCCGCCGCCTCCGGCGTTCGCCGAGCAGAACTCCGCCCTTGCCTCGGTCGGACCGGGCCAGGTGGCCAAGACGATCGGCCGGCTCGGATACCGGCTTCAGTTCCTGGTCTCCCCCAACAAAGCCGCGGCGCCAGATTCGTTCGCCCTGAGGATCACCAAGAACGGGCAACCCGTGCGTGGCGCCGATGTCACCTTGACCTTCAACCACACGGAGATGCAGATGCCCCAACAGGAGTATCAACTCGCCGAGACCAGTCCCGGCGTCTACGCGCGGGCGGCTCCGGCGCTCGTGATGGTGGGGAAATGGGCCCTGGCGTTCCAGGTCTCTCCGAAGGGCGGCCCGCCGTTCACCGCGTTGATCCTCGACCAGGCGAATGGCTGAGATGGGAACCCAGATCCGCCTTCGCCTGTTCGCGGCACTTCTAGCGATTTTCTTCGGTATCGGAGCCCTGCTCGTCGCTATCCTGCTGGTCAAGGGTGTCCTGGCGTAGGTGATGCTGCTGCACGCTCGGCCCCGATCTCGCTGATGGCTTCGCGGACTAAGCAAAAGGAACAGGCGCGCGCTCGGCGGCTCGCCGAGGAACGGGAGCGGCTCGAACGCGAGCGCCGCCAGCGTCGGCTGCGGATGATCGCCGGCGTCGTGCTCGCCGCGGTCGCGGTCGTCGCGGTCGCGATCGTGGTCTCGACCAGCGGCGGCGGCAGCGGCGGCAGCGGTTTGCAGTCCGGCGTCAAGGCGAGCCAGACCGTTGCGGGAGTCAACTCGGCGCTGGCGGGGATCCCCCAATCCGGGAACGCGCTCGGCTCGCCCAGCGCCAAGGTGACCGTGACCGAGTTCGGGGACCTCCAGTGTCCGGTCTGCCGGGATTTCGCGCTCGGAGCGGAACAGGCGCTGATCGCCAACGACGTCCGCCCCGGTAAGGTCCGGCTCGTGTACCGCTCGCTCTCCACGGCGACCGGTAACGGTCCCAATCCGGGCATCTTCCCGACTCAGCAGGCCGCCGCTCTGGCCGCCGGTCTCCAGCAGCGCGCGTGGGACTACATCCTGCTGTTCTACAACGAGCAGGGCCAGGAGGACACGAGCTACGTCAATGACACCTACCTGGACAACCTTGCTCACCAGGTCCCGGGGCTGAATTTCGCCAGATGGCAGTCTGACCGCAGCTCCTCGAGCCTCACCTCGCAGGTCACCCAGGACCAGCAGTTCGCAGCCTCACAGGGGTACAACAGCACGCCGACGATCGTCGTGAAGGGCCCCAAGGGCCAGGCTCAGCCGATCGTGGGCGACACCGATTACGCCACGCTCGAGCGGGCGATCAAGTCGGTTTCGTGACCACGCTGACAGGAGCGGCAAGGCGCGAGCTGAGCACAGACCGGCGCTTGCAGATCGCGATCGTGGTGCTCTGCCTGCTGGGCATCGGCGATGCCGGCTACCTGACCTACGTCCACTACGCCGGACTCAAGGTCGCCTGCCTTTCGAGCGGCGGCTGCGAGACCGTCCAGGCCTCGCGGTGGGCGAAGCTCGACGGCATGCCCGTCGCGGTGCTCGGCCTGATCGGCTACATCACGATCCTGCTCTCGCTGGCCATCCGCACCGAGCTCGGCCGCGCCATCGGTTTCGGGATTGCCCTGATCGGATTCGGCTTCAGCATGTATCTCACCTACCGCGAGCTGTTCACGATCAAGGCGATCTGCCAGTGGTGCGTGGGCAGCGCGGTCCTGATGACGGCCCTGGTGATCCTCACCGCAATCCGCTTTCTCCGGGACGACGGCACCGGCCCGTGATCGTCGCCGTCCGCGGCTGAGCGGATGATCCCCCTGTGAGCTGGCGTTCGACTCGCGCCTCGGGCCACCTCGAGCAGGGAAACCGGCAGGTTGCCGTGATCGATCTCGGCTCCAACTCGTGGCGCCTGGTCGTCTTCACCTACTCGCCCGGGGCCTGGTGGAAGCGCACGGACGAGCTGTACGAGACCGTCCGGATCGGCGCCGGGCTCGGGGCCTCGGGGCGCCTCAGCGATGAGGCGATGCAGCGCGGGCTCGAGACGCTGTCGGTGTTCGGGCGCTTCTGCCACGCCAACGGTCTCTCATCCGAGGACGTCCATGCAGTCGCCACCAGCGCGATCCGAGACGCCTCCAATCGCGAGCAGTTCGTGAGCCGGGCCCAGGACGCCACGGGGCTCAGAATCGAGGTCCTCACTGCCGAGCACGAAGCCCGCTACGGCTACGTGGCCGCCGTGAACACGACCACCCTCACCGACGGTGTGGTGGTGGAACTGGGCGGCGGCAGCATGCAGCTGGTCGACGTCTCCGGGCGGCGCGCGCACGCTTCGTGCTCGTTTCCGCTTGGGGCGGTCCGCCTGACCGAGCAGTATCTATCGGGCTCGGGCCCGATCAAGAAAAAGGATCTGGCCCGGGTCCGCGCCCACGTCCGCGAGTTTCTGGCCCGCGTCGATTGGCTCTCTCATTCCGGCGATCGCCTGGTGGGGATGGGGGGCGCCGCACGCAACCTGGCTGCCGCCGTGCAGCACGGGGCCGGCCAGCTCGACCTCGGCGTGCAGGGATTCGTAATCACGCCCGATGCGATGAGCGAGCTCGTGCAGATGCTCGCCTCGCTGCCGAGCTCCGAGCGCGGTTCGGTCCCCGGAATCAAGCCCGGGCGCGGCGACATCATCCTGGCGGCGGCGGTCGCGTTGCAGACCGTTCTCGCGGCCGGCGAGTTCGAGGGGATGGAGATCACCGAAGCCGGACTGCGGGAAGGGGTGTTCCTCGCCGACATCCTGCTGGCCGGCGGCGAGCCCCTGTTCGAGGATGTCCGCAAAGCAGCCGTCCGCAACCTGGCGATCCAGTACGAGGCCGACATGGCGCACGCCGAGCATGTCGCGCGTCTTGCCCTCCAGATGCACAAGTCGCTGGTGGCCCAGCGCCTGTTCCATCCCGAACCCGGGGAGCAGGAGCTCCTGTGGGCCGCCTCGATGCTCCACGACGTCGGCATGACGATCTCCTACGACGATCACCACAAGCATTCCCAGTACCTGATCGTCAGCGCCGAGCTGCCCGGCTTCAGCCCCCGGGAGCGCGCCCTCATCGGCCAGATCAGTCGCTACCACCGCAAGGGCGCGCCGAAGCTGGGTGAGATGGCGGGGCTCGCGGAGGCTGGCGACGAGGAGCTGCTCGACCGCTGCGCGGTGATCCTCAGGCTCGCCGAGCACCTCGAGCGGGGGCGAGACCAGTCGGTCAGCGAGGCCCGGCTACGCGCCAACGGCCGCGGGGTCGACCTCCACCTCGAGGCTGCCGGCGACTTGACGCTGCCGCGCTGGAGCGTGGAGCGATACGGCGACGGCGAGGTTTTCCAGCGCGTGTTCGGCCGGCGCCTGCTGATTGGCTGAAGCGGCGCCACCGGTTGCCGTGGGGTTCACAACCCGACCACACGTGGCCGGTGTCGCCGCTCTACAGTGCGGCCGTGAGCACCAGCCAGGTCGCACAGCGTAAAGTTACGGCGTGCTCTGGTTGCTCAGACATGCCGAAGCCGCGGACGGACTACCCGATGACGAGCGACCGCTGACCGAGCGAGGCGTCCGACAGGCCGAGTTTGCGGGGCGCGCACTGGCACGGCTCGGGGCTCAGATCGATGTGTGCCTGACCAGTCCGAAGCTGCGAGCGCTCCAGACCGCCCAGCTCGCCTGCGATCCGCTGGGCATGGTGCCGACGACCGAGTCGGCGCTGTCAGGGGAGCCGTTCGACGTCCACGAGCTGATCAGCGGGCGCGGCGACAACGTGATGCTGGTCGGTCATGACCCATCGTTCACGCTCACCGTCCACGACCTTACGGGCGCCCAATCGCGGTTGCGCAAGGGCGGGCTGGCGGGGATCGCAAAGGGCGAGCTCGTCGTGCTGCTGCGCCCCGCCGAGCTGGCCGCGATCGCGACCGCTGACGAGCGTGTGGCATGAGTGAGGCATCGGTCCAGGCAGCGGCCGCGACGTCCGTCGGCCCAGGGGTGGAACTCGCCGAGAGCGAGGCGCCCCAGGAGCTATCCGATCCGAGGTTGTACTTCAACCGCGAGCTGTCGTGGCTGGACTTCAACGACCGCGTGCTCCAGCTCGCCGAGGACGAGTCGCTGCCGCTGATCGAGCGGCTGAAGTTCCTCGCGATCTTCGTCACCAACCTCGACGAGTTCTTCATGGTCCGGGTGGCGGGCGTTCACGATCAGGTCGAGGCCCGCGTCGACTCCCGCGGTCCCGATGGTCTGTCCCCCACGCAGGTGCTCGACGGAATCGCCCGGCAGGTCCGGGAGCTCGATCGCCGGCACGCCCGTCAGTTCAGCGAGATGGTGTGCCCCATCCTGGCCGAGCACGGGATCAAAATCGTGGGCTCCGAGGAGTCAGGCGCCTCGGACGAGGTGCTCGAGCGCCATTTCCGCGAGCAGATCTTCCCCGTGCTGACGCCGCTCGCCGTCGGCCCCGGCCGACCGTTCCCCTACATCTCGAACCTGTCGCTCAGCCTGATCGTCCGGCTCCACGACCCCGACCTCGAGCACGACGTATACGCCCGGGTCAAGGTTCCCAAGGAAGTCCTGCCGCGGTTCGTCGAGATCTCCACCCACACCTTCATCCCGCTCGAGGACATGGTCGCCCACCACCTCGGAGCGCTGTTTCCGGGCATGAAGATCCTCTCCTACGACCTGTTCCGGGTCACCCGCGACGCCGACTTCGAAGTCTCCGACGAAGCCGACGACCTGCTCCAGGCGGTCGAGGACGAGCTTCGCCGCCGGCGCTTCGGCGAAGTCGTCCGGCTCGAAGTGGGCGCGAGCATGGACTCGGCGCTGCGCTCGCGGCTGATCGAGTGGCTGGACGTCGACGAGGTGCAGGTTTACGACGTCGACGGCCTGCTGGACCTCGGCGATCTGTGGGAGATCGCCGGTATCGAGAACTTCCCCGAGCTGCGCCAGACGCCATGGACGCCGATCCCCCACCCGGCGTTCAGCCCTGACCCCGGGAACCGGGACGAGCAGCCGGACGTGCTGACGGCGATGCGGCGCGGCGAGGTGCTGGTCCACTACCCCTACAGCTCGTTCTCGGCCAGCGTCGAGCGGTTCGTCAAACAGGCCGTCGAGGACCCCAATGTGCTCGCGATCAAGATGACCGTGTACCGGACCTCGGACGACTCAGCGCTCGTGCCATCACTGATCGAGGCGGCGGAGAAGGGCAAGCAGGCCGTCTGCCTGGTGGAGCTCAAGGCGCGCTTCGACGAGCGCCAGAACATTCGCTGGTCGCGCGCGCTCGAGGAAGTGGGAGCGCACGTCGTGCACGGGATCCCGGGACTCAAGACCCACGCCAAGGCGATCCTCGTGGTGCGGCGCGAGCGCGACGGCGTCCGCCACTACGTGATGATCGGAACCGGGAACTTCCACGCCAAGAATGCCCGCCTCTACGAGGACTTCGGATACTTCACCACCGACCGGGAGATCGGCGAGGAGGTCGCGGATCTGTTCAACACGCTGACCGGCTACGGCCACCCGGATCGGCTCGAGAAGGTGCTCGTTGCCCCCGACTCGATGCGCGGCCCGATCCTGGATCAGATCGAGGCCACGATCGAGGCGTTTCGCGCCGGCGAGGACGCGAGCATCGTGATGAAGATGAACTCGCTCGTCGATCCGGCCTGCATCGAGGCGCTGTATCGGGCATCGCAGGCCGGCGTCCCGATCGCCCTGAACGTCCGCGGGATCTGCTGTCTGCGGCCGGGCATCCCCGGCGTCTCGGAGACGATCAATGTCGTCTCGGTCGTCGGCCGCTTCCTCGAGCACTCGCGGATCTACGCATTTCGCCGCGGCGCCGAGAGCAGCTACTTCATCGGCTCCGCCGATCTGATGCCCCGCAATCTCGACACTCGGGTCGAGCTCCTCGCCCCGATCGAGAACCCCGAATTGCGCGCCGAGCTCGACGACACGCTCGAGCGGTGCCTGGCCGACAACACGTTCTCCTGGGCGCTGGGCGCAGACGGGCAATGGACGCGCCGCGAGGGTGCTACCCGCTCCGTCCATCGCGAGCTGATGGAGCGAGCGCTGGCGCAGGCTGCGATGGCGGCCAGCTAGCGAGCGCTCCTCGATCGCGCGCAGGCTGCGATCGCGACACCAGCGCCCGCTCGATCGCGGATCGCCGGCGCCCCCTCCCGGCGTCCGTCCGGAAGGGGGCGCCGCGCGACCGACCCTAGCCGCCGTTCGGAGCAGACTGCGGGCGGGTCCCGAGCGTGAGCTTGATCTGCTTGGTCTGTCCGCTCCGCTTGATCGTCAACGTGATCGTCTGACCGGGACCGTAGCGATCGACCGTGGCGATGAACTGCTCGGTCGAGTTGATCGCCTGGCCGTTGATCGCGGTGACCACATCGTTCGTCCGGATTCCCGCGCTGCTCGCCGGTGTGCCGGCCTGAACCTGGTTGACCTGCGCGCCACCGGTCGAGTTCGACGTGAGCTCCACCCCGACATAGGCGTGCTTGATCGGGTGTCCGGACATGATCTGGTTCGCGATCTGCGCCACCGTGTTCGAGGGGACCGCAAACCCAACCCCGGCGCTCGAGCCCGAGTTGGTCTGGATCTGGTCGTTCAGCCCGAGTACGTGAGCGTTGGCGTCCAGCAGCGGGCCACCGGAGTTGCCGGGATTGATCGCCGCGTCAGTTTGGATCGCATTGGTGATCGTGTAGTTGTTCGGCGCGGTGATGCCGCGTCCGACCTGGCTGACGATCCCCTGAGTCGCCGTCTCCGGAAGGCTGAACGGGCTGCCAATCGCCACCACTGGATCGCCCACCTGCGCCGCGGAGGAATCCGCGAACGGGATCGGATGAAGTTCGGAAGCCGGAACGTTGACGTGGATCACGCCGACGTCGGTCGACGGATCGGTCCCGAGGACCTTCGCCGGCACCTTCTGGCCGTTCTGGAATGTGACCGTGACGCTGTGCGCCCCGGCCACCACGTGCTCGTCGGTGAGGATGTCGCCCTTGGTGTCATACACGACGCCGGCGCCCTCCCCCTCCGTCTGCTGCTGGCCGCCGCCGCCGAACGGGCCGAAGCCACCGCTGTTGCTGACCGATTGGACCGTGATGTCGACCACGCCGGGGCTGGCGCTGCGGTAGATCTGGTTGACGGTCAGCCCGCGTCCCTTGCTGAGCGAGGTTGGGACCCGCCCCGCCGAGGGCTCGTAGACGGTGGTGGTGATGTTGTGGGTGGTGGTGCTTCCGCTGGCGACCGCCAGTGCGATCGCTCCTCCGGCGATCGCGCCACCGACGACCCCCAGCCAGCCGCCTTTACGACTCATGATCAATTCTCCTGATGAAAGTAAGACCCATATGGCTCCAGTACAGCATGCGGTGGTGAGAAACTCTTCAGAACGGGGTGAGAGGTTGGTAAGAGCCCTGCTCTGCGGTCCCGCCTGGCCCGGGGCGGAGCGCTGCTCTGCGGTCCCGCCTGGCCCGGGGCGGAGCGATGCTCTGCGGTCCCGCCTGGCCCGGGGCGGAGCGATGCTCTGCGGTCCCGCCTGGCCCGGGGCGGAGCGCTGCTGTGCGGTCCCGCCTGACCGGGGCGGAGCGCTGCTGTGCGGTCCCGCCTGACCGGGGCGGAGCGCTCTCTGCTACTCGATCGGCCCGGCTTGCGGCACAGGCGTCCAGGCCGCCGGCCCGCTCGCGCTTGCATTGGCCGGCCGCCACGGTTGTCCCTTCCCCCAAACCCGGAAACCGAACCTCGCGCCGGTCCGGTTGAGTTCGTCGCCGAGCCGGCTGGAGAGGTGGCTGAGGATCTGCTGCTCCTGGGCGCTGGTGATCATCTTTGCCGCCACGGCTTTGTCCAGGGTCGCCTTGATCGAGGCCGTGATCGCGTCCTTCAGGCCGCTGAGCGACTTGCCCCGAGCCTTGGCGATCTGCGCAAGCGACTTGCCGGCGCCCAGCTGAGCGACGAGCTGACGCTCGCTGATCCCCAGGTAGGACGCCGCCGCGGCGAGCTTGCCGGTGGCGCTACCGCCAGAGTGAGGCCGAGCGCCGGGCGGAGCGCCGGGCTGACCGGGGGCGCCGAACAAGCGCCGGCCGGGAATGAACCCGGGCCCGCCGGGCTGACCGGGGGCGCCGAACAAGCGCCGGCCGGGGAAGAACCCGGGCCCGCCGGGCTGACCGGGGGCGCCGAACAAGCGCCGGCCGGGGAAGAACCCGGGCCCGCCGGGCTGACCGGGGGCGCCGAACAAGCGCCGGCCGGGGATGAAGCCGGGCCGGCCGAGCCCCGGGCCGGCCGGCAGCGGCACGGTGGCGCCCTTCGTGATGCGCTGCTTGAGCGCGTTGGCCTGTGCCTGCGTCAACCTGCCGCTCGCGACCGCTGCGTTCAGCTGGTCGATCGCCGCACCCTGCAGCGCGGCCGACAGCTGCTTGGGGGTGACGTTCAGCCGCTTGGCGACATCGTTCAGAAACGCCTGGCGCGCGTTGGCACCGGAATCCTGACTCTGCGCGTACGCGCCACCTGCGAACGCCACCACCGCTATCGCGGTTACCCCGATCGCCAGTCTGCGCTTGAGGCTTGAAGGCACGGATGACTCCTTCAGTTGGCCGGGCGCGTCGGGTAACCAGCGCGCCCGTGACGGAATCAAACCGGAGCAGTTTGAGAGGAAGATAAGAGTTCAGGGATGAGGGTTGGCTGGGATCGCCGGTGGCGCCTGGAGCGGCTCGGGTGGGATCGCCGGTGGCGCCGGGAGCGGCTCGCTTGGGATCGCCGGCGGCGCCGGGAGCGGCTCGCTCGGGATCGCCGGTGGCGCCGGGAGCGGCTCGCTTGGGATTGGCGAGAGCGTCGCGCGGCGCATCCGCAGGATCGCGTGAAGCCGATCGGCCTCGGTGCTCGGCGCCCGCGTCATTCGATGCCAGGTGATGCGGACGGTCCCGAACCCGCCCACGAGGTTGTCCGCATCACGGTCGCGGTCGCCTTCGAAAGATTCACGATCACGGTGGTATTCGTAGCCGTCCAGCTCGACGATCAGCCGTTCGGCCTCGAACAGCGCGTCGACCACGTAGCGGCCGATCCTCACGTTCACCTTCGGCCGGGGAAGGCCGAACCGCTCGCAGAACGCCATGAACGCGTCCTCGAACTCGGACCTGGTGGGGGCGTCGGGCGCGACCACGAACACCCCAAGGCGCCCCGCGCCCGGATGCCGCGGAAACCTCGCGAGCACGTCCTCGAGGTTGTCAACCCGGAGGTAGCGCGACAGCCTCGCCTCGCGCACGGTCCGCCGCAGCGCCTTGTCGCTCAGCGCCGGCGTAACGTCGAGCACGGTCCGAGCGGGACTGGTGACCCGAATCCCCAGGTGCTTGCGAACGTCGCGGCCCGTCAGCGCCGTCGACTTGTGCACTCTGATTCCAGGCCGGCGGTGATTGCAGGGCGCCGTCACATCGAAGGGGACGTCCCACGGCTTGCGCCAGCCCCAGAGGCAGAGGGCCGAGAGGTGGCTGAGAGCTGCTCCCGGGCCGCAGGCGAGGACCGCCGCAGCAGCGCGAGGTACGGGAAGCACGGGGACGGTGCCGACCGCATAGACGCCGGCGTGAACGCGGTGGAGGCGTCCGACGCGGAGCCGATACGCGATCGCGCTGCGGTTCAACCCAAGCGCAAACAGCTGTTCGCGGGTGATGTAGCCCTGCTGCCGAACCGCGACCGCGGCGATGGCGAGGTCAAGCGCTCCGTCGCGCTCAGCCATCCGCCCCGCCCGAGCCGGCGCCGGAGCCCACCCCAGACGGAGGGTTCCCGATAAGGCTGAATAATTCGGCCTTTTTGAGCATCCTCGACATTCTCAGGCCCCACGCCCCGCTCCCCCGGGAACGTCACACTGTTTTCACACACGCCACCGCCCACCGTCCCGCGCCACCGCCGTCGACCCGCGGTCACCCCTCGTCAGCCAGCTCCACGAAGTAGTCCAACGCCTCGGGATTCGCCAGCGACTCCCGACTCGCCGCCTCGTCCGCCGGCGTCCCCATCAGGATCCGCTTGACGGGCACCTCCAGCACTTTGCCCGACAGCGTCCGGGGGACCTCCGCGATCTGCTTGATCTCATCGGGAACGTGACGGGGAGAGCAGTCCTCGCGGATCCGTGCCCGGATCCGCCCCCGCAGGTCGTCATCCAGCGAGGCGTCGTCCTGCAGCACCACGAACAGCGGCATCCAGCCGTCCGTATCGCGGCGCGGGAGATCGACCACCAGCGCATCGACCACTTCCGGTATCTCGAGCGCGGCGCGATAGATCTCGCTGGTCCCCATCCGCACGCCACCGCGGTTGATCGTCGAGTCCGACCGGCCGTAGATGACGGCCGTGCCGCGGTCCGTGATCATGATCCAGTCGCCGTGGCGCCACACACCGGGCCACATCGAGAAGTAGCTCTCGCGATAGCGCTCGCCTGACGAGTCACCCCACAGAAACAGGGGCATCGACGGCATCGGCTTGGTGAGCACCAGCTCGCCGACCTCGTTCACCAGCGGCTCTCCATCCTGGCTCCACGCCTCGACCGGCGCGCCGAGCGCCCGCGCCTGGAGCTCCCCGAGGTAGACGGGCAGCGTCGGCACGCCACCGACGATCGCCGTGCACATGTCCGTCCCCCCGGAGGTCGAGAACAGCCACGTGTCGGAGCCGAGCCGGTCATAGACCCATTGGAAGCCTTCCGGCGACAGCGGCGAGCCGGTGGATCCGACCGCCGTCAGGCAGCTCAGATCACGACCACGGCCGGGTTCGAGCTCCTCCTTCATGCACGAGGAGATGAACGCCGCGCTCGTCCCGAAGCAGGTCATCTGCGTCTGCTCGGCGAGATCCCACAGCGTCCCCAGGTCCGGATAGCCGGGGTTGCCGTCGAACAGCACGATCGAGGCATCGGTCAGCAGCACCCCGATCAGGAAGTTCCACATCATCCAGCCGGTGGTCGAGAACCAGAACAGCCGGTCCCCGGCCTGGGCGTCGAGATGCAGGTGGCTCTTCTTCGTCTGCTCGAGCAGAATTCCGCCCTGCCCGTGCACGATCGGCTTCGGCAGCCCGGTTGTCCCGGAGCTGTAGAGCACCCACAGCGGATGATCGAACGGGAGCTGCGCGAACTCGAGCGGCCCTTCCGCGAGGAACCCGTCCTCCCATCCCGACCCGTCGAGGTAGCCCAGCGTCACGACGTGCTCGAGCGACTCAATCGAGGAACCGATCCGCTCTACGACCTCGCTCCGGTCGAAGTCCTTGCCTCCGTATCGGTAGCCGTCAATGGTCAGCAGCACCTTCGGCTCGATCTGGGCAAAGCGATCGATCACGCTGCGCGATCCGAACTCCGGGGCGGCCGATGACCAGACCGCGCCGATCGAGGCGCACGCGAGCAACGACGCGACGGTCTCGGGGATGTTCGGCATGTACGCCGCCACGCGATCGCCCTCCGAGACACCGAGTCGCCGCAGCCCAGCGGCAATCGCCGCCGTCTGGCGCCGCAGGTCTCCCCACGTCCACTGATCGAGCGAGCGCAGCTCGGAGGCGTGGCGCAGCGCCACATCCTCGTCGCGCTTGTTCCGGAAGATGTGCTCGGCGTAGCTGATCCGACCGCCGGCGAACCACTGCGCCCCGGGCATCTCGGGCCCGCTCAGCACCCTCTCTCCGGGTACCTCAAAGCGCAGCTCGAAGTGCTCGACGATCGACGTCCAGAACCCCTCGAGGTCGCCGACCGACCAGCGCCACAGGTCCTCGTAGCCGTCGAAGCTAAGGTCTCGAGATTGCTCGAGCCACGTTTGATAGCGAGTCAGCGCAGCACGCTCGACGCGCGCGTCTGAGGGTTTCCAGAGAATTTCGGGTTCGGCCATGACCGGGAGTATCCACAAGTACACTCGATCGATGCCCGATGCGCCACAGGCGACGGATAGCGCCACCGCCGAGGCGCTGGCAGACATCGTCCTACCCGACCACGAAGGAAACGATGTCCGCCTCGGCGACCTGTGGCAGGAGCGGCCGGTCGCGCTCGTGTGGCTCCGCCACTACGGGTGAACGTACTGCCGCGCACACGCGGTGCAGTTGCACCGCGCCCGGGACGAGTTCGACGCCGCCGGCGCACGGTTGGTGTTGATCGGGCAGGCCACTCCACGCCACGCCGCGCACTTCCGCCGCCGGTTCGGGATCGAGCTGCCCGTGCTGGCCGACGAGCGGCGCGTCAGCTACAAGGCGATCGGGGCGAGGAAGGCAAACGTCGGTGAGCTGTTCGGGCCGGGCGTGGTGGCCAAGGGAATGCTGACGAGCGTCCGGCAGGGAGTCGTCCAGGGCCGGACGATCGGTCATCCCACCCAGCTCGGTGGCGCGGTCGTGATCGCACCCACGGGCAAGATCGTCTGGTCCCATCTGTCGCAGAACGCCGGCGACAACGCGGCGCCGGAGGAGATCCTCGCCGCGTTAATTTAGGGGCGCGCCTTGCGGCGCGCCTGGGGGGTGGCCCGGACGGGGTGAGGGTTGACGACGGTCCCGAGCGCCGGCGGCCAGCTCCAGGCGGGAGTCAGGGCCCAGAGCGCCGCCGGCACCCGGATGGGCGGGAAACCTTGCTCCCGCTGGCGACGAGGCGCACGTTCGTCGCCATTGCGGGAGCGTAAGCGGCAATCCGTCAACTCAGCGTAAAACCGCCAACGCTCACGGGAAGGTTCTGGCGTTGGGTTGGTAGTACTGATAGATCGCGGGCGGCCTGGGTCCCTCACCCGCTCCCACGGTCGGCACCGCAGCCGTGAACAGCCGCGACAGGAGGAGCGCGAGCAGCGCCGTGCCCGCGATCAGCCACAGAACCGCGACCGCCGGGCGCAGCCACGTCGGTCCGGCCGGCCGGGACGGCCCGTAGGTGGCGGGCCGATGCAGGCGGACAGGCGCAGCGGCAACTGCCGCTCCCGCACGCCCCGCGACGTGCCGACCGGATGTGACGGGCTGGCTCGGTGCGTGGCGCCGGGGCGCCGGGCCGGGATAGCGCGCGTTGAGCTGGCCCCGCGTGAGCGCCTGGCGAAGGGCCCGCTGCAACTCCCCCGCGGGCGGACGGTTGATTGCGTCCCGGGCGAGCGCCCGAGCGAGCAGCCCGCGCAGCTCCGCGGGCACGTGGCGCAGGTGGAGAGCGAGCTCGCGAGCGTCATGGGAGCGAGCGAACAAGCGCAGGACGATCAGCCCCAGCTTGTAGTCGTCGGTGGCGCGGGTGGGTGGAGACGCGCCGAACGCAGGCGGCATGTTCCAGTCGCCGGTCTCCACCGGGGCGAGCGCCTGCCGGCCGCGGAACACCATCGAGTCGCAGTCGATGAAGCAGACGGATGGCTCGCCGGCGTCGAAGGCGACCAGCAGATTGCTCGGCGCGATGTCACTCGCGACGATCGCGTGCCGGTGCAGATAGCCGAGCGCCTCACACGCCCGCTCGGCCACCTCCGCGCGCATGCGGGTGTCTAACCTGACATCGAGGCCCCGGAGCTGCAGGTAGTCATCCTCGCCCAGGAGGTGCTCGAGCGCCAGCAGGACGCGCTCGCGGCGACCGCTCGGCATCACGAACGGCGCCGCGAACCGCCGGGTCACATCCGGCAGCGCGATTCCGACTGGCCTCACCCCGGCGTACGCGATCATCAGCGGCCACGCCGTGACGCCGTGCAGCGCGCGGCGCTCGTCGTGGGCCAGCAAGTGGCTCCAAGCCACCATCTCTCCCAGGACCCGGGCCGCGGCAGCAGACGGCGGCTGGCGGTAGAGCTTGACCACGACCGGCCCTGGGCCGAGCTCCGGCGGAGTCTCCGTGGGGCGATACACGCGGCCCTGCCCGCCGGGACGGCTGATCGGCGCAAGCTCGCCGAACGCCTCAATCTGGACGGCGTGCCGCGCGAGCGGCGGCGCTGCAGTCAAGGTGCTCACGTCTCGGGCCACACCGCGACGAGGCTGCGATCGTCGTCGTAGGTGCTGCGGCTGAAATCCAGTAGCCGCGCGAAATCGAGGATGTCCGGCGGCTTAGCCAGCTCGCGGGCCAGCGTGCGGCCAACCTCGCCCGTCCCTCCGGCGAGCGGCAGCGCCAGGCCGTCGGTGCACAGCAGCAGCACGGTGCTTGGTTGCAGCGCGCAGGTCTGTTCGCTGACTCCGCGCACCGAGCGCGGGAGTGCCTCGACCCCCGCATCGAGCAGGTCATCAGCCCGTTCGCTCTCACCGATGATCGTCTGGAACGCGCCGGCACTCAAAACCAGCGCCGGGGAGTCACCGACGGCGGCGAGCTGCACGCGCGCAGAGCCGTTCCCGCCGCCCACATCCGCCGCCGGCGCGGTGATCGCGCCGACCACCAGGGTCGTGGCCAGCGAGCCCGCCGCCGCCTCGATCCCCGCGTCCGGATCGGCGGCGAAGCGTCGGTGCTCCTCAACGAGCGCCCAGGCGGCGTGATCGAAGACCTCACGCCAATTTAGATCCTCCGCGCCGCGATCGAGCTGACGCACCACCGCAGCGCTCGCGTGGCGCACCGCGAGAGCTGCCGCCAGGTCGGAGCGGGGCGCTCCCGAGACGCCGTCCGCGACGGCGGCGATCAGCGTGCGGCTGGCCCGATCGTCTGCTCACCGCGGTCCAGACGCTCGGCCGAGGACACCATCGAGTTCAACATCGACGCGGCAAATTCCGAGATCGCGCCGGCCGTCGAGGACCCGTCGGTCATCATGAACGCGTAGCGGGGCGAGCTCGCCAGCTGCTGGATCACCTTCGCGTCGGCGTCGCCGACCCCGAACGCGAGGATGTTGGGCCGCTCCTTGAAGCCCGAGTCCCTGAGCGCCTCCAAACATGCTCGCCACCTGTCCTCCTTGTCGGTCGGCTGTCCGTCGCTGAGGAAGAACACCGACGGACGATGGACCTGGTAGCCGCTGCCCTTGAGCAGCGCGACGTCACCCGGAATCGTCTGTCGCAACGCGTCGAGCGCGCTCGCGTAGCTGGTGCCGCGCCCCCGCGGCGACAGCGCCGGCAGGATCAGGTCCTCGGTCAGCTCCGATAGCTCCAAGCGCGTCTGCGCCGTATCGGCAAACGTGATGATCCCGAACCGAACCTTCTTGCCGATCAGCGGATGCTTGGCCACCTCGTCGCGCAAATCGATCAGCCCCTGGTTGACGGCCGTGATCGGGTCGCCCGCCATCGAGTGCGACTCGTCGCCCACGAAGTACATCGGCAGCACCTGACCGACCACCCCCGGCGCCGGCGGCCCAGCGGGCACCGGCGCCGGCGATCCGGACCACAGTGGGGCGCCGAAGCGGCCTGCGAGGTGCCGGCGCCGTTGCTGGTGGCGAGGCGCCGGCGTTCGGAGTGCGGTTCGTGGCCGGCCGTTTGAGCTTCATCGTGTTCCCCTGACTGCGGATCTCATGGGCAGAAACCGTCCCGACCGGTCAGCTGCTCGTGGTCGTGGTCGTTCCGCTGCCCGTGGGCCGCAGGACGCTCGCGCACGCCCGGCTCGCGGCCTGGAACTTCGGGTTGGTCCGGATGTTCGCCGGGAACACGGAGCCCTTGCCGGAGAAATTGGGCTCGGGCAGGTTGTAGCCGTGCTGGCGAACGCAGGTCACGAACTTCTGGATCGCCGCGTGCGAGAGCCTGAAGCGTCCGGGCCGACCGCGGAATCCAAACTGCGCGCCGCATGCCTTGAACGCCGCCGCGAACTTGGAGTTCGCCCCGCCGCGGAAGCCTCCGCCACCGCCGAAGAAGCCGCCACCGCCGCCGAAGGAGCCGCCACCGGCTCCCGGCGGACGGCCGCTGCCGGGTGGACGGTTGGGCAACGTGACGCCATGCTGCTTCAGACACGCGACCAACGCTGCGCGCCTGGCGGTCCGGCTGCTACCGGCCGACGCCGATGACGACGCCGACGTGGTGGTCGAAGTGCTGGAACTGCTGCCGCACGCGGCGAGTGCAAGGCTTGCGGCCAGCACTCCCAGCACGAGAACTCCCCGCCTGGGTGCGATTTTGATGGTGGTCAACGCCTGGTCCTTTCTTTTCTTGTTCATCAGCCGCCGCCCCGAACGCGGGAGCCGGCGACTGTTCATCGGCCGCCGTCCCGCAGGACGAAACCGGCGACTGTTCATCAGCCGCCGTCCCGCAGGACGAAACCGGCGACTGTTCATCAGCCGCCGCCCCGCAGGACGAAACCGGCGACTGTTCATCAGCCGCCGCCCCCGAACAGGGAGTTGACGGCCGAGCTTGACCTGCTGCTCGAAGTTCCACTCGAAGTTCCTCCCGAACCTCCGCCCGACCCCGCGCCCGACCCGCCTGCCCTGGCGCCGGAGTCGCTGACCGAGGTCGCCGAGATCGCACCGCCCGACTTCTTCAGGCCTTGCACTACGACGGTATCCCCGGGACGGATGGCCGACTTGGAAACGCCGACGCTCTTGGTGATCTTGGTCGCGCTCGACAGCTGGACCTTGACCACGTTGCCGTTGGCGGTCTCGGTCACGTAGACGTTCTTGCCATCGACGCTGCTGACGGTCCCGAACGAGCTGTTTCCCCCACCAAAGGCACCGGACAGAAACCCGCTTCTCGCGCCCGCGAAGCCCGCCCCGCTCGCGCCGGAGGCGCCGGAGCTCCCGGCAAGGCGCGCCGCGCCGGCGCCGGCGCCGGCAGCCGCTGCCCTCGCGGCTGCGGGTAGGGACGCGGAGCTGGCGGAGCTGCTCAGCTGGCCCTTCTCGACCCGCACGCCGACGTAGAAGCCGATCGCGCCGACGACCAGCGCCAATAGCGCGGCGCTGGCGCGAGTCAGGAAGCGGCGCCGCGGGCGACCCGGCAGCTCGAGCTCCTGCTCGTCCTCGTATCTGTCCCACTCCTCCTCGTGGCCTTCGTAGGGGACTGCACTCATCTCGATTCCTTTTTCAGAGTTGGCTGGCACGTTTCTCTCACTCAAACCTGAGCGCCTCAATCGGTCGCATCGCCGCCGCGCGACCGGCGGGGTAGGTACCGAAGAACAATCCGATCAGGACCGCGGCTCCGAACGCCAGGCCGATCGAATAGGGCGCGATCACCGGTTGCACGCCGGCGATCTTGAACTGACTGCCGATGACTCCGGCGAGCACCCCGGCGAGCCCGCCGAAGAAGGAGACCAGCACCGCCTCGACGAGGAACTGTCTGAGGATGTCGCCGTGGCGCGCGCCGACGGCCTTGCGGATTCCGATCTCTCGGGTGCGCTCGGTGACCGACACGAGCATGATGTTCATCACCCCGATCCCGCCGACCAGCAGCGAGATCGCCGCCACCTCGCCCAGCAGCGTGGTGAACACCTTGCTGCTCGCGGTCGAGGTCTGGATGATCGAGCTCTGATTGATCACGTTGAAGTTGCTGCCGGTGATCGACGCGGCGGTGGGCGGGTCGAGCTGGTTGAGGATGTCGGTGACCTCGGTCTGCGACGGGTTGAGCTGATCGCGAGACTTGGCCTGGACCACGATCTGGTTGATGCTCCCGTAGCCGGTGAGCGTGTCCTGGACCGCCGTCAGCGGGGCGATCGCGACATCGTCCTCGTCGGTCGTCCCGTTCGAGCCCTTCGGCGCCGTCACGCCGATGATCTGGTAGCCGGTGCCGTTGACCTGGACCGTCTGACCGACCGGGTCCTGCCCGCCGAACAGCTCGCTGACGACGGTTGGGCCGACGACGAGCACACGGCTGTGGTCCTTCTCCTGGGCCTGACTGAACCACGACCCGGACGCCATCGTGTAGTCGCGGGCCTGCTGGTAGCTCGGCGTCGTGCCGACGAACGATGACGGCGAGTAGGTCGTCTCGCCGGAGGCGAGGGTGACATCGCCGGCGCTGACCACGGGCGAGACGGTGGCCACGTCCGGCGCCTCGAAGCGGTTCTGGAGCGCGTTGGCATCGGCGAGGGTCAGCTGCGTGCCGCTGGGAGCCGCGCCTCGAAGCCCGCCCAGCGTCGGCGTCGCGCTCACCAGCAGCACGTTGCTGCCGAGCGCGTCGATCTGCTTCTCGACCGCCTCGGAGGACCCGGTGCCGACCGCGATCAGCACGATCACCGAACCGACCCCGATCATCAGTCCCAGGATCGTGAGCCCGGAGCGCAGTTTGTTGGCGGCCAGGCCGCCGAGCGCGACGTGCAGGGTCTCGATCATGTGACCCGCTCGATCGTCTCGGGACGCTCGTCGGCGATGATCTCCCCGTCCTTGATCCGGATCACCCGGCGCGCATGGGTGGCGACTTCGTCCTCGTGCGTGATCAGAACGATCGTCCGTCCGCCATCGCTGAGCCGCTTGAACAGGCCGAGGACGTCGGCCCCCGAAGCCGAGTCAAGGTTTCCCGTCGGCTCGTCGGCGAGGATGATCGCCGGATTGGTCACCAGCGCGCGAGCGATCGCGACGCGCTGCTGCTGACCACCCGACAGCTCCGAGGGCAGATGGTGCATCCGGTCTGCGAGTCCGACCTGATGCAGGGCCGCCATCGCCCGCCGCCGACGCTGCGCGCGCGGGAGGCCCGCATAGGACAGCGGCAGTTCGACATTTGCCAGCGCCCGCGTGCGCGGGATCAGGTTGTAGCTCTGAAACACGAATCCGATGTGGCGGTTGCGCACGTCCGCCAGGTTGTCCTCGTCGATTCCGCGGACGTCGAGGCCGTTCAGGAGGTAGGTGCCGCTGGTCGGCGTGTCCAGGCAGCCCGTGATGTTCATCAGCGTCGTCTTGCCGCTGCCCGAGGCGCCCATGATCGCGAGGTACTCGCCGCGCGCGACCCGCAGGCTGACCCCGCGCAGCGCGTGCACGGCGATGTCACCGACGCTGTAGGTCTTGTGCACGTCGCGAATATCGATGACGGGCGCCTGCCGGCCTGGACCGCGGCGAGGACGCGGTGGTCCGTCGGCCTCCCCCACGGACGGCTGCCGAGCGCGCGGCGAGCGGCGCGTCCCCAGAACTCGCTGCGCCCTGGAAACCGACGGGCGCCGCGACTGGCGCTCGTGGCGAGGCATCAGCCGCCACCCGCGGCGCGACGGAAGAACGCAGCACCACCGCCGCCGCCGCCGAACGCGCCACCGCCGAGGCCGCCACCGAACCGACCGCCGCCACCGAGCGTGCCGCTCGAGCCGCTCGTGGTGCCCGAGCCCGAGCTGAGCGACGGCAGCGTGATCGTCACGACCAGCTGCTGACCGGCGCTCAGTCCGCTGATGATCTGGGTCCTGCTGTCCCCTCTGAGGCCGACGACGACCTGCTGGGAAACCGTCTTGCCGTCATGCAGGACGTTGACCGTGCCCAGCGACCCCGTGCCGGTCAGCGCCTGGTTGGGAACGTTGACGCCCTGGGCCTGGCTGACGATCACCGCCGCCGACGCGCTCATCCCCGGCTTGACCTGGGAATCGCTCTGATCGAGCGTCAATGTCGCGTTGTAGCTGACCACGCCGCTGCTCGTAGTCCCGACCGGCGAGATCTGCGTCACGTGCGCGCCCAGCTCCACCCCGGGCAGCGCATCGAAGGTGATCGTCGCCGGCTTACCGACCTTCACCTTGCTGATGTCCGACTCGCTGAGCGCGACGGTCATCGTCATCGTGCGGCTGTTCACGATCTCCGCAAACGGCGAGCTGGAGGAGCCGGCGGACGATGAGGACGAGGATCCGCCCGAACCACCGAGACTTCCCGCAGTGGCCGTTCCGCCCGCAACGCCCCCGCTCCCGGTCGAGGACGACGAGCTCGACGACGAACTGCTGCTGGAGGAGGCGTTGGTGCTCGAGCCTGCGGACACCGAGTCACCGGGCAGCAGGCTGGCCAACGAGGCGATCGTGCCGCTCGTCGGCGCGAACAGCTTGGTGTCGTTCAGCGCCGTCTGCGCGCTGCGCACGTTCGCCTCGGCGCTGAACACGGACGCTTCCGCCGAGGCGATGCTCGACGGTGACGGAGTCGTCGTCGTGGTCTGAGTCGTCTTCGTGCTCGAGCTGCCGTTGTTGCCGCTGCTCCCGCTGCCGCGGCTGCTCCCGCTGCCGCCGCTGCTCCCGCTGCCGCCGCTGCTCCCGCTGCCGCCGCTCCCGCTCGAGGAGCCGGCGCGAGACCCCCCTCCCGAGCCGGTCTTGCTCGAGGAGGGCGCGGTCGGCCGGGTTGTCGTCGGCGTGGTCGTGGTGGTGGGCGTGGTTGTCGTCGTGCCTGCGCCCGGAGAATGGCTGCCCCCGGGCTTGTATGAGACGTACTCGGCGCTCGCCGAGACGCCGGTCAGGCCGGCCGTCGTCGCACTGGAGCCGGAGGAGGCTCCCGACGTGCTCGAGCTGCCCGAGCTGCCCGAGGCCCCCGACCCGCCCGATGCGGTCCCGTTCTCGACCTCGGTGAGCTGATCCTGGGCGGCGGTGAGCTGGTCCTCCGCCTGGTCCAGCGAAAGCTGGGCGGTGGTTGGATCCAAGGTCGCCAGCAGCTGCCCGTTGGTGACGTGCTGACCGGCCGAGACATAGACGTGCGCAAGCGTGCCGCTGGTCTTGAAATTGACATCCACGTCGGTCCCGGCCTGCACGTTTCCGGTCCCCGTCACGGTCGACTGGACGATCCCGTCCGCAGCGGTGATGATCTCCTTGGAGGTCCGCGCCGAGCTGCTCGGCGGTCCGATCTCGACGATCGCCAGCGCCGCCACCGCGACAGCCACGACTGCGAGCGCATACAGATGCCAGGGGCGGGAGGCCCTATCTCGCCTCACGCCAAATCCTCATCGCTCGCAAGGCACGCACGGGGTAGTTCGATTTCGGTGCACATAAGGGGGCCTGTCTTAGAGACTGATTTAGCGATGCGTCTGTCATTTCCGCGTAAGCGCGCGCGATTCTTTCCCAACCCTTAACTTCGGTGGGATCGGCGTCGCTGGTAGCTCGAGACGTACCTCGAGTCCCCCCGTCTCGGGGGCGCCGATCTCCATCGTGCCCCCGTGAGCCCGCACGACCGACCGTACGATCGACAGTCCCAGCCCGAATCCGTCGCGCCTGGCACCCAGACGGCGGAATGGCTCCGCGAGGCCTTGCGCGTCGACCGCGGCGATCCTGGCACCGCCGTTGGACACCGTGAGCGACACGCGGCCGTTCCGGGAGCGGGTCGAGACATCGAGGTAACCCCCCCGCTCGTTGTAGCGGATGCCGTTGTCCAGCAGGTTGGCGATCATCCGCTCGAGCAGCGCGGACTCGCCGCGCGTCCAGGCGGGCTCGAGGTCGTCGCGCAGCCGCACCCCGGTCTCCTGGGCCCGCGCGCGCAGGTCGGTGATGCAGTCCCCGGCCAGCACAGCAAGGTCGACCGGCTCCTCGCGTCCCATGGCGGCCTCGCTGCGAGCCAGCGTCAACAGGCCCTCGAGCAGTCGTTCGCAGCGATCGATCGACTCGCGGACCGCCTCCCCCATCTCTCGTAGCTCACTCTCCCTGCAGTCTGGATCGGCGAGCGCGACATCGACCTCAGTGCGCATGATCGCCAGCGGCGTGCGCAATTCGTGAGACGCGTTGGCGACGAAGTGGCGCTGGCTCTGGAACGCGTTCTCCAGCCGCACCAGCATGCCGTCGAACGTGTCGGCGAGCTCCTTCAGTTCATCTGCTGGCCCCGTGAGGGCGATCCGCTCACCGAGGTTCTCTCCCGAGACGCGGCGCGCGGTCGCGGTGATCTGGCGCAGCGGCCGCAGCGCGCGTCCCGCCAGCAGCCACCCGGCGGCCACCGAGACCACCGTCATCACCCCGAGCGCGAGCAGGTACTCGACCAGCAGGCGGTGGAGCGCGCCGGCGCGCAGCTGGGCGCGGACCGCAGCCGCGACGCTCGCCTCTGGAGAGCCGGGGAGGAACCGAAACGAGCCGCCGGAGAACGGGGGGCCGGTGGCGGGCACCACCCCCAGCTTCTGGAGCTGCTGGCGGACCTGACGGAAGTCCGCGCCGGCATCGAGGTTGTGGCGCACGAGCACGTAGCCGAGCGTCAACAGCACCGCGCCCGTGATCAGGAACACGACGCCGTAGAGGACGGTCAAGCGCAGCCTGACCGTCGGCGGCGGCAGGCCCGCCGCCAGGCGCGAGAGCCCGCGTCGCGAAGCGATCCCGCTCTGGCGCCCCATCAGCCCATCCGGTAGCCGACCCCGATCACGGTCTCCACGGCCGCCGGCTCGCCCAGCTTGCGGCGCAGAGTCATGATCGTCATCCGAACGACGTTGGTGAACGGATCGATCTGATCATCCCAGACCCGCTCGAGCAGCTCCTCCGCGGACACGGTCGCTCCATCGGCGCTCATCAGCGCTTCCAACACCGCGAACTCCTTGCGCGCCAGGATCACCTCCCGTCCGTCCCGCTCGACGGTTCTGCGGGCCGGGTCGAGCTCGATGTCCCGATGCTGGAGCACGGGCGGCCGGCTCGGAACCGACCGCCGCCCGAGGGCTCGAATCCGGGCCACGAGCTCAGCGAACCGGAACGGCTTGGGCAGGTAATCGTCGGCGCCCACCGAGAGGCCCTTCACGAGATCATCCAGCGTTCCCGCAGCGGTCAACATCAGAATCCCGGTCTCCGGCCGCTCGTCGCGGACGGTCCGGCAGACGTCGTCGCCGTGAACGCCGGGCAGATCGCGGTCGAGCACGAGCACGTCGTAGCGGACGACCCGCGCTTTCACGAGCGCCTCGGTTCCATCCGGGGCCAGGTCCACGGCCATCCCCTCGCGCCGCAGACCGCGGGCGATCGCGGCCGCCAGTCGGCGCTCATCCTCGGCGATCAAGACCCGCATGGTGGGAGGATGACGACCCATATGTAAGGAAGCTGTAAGACGTTAGGTTTTGCTAGATATACGGCAGCGTTCAGGATTACACCTTCAGGATTACACCGAACGATGTCCCACCAGATAACGCCAGCCTCCTCCCGATCTGATGCCCTCCTCCCAGAGCCTCGCTGAACGCAGCATGGCGGTGGGCCTGCGGGCGCTGGGCAGGTTCGCGTCCTCGGATCTCGTCGATCGGCTAGGGCTGCGCCAGCCGACCGAGCGGTTCCTGCATGGCGCCTCGAAGACGACGATGCGCACCGCGGCGCGCGCCGAGCGAACGTTCGCGGCCGCCCAGAAGCTGTCGCGACCCGCCCGCCAGCCCCACGCCACGCGAACCGGTCTGTTCGATCTCGTCCCGACGGACGAGCAGCAGATGCTCCGTGAGTCGGTGCGCGACTTCACCTTGCACAAGCTGCGCCCCGCCGCCGAGGCCGCTGACGCCCGTTCAGCCGCGCCCGAGGCGCTGCTCGCCCAGAGCAACGAGCTCGGGCTCGCGATGGTGGGGGTGCCGGAGGAGCTCGGCGGTGCTGTCGAGGAGCGCTCGGCGGTAACCTCGGTGCTGCTGAGTGAGACGCTCGCGCAGGGTGATATGGGGATCGCGGTTGCCTGTCTCGCAGCCGCTGGCGTGTCGACTGCCCTCGGCCTGTGGGGCGACGCCGACCAGCAGGCCACCTACCTTCCGGCGTTCGTCGGCCACGATGTCCCCGGCGCGGCGCTCGCCGTGCTCGAGCCTCGGGTGCTGTTCGACCCGTTCCACCTGCAGACACACGCGCGCGAAGCAAACGGCGGCTACGTGCTCGAGGGCGTCAAGTCGCTCGTGCCCCGCGCCGGCGACGGCGAGTTGTTCATTGTTGCCGCCGAGCTCGCGGGCCGCGGTCCGGCGCTGTTCATCGTCGAACCCGGAACCGCCGGAGTGGGCGTCGAACCCGAGCCGGGGATGGGAATCCGCGCCGCGGCGACCGGCAGGCTGATGTTCGAGGGCGCCAGGTTGCCCGCGAGCGCGCTGCTGGGCGCGGCGGGCGCTGAGATTTACCGCGACTGCATCCAGCTCGGCCGGCTCGGCTGGTGCGCGGTCGCCGTCGGCGCCGGCCAGGCCGTGCTCGACTACGTGGTCCCCTACGTCAAGGACCGCACCGCGTTCGGCGAGCCGGTTTCCAACCGCCAAGCCGTCGCGTTCGCCGTCGCCGACATCGCGATCGAGCTCGAGGGGATGCGCCTCGCCACCTACCGAGCCGCCAGTCGCGTCGACCAGGGGATGCCGTTCGCTCGGGAGGTCGCCTTGGCTCGACGGCTGTGCGCCGAGCGCGGGGCCGCGATCGGATCCGACGGCGTCCAGCTCCTCGGCGGCCACGGCTACGTCAAGGAGCACCCGGTCGAGCGCTGGTACCGCGACCTGCGCGCCGCGGGTGTGATGGAGGGAGCGCTGCTCGTTTAGCGGCCCACGGCGATGCCGATCAATCTCGAGATCCCGCAGAAGTTCACCCAGCTCGTCTCGCAGTCCCACCAGGTGGCGACCGAGGTGTTCCGCCCGATCTCCCGCAAGTACGACCGCGCCGAGCATGCGTATCCGAAGGAGCTCGACATGCTCGCCGCGGTGATCGACGGGATGAACGAGTCAGGCGCGCTGGGCGGTGCCGGTGCCGGCGGTGTTGGCGGCGGCACCGGTGCCGGCGGTGTTGGCGACGGCCCGAGCGGCAACGGCGCGTCCGCCGCGACCGAGAGCGGGAACCGGAACGGCAGCAATATGGCCAGCCTGTTGGGGCTGATCGAACTGTGCTGGGGTGATGTCGGGCTGCTGTTGACGATGCCGCGCCAGGGTCTCGGCCAGGCGGCGATCGGGGCGGTTGCCGACGAGCAGCAGCTGAAGCGGTTTGGCGGCAAGTGGGCCGCGATGGCGATCACCGAGCCCGAGGCCGGATCAGACTCGGCGGCGATCCGCACCACCGCACGCTACGACGCGGATACCGGCGAGTACGTGCTGAACGGCGAGAAGATCTTCGTCACCTCGGGCGACCGCGCCGAGCTGATCGTGGTATGGGCGACGCTCGATCGCGACCGGGGCCGGAGCGCAATCAAGTCGTTCGTGGTCGAGCGCGACAACCCCGGGCTGAAGCTCGACCGGCTCGAGCACAAGCTCGGGATTCGCGCCTCCGATACCGCGAACTTCGTCCTGCACGACTGCCGCGTGCCGAAGGAGAACCTGCTGGGCAGCCCCGAGATCGAGACTGGGCGCGGGTTCGCCGGCGTGATGCAGACCTTCGACAACACCCGTCCGCTGGTCGCGGGAATGGCGGTCGGCGTCGCGCGCGCGTGCCTTGACCGGACACGCGAGCTGCTCGTGCAGGCGGGACTCGAGATCGACTACGACGCGCCGCCCCACACCCAGGCTGCGGCGGTGTCCGAGTTCATCGCGATGGAGTCCGACTGGGAAGCCGCACGGCTGCTGACGCTCCAGGCAGCGTGGATGGCCGACAACCGCAAGCCGAACTCGCTCCATGCTTCGATGGCCAAGGCCAAGGCGGGGCGCACCGGTACCGACATCGCCCTGCGATGCGTCGCGCTGGCGGGCGCGATTGGCTACGGCGAAGGCGAGCTTCTGGAGAAATGGGCCCGGGACGTGAAGATCCTCGACATCTTCGAGGGCACACAGCAGATCCAGCTCCTGGTCGTGTCCAGGCTGCTGCTGCAGAAGACCTCCGCCGAGCTCAAATAACCGGCGCCTTGCTCGCATCCCGGATCGCGATGATCCCGTCGAGCGTGCCGAGGTACTCGGTTGCGCCCCGTCCCAGCGCAATCCCGGCGTAATTGTTGTTGTAACCGACGCCGGTTCCCGCGAGCTGCTTGTAGACGGTCCGTCCCGTCCGGAAGTCGATCGTCGTCCAGTACCACGGATCCGATGAGCCCGGATCCTTCGTGTACGTGTAGATCAGTCCGTTGCCCAGCGACAGCTTCGAAACCACGGTCGGGGCGCGGTCGGTGGTGTTGGTCCAGACGCGGTGGCAGCCGTTCCCGTTGCGGTTGATGTCCACGCGCGCGAACCCGGCCGTCGTCAGCCCCCCTCCCCCCACCGCCGGGGGTCCCGTGTAACCGAAGTTGTTCTCGACGATCATCGAGCGGCCCGCGACGATGAGCGAATTCTCGTCGGCACTCGCGCCGCGGCTGAACACCGGGACCTTGCAGACCATCCGCGGCAAGTGCACGACTCGCCAGTCGTGGTCGCCGCGTACGCGCCGGGTCAGTTTGAGCTGGGTGCGGTAGACGACCACATCCATTGGGTCGGCGTTGTCGGTGATGTTGACGTAGCCGCCCTGCATCACCGTCGGGGTCGTGCCGGTGCCGTCGTCGACCTGGCCCGGCTTGTGCTGGTAGCTGTTGGGGTAGCGGACCTGCCAGGTGATCTTCGGCTTACCGTGGCTGCCGGCGGCGAACCGGTATAGCTTGCGATTGGTCGCGACGTACACCCCGCCGTGCTGATCGGAGGCGAACGAGTTCTCGATCTCCCCTCGCGCGCCGTGGCCCAGCCGGATCACATGGATCGCGCGGGTGGCGAAGTTGAGCGTTCCGACCACGCCGTCGCTGCGCGCCACGAACCACAGCAGGCCGTGGGAATCGGGCAGCGCAGAGGTGATCTTCTCGGTTGGGCGGAGGACGTGGCTGAGGTCGTAGTCGCCGACCTGCGTGAAGCCGCCGCCGACGGGCGTCTCGGCGATCACGTAGATGTGGCGCGTGGTCGTGGCCGTCACGACGCGATCGTGCGAATCGAGATAGAAGTAGCCGCCGCCCGTGAAGTCCTGGAAGATGGACGCGTTCGGCACCCCTTGGCGCGGCGGGAGCGAGAACGTGGCCAGCGTCGCCAGCGTGTTCGGATCGAACATGTACAGCTCGGGTCCGCTCAACCCGACGCAGATCGACAGCAGCCGGCCGCGCGCGTCGAAGGTGATCGAGCCGCAGTCGCGGCTGATCAGTGAGGAGGAGGTGTGCGGAGCGCGCCCCAGCGGGCCGCCCCACGAGTAGGCGTCGGTCTGCCAGGCATCGTTGTGGATTTCCGAGAACCCGTTCGGCGCCATGAACCGGTTGCGCGGGGTGCGCCCGATCCCTGCGATCGGATCGGGCGTCGCCGGCGCGCCCTCGTACGTGGGCTGGGTCGGGACCGAGGGGATTGGGACCGGCGGCGTCGAAGCCCGCGACACTGGACAGGCGAGCATGGGCGCAAGCGCAAGGATCCCTGTCACCAGCACAGTCACGGCGCCACGACGGGGCAGACGGGCGATCATAGTCCCGCTGCCTCCCGTCTGAGCACACTCCACGCGCGCCACACGTCCGCCTCGGTCGTGTTCATCTGCCCGATCGCGAGGCGCAGCACGTAGCGGTCGTTCAGCGAGGCGTGAGAAATGAACATCTCGCCGCCGGCGTTGACGCGTTCGAGCAGCGCTCGGTTGCGCTCGTCCTCGCCCTCCAGCCGGAAGCACACGACCGAGAACCGCCGCGGCGCGCACAGCTCCCACCCCGGCTGCGCCCCGACCCACCGCTCGAACTTCGCCGCCAGCTCGACGCCGCTGCGGATGTGGGCCTGCAGCCCGCGGCGCCCGCGGCAGCGCAGTACCGCCCACAGCTTCAGGGCGCGGAAGCGGCGCCCGAGAACGGGCCCGTATTCGCTCAGGCTGAGGGCGTCCTCGGGGTCCGGCGTGCGCAGGAACTCGGGTACCACGCTGAAGGCACGACGGAGGTCCTGCGGCCGGCGCGTCCACAGCAACGAGCAATCCATCGGCGTGAGCATCCACTTGTGGGCGTTGACGACCAGCGAGTCCGCACGCTCCACGCCCGCGAACGCCCAGCGGAACTCCGGGCAGACCATCGCCGCGCCCGCATACGCCGCGTCGACGTGCAGCCACGTCCCCGCCTGCTCGCACGCGTCCGCGATCACCGGCACCGGGTCCACGGCCGTCGACGCGGTCGTTCCAACGGTAGCCACGAGAGCGGCGGCATCGGACAGATCGCCCAGCTGTCCCGGGTCCAGGCGAAACTGCGCGTCGCAGCGGACCTTGCGCAGCCGCATGCCGAGCATCCTGGCCGCCTTCTCGGCGGCCGAGTGGGCCTGCTCGGAGCAGACGACAAGGTCGCGGCCGGTGGCCTCCCGGGCGGCGATGATCGCCGCCAGCGTCGAGGTCGAGGCGGTGTCCTCGATGTGGCCGTGCCAGCCGTCCGGCAGCCCCAGCAGCTCGGCTACCCAGTCGAGCACCACGTACTCGAGCTCGGTCGCGGCGGGGGCGGTCCGCCACAGGAACGCCACCGAGTTCAGCGTCGCCGCCAGCAGCTCCGCCAGGATCGCCTCCTCGGCCGCACTGGTCGCGAAGTAGGCGAAATACCGTGGGTGCTGCCAATGGGTGACCCCGGGCAGCAGCACCTCGTCGAGATCGCGCAGCACGTTCGCGAACGGCTCGCCATCGTCGGGTGCGCTCCCCGGCAACCGCGAGCGGATCTCTCCCGGTGCCACCTGCGCCAGCACGGGCAGCTCCGCGACGCGCTCGAGATAGCGAGCGGCCCACTCGAGTGTGGCGGCCCCATCTGTGCGGAGATCCGTCAAATCGCGGTTGACGTCGGCTCGAGCTCGCACCTGACGCCGGTCAGCTGTTCCGACACCTCCCACAGCCTCCGCGACGCGTCCTCGTCGTAGGCCTTCTTGGCCGCGGTCACGATGTGCGGATGTCCCCGCTGCTCCATGAATCCGTCCGGGCCGACGAACGAGCCGCCGGGCAAGTCGGGGTTGGTCGCGGCATACAGCGTCGGCAGCGCCCCCATGTCCGCGCTCTGCGCGATGACCTTGTTGCTGACGGCCATCGTCGCGCGCTCGTACCAGCGCGCCGGCCCCGCGAACTGAAGGTTGGTGGCGGCGTAGCCGGGATGCGCGGCCGCGCTCAGCAGGTCCGTGCCGGCCGCCGTCGCGCGCCGCTGCAGCTCGAAGCAGAACAACAGGTTCGCGAGCTTCGACTGTCCGTACCAGCGCCAGTTGTTGTAGCCCTGCTGGCCCTGGAGGTCGTCGAACTTGATCGTCCCCAACCGGTGGGCGCCGCTCGAGACCGTGACCACGCGCGGCGAGGGTGCCGCCAGCAGCCGGGCCAGCAGCAGCCCGGTGAGCGCGAAATGACCGAGGTGGTTGGTGCCGAACTGACTTTCGAATCCGTCCACCGTCAGGCGCCGCGGTGGCGCCATCACGCCGGCGTTGTTGATCAGCAGATCGAGCGACTCGCGCTCGCGCAAGAACCGCTCGGCGAAGCTGCGGACCGAGCGCAGCTCGGCCAGGTCGAGTTCGCGCACGTGCACGTCCGCGTCGGGCACCGCGGCGTGAATCCTCGCCACGGCCTGCTCCCCCTTGGCCACGTTCCGGCACGCGATCACGATCGTCGCGCCCGCCCGCGCCAGCTCGCGCGCCGTGGCGGTCCCGAGGCCGCTGTTGGCCCCGGTGACCACGGCTAGGCGGCCGCTCTGGTCCGGGATATCAGCCGCTGTCCACTTCGATGCCATCAGCTCTGCGTCCTGCGCTGGATGGACTCAGAGTAGGCGTCGGGGCGGAACCGCAGCACCGCGTCCTCCGAGCACTCGATCCCCTCCACCACCCGGCTCGGGTCGAACACGAGGATGTCCCCGCCCGTCTCGCGCTCGGTGTCGAGGCCCGTCAGCTCGAGCGTCCCGGCCGCCACACGTTGGCGATCCTTCGGCCACACGACGTACGGATCGTCGACCTGGTCGCCGGGGAGCGCGAGCTGCAGCTCGAGCGTGAAGCGCACCGGTCCCTCTCCGACGCGCCGGCGGATGTCCTCCTGGAGGTAGTCGCGGCCGAGTCGCTTCGCCCCCCACGGGGTCAGGCGAGACTCGGGAAGCTGCGGCACGAGCGTGTAGCGGACGTAGCGCGAGCCCCCCTCGGCGTCCAGGAATCGGTACGCGTGGACCGCGTGGTAGCTGATCGTCGCGTAGCTCGCCGGCGGACGCAGCGCGGGGATGTTGACCGGCAGCGTGCGCAGCGCCTCGGGGTGGCGCGCGAGCACGAGCGGCATCTTGAAGGCGAGATCCACGCCGGGACGCTGGACCCGGAGCAGCTCGACGAATGCCTCAGGCCGGTGAAACGGGAAGCGCGGCGCGCTCTGGGCGACGATGTCGGTGCGCGAGCCGTCGGGAAGGTACATCTTGACCGCCAGTCCCCGCACGTCCGGCGCGTAATCGGGCACGTCGGGATTGCCGCCGCCGTTGGACACCCGGGCGGTCACCGGCACGGGCTGACCCTGCATGTGGGCGGCGCGCGTCAACCGGGACGCCTGCGGCGTGGCGGTGAACGTTCCTTTCAGCAGCGTCCCCTTGGCGTGCAGGGCGCGATAACCGGGATGGCGCCCGAAGGAGGCGTTCGCCGCGTCCGTGGCGTCTTTCGGGGTAACCGTCACGGGCTCTCCACCACCCTGAACTCGATTCCCGCGTTGCGCAGCCGCTCGATCAGGGCATCGCCCATCGCTACCGCCGGGGTCAGCTGCCCGGCTCGCTTGGGCAGATCGTCCTGCGCGAGACACAGCGCCGACTCCGCGAGCATCTTCGAGGTCTCGCTGTAGCCGGGATCGCCCCCGGCGACCTCGGTGACGACGCGCTCGCCGCCGCCCCGCGCGACGAACCGCACTCGGAACCACGATTTCGCCCGCTGCTCCGGCGATGGGCCGTCGCCGGGATCCTTCAGCGTCAGCAACGCCTTGCGCGCCGGCGGCAGTTGCGCCAGCGTGATCGCCGCGCCGGCGCCGACGGTGATCCCGACGAGAACCGGCAGCTGCTTCTGCACGAGGTAGTGGCTGTATGTGAACTCGGGGCCGTAGCGGTCGAGGACCCGGGCCGAGCGGAGCACCGTCTGGGGGTCGATCGTGGGTAACGGAACGACCCAGCCCCCAGCGACCTCGCTCCGGTGAGGCTTGCCGGGCACGCCCTTCACCTTGCGCTCGGCGGGACGCGGTTCCTGTTGGCGGCGCTCCCGCGCGACCCGCCTCCCCTGGCGCAGGCGCCCCATGATGTGAATCGCCGAGTGGTAGGTGCCGCCGGAGAAGCTCCCGGCGGTCCGAACGAATCCCTCGATCGAGATCGGGACGTCCTCCGGCAGCAGCCCGACCGTGAACAGCACCCCGAGGTCGTACGGGATCGAGTCGAAGCCGCACGAGTGAACGATCCGCGCCCCGCTGCGCTCAGCCTGCTCGTGATAGCGCAACCACATCAGATCCACGAATTCCGGCTCGCCGGTGAGATCGACGTAGTCGGTGCCGACGGCCGCGCAGGCGGCGACCAGCGGCTCGCCGTAGAGGATGTAGGGACCGACCGTGGTGATCACGACCCGGGTCGACTGGGCCACCGCACGCAGTGATCCGGCATCGTTCACCTCGGCCTCGAGCAGCGGCAGCTCTGCGCAGGCCGGGTCGATCTGAGCCAGGCGCCGGCGCACCGCCTCGAGCTTCTGGCGGCTGCGCCCCGCCAGCGCCCAATTGAGGCCGGCGGGGGCGTGAGCGGCCAGGTATTCGGCCGTCAGAGCGCCCGTGAACCCGGTCGCACCGAACACGACCACGTCGTGGCGCCGTTCAGCCATCCGGACTCACCTCGCGCGCCAGCTCCATGGCCTGCTCGAGTTCGATGCCTGCCCTGGCCGCCAGCCAGCAGGCAACCGGGGCGGCGACCCGTTCGGAGGAGTGAGCGGCCTCCCCGGCGAGGTCGAGCACGGCCTTGAACTCATCCTGGCTCGGCGGCTCGATACCGAGCTTCTGCGCGTATGCGCTGAGCCATTCGATCGCGTTCACGCTCGGACTCCCACGAAGTTCGACTCTATCCGTCCGAGCGCGGTCACCGGTTCCTCGCCGAAGATCACCTCGCGCCCGATCCGGCACCAGTTGTGCCGCCAGGCGACTCGCCCGGCCCAAGCGTGAACTGCTGATGCGGCGGTCAGACACGATCAACTCCTTGTTGGCAGAATGCCAACTTATCCCAACGAAAGGCACCCGAACATGACAGTCCTCGACGACAAGGTCGCAATCGTCACCGGTTCTGCGCGCGGCATCGGTCGCGCCACCGCGGAGCTGCTCTCCGAGCAGGGAGCAAAGGTCCTGATCAACGATCTCGACGCAGACGTCGCCGAGCAGACGGCGGGCGAGATCGAGGGTGACACGCTGGTGTTCGCCGGCGATCTGACCAAGCCGGGGGTTCCGGACGAGCTCGTGCAGAAGGTGATCGCCGAGTGGGGCAAGGTCGACATTCTCGTCAACAACGCCGGCTACACGCTCGACGCGCCCATCCACAAGATGAGCGACGAATGGTTCCAGCGGATGCTCGATATCCACTCGATCGCCCCGTTCCGGATGTGCCGGGCGGTTGCCCCCCACATGCGCGAGCCGGCCAAGCAGGAGCGCGAGGAGGGTCGCGAGGTGTTCCGCAAGATCGTCAACGTGTCCTCGATTTCCGGAACCATGGGCAACGCCGGTCAGGCGAACTACTCCTCCGGCAAGTCCGCCGTCGTCGGCCTGACCAAGACCCTGGCGAAGGAATGGGGACAGTTCAAGATCAACGTCAACGCGGTCGCGTTCGGCTACATCGAAACCCGGCTCACCGCCTCAAAGGAAGCGTCGAACGTGATGGAGATCGGCGGCGAGACGGTTCAGCTCGGAATCCCCGACCAGATGCGCGGACTGGCCCCGATGATGATCCCGCTCGGCCGACCCGGGAGCCCGCAGGAAGCGGCAGGCGGCGTCTTCTTCCTCTGCTCGCCGTGGTCGAACTTCGTCCACGGCCAGGTGCTCAGCATCACCGGCGGCCAGTTCGGCGGGATGACCTGATCGTGAGCTCGGGTGCGCGCCGGCCATCCCGGTCAGGCAGCGCGCAGCTCGTACTCGGCGGCCTTGAAGCGTCTCGTTCGGAGCCACAGGCTCGCCATGAATCCAGGCCACCACACGCCATTGCGACCCCTGGCGTCGAGGTACCAGCTCTGACAGCCGCCCTCGTTCCCCAGACGCTGTGCGCAAGCCGGCGGTCCGTGTGGCGCTTGTGCGAGAACGAGACATGCCACCACTCCGGCTCAGGCCTGAGATTGCCGGCGGCTTGCGTACCGTTCCGGAGTGCGCCCCGCTTCGGTCTTCGGCCACCTCCGTCGGCACCACTTAGGCGCCGCGCTCCGGCCTAGGCCACCTCCGTCGGCACCACTTCGCACCCGTTCCGGCCTTCGGCCGGGTCGGTCGGGATGTGGTCGGCGTGGAAATAGGCTTTGAAGGAGGGGGTCGGGAGGGCACGGCGGCCGACATCATCAGGCATCTGGGGTCTCGCCGTTTTTCAGGTGGGTGGCTTGGTGTTTGACGGTGGAGGGGGTGCTGGGCGCGGCCGGACATGTTCAGCTGCCCAAATCGGGGCCGCCGACCTGCGGTCTGGGCGCTCGAGCACGATATTCATGTTCAATCGCCCAGATTGCGAGGCTGCGCAGGCGATTTGGGCTCCTGAGCATGCCGGCTCCCCTCGCTCGGCCCAGGCGGGACGAGTCGGGCGACCCTGGCGGCGCCATATGCTCGACGCTGCCGTCCGCGCCCCCAGCCAAACCAACCTTCCACAGCCCCTACCCCGCCCTTTTCCAGCCAAATCACCCCGCGCCAGCCGCCCAAATCAACGCTAATTGGCACTCTGCCAACTTCTGCTAGCCTGGAAACGTGATGGCCCCGACCCCGGCCCGCAGCGCCGCGCCGGCCCGCACCCCGCCCGCAACCCCGGCCCGCAGCGCCGCGCCGGCCCGCACCCCGGCCGCAACCCCCGCCCGCAGCGCCGCGCCGGCCCGCACCCCGCCCCCCCGCTGGCAGCGGCTGGACCACGACGAGCGCCGGCGCCAGATTCTGGCCTGCGCCAAGCGGCTCTTCTCCGAGCGCACCTACGCGTCGGTGTCGACCTCGGAGATCGCGCGCGAGGCTGGCGTCGCCCGCGGCCTGCTGCATCACTACTTCGGCAGCAAGCGCGATCTGTATCTGGAGGTGGTTCGCAGCCTGATGCGGACCCCGTCGAGCCCGGTGCCGCTCCGCGCCCCGGGGCACAACATCGAGACGATCATCGATGAGGGCGTCGATCGCTGGCTGACCGTGCTCGAGCGCAATCGCGGCACCTGGCTGGCGGTGATCGGCGCGCGCGGGCTGGGTAACGACCCCGAGGTCGAGGCGATCCTCGACCAGGCTCGCGAGCAGGCCGCCGACCGGCTGATCGAGGCGCTCCAGACCTACGAGGCGGCCCAGGCGCCAAACGAGCTCCGCGCGCTGATCCGCGCCTACTCCGGTTTCGCGGAGGCGGCGAGCGTCGAGTGGCTGCAGCGGCAGCGCCTCACCCGCGATCAGACGCGCACCGCGCTGGTCCAAGGCTTTCTGTGCATCGTCAGAGACGTGCTCCCGGCCGTGGAGCACGAAAGGAGACTTCAATGAGCAACAAGACGTATGTGATCGGCGTCGGGATGACCAAGTTCGACAAGCCGGGCAAGAAGGAGGGTGACTATCCGGACTGGGCCAGGGAGGCGGGTCAGAAGGCGCTCCAGGACGCCGGCGTCCCGTACGACTCGATCGAACAGGCGTACGCGGGCTACGTGTACGGCGATTCGAGCTACGGGCAGCGCGCGGTGTACGAGCTGGGGCTGACCGGCATCCCGGTGCTCAACGTCAACAACAATTGTTCAACGGGGTCGAGTGCGCTGATGCTCGCGCGCCAGGCGATCAAGGGCGGGCTGGCCGATTGTGCGCTGGCGATCGGCTTCGAGAAGATGGAGCGCGGGTCGCTGGGGATGAAGTACACCGACCGCACGCCCGCGCTCGACAAGCACATGGCGCGGATGTTCCAGATCCGCGATCCCGAGACCTCGCCGTTCGCGCCGCAGATGTTCGGCAACGCCGGCCGCGACCACATGGAGAAGTACGGCTCCAAGCCCGAGCACTACGCGTGGATCGGATGGAAGAACCACAAGCACTCGGTCAACAACCCCTACGCCCAGTTCCAGACCGAGTACACGCTGCAGGACATCAGGGACGCGCCGATGATTCACGAGCCGCTGACCAAGCTCCAGTGCTCCCCCACCTCCGACGGCGCGGCGGCGGCAATCGTCGCGTCCGAGCGGTTCGTCGACGAGCACGGTCTCTGGGACCAGGCGGTCGAGATCGCCGGCCAGGCGATGGTCACCGACCTGCGCTCGAGCTTCGACGAGCGCGCCGACTGCATCAAGATCGTCGGCTACGACATGAGCAAGGAGGCGGCCCGCCGCGCCTACGAGGAGGCAGAAGTGGGGCCCGAAGACGTCCAGGTGGTCGAGCTCCACGACTGCTTCAGCGCCAACGAGCTGATCACCTACGAGGCGCTCGGCTTCGCAGCCGAAGGCGAGGGGCACAAGCTGGTGGAGAAGCAGGCCACGACCTACGGTGGCGAGGGACCGGTCGTGAACCCGTCAGGAGGGTTGATCTCGAAGGGTCATCCGCTCGGCGCCACCGGCCTCGCCCAATGCTCCGAGCTCACCTGGCAGCTGCGCGGCCGAGCGGATCAGCGCCAGGTGCAAGACGTTAAGGTTGCGCTGCAGCACAACATCGGCCTCGGCGGCGCCGCCGTCGTGAGCATCTACAGACAGGCTGCATGAAAGGGCACTAGCGATGGCGACGACCACTGAGCAGCAGACCGACGGGAGCACTGCAAACCAGGACGTGATCGCCGTCGAGAACCCCGCCACGGGCGAGGTGATCGCGACCCTGCCGGCGTGCACCCCGGAGCAGCTGGCGGAGATGGCGAACAAGGGGCGCCAGGCGCAGCCGGCCTGGCAGGCGCTCGGGTTCGCGGGCCGCGCCAAGATCCTGCGCCGGATGCAGAAGTGGGTGCTCGACAATTCCGACCGATTCCTCGACACGCTCGTCTCGGAGACCGGCAAGACGCGCGAGGACGCCGTGCTCGCCGAGCTCGGCTTCGCCGCCCCCTCGTTCGGGTTCTGGGCCAAGAACGCGCCGAAGTACCTGGCCGACGAGAAGGTCAAGACGACCAACCCGTTCCTGCTCGGTCGCAAGCTGATCGTTCGCTACGAGCCGGTCGGGCTGGTCGGGGTGATCGGACCGTGGAACTACCCGTTCACGAACACAATCGGTGATGCGATTCCGGCGCTGGCGGCGGGCAACTCGGTGATCGCCAAGCCCTCGAGCGTGACGCCGCTGACCTCGCTGCTGATCGAGGAGGGGCTGCGCGCGTGCGGAATCCCCGACGACGTGTTCCAGGTCGTGGTCGCCCGCGGCGCCCTCGGCGGTGACCTGATCGACCTCGTCGACTTCATCATGTTCACCGGCTCAACCGAGACCGGCAAGTCGGTGATGGAGCGGGCGGCGAAGACGCTGACGCCGGTCTCGCTCGAGCTCGGCGGCAAGGACCCGATGATCGTGCTCGCCGACGCCGATCTGGAGCGGGCCGCCAACGCGGCCGTGTTCTGGTCGATGCAGAACACCGGGCAGACGTGCATCTCGGTCGAGCGCGTTTACGTCGAGGAGCCGATCTACGAGCAGTTCCTCGCGCGCGTGGCCGACAAGACCAGAGGTCTGCGCCAGGGCGTTCCCGGCGGGTTCGGCTCAGTCGACGTGGGCTCGTTCATCAACCCGCCCCAACTCGAGATCGTCGAGGAGCACGTCAAGGACGCCGTCGACAAGGGCGCGCGCGTGATCGCCGGCGGCCACCGGGGGATCGGCGCGGGCTCGTTCTATGCGCCCACGGTGCTCGCCGACGTCGATCACTCGATGGAGTGCATGCGCGAGGAGACCTTCGGGCCGACGCTGCCGATCATGAAGGTGGCCGACACCGAGGAGGCGATCCGGCTGGCCAACGACTCGCCCTACGGCCTTCAGGCCTCGGTCTACACGAAGGACCTCGGCAAGGGCGAGGCGGTGGCGCGCAAGCTCGAGGCCGGGGCGGTCGTCGTCAACGACACCTCCGCCAACTACCTCGCGCTCGAGGCGCCGATGGGCGGCTGGAAGAGCTCCGGCCTGGGCTCCCGCCATGGTGTCGACGGAATCCGCAAGTACACCCGCCGCCAGACGATCCTCCTGACCCGGTTCGCGCCCAAGAAGGACCTGTACATGTTCCCCTACAGGGCCGGGACGAGTAAGTTGCTGGTCGGGCTGCTCAAGCTGCTCTACGGGCGCGGCCGGCGCGATTAGACGAGGGCCAAACCACCCGGCCGGAGCCCGCAGGGCGCAGGCCCCTAACTCCCGCCGGCCGCTGGACCTATAACCCCAGCGTCTTGCCGATGATGTCGCGCTGGATCTCGCTGGTGCCGCCGTAGATCGTCGTCACCACCGCCGTGCGGACGTGGCGCTCCATGTCGTACTCCGCCGCGTAGCCATAGCCGCCCATCATCTGCATGCCCTCGAGCGCGGCGCGCTTGGCCATCTCGGTGGCCTTCAGCTTCGCCATCGAGGCCTCGCGCGGGAACAGCTGGCCCGGGTTGGCATCGACGCGCGCCGCGGTGTCGTAGACGAGCAGGCTGGCCGCCTCGAGCTCGGTGGCGAGATCGGCCAGCCGGTGCTTGAGCGCCTGGAAGCTCCCGATCGGACGGCCGAACTGCTTGCGCTCCTTGACGTACGCGAGCACGTCGTCAAACGCCCGCCGGGCCATCCCCAGCGCCTGCGCGGCGATGATCAGGCGCTCGTGGTTGAGCCCAGCCATCAGCTGCCTCCAGCCCTGATCCTGGCTGCCGACCAGGCGCTCCGCCGGCACGCGGCAGTCGGTGAAGAACATGTCGTTGACCTCGCGACCCCCCATCGTCTCGATGCCCCGGACCTCGAGCCCCGCGACGCCGGCGGGGATCGAGATCATGCTCAGGCCCTCGTGCTTGTTGGCCGTGCGGTTCGTGCGGCACACGAGCAGGACGTGCTCCGCCGCGTGGGCGCCGGTGATCCACGTCTTCTGGCCGTTGATCACGTATTCGCCGTTGTCGCGCTCGGCTCGGCAGGAGAGGTTGCCTACGTCAGAGCCGGCTTCGGGCTCTGACATCGCGATCGCCTCCACCCGGCCACGAGCGATCCCGCCGAGGATGTCCTGCTTGAGCTCCTCACTGCCGAAGCGCTGCACGGCGCCGGCGGTGATCATCGTCACCCCCACGAACGCCATCGGGATCTGGCCGCGCGCGGTCTCCTCCAACATGAGGCACATGTCCACGGCGCCGCCGCCCGAGCCGCCGTACTGCTCGGGGATCGCCACGCCGGGCCACCCGAGCTCCGCGATCCGCTCGTACAGCGCCTGGTTGTGCGGCTCGTGCCCGTCATCAGTGAGCGCGTCGCGCTGCTCGCGGGTGCCGCACTCACGCCGGGCGAAGTCTCGGATCGCCTCGACGAACGCGCGCTGCTCGTCGCTCAAGCTCTGGATGCTCATCGTTCTCCTGCTCGCTGGGATGCAGTCGCGATCTTACGGGCCGGGTGCGGTCCGGTAGCCGTCGTACGCTTTTCACGAGGCCGCCACGATCATGAGCCACTCGCTGTTCCCGACCGATGCCGAGGCGCAGCGGCTGCTGGTCGGCCCCGAGTCGGTGGCCTGGCAGTTCTCCAGCGACGCCCGCCTGAACATGGTCGTGCTGTATCCGCTGCTGCTGCAGCTCGCGCACCCGACCGTCGAGGCGGGCGTGCACGACTACTCCGACTTCGAGCGGCGCCCCTGGGAGCGCCTGGCGCGAACCGCCGACTATCTGAACCTGCTCGTATACGGGGGTCCAGCGGCGGCCAGCGCCGGCCGCCGGCTGCGCTCGCTCCACAAACGCTTCCGGGGCGTACGCGCAGATGGAGAGCGCTACTCCGCGCTCGAGCCGGACGCCTATGCCTGGGTGCACGCGACCCTGATCGCGAGCTTTGTCGACGGTCACGCCCAGTTCGGGCGGCCGATGCGCCGCGACCAGGTGGAGCGCTTCTACCGCGAGTATCGCGGCCTCGGCCGCCTGATCGGCGTCCGCGAGCGCGACCTGCCCGGTGACTGGGGTTCGTTTCGCGCGTACTTCGAGCGGATGGTCGACTCCGAGCTGACGAGGACCGAGTCGACGGAACGGGTGCTGCGCGCGGTCCGCCACGCCGCCCCGGCGCCGGTCCCGCTGCCGGGCATGCTGTGGCAGGCCGCCAGAATCCCGGCATCACAGATGATCTGGATCGGCGGGATCGGGCTGCTGCCCCCCGGGCTCCGAAGGCGCTTGGGGATCCGGTGGGGGCCGCTCGACGAACTCGCCTTCCGGGGTCTCGGCGCCGTGGCCCGCTCGTGCGGCCCGGTGCTTCCCGAGTCGCTGAGGATCACCGGGCCGGCCCATCTGCGCCGGCGGCGGGAGGCGATCGCGGATGGACCGCTCGGCGGCTCGGACCGGGCAGCCGCCTGAGGCAGGGCGACACGGGTGGAGCGCGTGGGCGAGCCGTACCCTGGGCGGGTGCTGATCCGCCACGCCGATCCCGCCCGCGACGCCGCGGCCTGCGCCTCGATCTACCGGCCCTACGTGCTGGGGAGCGCGATCTCGTTCGAGGAGGAGCCGCCCGACGAGCGCGAGTTCGCGCGACGGATCGAGCGGATGTCGCTGACCCACCCGTGGCTGATCGCCGAGCGCGATCGCGCGGCGATCGGCTTCGCGTACGGATCCCTACATCGGGAGCGGGCGGCCTACCGCTGGGCCGCGGACGTCGCCGTGTACGTGGCGGCTGACCATCAGCGCGCCGGCGTCGGGCGGGCGCTCTACCAGGCGCTGCTGCCGCTGCTGCGCCGCCAGGGCCTGTACGTGGCGTGCGCCGGCGTCACGCTCCCCAACCCGGCGAGCGTGGCGCTCCACGAAGCGCTCGGATTCACACCGGTCGGCGTCTACCGCCGGATCGGCTTCAAGCGCGGTCAATGGCACGATGTCGGCTGGTGGCAGCTCGAGCTGGCGCCTGCCGGCGGCGGGACGCCGGCGCCGCCGGGGCCGCCGGTGTCGCTCGGCAGCTAAGGATTGGGAGGGCGCGCCCTGCGGGGGCGCGCCCGGTGGGTGTCGCCCGGGCGAGCCAAAGCCATACGAACAAAGTCGCGCGCCAGCGGTCAGCGCCGGTCCTCGTCGAGCAGCAGGGCCAGCGTCGGGCAGGCGTCGGCGGCTTTGCGGGCGAGGCCGATCAATTCCGGCGGGACATCCGGATGGTCGATGATCGGGTAGCCCCAGTCGTCGAGGCGAATCAGCTCGGGCAGCAGCTCCGAGCACAGGCCGTGGGCCTCGCACATGATCGGATTGACGCGGAGGCGCGCGCTCATCGCGCCAGGGCCCCCGCCAGCTTGCGCCCGCGCCCGGCGCGGAGCCCGATCGGCAGCCCGGCGGGCCGCGCCGTGCACCGGGAATGCCGGTGCGCCTCGATCTCGCGCGAGAACACGGCCAGCGCGCTCTCCACGAACCGTGCTGCGCCATCGGGATGGTGGCACGCGCCCCGTCCTCGGACCTCGGCGGTCCAGCGCAGCACACGATCGCGTTCGCGCTCGTGGGCGACGCCGTCGGCGAGCGCGCCGACGGCGTCCGCGATCGCCCGCAGGCCGAACACACACGGTCCGCACTGCCCCGCGGACTGATCGGCGAGATACCTGATCACTCGCGCGCTCTCGTGCAGACCGCACGAGCTCTCCCCGAGCGCGATCAGCACACCGGAACCGAGCGAGCAGCCCACCGACCCCAGATCCTCGCGCGCGAGCCGCAGGCGGAACGCCGGCGTGGCATCAACCCAGGTGCCGAAGTAGCCGCCGACGAGCAGCGCGCGCAGCGGCTCGGTCGAGCCGCCGGCCGCGGCGAGCAGGTCGATCATCGGCGTCCCGAACGCCAACTCGTAGACGCCCGGCGCCGCCACCGCCCCGGAGATCGTGACCAGCGCCGAGCCGGGGTCGACGTCGGTCCCCAACTCGCGGTACCAGCGATCGCCGTAGCGCGCGACGAGCGCGACCTGGGCCAGCGTCTCGGGGTTCTGGACGAGCGTCGGGCGGCCGCGATAGCCGCGCTCGAACGGCCGCGGCGGCACGAACGTGGGGAGCGGGGCGCCTCCGTTCAGGTAGTGGATCACGGCGCTCTCCTCGCCGGTCACGTATCCCTCGGGACCGGGGGCGAGTGCGAGCGCCACGCCGTCGTCAGACCGCACCGCGACTGCACCCTCCAAGGCCTGCAACGAGCCGACGTCGTTCTCGCCCACCTTGATGATCACCTCCGAGGCGCCGATCGCGGACGCGCTCAGCACCGCGCCGTCGAGCACGAGGTGCGGGAGCCGCGAGAGCAACAGCCGGTCCTTGGCGCTGGCGGGCTCGGTCTCGCTGCCGTTGACGACGAGCACCGTGCCGCGGCGCCGCTGGCGCACCGACTGGAGCTTGCGGGCGGTCGGGAAGTCGGCGCCGCCGCGGCCGCGCAGGCCACTGCGCTCGACCGCCTCGATCAACTCCGCGGCGGACGAACGCGGCATCGGCCCGTGAATCCGCTCGTGCTCGGCCCGCGTCATCGTGGCGCCGCTGGGATCGAGCCCGGCCAGCAGGCGCGGCAGAGCTGAGGGGCCGACGCTCATCCGCCACCCCGGGTGGGGAGCGCGTGCAGCGTCCCGCTCACCATGCCGCTCCCGCCGTCGATGTTGAGCGAGGCGTAGAGGCTGAGCGCGGTGCCCGCGCGGTTGCTCACCTGCGCGACGAGCTGGTCGCCCTGGAGCGACACGATCCGGCCCTCCATCACCGACGGCAGGCCGTTGGCGAGGAGATCGACCTGGCTGCCGGTCAGCGACAGTCCGCCGTTACCGAGCGGCGTTCCCCCCAGCCGGATGCGGAGCCTCCCGGTCGCGCTGCCCGTCAAGCGCAGCTCGAGATCGACGATCGCCCCACCCGCCTGCGAGCTTTGCCTCACGGTCCCGGCGAGCGTCGCGCTGAACGGCACCTTCAAGGTCGGCCTGGTCGAAGTGACGCGGACGGTCGTCGCCGGCGCAGGCCGAGCATGGGCCAGCAGCCTCGCCGGCGTGCCGGCGCGCCGCGCCCACCCGGCCTTGAGCGGCCCGGCGATCGTGAAGATCGCCAGCCCGATCGGCACGGCGACGGCCAGTGCGGCGGCCGGCGCGCGCACCCCATCGCGTGCGAATTCGGAGCCGGAGATCCGGACCAGCGTCGCGATCGCCACCGCCCCCACGCAGACGCTGGTCAGCGCGAGCATCCACCACACCTTCGTGTCGCTGCCCGTGCCGAGGCCGTGGAGCACGGCCACGGGCCAACTCGCGTAGGCGAGCCAGTGGACCAGGCGCCAGCGGCGATAGCCGACGCGACGGCGCAGCAGGCTCGTCACCGTCAACGCCAACAGGATGTCGAATGACAGCGCCCCGAGTCCGAGCCACAGCGGCCGGTAGCTCCCGGTGAACGGGATCACCGCATCGGTCAGCTTGATCGGCGCGAAGCTGTCGAGCACGCTCGTGATGATGTGGATGGCCAGCAGCGCCAGGACCAGCAGCGAGACGTCGCGGTGCAGGGTGTCGATCGCAAACCGCGGCCAGCGCGGCGCGGCCGCGAAGCGCAGCGAGCCGAGAATGCCGAGCACGACGCTGGCGGTCAGCAGCACCAGCGCGACCGCGCCGGTGGCGCGCGTCAAGTACCAGTAGGCGCTGGGGCCGGCCGCTGCCAGCGCCGGCGTCACGCTGGCACCCCGCGCTGTGGCGCGACCGGGGTGGCCGGCGCCATCGGGACGGCCGGCGCGACCGGGCTGGCCGGCGCCAGGTCGTCCCCGTCCGCGGGCCACCCCGCGAGGTGGAGCACGGTGCCCTCGCCCCGCACCAGCCGGCTTGGAAGCTCCAGCGAGCGGAGCCAGGCGGCCGCGCGCTCGCCGCGGATGATCGCCGCGGTGCTGGCGATGTTCGCGTCCAGGCACGACGACGCGGCGACGCTCGCGGTCCGCCACACGCCGGCGGCGGGTCCGCCGGTCGCCGGATCGACGAGGTGGTGCACGCGCTCCCCGCCGGCCACCCAGCGGCGCACCGTCGTGCTCGAGGTCGCCAGTCCCCCCGATGTCAGCAGGATCCATTGACCGGGCGCCTCGGTACCGGCTCGGTGATCATCGGTCACCCGGATCCGCCACCCGTCCGCCGGGGGGTCGCCGGCGATCGCAAAGTCGCCGCCAAGGCCGACCAGGACGCCGCAGCCGGCAACCCGTTGGGCCTCGGCGGCCGCGCGATCGGCCGCCAGCGCCTTGGCGGTCGCGCCGAGGTCGAGCTTGACCCCGCGCGGCACGCGAATCGTCCCGGAGCGGCGATCGAGATCGAGCGCTCGCCACCCTGGCACCGCAGCAATGCGCAACTTCCCGGCTTTCAGCTCAGCGGCGCTGCGCGCGGTGACCGCGTCGAAGTCGCGGTCATAGCCGAGCGCGATCAGCGCCTCGCCGACGGTCGGATCGACGTCTCCATCGCTCAGGCGAGCGGCCCGGAGCGCCGCGTCGACCGCGTCCAGCAGGAGCGGGCTGACGCGGGCCGCGGAGCCCGCGGCGCGGTTCAGCGCCGACAGCTCGGAGTCCGCGCGAAACCGAGAACACGCGAGGTCGAACTGCGCGATCACGAGCTCGACCGACCGCCGGGCGCGCTCGAGGCGGTCCGGATCGGTGACCGCGAGGAGCGCCGTGCTGCCGAGCGCCGGAAAGCTTACGCAGGATTCGTTCGACATCGGAAGAGCCGGCCGGTCGTGTTCAGGAGCCGCCTGAGACCGGCGCCGGCGCGGGAGCCGGCGCGGGAGCCGGCGCCGGGGCCGCTGCTTGGGGGGCCTGTGGCTGCGGCGTCGGCGCTGGGCTCGGCTGGGGATTCTGCGACGGTCCCCGCAGGCCGAGGTCGCGGGCGCTGGCCGGCGGCGGCATCCGCTGGGATGACGGCGAAGGCGCGGCGGTGCGCGCGCTGGACCCGCTCGAGGCGCGGACGCGGGGATGAAGCGAGCGTCCCGGCACCGCGGCGGATGCGGCCGCCCCCACGGCGGCCGTTCCGGCCGCCGCGCCGACGAACAGCCAGCGCCGGGCGCGGCTCAGACGGCCGAGCGCGGCATCCCGCTCGAGCTGCGCGCGCGACCGGCTGGAGCGGCCGGCGATCCGATGCGGTGCAGCGATCATCCTCACAATTCTTCGAGCACAGAATCACATTTCGCTAAGAGCAGCATGAGAATTCATCTATCCCGGCGCGACAGCGGTGAAACGAATCTCCCAGTTCAGTCGATCGCCGGAAGCTCGACCGTGAACGCCGGACCGTCCACGATAACGCGGCCGCCGTGTCGCTCCACGACGGCGGCCACGATCGAGAGCCCGAGACCGGATCCGGACCGCGGGGCGGTGTCGGGCCCGCGCCAGAAGCGCTCGAACAGGCGCTCGCGGTGGTCGGGAGCGGGCCCGCTGCCCTGATCGCGAACGGTCAGCAGCGCGTGGCCGTTATCGCCCTCGAGCGCGACCGTGACGCGGCCGCCGGCCGGGCCGTGGATCAGGGCGTTCTCGATCAGGTTCTCGAGCACCCGCCGGAGCGCTTCGGGCTCGCCGCGAACGCGCACCGGCTCGACCCGGTCAAGCGTCACGCCGGGGTCGGACACGGCGTGGCCCTCGACCACCTCGCGGGCGATCTCGTCGAGCTCCACCGGCGCAAGCTCCCGCTCGGGCGCGCCCGCCCGCTCGAGCACCAGCAGGTCGTCGACCAGCCGGGCGAGCCGGGCGGCATCGCGGCGCAGATCGGCCAGCACCTCCTCGTCGGCACCATGCCGCGCCGCGTACTCGACGTTGCCGAGCAGCGCCGTGACCGGGGTGCGGAGCTCATGCGAGGCGTCGGCGAGGAACCGACGCTCGCTTTCGCGCGAGCGCTCGAGCGCGGCCAGCATCCGGTTCAGCACCCCGCTCAGTTGCGCGACCTCGTCGGCGACGGCCGGCTCAGGCAGCCGCTTCGAGGGATCGGCGGTCCGCTCGATCTCCGCCGCCGCCCCCGCGAGCCTGCGCAACGGCCGCAGGCTACGCCGGCTGAGGGCCGCTGCGCCGAGCGCCGCGAGCAGCGCCACCCCCGCGCCGATCACCGCCAGCAGGAAGCCAAGGTGCCCGATCGTGTGGGCGATGTCCGTGGTGTCCGACGCCACCAGGACCGCGCCCCCCGAGGCAGGACCGCCGGCGTCGGCGATCGGGGCGGCGTAGAGCCGGAACCGGCGGCCGCCGAGCTCGACGTTCTCAAACCCCGTGCGTCCGGCCGCCAGTGCCGAGCGGGTCAGGCGATCCTGTGGCAACAGCTCGGCGCCGAGCGTCAGCGAGCGCGCGATGATCCGGCTACGCGCATCGATCACCTCGACGACGATCTGATGGCCCGACACCGGGCTCTCGAGCGCGCCGGGGGTGTTCAGGACCGCGGGCGCCGAGACGGCCAGCTGGGCCACCTGCTGGGCGCGCTCGCGCAGCGCGCGATCGAGCGAGCTCCGCAGCTCGTCGGAGACGATCACTACCGCCGCGACCGCGAACACCGCCACCCCGGCGAGAATCGCGGCGACCGCGGCCAGGACCAGGCGGGCGCGGAGTGTCCGCGGGATCTTGATCAGGCCCTGAGCGCGAATCCAGCACCCCTGACGGTTCGGATCAGCGCAGGGGCCCCGAGCTTGCGGCGAAGCCGGGTGATGTAACGGTCGACGACATTCGGTTCAGCGGCACTGTCCCAGATCTGCTCGAGCGCCTGATCGCGTGTGACCGTCCGTCCGGGCTGGCGCAGCAGCAGCTCCAGCAGCGCCGACTCACGCCCGGTCAGCTCGATCGCGCGGCCAGCCCGGGTCAGCGATCGCGCTCGCACGTCGAGCACCAGATCGGCGTAGGACAGCAGCGCCTGCGGATCGGAGTGGCGGCGGGTCAGGGCCCGGATCCGGGCGATCAGCTCCTCGGCCGCGAACGGCTTGACGAGATAGTCATCGGCGCCCGCCTCCAACCCGGCGACGCGGTCAGACACGGCGTCGCGGGCGGTCAGCATCAGGATCGGCGTCGGGAGGCCCTTGCTGCGCAGCCGGCGGCAGACCGCCAGCCCATCGAGACCCGGCATCGTCACGTCGAGCACGATCACGTCCGGAGCCGAGCGCTCGGTGGCGACGAGCGCGGCGCCGCCATCGGCGACGCCCGTGACCTCGAATCCCTCGGCGGTCAGCGTCCGCTCGAGCATCCGCCTGAGCGGCGGGTCGTCATCGACCACCAGCACGCGCTCGGACGACGATCCGGCTGGACCTTGGTCTGCGGCGTCACCCACCGGCTACGTCGCGGCGCAGGAACACCAGGTACGCGGCGAAGATCGCCGGAATCCCGTACAGGGCGCACACCCACGCGGCGCGAACGATCGGCGCCCAGTCGATCGGCGTCCGCAGCAGCCCCTGCCAGGCGTTGAACTGGGTACTGAGCAGGTACGGTTGCAAGCCGCTCAGCCCAGGCAGGATCCCGATCAGCTGGATCAGCAGCGAGATCATCAGGGTTCCCACCACGGCCGCCGCGCTGTTGCGGGTGATCGATGACAGCAGCAGGCCGATGCACACGATCGCGGCGATCGGGATCAGGTACACCAGCAGGCTCACGTACACGAGCTCGAGAGCCTTCGGGGCCGAGACGATCGTCCCGGACAGGCTCTGGAGCGAATTGAACCCGGACTGCATGCTGCCGGCGATCACCGCGACCGTCCCGTTCAACAGGATCGCCGCGATCGCGTAGGTTGCCGCGGCCAGTGCCTTACCGGCAAAGATCTGGCCCCGCTCGAGCGAGCGGGTGAAGATCGTCTTCAAAGTGCCGTTGTGGTCCTCGGAGGCGACGATGTCGCCGGCGACCAGCGCCGTGATCAGCGGGAACATCCACACCGCGCCGAACAGCAGGATCACCAGCGGGACCGCCAAGCCGCTGCGATCCAGGTAGGAGGAGAACGCGAAGTCGCCGCCGTGGCGGTCGTGGCGGAAGTGGATCGCGACGACGAAGATGATCGGCACGAGCGCGGCGGCGCCGAGCCCGAGGTAGGTCCGCTTCTGGTAGCGGAGCTTGGTCAGCTCCCAGCGATAGACGGTTCCGATTCCCGGCCTCATCGCGCGCTCTGTGGGGTTCCCGGATCGGGCTGTGGCGCGGCGTCGGGCGCTTGAGATGGCGCCGGCGCCCCGTCGACGCCCTCGGTCAGCGAGAAGAACAGGTCCTCGAGCGTGACCGTCTGCGGGGTCAGCACGTGAATCAGGGCGCCGGCCTCGATCAGCGCCTGCGAGAGCTCGGCGACGACCGGCTCGTCGGCCTTGAACGAGATCCGCTCGTGCTCGACCTCGACGTCGGTGACCCCCGGCTGCGCCCGGCACACCGCGAGCGCCCGCCGGTCGTCGGTGGTCGCCAGCCGGTAGACGGTGCCCGCGCCACGCTTGAGCTCGGCGATCGCTCCCTCGTAGACGATCTTCCCGAGGCGCACGATCGCCACGCGGTTGCAGACCTCCTCGACTTCGGCGAGCAGATGGCTCGAGAGCACGACCGTCATCCCCTGATCGGCGAGGCGCCGGATCAGGACGCGCATGTCGCGCATTCCCGCCGGGTCGAGGCCCGTCGCCGGCTCGTCCAGCAACAGCAGCTTCGGGTCGCGCAGCAGCGCCGCCGCGATCCCCAGCCGCTGGCGCATGCCGTGCGAGTAACCGCCCACGCGGTCGCCCGCGCGATCGATCAGCTCGACCGTCTCCAGCGCTGGCTCGATCCGGGTGCGGGCATCGTTCCCGTCGAACGCCGCCAGCAACTCGAGATTCCGCCGCGCAGTCAGGTACGGGTAGAAGGTCGGCGCCTCCACGAACCCGGCGACGCCATCGAGCGCGTGCACGCTGTCCATCGGGTCGCGCCCGAACAGGCGCACCGTCCCCTCGGTGGGCCGGATCAGCCCGAGCATCATCCTCAATGAGGTGGTCTTGCCGGCGCCGTTGGGGCCCAGATAGCCGTAGACGTCGCCGACGTTGACCGTGATGTCAACGCCGGCGACGGCGGTGAGATTGTCGTAGCGCTTGACCAGGCCCCGCACCTCGAGCGGTGCGGGACCATGGGGCCACGGAGTCACAGCGCTCGGGCGGCTAGCTCGGCGGCCACCGGCGGCACCGAGCCGATCACCGTATACGCCACGCCGGCGCGGGTGAAGCGGATCACGGTGCCCAGCGGGGTGGCGAGCTCCTGGGCAGTGGCTCCATTGATCGACACGGTCGGCAGACTGAGGCCGCTCAGGCCGCCGTTCGCGCCGGAGCTCTGCGCCTGGCTCGCGCCGGGCGCCTTGGCGACCTGTTCGATCACCGCGACGCCGCCGAGATTCTGTCCGTAGGTGATCAGCGCGGCGGGGCTCCCGGCCCAGTCGAGCAATGTCACTGAGCGGCGCGCCAGGCCGTCGTGCTTGAGCACGCGGGGCGCGGCCAGCGCGAACGGAAGATGACGCGCGACCGCCGCCTCGCCGCTGACCTCGGCATGAGCCTGGCGATCCTTGGCGCCGCGCAGGATCTTCGCCGCACCTGCCGCGCTGGGACCCGAGGGGGTGGCGACCCTCACGACCTTCGCTCCGGGCGGTGGCGCGATCCCGAAGATCGAGTGCAGACTCGATTTCGAGAACGCCCCGTAGGAGATGTCGGTGGCCTCGAGCTGCAGCACCGGTGCGCTCGAGTTGCTGGCGTAGATGCCGAATCGAAGCGGCACCCCCCGGGCGGCATCCCACGCCAGCTCGGCGCTACCCAGCAGCCCACCGTCATGCTTCGGAGAGACCCGGACGGTGTAGGCGGCCTGGCCCGCGACGTCGCCCGGGATCGCGCCGGACAGATTGAGCTGCCCGGCGAGCCGGTTGATGTCGCGCTGGATCTCGGCGATCGAGGGCAGCGCCTGGTGCCCGGCCGCGTCGGCCGCGTGATCGGCGCCGGCCTGGCCCGCGCCCCGCGCCGGCAGCCGACCCTCGTACACCGTCGTGGAGGTGGGGTCATAGACCCAGAAGGACCCGTTGTTGACGACCAGCTGGGCGTCGCCGTTGTTGGACTGGAGCTCCAACCGCAGCCGGCCATCGTTGGAGATCCACAGCCGGCCGCTGGCGCCGGTGAGGATCGGATCGGCGTTACCCTGGAAGTCCGAGGCGTCGATCAGGTTGTTGGTGAACTTGATCCGGGCGGAGATGCCTTGCACCGGGGGCGCGGCCATGGCCCGGTGAATCGCGTTTGCCAGCGACGTCTTCGGTGGGACCGGACCCGATCCGGCCGCCGCCACCGCGATCGCGGTTCCGGCGCCGATCGCCGCGAGTACCCCCGCGATCGTCGCCAGCAGTCGCCTGGTTGAAGCTGTCCGTAGGAACCTCGTCATCTCCGCGCCTTTCTTGTGGTGTACCCACGATAGGCCACAAGCTTGAAATTACCTTGACAGATGCCTTTTGCCCGTGACCGCTTTGCGGTTGAGGGCGCGGAGCGCCGTTTGAGTGGAGCCGGTGGCTAACCGGAGCCGGGCGGCCTGTGCCGGCGCGCCGTCATGCTCAACTGCCCAAATCACCCGCGCGCCATCTCCCGCAGCCGCCGCTTGAGCACCTTCCCGGCCGGATTTCGCGGCAGCTCGCCGAGGAACGCCACATCCCGCGGCACCTTGTAGCGCGCCAGGTTCTGCTTGACGAACTCCCTGACCTCGTCCTCGCTCAACTCGTGCCCCGGCCTGCGCACCACGTACGCCGCCAGGCGCGTGCCGAACTCCTCGTCCTCGACGCCGATCGCCGCCGCTTCCTCGACGGCGGGATGGGTCAGCAGCAGTTCCTCGACCTCCCCCGGGAACAGGTTCTCGCCGCCGGAGATGATCATGTCGTCGTCGCGCCCGTCGATGAACAGCCGCCCCTCGGCGTCGAAATGGCCGATGTCGCCGGTGCTCATCAGGCCGTCGATCGTCTCCTTGTTGCCGCCGCCCGTGTAGCCGTCGAACTGGAAGCCGTTGCCGACGAAGATGCGGCCCGGGCGGCCAGTCCCGTGGACCGGACGGCCGTCGAAGTCGTACAGGCGAACCACGGCGCTGAACGGCACCCGGCCGGCGCAGCCGGGGGCCGCCCGCAGGTCGGCCGGGGTCGCGAACGTGGCGTAGGCCACCTCGGTGGTGCCGTAGAAGTTGTAGAGCTTCTCGCCGATCGTCCGCCGGGCGCGCCTGACCAGCTCGGCCTCCAGCTGGGAGCCGGAGCAGAACACGATCCGCAACGAGCTCGTGTTGAAACGGCCGGGCTGATCCTCGAGGACGCCGACCAGCCGCTGCAGCATCACCGGCACGACCACCAGCGCGGTCGGCCGCCGGGCAGTGATCGCCTCGAGCACCCGCTCTGGGCTGAACCGCCGCTCCACGATCGTCGTGCAGCCGAGCGTCACCGACAGAACCATCTGCGTGAACCCCAGGCCGTGGAACATCGGTGCGGCGACGTACGTCGCCTCGCGGGCGCGATAGGGAACCTTCGAGAGCAGCGCCCCGATCGGCGCCAGCGAGCGGCCCTGATGACGTGGCGCGCCTTTCGGCGTCCCCGTCGTCCCGCTCGTCAGCAGCACGACCGAGGCCGGCGCAGCCGGGGCGGGCGGCGTGCTCCCCGCACACTGCGCGAGCAGCGCCTCGAGCGAGTCCTCGGGTGGATCGCCGTCGGTCCACGCGAGCAGCCGGCCATGGCGGGTATCGACCGAGCCGACCAGCTCGCTGTACTCCTCGTCGTGCACGAGCAGCGAGATCCCCTCGCGCTCGCACACATCTCGCAGCTGCGGTCCCGCGAAGTCGGTGTTCAGGTACAGGGCCCGAGCTCCGATCTTGGCGGCTCCGAAGGTGATGTCGAGAAAGCCCCGATGGTTGCGACACAGGATCCCGACGCCGTCGCCTTCCCCCAGATTGCGGCGCCGGAGACCGCAGGCCAGCGCGTTCGAGCGTGCGTCGAGCTCGGCGAAGCTGAGCGTGCCGCGCTCGTCGATCAGCCCCGGGAGATCGCCGTGGCGGATCGCGGCGATCGCGATCGCGCCGCCCAGTTGCCCGAGTCGGTCGAGCGCGCGGAAGATCGCCGCCGTGCGGCTGGGGCGGTCGAATCCGACCATCCCGGCCCTGAAGGCGTACGCCAGCGCGCGCGACTCGATCGCGCTGCGGCGGCCGAGCTCGGCGGCCCGGGGGAGGATCGAATTCGCAGCCACGGCCGCAGAACCTTGCCACATCCTCGGCGGATCGGCGGGCGCCAGCCGGTCCACGCAGTGCGATCCGGCGCCCGGGCTGGCGCCAGCAACTCGATCAGCCCGCTTGCGAGGACCCGCTACCGTCGCGCCCGTGAGTCCGAGCATCATCTACCGCTCGAGCCGTGGCTACGAGCTGCTGATGCGCGCGCTGTACGGCCGCCACTACGAGGACCGGATGCGGATCGTGGCCGAACAGGTTCCGGCTGGGGCCTCGGTGCTCGAGCTGTGTTGCGGTCCGGGAACGCTGTACACCCGCTACCTGCGCCACCGCGCGCGTTGCTATATCGGCCTCGACGTCAACGCCGGCTTTGTGCAGCGGCTGCGCCGGCAAGGCGTCGACGCGCGGCTGGTCGACCTGGCGGGCAGCCAGGAGCCGCTTCCGCACGCCGATGTCGCGCTGATCCAGGCCAGCCTCTATCACTTCCTGCCCGAGGCCGGCGCGATCGTCGACCGGATGATCGCCGCCGCCGGCGAGCGTGTGATCGTCTCCGAGCCGATCCGCAACCTCGCCTCGAGTGAGGCGCCGGTGATCGGGCTGCTCGGGAGACGGGCTGCCGATCCCGGCGTGGGCGGCCACGAACAGCGGTTCAACGAGACGACGCTGGACGAGCTGATGGCGCGGTTCGGCTCGCGGGTCCAGGCCGCGTTCCCGATTCCGGGCGGGCGCGAGAAGGTCTACGTGCTGGATCCGCGCGACTGACCGCCGGCCCCGAGCCGCGCCGACGGCAGCTCCGCCACGGCCCCCGCCACGCCGCTCGCCACGCCCCCCGCCTCGGCCGAATCCGCCCCGAGCGCCGGTTCGGCCGAGTCGCCGGCCGAGCCGGCCGAGTCGCCGGCCGCCTCCTGGTCGATCAGGAACAGCGGCCGGTTCTTGACCTGCTCGAAGATCCGCCCGACGTACAGCCCGACGACGCCGACGCTGACGATGATCACGCCGGCGAGCACGAGCAGCAGCACCGCCAGGCTGGTGTAGCCGGGGACGCTCTTGTCCGGCTCGACGAAGTAGTCGACGATCTCAAACCCGGCGATCACCAGCCCGGCGAGCGCGACCAGGAACCCGACCAGCACCACCAGCCTCAGCAACACGGTGCTGCGGAAGAACATGCCGTCGAGCGCAACCCTGATCAGCCGATCGAGGGTGTAGCCGCTCTTGCCGGCGTGGCGCTCGTGATGGTCGATCTCGATCGCGGTCGAGTCGAACCCGAGCCAATCCAGCGCGATCATGTATTCGCGGTCGCGATCGCGCAGCCGCAGGAACGCGTCGATGACCCGCCGCGAGAGCAGGCTGAGGTTGCTGTAGTCGGGTCGAACGTCCGTCTCGAGCGTCAGCCGACGGTAAAGCCGGCTCGTCCCCCGCCGGAACGCGGAGTGACGCCACCCCCGCCGGATCGTGCGTACCACGTCGTATCCCTCGCCCGCCGCCGCCCACAGGCGCGGAATGTCCTCCGGCGCCTCCTCGAGATCGCAGTCCATCACCACCGCCCACGCTCCCCGCGCCTGCGCGAGCCCCGCGGTGATGGCGGCGTCCTGACCGAAGTTGCGGCTCAGCCGATAGGCCCGGAGGTGGGGATCGGCGCGGGCGAGCCGGCGCAGCACCTCCCACCCGCCGTCCACGCTGCGGTCATCGACGAACACGAACTCATAGCGGTCGGTCACCTCGGCGACGCTGCGCGCGAGCCGATCGTGCAGCGCCACCAGGCAGTCGGCGCACCCATACACGGGCACCACGACGCTCAACTCGATTTGTTCCAAATGTGCGCGTGGGGTCTCTCCGGCCATGCCCATCAATATCTCCGCCCGGCGGTAAAGCCCTGCTTGGGATTGTATTTATTTAAATTTTGGGGTTCGCCTCAGCGGGCCCGCGCGCCGGGTTGCGTGAAGATCAATAGTGCCGCCGGAGTGTGGCGGAAGAACTCCGGCGCCAGCCTCGACAGCTGGTTCATGCTGAGCCGCTCGGGATGCTTGAGCACGAACTTGGCGATCACCCAGTTGCTCAGGTGAAACCGCGCCAGGAGTCGCGCACCGGGGGGCGCCGAGGAGCGCGGCACCGCCGGCCCGCGAAGCGTGGGCGGCGCCACGGAGGCTGTGACCGCAGGGAACTTCTGCGGCGCGACCAGGCGCAGGCGCTTACGCGCGCCGACCACATCGATCTCGGCGATCCTCACTCGCTGGTTGCGGGGCTGGGTCCATTCCACGCTCGGCAGGTAGATCTTGAGCGGATCGGCGGTCGTCCCGTCGGCGGCCAGGATCGCCCGCGGCACGACCGCCGGACCGAGTGCGCGCGCGACATGGCGCCAGTCGGGCCGCTCGTAGACGGAGTGGGTCTGAACGTAGACCGCGGCCGCCGAGAACATCGCCAGCAGCGCGATCGCCAGCGCGGTGCCCGCGACCCGAGCCCGCGGCACCGCGCAGGCCGCCGCGATCGCCGTCGCCAGCGGCACGAACGCCGGGATCTCGTTGCGCGAGTAGAAGTAGTCCTGGCCGACCAGCTTCAGCGCCAGCGGCACGAGGAACACGAACATCGCGATCGCCGCCGCCACCGCGGCGCCACGCCGCGTCTGCCGGTCACCGCCGATCACCAGCAACAGCACGACGATCACGGCGAGGGCGGCAAGCCCGGTGAACGCGTCGGACATCGTCCCGCGCCGCAACAGCAGGCTCACGGCCCACTCGAGGATGGCCTGCGAGACCCGGTGCTTCTGCGGCACCCGGGCGAGCCACCCGACGCCGTGGCCGGTGTCGCCGGCGGCGAGCGGGAGCATCGCCAGCTGGACCCCCCCGACGACGGCCACGGCCAGCGCCGCGGCACGGCTGCGGCCCACCCACAGCAGCCACAGGGCCTCCGGCGCGACCAGGAACCCGGCGAAGAAGTGGGTCATCAAGGCGAGCGCCGAGAAGATCGCCCACCAGGTCAGGTTGCGCCGCGACGGATCGCTGCGGGCCCGCACGAACCACAGGAACGAGGCACCGGCCAGGGCGGCCAGCAACATGTACGCCCGCGCTTCCTGGGAGTACCAGATCAGGAACGGGTTGACGGTCACGAACGCCGCCGCGACGACGCCGGCCCACCGCGATACGAGATCCCGCGCGGCCAGGTAGGCGATCGGGACCAGTGCCACCCCGGAAATCGTCGAGATCGATCGCAGGGCGACTTCGCTGGTCCCGAACACATGCGCCCACGCCCAAACCAGGACGAAGTACAGCGGCGGCGTCGTCTCGACGTGGACGACGGTGCTGATCATCGCGCCGAACGGCAGATGCGCCTCGTAGGCCGTCAACGCCTCGTCGGCCCAGAAGCTCTGCGTGTCGATCGTGAGGATCCGGATCGCTGCGGCCACCGCGATCAGCGCGCCGAGCAGCAACACGTCGGCCGGAATCTGCCTGATCGAGACGGCGTCGCGGAGCCTGGGAAGCCTGCGGGCCTCGCCGAGTGATGCGGCACGATATTCGGAGGTGCTCATCTCGCCCGAAGCAAGTCTGACATCGCCGCCGCCACATCGTCCTGGTCTGACTCGCTGACGCCAGGCCCGAGCGGCAGGCTGAGGGTGCGCTCGGAGATCATGTTGGCAACCGGAAAGTCCTGTGGCGAGAGCCCGTATCGCTCGCGGTAGAAAGGATGGAGGTGCACTGCGCGATAGTGCACTCCCGTGCCGATGTTGCGCGCGTTCAGTCCCTCGAGCAGCTCGTCGCGGGTGAGCGGGGCGTCGGGCTTAAGCAGCACCTGATAGAGGTGGCGGGCGTGCCGCGTCTCGGGATCGGGCCGGGGTGGGGTCGCCAGCGGCAGGCCCGCGAGCAGCTCGTCGTAGCGCTCCCACAGCTCCGCCCGCCGATCGATCCACTGGTCGAGCCGCGGCAGCTGGTGCAGGCCGACAGCGGCCTGGACGTCGGTCATGTTGTACTTGTAGCCGGGCCGGACGACCTCGTAGTGGCGAAACCCCGCGTCGGAGAAGCGCTGCCAGGCGCCGAGGCTCAGCCCGTGCAGCGCGAGGCGCTCGACCTCCTCGGCGACCTCGGAACGCTCGGTCACGAGCGCACCCCCCTCGATCGTCGAGATGTTCTTGGTGACATAGAACGAAAACGCGGTGACGTTGCCGAAGCCGCCGATCTGTCGCCCTCGCCACTGGGCGCCCAGCGCATGCGCAGCATCCTCGACCACAACCAGGCCGTGGCGATCGCGAAACGCCGTCAGCCGATCCATGTCGACCGGCCGGCCGGCGAGATGCACGGGCATGATCGCGCGCGTGTTCGGGGTGATGACCGCCTCCGCGGCATCGAGATCGATCAGCCCGGTGCCCGGCTCACTGTCGATCAGCACCGGCCGCGCGCCCGCGTGCTCGACCGCGTTGGCGGAGGCCACGAACGTCATCGTCGGCACGAGCACGTCGTCCCCCGGGCCGATCCCGAGCACCTGCATCGCCAGGATCAGCGCCGCCGTGCATGACGACACGCACCGGCAGTACGGCACGTCGACGTAATCGGCCAGCATCGACTCGAACCGCTGGACCTTGGGACCCGTTCCCACCCACCCCGATCGGAGCGAATCCACGACCTCGGCTATCTCCTCCTCGCCAATCGTCGGGCTCCCGAAGACCAGAAAGCTGTCCCGCATCCCAGTTGTCGTATCGACTCCGCTTTGACCCAGAAAATGCACTCGTCACCAGCCAGGTGCGCCGCCCGGCCCCCAGAGCGTGCAGATCGCGCGTAAGCGGGCGCTAAATACCGTGCGCAGGTTAGGTTAGGGCCGTTCGAGCCGACGCTTGGGCGGCTGTGCGACCATCGTCGTGACGATGTCGGTTCAGGACGCCACCCTCCCCCCCGGGCCGCGCCTTCCGCGCGTGCTCCAGACCGTGGGGTTCATGCTCGGGGGGCCTCGCTTCCTGAATGCGTGCCGGCGGCGCTACGGGAACGCGGTGACGTTCGGCACGTTGTTCGACAGCCGGTTCGTGATCCTGTTCGAGCCCGAGCTCGTCAAGGAGGTCTTCCAGGGGTCTCCTGACCAGTTGCACGCCGGCGAGGCCAATGCCCTGCTCGGCCCGATCCTCGGCCAGCGATCGGTTCTGCTGCTCGATGGCGCCGACCATCTGCGCCACCGGAGGCTGATGCTGCCGCCGTTCCACGGCCGGCGGATGCAGGCCTACATCGAGGTGATGCGCGAATCGGCGGATCTCGAGATCGACTCCTGGCCGGTCGGCGAGCCGTTCGCGCTGTTCCCGACCATGCAGTCGCTGACGCTGCGCGTGATCATGCGCGCGGTGTTCGGCTACGAGCCGGGCTCGGCCGAGCAGGAACTTCGGATGCGGCTGCGCGAGATGATCGAGCCGGTCGCCCGTCCCCGCGGGCTGCTGCTGCTGAGCACCCTCGGCCGGCTGGGCAGGGACCGGGGAGCGGTCCGGCGCTTCGAGCAGACGCGCCGCGCGGTGGACGAGATCCTGTACGCGGAGATCGCCCGCCGGCGCTCGGACCCGGAGCTGGCATCCAGAGACGACGTGTTCTCCGCCCTGCTGCTCGCCGAGGACGAGCACGGCCGCCGGCTGAGCGACCCCGAGGTCCGCGACGAACTCGTGACCCTGCTGCTCGCCGGCCACGAGACGACCGCCACCGGCCTCGCCTGGACCTTCGACCTGCTCCTGCACGCGCCGGCCGTCCTCCAGCGCGCACGCGAAGGGGACGACGCGTACCTCGACGCGGTGGTCAAGGAGTCCCTCCGGATCCGGCCCGTGATCCCCGGCGTGGGGCGGGTCGTCCGGGGCGAGCCGTTCCGCTTGAACGGCTACCTGATCCCTCCTGGCATCGAGATCAACCCGTCGATCAGGATGATCCACCGCCGGGCCGACCTGTATCCGCAGCCCTCCGCGTTCAAGCCCGAGCGCTTTCTCGGCCCCGAAGCCCCTGACACCTACACCTGGCTGCCATTCGGAGGCGGCACGCGCCGCTGCCTCGGCGCGAGCTTCGCGCTGACCGAAATGCGGATCGTCCTGCGCCGGGTGCTCGAGCGCACCGCGCTGCGGCCGGCGTCGGCCGAGCCCGAGAAGGTCCAGTTCCGCGGGATCACGCTGGCGCCCCGGGACGGGGTGCGGGTGGTGCAGGATCGGGCGCCGAGCCAACGCTGACCCCGAGGCCCAAAACGCAAGATCGCGCCCAACTGCCCGGGGTGCAACGCATCTTGCAGCACGAGAGCCGGTGGCACAGCATGCGCGGCGACGATCTCCTTAACCGCGCACTAGCGCGAGCGGCTTCGACGGCCCCAACGTGACGCCGAACTGACCGCGGTCAATCCGCGTAACTTTGGGGCTTCCTAAAGGCCCTAATGTGACGCGAAGCGATCGTCGGTGATTGCGCGTCACATTAGGGCCGTGCGACCCGCGGGAGGCACTCCGCGCACCTCCGGGTCGCGGTCATATCGGGCTCGCGCTCACCGGCTAGACATGCAACAGCTAGACGTGCACGGCCACGTCGATCGAGCGCAGCCGGCGCTCACCGAAGCCGAACCTGACCACCGCCAGCACCCGCCTGGGCAGCGCGACCACCACCGCGGCGTTGCCGTCCACGATCGCCGGCCGCGCCAGGTGCGCGAACGGAGATCCGCGCTCGAGCACCCTGCGCGCCACCTCGGCGGGGCCCGACGCCTCGATCGGCGTCGGGTCGCTGAAGCTGGTGCGACTGGAGCGCAGCACCACGTCGGGGTCAAGGACCTCCACGAGCGCCTCGAAGTCGCCACCGCGGGAGGCGGCGAGAAATGCGTCGATCAACGCGCGCTGTTGTTCGAGCCGGGTGCTCGCCGTTTCGATGTCGGCGCCGCGAACCCGCCGGCGCGCCCGGCTCGCCAGCTGCCGCGTGGCCGGCACGCCCCGTTCGAGCACCGGCGCGATCTCCTCGAACCGGAAGCCGAACATGTCGTGCAGCACGAACGCCAAGCGCTCCCCGGGCGTCAGCTTCTCGAGCACGACCAGCAGCGCCAGGCCGACCGACTCTGCGAGCAGTACCTCCTGTTCGGGGTCGGGCGCCAGCTCAAACGCGCTTACCGGCTCCGGCGGCCAGTCGTCGACCGGCTGCTCGCGCCGGGCCCGTCGCGTCCGGAGCATGTCGAGACAGATCCGGCTGACCACGGTCGTCAGCCACCCACGCATGTTCTCGACTGCCTCGGTCTCTGAGCGGCTGACCCGCAGCCACGCCTCCTGGACCGCGTCGTCGGCCTCCGCACCGGAACCCAGCATTCGGTAGGCGACCGCCTGCAGGTGCGCTCGGTTCTGCTCGAACTGCTCTGTCTGCCACTGCTGCGCGTTCATCGGTCACATCCTCTGGTTGCCGTCCGTCATACCGATGACGAACTGAACGCGGCCAATGTGACCCGCCGATCCGCGCGGGCGTGCCCGAAACCGCAATTGAAATCAGGAGGCATGAACAGATGCAAGCAATCCAGGCAAGCGAACTGAGCAAGACCTATGCGGGCGGGGTCGAGGCCGTCAAGGCGGTCGACTTCGAGGTGGCGCCGGGCGAGGTGTTCGGCGTGCTCGGCCCGAACGGAGCCGGCAAGTCGACGCTGGTCGGGATGTTCACGACCACGATCGTCCCCACCGGCGGGACCGCGCGAGTGGCCGGCCACGATGTCGCGAGCCAGCCGCTGCGCGTCCGCGGCGCCAGCTCCGTCGTATTCCAGGAGGCGGTCGTGGACGGCACGCTCAGCGGCCGCGCAAACCTGGAGCTGCACGCCCGCCTGTGGGGCGTCCCGTGGCCCAAGGCGCAGCGGCGAATGGCCGAGCTGACGGATGTCCTGGGGCTGGCGGAGTTGATCGCGCGGCCGGTCGAGACCTACAGCGGCGGGCAGCGCCGGCGACTCGAGATCGCCCGGGCGCTGATCTCCCAACCCCAGGTCCTGTTCCTCGACGAGCCGACCGTGGGGCTTGATCCGCGGATCCGTCACGAGCTGCTGGACGTGATCGCGGGCCTGCGAGCCCGTGATGAGCTGACGATCCTGATCACCACGCACTATCTCGAGGAGGCGCAGCGGTTGTGCGATCGGGTGGCGATCATCCACGACGGGTCGGTCGTGGCGCTGGCCAGCCCGGGGTCGCTGCTGGCCGGACTCGGTGCGGAGATCCTCGAGTTCCGCGTCATCGACGAGCCACAGGCGACGCTCGCCCATCTCCGGGCCCGTGGCATCGCCGGCGAGGACGCATTCGCGATCGGCGCCAGCGTGACCGTGCCGCTGCACGGCCGACCCGCCGGCGACACGCTGGCCGCGATCGAGGCCGAGCAGGTTCGCATGTCCGAGATCTCCACCCGGGCGCCAACTCTCGATGACGTCTACCTCCAGCTGACCGGAACCACAACGAACTAAAGGAGCACTGTCATGTCCACGATTGCGGACGCACCATCGATTCCCCTCTCCGCTCCGCGCCGGGTCCGGAGCACCGGCGCCCTGGCCACCCTGGCACGGCGCCGCGCGGCACTGACCGCGGGCAACCCGCGGCAGGTCGCGGTGCCACTGCTCGGTCCGATCCTGCTCGCCGTCGTCGTCGCTCCGGCGCTGAAGGTCGCCACTGGCGGCCTGCACTCGGGCATCGACTACCAGTCGTTCGTCGGCGTCGGCACGGTCGGCCTGGTGGTCCCGCTGAGCTGCATCTTCGCCGGGCTGAGTGTGATCGTCGACCGCCACAGCGGCGCCCAGCGCGAGCTGCTGGCGGCGCCGATCCCGCGGGCCTACATAGTGCTCGGCAACATCATCGTGGTGATCGCGCTCTCGGCGCTGCAGGTCACGGTGCTGCTGGCGTTGTCCGCGCTACGCGGCGCATCGTTCCACGTGACGGTTTCCGGGATGGCCTGGTTCATCGCCGCGACGTTGCTGTTCACGGTGTTCATGTACGGCGTGGCCGAAACGCTGGCGAGCCGGGTGAACAAGCAGGAGGAGTACATCGGCGCCACGCCCGCGTTGGCGATCCTGCCGTTCTTCTTCGCCGGCGCGCTCTATCCAATCGCGGCGATGCCGCGCGCGCTGACGACGATCGCGAAGTTCATGCCGCTCACCCATGCGCTGGCGCTGATGCGATACGGGCTCGTCGATCCCAGCGGCAAGGGACTGCGCGAGATCTGGGGCTCGGGCAACGTCACCGTCGAGGCGTGGCTCAGCCTCGCCGTCGTCGCGTTGTTCGCGGCGGGCTTGAGCGCGATCTCGATCCGGGTGTTCTCGAGGTCGGTCGTGAAGTGAGGTGGGAGCCGGTCCTCACCTGAGGTGCGAGCAGGCGGCCGCGGCGCCGGCAACCTGACAACCTTCCCGGCGTCGCGGCCCCTCCCACCTGGCTCTGTGCTCCTCTACGACAACCACATTTCCGGCAACTGCTACAAGGTCCGGCTGCTGTTCTCGCACCTCGGGCTCGAGTACGAGCGGCGAAACGTCGACGTGATCGACCGCTCGGGTCGCCGGGAACTGCTCGGCGGCCTCAATCCGGCCCTGCGGATCCCCACCCTGCTGCTCGACGACGGCCGCGTCCTCGCCGAATCGGACGCGATCCTGTTCTACTTCGCCGAGGGGACGGAGTACCTGCCGGACGATCGGTTCGAGCGCGCCCAGGTGCTCCAGTGGTCGTTCTTCGAGCAGTACAGCCACGAGCCCTATATTGCCGTCGCGCGGTTCTGGCGGATCGCCGGGATCACCCCGCCGCCGTCCGAGCTCGAGGACAAGGAGCGAGGCGGCCGGGCGGCACTCGCGGCGCTCGACGGACACCTCACCGACCATCCGTTCCTGGTCGGCGACCGCTACACGATCGCCGACATCGCCCTCTACGCCTACACGCACGTCGCGCCCGAGGGCGGCTTCGAGCTGGAACCGTATCCGGCCATCCGCGCGTGGCTGACGCGCGTCGCGACCCAGCCGGGTCACATCCCGATCACCGAGTGATGGCCTCCCTGACCTTCCTCGAGCGTCCCGCCGCCGGGCGACCGACGGGACTGCTGGTCCTGCACCATGGGCGCGGCACGAGCGAGCGCGACCTGTTCCCACTCGCGGACGTACTCGACCCCGCCCAGCGGTTGCACGTGGTGACGCCGCGCGCCCCGCTCCAGCTCCCCGGCGCGCCCGGATATCACTGGTACGCCGTCCCGCGCACGGGCTATCCCGATCCCGCGAGCTTCCGCTCGTCGTACCGCGCCCTGGCGGCGTTCCACGACGAGCTCTGGGAACGGACCGCGATCACGCCCGAGCGGACCGTGCTCGGTGGCTTCTCGATGGGGACGGTGATGAGCTACGCGCTGGGCCTGGCCGGCGATCGGCCGGCGCCGGCCGGGATCCTCGCCTTCTCGGGCTTCGTGCCGACGGTCGAGGGGTGGGAGCCGCAGCTTTCCGAGCGCCCCGCGACCAACGTCTTCATCGCCCACGGCCGCTATGACCCGGTGATCGAGATGGGCTTCGCCCAGCGGGCGCGCGAGCTGCTCGAGGCCGGCGGTCTCAACGTCGAGTACCACGAGTCAGACGTGGGCCACGAGATCGAGCCCGCGAGCATCGGCGCTGCGACGCGGTGGCTGGAGCGCGTCCTGCCCGGCGCCGAGGAGCGCTGACGCGAGGCACGCGGGACGGCCGGGGCGAGGAGAGAAGCCCCGGCCGTCCCTGCAACTCGGCGGGCCAGCTGGTGGACCCACCGAAACGCGCCCTTCCCGGGGGCACGTTCCGGCGAGACCCCCTTAACGACGACGCACGGGCTGACCCGTGTCCGGGTTCAGGATCAGCCTCGGGTCTCGCGGACCCCCGAACCTGAACATCCCGGCGAGATCAAACGGCAATCCCTGCGCCGCGTCGCTGCTCGAAAGCAGCTGGTCAGCCGATCCGGGGATCCCGGGAAGGCCCCAGTTGTACTCGATGAAGTTGATCATCGAGCTCTGGTCGCTGACGTTGTGATCGACGTAGTTCTGCCGCGCGAACGGCGAGATCACGAGCAGCGGCAGTCGCGGCCCGAGCCCACAGCGGCCCTGCTCCCCGGCCAGTGGCGGCGTGGTCTGCGGCGAGGGCCCGCACTGACCCGAGGTCGGCCCGCTGAACGTCGTGTTCGTGAGGTTGTCCGCCGGCGACAGCGACGGATTCCTGACCCCGCTGTAGACATGGTCATACCAGCCGTCGGAGTCGTCGTAGTTGATGATCACCGCGGTGCTTCGCCAGTCCGGTGAGCGCTCCAGGGCGTTGATCTCGTGGACGATGAACTGCTGCTCGTCCGCCGGATCGGAGTAGGCGGCATGACCGTCCTCGTATCCCGGCGCCTTCAGGAAGCTGACCGCCGGCAGCGCCGACGGGGGCAGCTCGCCATTGCTGATGGCCGCCACCAGCTGGTCGAAGTCGCTGGTGTCGTACTGATGGTTGGGGGTGTTGAACTGCGGCACGCCGCTCACGTAGGACTGCGTGTCGGTGCCGATCTCCGCCAGCCCCGCGAGCGTGTCCTGACCCGCTCCGTCGACGGGAATCGTCAGGTGGTGGGGGTTGGCGGTGGAGGCGTAGTACTGGAACGGCTCGTGGTGCGGGATGTAGTCGTCCTTGTAGCCCCACTGCCCGGTGCCGCCGAGGGCGACGCCGACCGGGTGCACGCTGTCGCACACGCCCTGGTTGCTTGAATTGGCGGGTCGGTTGGCGGCACTCGAGAAATACGTCTTGAACTCGTCCGGGGTGAACGTGCTGTCCTGCTGAGTGCTGTTGCCGGTGGCGGCCAGCGCCTGCGTGAAGCTGGTGCTGGGACGGAATCCGCCCTCGAACCAGCCCCACGACAGCCCGGCCGCATTGAGCTTGTCGCCGATGTTCTGGCCGGACATCGCGACCGCGTCCCGGGTCGAGCAGTCATCCCAATACGGCTGCGCGTCGCTGGTCAGCGAGTAACCGCCGTTCCCGTCCGGCGTCAGATCGCCGTCCGGTGAGGTCGAGGTCGAGATCGACGGGCTGTTGACCATGTGGGCGGTGTCGACGTCGCCCGTATCTCCAGCCGTGACATTGATCGCTCCGGGCGCGGAGGGCCCGAACGTGGTCCCGAACGAGTCGTCGCTCATCGCGAAGTTCTGGGCGTAGTTCCACAGCCCGGTCACGGTGTTGCCGTCGTAGTAGTCCATGTCAGTCGCGGCGTTGCACGGAGTCCCGAACGGCGAGGTCCCGGTGCCCGTCCCGACGCTCTGCACGAAGTGGTCCATCTTGCCGCCGTCGAACGCCTGCTGCTCGTCGCTGTAATCGTGGTCCTGGTCGCAGGTGAGCTGACCGCCGGCGCCGCCCGACAGCCCCGTGGGGCTGCTGTCGAGCCGCTGCGGCAGCGCCGAGTTCGGATTCGTGCTCAGCAGGTCCGTGGAGTGCCGAAGGTTCGGGGGCAGCGAGCGACTCGTCGCCGGCGGCAGGCCGTCGACGGCCGGCGTGTGGCGCGCGGCGCTGAAGGACTGACCATCGGTGTTGGCAGCATTCGGGTAGGTCCCGAAGTAGTGATCGAACGACACGTTCTCCTGGAAGATCACGACGATGTGCTTGATCGGAGTCGCCGTCCGGCCGGGGCGATCTCCGTCACCTCGCCTTTGATGCCAGTGTTGGTGCCAGCCTCCTGCGGTTGCGCTCTGGGCGATCGCCACGGTCGCTGCCGCCACCAGCAGTCCGATGCTCAGCAGCGGAACCACGCGCCTACGCGTCATCACGTCTCCTCTTGGTCGGTTGCAGTGCGATGCGAGGCGACCGGCCGAGCCCGGGCGCCGGCCAGGAACTCTCTCTGCTCGACCGCGCGCACATGTTGCCCCGGTGTTAACGCGCCTTTGGCGAGTGGTGACCGCGGTTCCCATCCCTCCCGTAGCATCCGCTGCCCGTGACCGAGACCCGGCCTGCACCAGCTCCGCACCAGGCGCACGAGGCGACCCTGCGTGAGGTGATCGAGGCGCTGGCGCCGCTCGAGCGACGCGCGGGATCACCCGGCGAAGAGCAGGCCGCCGGGTGGCTCGCGCAGCGCCTGGCTCGCGCCGGGTGCGAGGCGCAGGTGGAGGAGGAGCAGTTTTTCGACGGCTACGCCCGGGTGATCGGTCCGCTTGCCGCCGCCGGCGCGCTCGCCGGCGCGGCGGCACTGCGGCGCCGGTGGCGGATCGCGGCCGGACTCACCGGGGCGATGGTGACGGCCGCGATCGCCGACGACGTCTCCAACGGCCCGCGGCTGTTCCGCCGCGCCACCGTGCGAGCGCGCCCGACCTGGAACGTCGTCGCGGCGGCGGGTGACGAGGCCGCCACGCGGACGCTGGTGGTCCTCGCCCACCACGACGCGGCGCCGACCGGAGCGATCTTCGACGACCGGGCTCAATCCGCGGTGGGCGAGCTGTTTCCCGGTGTCATCGAACGGAGGGACACCTCGCTGCCGCTGTGGTGGGCGATGCTCGCGGCTCCAGCGCTGGTCACGCTCGGCGCCGCCACCGGTCGGCGCGGGCTGAGCGCGGCCGGACTGGGCGGCTCGCTGCTCGGGAGCGCGGTGTTCGCCGATGTCGCGCTCAGACCCGTGTGTCCCGGCGCCAACGACAATCTCACCGCTGTCGCGGTGCTCGTCGCGCTCGCCGAACGGCTACGCGAGGAGCCGGTCAGCGGCCTGCGCGTGCTGCTCGTCTCCTGCGGGGCCGAGGAGGTCCTCCAGGGCGGTATCCACGGCTTCGCCGCGCGTCACTTCCCGGCGCTGGACCGTGACCGCACGTGGGTTCTGAATCTCGACACGGTCGGCTCGCCGAAGCTGATCCTGCTCGAAGGCGAGGGCCCGGTGGTGATGGAGGACTACCACGATCGCAGCTTCCGTGACCTGGTCGTGCGCACCGCCGAGGCGGCGGGCGCCTCGGTCCGTCGCGGCATGCGGGCCCGCACGTCGACCGACGCGGTGATCCCGAGCCGCGCGGGGTACCCGACCGCCACGCTGTCGTCGATGGACCGGTACAAGGCGCTGTCGAATTACCACAAGATGAGCGACACGCCGGAGAACGTCGATTACCGCACCGTTCTTCAAGCGCTGTTGGTCACCGAGGCCGTCGCCCGCGAGCTCGCGTCCAACCCCTGGCTCTGACGCTCGCTTCGTGCCGCTCGCCGCCGAACTCGACCTCCCCCCGTTTGATCACACCGATCCGGCGCTGCGAGGCCAGCCCTACCGCGCCGCGATGGCCAGCGTCGAAGGTCACGACGGCTGGCTGGCCGCGAACCCATTCGGGTTCACCGTGCTCGACCGCGAGGCAGGCGAGTTCTTTCTGCGGACCAGGGACGCGGTGTTCCCGGGACTGACGATCGCCCAGCTGTTCGGAATCGAGGACGGTCCGCTGCACGAGGAAGTCGTCAAGAACATCATCAACATCAACGGCGAGGACCATCGGCGGCTGCGGAACCTGATCAATCCGGCCCTGTCTCCGCGGGCCGTGAATCGCTATCGGCCGGCGATGCGCCGGTTCCTCGAGCAGCTGCTGGGCGAGCTCGCGCCCGGCGGCCGGTGCGAATTCATCTCGGCCGTCGCAAAGCCGTATCCGTCGCTGGTCATCGCGGAGGTGATGGGCGCACCGCTCGAGGACGCGCCGCGGCTGCACCACTGGTCCAATTGGATCCAGCGCCAGTTCGATGCGCAGAGCCTGATCGCCGAGCGAGCGCTGATCGAGCAGGCCGTGGCGGAGTTCTACGAATACGAGGACGAGCTGATCCGGCACCGGCGCGGCTCGCCGAGCGATGACCTGATCTCGGCGCTGATCCAGGCCGGCACCGCCGGCGAAGCCGGCGAAGCCGGCGGTCATGCGGGCGATCGGCTGAGCGACGACGAGCTGCGCAACCTGGTGCTGAACATCCTCGTCGGCGGCGTCGACACCAGCCAGAGCCAGCTCGCCCACGCCGTGCGTCTGCTGGCTGACCATCCCGACCAGTGGCAGCGGCTACGTGCCAAGCCACGCGGGCTCGCGCTCGCCGCCGTCGAGGAGGCGCTCCGCTACGAGCCGATCACCCCGTTCACGGCGCGGATTACGACCAGCGAGGTCGAGTATCGAGGCGTCACCTTCCCGGCCGGAACCGTCGTCCTGGTGTCCGCCTGGCATGCCAACCGGCAGGGACTGAGCAACGACACCTTCGACATCGCGGCGGAGCGCAGCCGCGCGCGCGTGCTCACCTTCGGCGCCGGCATCCACTACTGCGTCGGGGCGAACCTGGCCCGGGCCGAGATGGAGGAGGGACTGGCCTTCCTGGCCGAGAACGTCCGCTCACTCAGGCCCGACGGGGATCCCGAGTTCGGAACGCCGTCGGGGATCTATGGGCTCGAACGGCTCCCGCTGGTGCTCGAGCTGGGTCGGTGAGCCCCGGCTGCGGAGCCGTCCGCCACAGGGCGTCGTCGCCCAGCGGCTCGCGCGCCGCGCGCCCGTCCGCCACCAGCTCGATCAGCGCAGCCTCGGCCGCCACTCGGTCCGGCGCGTCGTTGCCCTGGGTCAGCAGCGCGGCGACCTCCTGCGTGGTCAGCCCTTCCGGAAAGCGCTCGAGCAGCGGCTCCGGGGTGTCCGGTGGCGGCTCGCGCTGGAGCGCCGGGTCGAGGTTGGCGATCAGCACGTCGTACGCCTCGACGGGCTGAAAGCCTCCCGCGATCAGCCGGGTGGCGCCCCGCTCGAACACCACCGAGGGGGCCGTGAATCGCACCGGTCCGTCCGTCGCCGCGGTCTTCCCCTGTAGCTCCGCCGGCGATCCGCCCGCCGTGCGAGCCTCGGCGCGATCGCGCTCGTATGCCTCCGAGACCTCGGGCGCATCGAGCATCCCGACGATCCTCGCGGCGTCGATCCCCGGGACGCGCGCGAGCGTCTGCGTCAGCATCTCGTCATCGTCGAGCACCAGCGGCGTCGTGAAGTTGCCGAGCTGGAGCGCCCGCAGCACCGCCCATTCGCTGCCCGGCGACAGCAGCCGCGCCGCCACCACCGCCCGGCAGGCGCGCGCGGTGGCGCTGACCCGCCGCTTCGGCGCGGGCGAGAACGGCATCCCGTAGCGGCGGAACCTGAGCTGCCCCAGGGCGCCGCGCGCCGGCGTGTAGCCACGGGCCTCGTACTGCTTGGAGGACTCGGTCAGGCCGATCAGGACCACCCGCCACTCGAGCTGCGAGCCGTAGCGCCATTGCAGTACCCGCAGCGCCGGAAGCTCCGAATAGGCCCACGGGCACCCGGGGTCGGTATAGAGCGTGGTGGCGATCACGTCGTTGATGCCTCAAGTATATGCAGGCCGCGCCACTCCGTGCAGGCCGCGCCCTCCGTGCAGGCCGCGCCATCCGTCCAGGCGCGCCATCGTGCAGGCGGCCATCCATGCGGGCGCGCCATTCGCGCCGGCGCGCTATCCGGTCAACGCCGCGAGCCGGTCGAGCAGCTCCGCCTGCGCGGGATTGATCTTCTCCCGCGCGAGGACCAGCGGGAACCACGCGGCGCGGTCGACCTCCGGTATCTCGATCAGCTTGCCCGATCGCGGTGGCCACTCCAGCTGGCACGTGTTGCTGCTGATCTGTGCGGCGTCGAGATCTCCTTCCAGGGCCCACGCGCGCACGAGCTTGCCCGACTTCTGGCGGACCTCGCCAAGATCCGTCGCCTCGCGGGAGGGGGCGGGGACGCCCAGCTCCTCCTCGAACTCGCGCCGGGCCGCGGCTTCGGGATCCTCACCGGGCTGATACTCGCCTTTCGGAATCGACCACGCGCCGAGATCGCGCCGCGCCCACAGCGGGCCGCCGGGATGGACGAGCAGCACCTCGGCCGCCCCGTCGTTGTTGCGGTGCAGCAGGATCCCTGCGCTCCGGGCGGCCATCCGCTGATCCTAGTCAGCTCATGACAGCGGCAACTCGTAGTGCTGGCTCGCGCCGGCGGCGGCAGCGTCGGGGCGCGCGCAGCGCGCCGGCGGCGACACCCCGGGGCGCGCGCCAGCGCGCCCTCTCACCCCCGCCGGAAAGCTGTGACCGGGAGGTCTACGCCGGCGCGGACAGATACGCGAGCGCCCGCCCAAGCCACAGCGGCGCACGTATCGGGGCTGATCATAGCGGGCCGCTGTACGGCCGCGGCGCCGGCCCGGCGAGCCGCTACGCGGCCAGCGCCTCGGCCTGCTCGACGCGATCCTCGGGCTGCTCGACGCGATCGCCGGGCACTCCTATCGCCGGGCCCGAGTTGCCCGGACCGCGCAGCAACAGCGCCGCGATCGCCGCACCGCTCAGGCACAGCAGCGCGCCGACCTCGAACGCGGCCACGAAGCCGTCAGTCAGCGCGGCCGCCTGACCGACGCCGTGGGCGGCGTGCGAGCGACCGGCGGCGATCGTGCTCAGCACCGCCAGCCCGAGGGCTCCGCCGAACAGCCGCGATGTGTTGAGCAGCCCCGAGGACAGGCCACTCTGCGCCCTCGGGACGCCCTGCGTGGCGGCGATCGTCGAGGCGACGAGACCAAGGCCCATGCCGACCCCCGACAGCAGCGCCCCGGGCAGCACCATCGTCACGTAGCTGCCCTCCGGGCGAATGCCCGTGAACAGCAGCAGGCCGGCCGTGGCGGACAGCATTCCTGCGCTGACGGCGGCACGCATTCCGAACCGAGCCACGACCCGTGGCGCCAGCGAGGATCCGACGAACACCGACAGTGTGATCGGCAGGAACGACAGGCCCGCCTGCAGCGGGTCATCGCCGAGCACCTGCTGGAGGTACAGCGTGATGAAGAAGAACATCGAGAACAGCGCCGCGTACATCAGGACCACGATCAGGTTCGCAGCGCGCAGCTGCGGCAGCCGGAAGATCGAGAGTGGAATCAGCGGCGCGTGGGCAAGACGCAGCTCGACGCACGCGAACGCGGCGATCAGCAGCGCCGCGAGCGCCAGCGCGCCGAGCACCACCGGCGAGCCCCAGCCGAGCGCATCGGTGCGGACGATCCCGTAGGTCAGGCTGACCAGACCGCCGGTCATCAACACCGCCCCCGTGAGGTCGAAGTGGCGCGGCTCCGCGAGCCGGAGGTCAACGGGAATCACCCGCAGGCCGAGGGCGATCACGACGACCCCGAGCGGGACGTTGATCGCGAAAATCGCCGGCCAGCCGAGCAGCTGGGTCAGCAGCCCGCCGAGCAGCGCGCCCGAGGATGCGCCGAGGCCCCCGATCGCGCCCCAGGCGGCGAGGCCGCGGTTGCGCTCCGCTCCCTCCGGCAGCGAAGAGGTGATGATCGCCAGCGTCGCCGGCGAGACGATCGCGCCGCCGAACCCTTGCAGCGCGCGGGCACCGATCAGCATCGAACGGGAGTCGGCCAGCGCGCAGGCCAGCGAGGAAAGCACGAACAGAGCCGTGCCGGCGACGAACACGCGGCGGCGCCCGAGCAGGTCGGCCGACCGGCCGCCGAGCATCAGAAAGCCCGCGAAGGTGATCGTGTAGGCGTTGACGACCCACTGCAGGCCGGTGGTCGAGAAATGCAGTCCGGCGCGCATTGAGGGCAGCGCGACATTGACGACCGCGACGTCGAGGATGACCATGAACTGAGCCAGACAGACGACCGCGAGGAGGAAGTTGGTAGAACTGGAGCGATGCCTCGAAATGACTTTGGTTGCGTTCACGTGGTTCAGTGTGCGATCATTCGTATCCGGGTACAAGAGAAGGGTTTATCCTGGTAGTCGATATCACCCCCAACGGATCAGTCGCGACCCGCGAGAGGGCCACCAACGGCGAGCGCCGGCGTGAGGAGCTGGCCGATTTCCTGCGTCGGCGCCGCGAGAGCATCCAGCCCGACGACGTCGGGCTTCCGAACGGCGGGCGCCGTCGAACGCCGGGCCTGCGGCGCGAGGAAGTCGCGCAGCTCGCCGGTGTCGGCGCCACCTGGTACACGTGGCTCGAGCAGGGCCGTGATGTCCGGGCGTCGTTCGACGTGCTCGAGGCGCTCGCCCGGGCGCTGCGGCTGACGCCGGCTGAGCGCGCCCACCTGATCCTGCTCGGCCGTGGCGAGGAGGCGCCGGCGTGCAAGCCGCCCGCCGAGCGAGTCTCGCCCACGCTCCGGCGATTGATCGAGAACCTCGGGGCGAGCCCCGCCGTGGTGCTGGGCAGACGCTGGGACTACCTCGCGTGGAACCGCGCCGCCTGCGCCCTGTACGGTGACCTCGGCCGCATTCCCCGGCCCGTGCGCAACCACCTGTGGCTGCTGTTCATGGATCCGCTGCGGCGCGAGCTGTTCACCGATTGGGAGCGCAGCATTCGGCTGGCCGTCGCGAAGTTTCGCGCCGACAGCGCCGCGCACCTCGGCGATCCCTCGTTCGAGGAGCTGATCGAGTCGCTGCGCCAGTCGAGCCCGGAGTTCTGCAAGGCGTGGAAGCGACACGAGGTAGCGCGCAGCGGCGAGGGCCGCAAGGAGCTGAACCATCCGGTCGCCGGAACGCTCGTGTTCGAGCACGCCGTCTTTCACCCGGCCGAGGCGCCCGAGCAGCGGATGATCCTGTACACGCCGGTCCCCGATGGTGATACGCCCGCGAAGCTCGCGAAGCTGCTCGAGGACGAGCCGTTCAGACCGCCGCTGGCGCTCGCGCACTGACGCACGGCCACGCTCGGCCCGAGCGTCGCCCGCGATGCGCCACCGCCAAGCTCGGCCCCGCCCCGCCCGAGGCTAGCCCTCGATGCGCTCCTCGCTGATGTCGCGCGCGACCAGCGACGCGTACAGCCCGCCTCGCTCGAGCAGCTCGTCGTGGGTGCCGCGCTCGGCGATCCTGCCGTGGTCGAGGACCACGATCTGGTCGGCGTCGCGTACGGTCGAGAGCCGGTGGGCGATGGTGATCGTGGTGCGCCCCTCCGCCAGCCGCTCGAGCTCGGCCTGGACCGCCGCCTCGGTCTGCGTGTCGAGCGAGCTCGTGGCTTCGTCCAGTACCAGCACGGGCGGGTTGCGCAGGATCGTCCGAGCGATCGCCATCCGCTGCTTCTCACCGCCGGAGAAGCGGTAGCCCCGCTCGCCGACGATCGTCTCGTAGCCGTCCGGCAGGGAGGCGATCAGGTCGTGGATCCGGGCGGTCCGCGCCGCCGACACGATTTCCTCGTCGGTGGCATCGGGCCGCGCGAAGCGAAGGTTCTCGCGCACCGTGGCGTGGAACAGGTAGGTCTCCTGCGAGACCACGCCGACGGTCGCCGCCAGCGAGCTGAGGCTCGCCTGCCGGACGTCGACACCATCGATCGTGACCCGACCCAGTTGCGGCTCGTAGAGCCGCGCGACCAGGTATCCCAGCGTGGTCTTGCCGGCGCCGGTCTCGCCGACGACCGCGGTCCGGGTACCGGCCGGAACGATCAGATCGACGTCGCGCAACGTCCACTCGTCCGAGCCGTTGGCCGCGTAGCGAAACGAGACGTTCTCGAATCGAACTTCGCCGAGCAGCTCCTCGGGCCGCAGCTGCACGGGGTTGACGGGCTCGACGATGTCGATCGGCAGGTCGAGGTACTCGAAGATCCGGTCGAACAGGGCCATCGAGGCTTCGACGTCCGCGCCGACACCGAGCAGCGACTGGATCGGGAAGAGCAGCCGGGTCTGGAGCGTGGTGAACGCGACCACGGTCCCGATCGACAGCGAGCCGATCCAGCGCTGACCGGCGAGCCAGTAGATGATCGCCGGCTGGATCGCGAACGTCATCTGGATCGTCGACATCAGCCAGCGGCCGGCCATCCGCGAGCGCACCTCGAGGTCGGCGATGCCCTGCGATTCGCCCGTGAACCGCTCGGCCAGATCGGAGCCGCGCCCCATCGTCTTGCCGAGCATGATCCCCGACACCGACAGCGACTCCGCCACCAGCGCCGAAAGATCGGCGAGGCGGCGCTGCTGCTCGGTGGTGATCTTGCGCCGCATCTTGCCGACGCGCCGCGTCAGCCATACGAACAGCGGCACGAACACCAGCGAGATCGCCGCCAGCCGCCAGTCGAGCAGGCACATGGCGACAATCGACGCGATCACGGTGGTCGCGTTCTGCGCGATCGACGTCGCGGTTGTCGTGACCACGTTGTCGAGCCCGCCGATGTCGTTGGCGATCCGCGATTGCACCTCGCCGGTGCGGGTGCGGGTGAAGAAGGCCAGCGACATCCGCTGCAGGCGCTGGTAGACCGCTGCGCGGAGGTCGTGCATCACGCGCTGCCCGACCACGTTGGACAGGTACGTCTGCCATACGCCGAACGCAGAGGTGGCGATCGCGATCGCGATCATCGCCAGCACCAGCACGGTCAGCAGCGTGGTCCGGTGCTCGAAGATCCCCTTGTCCAGCACCGCCCGCAGCAGGAACGGCTGGACCATCCCGAGGCCGGCGGAGAAGACGATCATCGTCAGCACGACCGCGAGACGCGCTCGATACGGCCTGAACAGCCGCAGGATCCGCCCGCGGTCACGCTCGCGCGTGGGGTCCATCAGCGGCGGCGGCTTCTTGTCTGGATCCCTGAGCCTGCGCAGCGATCCGGGGCTGGCGCCATGCGCCGCTCCGAAGCCACGGTTGCCGCCACCGAATGCACTCATCGGTATCCATGATGACGGGTCGGCCGGGGCCCCCCGTCGGCTTAGCGGCTCGCGAGGCCAGGGCGGCCCGTGGGTTTAGCGGATCGCCGACCGCTCCACCATCGCCGCGGTCACGATCGCGGCGAGCAGGAACGCTCCCGCCGAGACCGCCATCGCCGCATGCAGGCCGGGCATGAAAGCCCGACTCGCGAGCAGCGTCCCGAGTAGCGCGACGCCAACCGCACCGCCGGCCTGGCGGGCCGAGTTGAGCACGCCCGAGGCGATCCCGGCGCGCTTGGCCGGGGCGGCCTCGATGATCGCCGCGGTGGCGGCCGGCATCGTGAACGCCATCCCGAATCCGGCCGCGATCAGCGGCACCACGAGCAGCCAGTAGCTCGTCGACCTGCCGGCCACGATCAGGCCGGCGAAGCCGAGGCTGCCGCAGAGCAGTCCGACGAGCATCGGCCGACGCGGGCCCGTGCGACCGGTCACCCGACCGGAAAGCGCGGAGGAGAGGGCCACGAACACTCCCTCGGGCAGCAGCGCCAATCCGGTCGCCAGGGCCGAGAACCCACGTGCTTGCTGGAAGTACAGACTCAGCGCAAACAGCTGTCCGTAGAAGCCGAGGTTGATCGCCAGACCCACGATGCTCGCGCCGGAGAACGTCCGGTTGCGAAACAGCGCCAGCGGCAGCATCGGCTCAGGCGTGCGCGCCTCGACCGCCACGAAGGCCGCCAGCGCGGGCGCGAATGCGATCAGCGCGGCGAGCGTCAGGGGCGACGTCCAACCGGCCGCGCCGCCCTCGATCAACCCCACCGTCACCAGCGTCAGCGACGCGATCCCCAGGAGTTGCCCGGCGAGGTCGAGGTTCCGCCCGCACGCCTTGCCGGCTGGCGGAAGGTGTCGTGCGCCGAGCACCAGCGCAAAGATCCCCACCGGCACGTTGACCACGAACACCGCCCTCCAGCTGATCAGGCCAACCAGCACGCCGCCGAGGATCGGGCCTGATGCGGCGCCCACGCCGGCAATCCCGCCCCACGCTCCCACCGCCCGGGCGCGCCCCGCCGCGTCGGGGTACGCCGCACGCAGGAGCGCGAGCGAGCTCGGCACGAGCAACGCGGCGCCCAGTCCCTGCGACGCCCTGGCGGCGATCAGCATGCCCACCGACGGCGCGATTGCACACGCGGCTGAGGCCGCGGTGAACAGCGCCAGGCCGGCGTCGAACACCCTCCGGGCACCGAGCATGTCACCCAGCGAGCCGCCCGACAGCAGCAGCCCCGCGAACACTACGGTGTAGGCATCGAGCACCCATTGCAGCGCGCTGACGCCGCCCCCGAGCTCTCTGCCGATCGCCGGCAGCGCCACGTTCACGATCGTGGCGTCGAGGATCACCATGAAGTAGCCGAGACAGATCGCCAGCAGCGGAAGGTGTCTGCGCATGTCCTCAGTTTTCCCCAGGAACATTTCGGTCAGCGCCGAAGTGTCGCCGCGGTATCGTTTCGGCGATCGACGGAGACACGGACATCGCCAAGGTTGGAGCGCTGGTCGCCGATCGCGCCCGCGCCCGGATCCTGCTCGCGCTCGGAGACGGCCGGGCGCTACCCGCGAGCGTCCTGTCCGATGAGGCCGGCGTGGCTCCCTCGACCGCCAGCGCGCATCTGTCGAAGCTGGTCGCCGGCGGGTTGCTGCGCGTCGAGCGCCACGGCCGCAGTCGCTACTTCCGGCTGGCGGGACCGCAGGTGGGGGAGTTGATCGAGGTGCTGGCTCGGTTGTCCCCGCCCGCGCCGGTGCGCTCGCTGCGGCAGGGCACCAAGGCCCAGGCGGTCCGCTTCGCGCGGACCTGCTATGACCATCTCGCCGGCGTGCTCGGAACCGAGCTGATGACCGCGCTCCTCGACCGGGAGCTGATCGCCGGGGGCGATGGCGTGTTCGATCCGGTCGCCGCCAAGGCTGACCGGCTCTCCTCGCCGGGCTTCGACCTCGACTACCGGCTGACCACGCGCGGCGTCGAGCAGCTCCAGGCATTCGGAATCGATTTCGACGCGCTGCCGCGGCGTCGGGCGTTGATCCGCTACTGCGTGGACTGGAGTGAGCAGCGCCACCATCTGGCTGGATCGCTCGGCGCCGCGCTCGCCGACCGCTTGTTCGAACTCGGCTGGGCGCGCCGGATCCGCCGCAGCCGTGCGCTGCTGGTGACCGACGATGGTTACGCCGGACTACGGGACACGTTCGGCGTCGAGCTGAGCCGACCCGGCCGCTAGCTCGCTCCCTGGGCCGCTAACCCTGAGCCGGGCCGACCGCTGGGCCGGCGCCTACCTCCGTTCGGAGAAGTAGCTCGGCGGCAGCAGCAGCGACCAAATCCGTTGCGGATGCTCGCCGCCGACGCGCCGCCGGACGTCCTTCCAGGAAGCACTCTTGGGCTTCTCCTGAGGGGCGCCATCCAGGCGGTGATTTGGCTTGAGCTTCATCATGCAACCTCCCGCGTTGCATTTACTACCCACTAGTTTATTGCGCAAATCCAGCGAGTTCGCTCGGTTGTTCGAAATCAACGTCGGCCATGGGAGGTCCGTTCCGCCGCGATGACGGCCACTCCCGCATTGCTGGCGGCGGCGGCTGGCGTGGGTCTTGGACACGCGGTCCTGCCCGACCATTGGGTGCCGCTGGCGGTCGTCGGGCGCACGCAGCGCTACTCGCTGGGCAGGGTGGCGCGCCTGTCGGCGCTCGCCGGCGTGGCTCACGTGCTCGTGTCGGTGATCCTCGGCGCGGTGGTGGTCGCGATCGGACTCGCGTTCCGTTCGACCGTGGAGAGCGCGCAGGACACGATCGTCGGCGGCCTGCTGATCGCGACCGGGATCGGATTCCTCGTGCTCGAACTGACCGGCTATGGCCACGACCACCAAGAAGGGCACCGGCACGCCGCCAGCGCCCACGAGCATCCGCGCGCCCAAGAGCATCCGCGCGCCCAAGAGCATCCGCGCGCCCCCGAGCATCCGCGCGCCCACGAGCATCCGCGCGTCCCCGAGCACCCGAACCGTCCCGGTTCGCAATCCCGGGCCGCTTCGCTCGCCGCCGTCATGGTCCCATTCGGCGCCGCGGCCTCTCCGGATCTCACGATCCTCCCGGTGTTCCTGGCCGCGGCGGCCGTCGGCCCGGGCACCGCCGCTGGATCGGTGTTCGTGTTCGCCGCGGTTACGATCGCCACGATCGTGTCGCTGACGCTGCTCGCCGCCGCAACCGGCTACCAGATCCGGGGCCAGTGGCTCGAGCGGTGGGGGAACGTCCTGACGGCCGGTGTGTTGATCGTGATCGGCTCCCTGATCATGGCTGGCGTGCTGTAGGCACTGCCCCGGCCGCGCAATTCGCCGACCATTGCACCCACATCGCCCGCCACCAGCGATACTCCGCGGCATGGACCGATCGGATGGCCAGCAGTCACTCGGCCCCTCCGCGCCTGCGCCCGCGCCGGCCCGTCAACATGTTGCCGACATGCCGCTCGGCGGTAGCCCGTTTCCGCCGATCGCCGACTACGGGTTCCTGTCCGATTGTGAGACGGTCGCGCTCGTCGCTCCCAGCGGCAACGTCGAATGGATGTGCCTGCCGCGGGTCGACTCACCGAGCGTGTTCGGCGCGATGCTCGATCGTGACGCCGGTTCGTTCCGCTTCGGCCCGCTTGGAGTCACCGTCCCGGCCTCGCGGCGCTACCTGCCCGGCACGATGGTGCTCGAGACGAGCTGGTGGACCGGAGCCGGCTGGATCATCGTCCGCGACGTGCTGCTGATCGGCAGCTGGCATCACGAGGAAGAGCGATCGCATAGCCATCGGCGGGCACCGACCGACTACGACGCGGACCACGTGCTGCTGCGGACGATCAGGTGCGTCAACGGCGAGGTCGAGGTCGTGCTCGACTGCGAACCGGCGTTTGACTACGGCCGCCAGCCCGCTCGGTGGGATTACGTGGGATCGGGCTATCACGAGGGCGTCGCCCGCGGCGACGGGGTCGACGTGGAGCTGAAGCTGCGAACTGACCTGCGGCTCGGATTCGAGGGGCCGCGGGCCACCGCGCGACACCGGATGAAGGAGGGCGAGCAGATCTACTGCGCGCTCTACTGGAGCGAGCACCCCCCACCGCAGAACTTCGAGGAGGCCTACGGCCGGCTCGTCTGGACCGCGCATCACTGGCAGCACTGGCTCGACGGGGGGACCTTCCCCGACCACCCCTGGCGGACGTTCCTGCAGCGCAGTGCACTGACGTTGAAGGGCCTCACCTACGCGCCGACGGGAGCGCTGATCGCCGCTGCCACCACCTCGCTGCCCGAAAGCCCGCAAGGCGAGCGCAACTGGGATTACCGCTACAGCTGGATCCGAGACTCGACCTTCATGCTGTGGGCGCTGTACACGCTCGGGTTCGACTGGGAGGCGAACGACTTCTTCTACTTCATCGCGGATGTCGCGGGACGCAAAGACCACCTACAGGTGATGTACGGGGTCGGCGGGGAACGCGAGCTCGACGAGCAGCTGCTCGATCATCTCAGCGGCTATCAGGGCGCACGGCCGGTACGGATCGGCAACGGCGCCTACAACCAGCGCCAGCATGACGTCTGGGGTGCCCTGCTCGACTCGGTCTATCTGCACACCCGCTCTCGAGATTCGCTCGATGAGCGCGTATGGCCGCTCCTCGAACGTCAGGTCGAGACCGCGATCGCCCGCTGGCACGAGCCCGATCGAGGCATCTGGGAGGTCCGCGGCGACCCCCAGCACTTCGTCTCCTCGAAGATGTTCTGCTGGGTCGCGTGCGATCGCGGCTCGAGGCTCGCCGAGGTGCGCGAGGACTTCCACCACGCGACGGCATGGCGCCAAGTCGCAGACGAGATCCACGCCGATGTCTGCGAGCACGGTGTCGACGACCGCGGCGTGTTCGTCCAGCGCTACGACACGACCGCGCTCGACGCCTCGCTCTTGCTGATGCCGCTGCTGCGCTTCCTGCCGCCGAGCGACGATCGCGTCCGCAACACCGTGTTCGCGATCGCCAACGAGCTGACCGAGGACGGACTCGTGCTGCGCTATCGCCCCGAGGAGACCGACGATGGCATGTCCGGCCAGGAAGGCAGCTTCCTGATCTGCTCGTTCTGGCTGGTCTCGGCGCTGGCCGAGCTGAACGAGATCGACCGCGCCCGCGATCTATGCGAGCGCGTGCTCGGCTACGCCAGCCCATTGGGCCTGTATGCCGAGGAGGTCGATCCCAAGACCGGCCGGCACCTCGGGAACTTCCCACAGGCGTTCACACACCTCGCGCTCATCAACGCGGTGATGCACGTGATCCGCGCCGATCAGGAGATCGCCCTCCAGCGTTCGCCATGGGCTGAGGTGCACTGAGGCGCCGGGCACGAGTCGGTGCGCCGGCACAGCCGCCGCCTCGGTGTGCCGGCACAGCCGCCGGCTCGTGCGCCGGCACAGCCGCCGGCTCGGTGCGCCGGCACAGCCGCCGGCTCGGTGCGCCGGCGTTACGCCGCGAGCTCGTCCGGACCCGAACGCACACCCGGTGCATCCGGCGCGACGACGGTCAGCGAGGCCCGGGTGGACACGCTCCGCCGCAGCCTCCCAAACCCGTAGGTTCCGCCCAGCGTGGGAACCCACAGCGCGATCGCGTGATAGAGCACGACCGCCGCCGCCGTAGGGGCCGCGGGCAGGCCATAGAGCAGCAGCGCGCCGAGTAGTCCGCCCTCGAGTACGCCCAGGCCGCCGGGGATCGGAACCAGGTTCGCGAGATATCCGATCTGGTATCCGACCACGATTGCCAGCAGCGGCGGTGAGATGCCGACGGCGCGCAGGCACGCCCACAACACCGCCATGTCGAACAGCAGGTAGCCGATCGCACCGAGCAACCGCGGCTCGGGCCGGAAGGCGATTGCCTCTGTGTCGCGAACCCAGCCTCCCATCCGCTCGGCGGCGGTCCCAAAGCGACCCGCCCGAGCACCGAGCCGGCCGCTGAACCGCGGCAGCATCACGAAGAACGCCAGGCCCACGAGCGTCGGCAGTGCCGGCAGCAGGCCAAACACGGCCCCGGTCCGATCGCTGCCGATTCCCAGCCACACGCCAAGCCCCGCCAGCACCAGCACGGCCGCATTCACCGCGCTCGTCAGCAGGAAGATCACCGCCGAACGGTTGACGATTCGAGACCAGGCGATGCCCCACGCCCGCATCGCCCACGCGCCCACCGCCAGACCGCCCGCGCCGCCGACGGGAACGACGGCGCCAAACGCCATCTCCGCCCACGCCAACCACCTTGCTTCGCGCACCGGGGCACGACGGAGCACGAGGCGGACGATGACCACGTAGCCCAGGCACGAAGCAATCTCGAGCGCGACGGCCAGGATCAGCCAGCCGGCGTTCGCATCGGCGGCGCGGTGCACGATCCCGCGAAGGTCTGGGACCGCGAGCCCGAGCGCCAGCAGGAGCACCGCGAGAATCGCGGTCCAGATCAGCCCATTGCGCAGACGGTGTGCGTCGTGATCAGCGGTGCTCGCCGAGCCGTCGGGACGGGCCGCACCGGCGCGCGCGGCGTCCTCCGGGTCGCCGACGGCTTCCGGGCCTTCCGCTGGTCGGACCCCTACTGGTTCCCGGACGCGTGCGGCGTCAGGGCTGCCCGCCGCTTGCGGGCCCCCGTCGGCCCCCCGGGCGCCGGCGGCTCCAGGGCTGCCCGCGGCTTCCCGGCCACCGACGGCTTCCGAGGCGCCGACGACCTCCGGAGCGCCGGCGGCCTCGGTGAGCTGACAACCAGTGGCACTTCTCCCGATGTGATCCGCGGCGCTCCGCTGCATGTCCGTTTGGGTGGTCGAGATTGATCCCGCAACGATTGTACACCCAAATCGTGCGTGTAGCTAAGTATTGAGTACACAACTATACGAGATTTGACCATCGCCGACGACCGGCCCAACCCGCCTACACGGGATCTGACCATCGCCGACGACCGGCCCACCCGCCTATGCCGCGGGTCGCAACCTCACCGGCAACGTCTTCAGCTGATTGATGAACGCGGACTCGGCCATCACCGGCCGGCCGGAGATCTCCATCTGCGGATAGCGGGACAGCGTCTCTTCGAGCATGATCCGCAGCTCCAGCCGGGCGAGGGCCGAGCCGAGGCAGAAGTGCCGACCGCCGGCGCCAAACGCTTGGTGGTCGGAATTGCGGCGAACGTCGAACGTGTCGGGGTTCTCGAAGCGAGAGTCGTCGCGATTCGACGAGACGTACCACATCACGACCTTCTCGCCCTGGCGGATCTTCTGACCCGCCAGCTCCGTGTCGCGGGTGGCGGTTCGCCGGAAATGCGCGAACGCCGGGAACATCCGCAACGACTCCTCGACCGCGCTCGGGATCAGCGATGGATCCTCCAGCAGCAGCTGGCGCTGCTCGGGGTGCTCCATCAAGGCCCGCATGCCACTGCAGTACGTGGCCTTGGTGCTGTCATTGCCGGCGGCGACGAGCAGGAAGAACCCCATCACGATCTCGTGCTCCTCGAGCTGGTGGCCGTCGATCTCGGCCTGCACGAGCACGCTGGTCAGGTCATTGGTGGGCTGCTCGCGGCGCTCGGCGATCATCCGCTGGCAGCGGGCGAAGATCTCGGGGATGTCATTCTCGGCGACGCTCATGATCCCGTCGGGATTGAGATCCGGATCGCCTGCGCCGAGCGCCGAGTTCATCAGCGTCGCCCAAGCCGCGTCGTCCTCGGGAGGGATCCCCATGAAGCTCCCGATCACACGCGACACCACGGGCTGCGCGATATCAGTGACCAGGTCGCACGTATCCCGCCCCTCCAGCTCGTTTAGCACATCGGTCACGATCGCTCGGATCGCCGGCTCGTGGGCGGCGATCCGCTTCGGCGTGAAGCCGGCTTGGAAGAGCATCTTCAAGCGGTCGTGCTTAGGGGGATCCATCCCGATGAACATCGCCCGTATGAGCTCGATCGGGAACACGGAGTTGACCGCCGTCACTCCCCCCAGCTCGGAGGAGTAGGTCTGCCAGTCGAGGCTGACAGCGCGAATGTCATCCGCCCGGGTGATGGACCAGTAGCCGGACTCCTCTGGATACTCGCTGATCTCGGCGGTCCAATGGACGGGACACCGGCCGCGCAACTCCCGGAACAGATCGTGCGGAGGACCCTCGAGCCACAGCTCTCGCTCGCTGACGAGCACCTGCTCCAGATCGCTGTTCGTCGTCGACACCCCGGACCTCCTCGTAACCCTAGTGCAAGATCAGCGAATCCTACTGGCTGGCCGGCCAGCCCAGGAGGTCGTTGAGCTCGAAGTCCGCACCTAAGCCGTTCCTCTCGGCAAGGCCGGCCTCGGTCATCTGGCAGGGCCCAGCCTCAGGGGTGCGAACTTTGGCGTTTGGGTTCGCCCCCCGGAACCAAAGCGCCAAAGTTGAGGCCCCGCGCTTCCGAGACACAAGCCCATAACTTCAATCGGCCCCTCATTCCGGACACCAATAGGCTCCGACTGGAAAACCTCCGGAGAGGAGAAGCCAACAAGTGAAGATCCGCGCCGCGGTGCTCGAGGAGTTCGGCCAGCCGCTCAACGTCACCGAGGTGGACCTCGCCGAACCGCAGCCGGGCGAGGTCCTGGTCCGCCTCCAGGCTTGCGGGGTCTGCCACACGGACATGTACACCGCCTCGGGCGCTGACCCGTCAGGATACGCGCCGGCGGTTCTCGGCCACGAGGGCGCCGGCGTCGTGGAGCAGATCGGCGAGGGCGTCAGCAGCGTCTCGGCGGGCGATCTCGTCGTCACGCTGTTCTCCCCCCAGTGCCGCGAGTGCGAGCACTGCCGCAGCCCCAAGACCAACCTGTGCCTGGCGATCCGCGAGCAGCAGAACCAGGGCCACCTCCCCGACGGCACCACCCGGCTCTCCCGCAACGCCGAACCGATCCGCCACTTCATGGGGACCAGCACCTTCGCCCAATACACGGTGATGCCTGAGATCGCGCTGGCGAACATCTCTCCCGATGCCGAGCCAGACCACGCGTGCCTATTCGCGTGCGGGCTATCCACCGGGCTTGGCGCGGCGATCAATACCGCAAAGGTCGAGCCGGGATCGACGTGCGTCGTGTTCGGCGCGGGGATGGTCGGCCTCGGCGCGGTCGCCGGCTGCCGCCTGCAGAAGGCGGAGCGGATCATCTGCGTCGACCTCTCCGAAACCCGCCTGAAGCTCGCCACAGGCCAGGGCGCAACCGACACGTGGATCGGCGGTCCGGACACGGTGGCGCGGGTGCTCGAGGAGACCCGTGGCTTCGGCGCCGACTACACCTTCGAGGCCACCGGCCACGTCCAGGTCATGCGCCAAGCCGTGGAGTCGGCCCGCATGGGATGGGGCCTGTGCACGGTTGCCGGCGTCGCGGGGAAGGGCGAGACCCTCGACATCGTTCCCCGCTACCTGATCACGGGTCGTCGCGTGTGCGGGTCCTCGTTCGGTGGTGTCAAGGGACGCGACCAGGTGCCGCAGCTGGTGCAGCTTTACCTGGACGGAGAGATCAACGTCGAACCGTTCATCTCGCACCGGATCACGCTCGAGGAGGTCAACCGCGGATTCGAGCTGATGGAGCGCCAGGACGGAATCCGCAGCGTGATCAGATTCGATTGAAAGCTGTCTCACGGATCGACCGCACAGACCGTTCCACGAGCGTGTCGGCGAGATCTATCCCCGGCGCCTGGCGCACGGAGTTCGTGCTCCTCGCCGCCATCTGGGGGTCGAGCTTCCTGTTCATCAAGGTGCTGGGGCGCCATTGGCCGGCGCTGTGGGTCGCACTCGGGCGGATCTCGCTCGGAGCGCTGACGCTCCTCGCGCTCACGCTCTGGCGAGGAGAACGGCTCCCGTCCGAGAAGCCCGTCTGGCTTCATCTGATCGTCGCCGCGGCGCTGTTCAACGCGATCCCGTTCACGCTCTACGCCTACGGAGAGCAGCAGGTGTCCTCGATCCTCGCCGGTCTCTGGAACGCGACGACGCCGCTGTGGGTACTCGCTGGGGCGCTCGTCGCGTTCCCCGAGGAGCATCCGACACAGAGCAAGACGATCGGCCTCGTCATCGGCTTCCTCGGCGTAACCATGCTGCTCGGGCCCTGGCACGGGCTGAACGGAGGCCAGCTCGAGGGCCAGCTCGCGTGTGCGGGTGCCGCGGCGTGCTACGGCCTCGGCTTTCTCTACACCCGCCGCCATCTCGCCGGTCGTGCCGAGAGCGGCGTCTCGCTATCCGCCGCGCAGCTGTTGTGCGCGACGGTCCTGCTCGGGCTGTTCACGCCGCTCGCCCGCCTCCCCACCACGCATATCGGACTCGATGGGCTCGGCAGCCTCCTGGCGCTCGGCGTGCTCGGCAGCGGCATCGCCTATGTGCTCAACTACGCGGTCGTACGAGCCGCAGGGGCCACGATCGCCTCCACGGTCACCTACCTGATCCCGGTGTTCGCGACGCTGCTCGGCGTCGCCGTGCTCGGCGAGACACTCGGCTGGAACCAGCCGGCCGGCGCGGCGATCCTGCTGCTCGGAATCGCCGTGTCGCAGGGCCGGCTCGGGATCGGCGCCGCCGCCACTCGGCCAGTACAGCAACCCCAATCGCCGCTTCGATGAACTCCCCCCGCGACCCGCGATCACGCGCTACATTCGCCCCAGGCGAGCGACCGTCACCGCCGCGGAGGGCTGCAAATGACCACTACATCGGGCACGCGCGAAGCCGACCGAGTCAGCGCGCGGATCGGGGCCGGGGAGGTGGCCGTTGCGCGCAAGGTGGTGGCCGAGGTGGCGCGTCACACTCCCGTGCTCAGCTCCCGGAGCCTTGCCGAACGGTGCGGTGGCCAGGTCCTGCTCAAGGCCGAGAACCTCCAGCGCACGGGATCGTTCAAGCTCAGGGGCGCGATTCACAAGATCTCCCGCCTGGAGCAACCATGCGGGGTGGTCGCCGGTAGCGCCGGCAATCACGGCCAGGCCCTCGCATATGCGGCTCGCACGACCCGCATCCCGTGCGAAGTGTTCATGCCGCGCGAGGCCCCGGTCGCGAAGGTGGCGGCGGTCGAAGCGTTCGCTGGCCGCGTTCACCTCGCCGGGGAGTCGGTGGACAGCTGCGTTGCGGCAGCCCGCGAGCGGGCCGCCGAGACCGGCGCCGCGTTCGTCCATCCGTTCGACGATCCGGAAGTCATCCTGGGACAGGCCACGCTCGGGCTCGAGTTGCTCGAGGATGTCCCCGACGTCGCGGCGATCGTCGTTCCGGTCGGCGGTGGCGGGCTGATCTCCGGGGTCGCCGGCGCGGTCAAGTCCGCCCGCCCCGAGGTGCGGGTGATCGGGGTCCAGGTCGATGCGTGCGCCGCGTTTCCCGCCTCGCTCGAGCGCCACGCGCCGGTCGCGTTCGAGGCGATCCCGACGATCGCTGACGGGATTGCCGTCAAGCGACCAGGCGAGATCACGCTGCCCCTGGTAGAGCGGTGGGTCGACCAGCTTGTGGTGGTCCGTGAAGACGACATCGCCGACGCGATGGTGTGGCTGATGGAGCGGGCGAAGCTGGTCGTCGAGGGCGGCGGCGCGGCTGGGGTCGCGGCCTTGCTGGCGGGGCAGCTCGAGCCGGCGGCGTCCGGATCGACGGTGATCGTGCTCTCGGGCGGCAACGTTGACGCCGGCCTGCTCGCGGCGATCGCGGCGCGCCACGAGACCACGGCGGGGCGAAGGCTGCGGATGTTCACGCGGATCTCCGATCGGCCCGGCGGGCTCGCCGCTCTGCTCACGCTGATCGCCAACGCCGGCGGCAACGTCGTCCACGCCGACCATGTGCGTGAGGCGGTGCCTCTGCACGTCCGCGAGACCGGGGTCGAGATCGCGCTCGAAACCCGCGGCGCCGATCACAGCGACGCGATCGTGGCCGCGCTGACCGACGCCGGGTACGTGGTGCGACGGCTCTGACGACGCGCCTGGACGTCGGCGGGGCAGTCTCAGACGTCGCACGCGCCGCTCGGCGATTGCAGGATCGATCCCGCCCGGAGGGATCCCATCGCCGGGGGCGAACAGCCCGGTGTTGGCAAGCGGTAAGGAGCTAGGCATGAGCGACTTCGAAAGACCCGGCGTCACGATGGAGGAGCCTGCGAAGCGGCGCTCGGCGGCGGCACGGTTCGGCGACTTGAGCGAGCGCCTGTCTCGAACCTTCGGCGGCGTTGACCGCACCAGGGCGGAGCTGCCGACCTGGGTGACGGACGAGGAGCTCGACTACCCGATGGCGAGCGAGACCGTCGCCTTCGCACCCCTCGAGCAACGATTTCCGGTCGTCAGGAACGGCTATGACTGCGCCGCCGTCGATCAACGACTCGATGGGCTCGAGCACGAGCTGGCGCAGCTGCGGACGCAGAGCTCTTCGAGCGGTGCCGTCGCCGCCGAGATCGATCGGATTGGCACGCAGACCGCGGCGGTCCTGCAAGCCGCCTACGATCAGGCCGCGGAGATCACGCGCGAGGCCCGCGAGCAGGCCGACAAGTGCCTGGCCGACGCCGCGGCGAACGCGATCGGAATCACCGAGAAAGCCAACCGCCGGCTGCGCGATCTCGACGTCGAAACCGACTCGGTGTGGCAGGAGCGCGCCCGGCTGATCGATGACGCCCGCCACGTCGCCACCTCGCTCCTGTCGCTTGCGGACGACGCCGCCGCACGGTTCCCGAGCGAGTCCGAGAAGCCTGATCAGCGAAATCCCCCGGCATCCCCGCCACCGGTCGCGGCCGAACACATTGGCTCCCCGCCACCGGTCGCGGCCGAACACATTGGCTCCCCGCCGCCGGTGCTCCCCGAAGCCGAGCCGCCCTCCGACGGCTGAGCCCCGGTCCGGCAGTCGATCGGCGCGTGGCGCCGCCGCGGGCGAGGGCTCGCGGATCGACCCGGCGCGACCCGACCGCAACCGGCCGGGCCGCGCCATCGATCACATGTTGGGGCAGTTGTGCGAACTACCGCCTCGGCGTGGCCCGGACGGCGCATGGCTGCTCCGCGCCGGAGCCGTCGGCTTCGCGCTGCTGGTCGAAGTGCCAGGCGTAGTGCTCGGCGTGGTGCTGCTCGTCGAGGCTGCGCTGGCGATTGCTGCGCCGCCGCCGACAAGCGCACCAGTTACCGCGACCGTCGTGAGAAGTCTTCGCATCGAATATCACCTCCTTTGCAGTCGTCTGAGCTGACGATCCTCGCTCTCCGTCTGACGGACGTAGGAGCCAGATAAGACTTACCTCCCAGGTAATCGACGCGGCGCGGGGGCGGTGCGACCGTGGCGGCATGAGCACTTCAGAGATCACCTCCCCGTGGCCGCGGCCGCTGGCGCTCGCGCGCGCCAGCCGCTGGGCCCCCCTTCCAGTCGTCCTGTCCGGCACGTTCATGGTCGTGCTGGACTTCTTCATCGTCAACGTCGCGCTGCCGTCGATCCAGTCGGGGCTGCACGCCACCAGCAGCGCGGTCGAGTGGATCGCCGCCGGGTACGGACTGACATCCGCGGTGTTCCTGATCACCGGCGGCCGGCTCGGCGACAGGCTCGGCCGCCGCCGGACCTTCTCGCTCGGATTGGGCCTGTTCACGCTCAGCTCGGCGGCGTGCGGCCTGGCCAGCGACCCGACGATGCTGGTCGCCTCGCGCCTGGTGCAGGGGTTGGCCGGCGCGCTGCTGATGCCCAACGTGATGTCGATCATCGGCGTCGTCTACACCGGCGCCGACCGGGTCCGCGCCCTGTCCGCGTACGGCATGGTGATGGGCCTGGCCGCGGTCGGCGGGCAGCTGATCGGCGGCGTGCTGGTACAGGCGAACGTCGCCGGCCTGGGCTGGCGCAGCTGCTTTCTGATCAACGTCCCGATTGGCGTGAGCGCGCTGCTGCTGGCGCCCCGGCTGGTGCCGGAATCGCGCGATCCCCGCGCCCGCCGGCTCGACCTCACGGGGACCGTGCTGATCTCGGCTGGGCTGACCGCGATCGTGCTTCCGCTCGTCGACGGCCGCCAGCACGGGTGGCCCGCCTGGACATGGATCTCGCTCGGAATCGCGCCGCTGATCCTGCTCGCGTTCGTCGCCCAGCAGCGCCGACTGTCCCGCCACGGCGGCGCACCGCTGCTCGATCCGGCCCTGTTCGCCGAGCGAAGCTTCACCGCCGGGCTGCTCGCGCAGCTGGTGTTCTGGTGCGGCCAGGCCTCGTTCTTCCTGGTCCTGGCGCTGTACCTCCAGCAGGGGCGGGGTATGACCCCGCTGCACGCCGGGCTGGTGTTCACGATTCTCGCGGTCGCTTATCTCGCGGCCTCGCTGGGAGCGCCGGCGCTGGCCACCAGGCACGGTCGCAAGGTGCTGGCCGCGGGCGCGCTGACGCTCGCGAGCGGTCACGCGCTGCTGCTGGGGACCGTCGGTCACATCGGCGTCCATGGATCGATCGCCGCGCTCGCCCCCGGCCTGATCCTGATCGGCGCCGGGATGGGCCTCGGCATCACGCCGCTGGCGACGATCATCCTCTCGAAGATGAAGCCCGAACAGGCCGGCGCCGCCTCCGGGGCACTGACGACGATGCAGAACGTCGGCAACGCGCTGGGGATCGCCTTGATCGGCGTGATCTTCTTCGGCGCGCTCCACTCCGGCTTCGCTCACGCGTTCGAGCTGAGCCTGGCCGCGCTGGCGGCGATCCTGCTGAGCGTCGCGGTACTGACCAGGCTGATCCCTGCGGAGGTGAGGTCATGATCCGCGCCGGTACGCTCGAGCGGATGAACGACAACCGCGTTGGCACGATGCTCCGTGACTGGCGCCAGCGGCGCCACCTCAGCCAGCTCGACCTGGCCCTCGAGGCCGGCGTCTCGACCCGGCACTTGAGCTTCGTCGAGACCGGGCGCTCGCGGCCGAGCCCCGAGATGGTGCTGCACCTCGCCGATCGGCTCGAGGTCCCCCTGCGGGAGCGCAACCAGCTGCTGCTGGCCGCCGGCTATGCCCCGCGCTACGGCGCCCGGTCCCTGCAGGATCCCGACATGGCGCCGGTCCGCGACGCCCTCGGCCGCGTGCTCGCCGGCCACGAGCCCTATCCGGCGATCGCAGTCGACCGCGGCTGGAATCTGGTCGCCTCCAACGCGTCACTGGGACCGCTGCTCGAGGGCGTCGCCGAGGAGCTTCTCCAGCCGCCGGTCAACTGCATGCGGCTGGCGCTCCATCCCGACGGGATTGCACGGCGGATCCTCAATCTGGGGGAATGGCGGAGCCATCTGCTGCACCGGCTCGACCGCCAGATTGCGATCACGGCGGATGTCGAGCTGCGCGAGTTGCGCGACGAGCTGCTGTGCTATCCCGGGCCGCTCCCGGACCACCAGCTGGCGGACGGCAGCGAGATCATGGTCGGGCTGCGGCTGGTCGTCGAGGACGGTGAGCTCGCATTCTTCAGCACCGTGACCACGTTCGGGACCGCGCTCGACATCACTCTCTCGGAGCTGTCGATCGAGGCCTTCTATCCCGCCGATGCGACCACCGCGGACGCGATCTCGGCGCTCTCCGCGGCCGGCGCCTGAGGGCCGCGTGAGGTCGATGCGCGCGAGGATTCTGCTGGCCCTGCTCGCCCTCGGCCTCGCCGCGTGCGGGTCGTCCTCGTCGGGAACGCATTCGACCGGCGCCACGACCGACCACCCAGCGGACCAACGGCCGGTCCACAAGCGAGCGCCGGCGGTCGCGCTCCGCCCGTCGGCGACGCTGTCCATGCCGGCCGCGCGGGAGGGCACCGCCACCGCCCTTGTCGGCGGCAACGGCGTGTTCGTCAGCGGGGGCCTGTCGGCGGCTGACCAGTCGACGAGCACGGTGTTCCGGATCGATCCGCGCGGAGGCGCGAGCATCGCCGCGCCGCTGCCAAGCCCGATCCATGATGCGGCCGCCGCCGAGATCTCCGGCCGGCTGCTCGTCTTCGGCGGCGGCCAGTTCGAGGGAAGCAACCGGATCGTCCAGGTGCTGCCGGGGCCGCCCCGGCAGATCGGCACGCTTCCCCAGGCGCTGTCAGACCTCGACGCGGCCGCGATCGGCAGTCAGGCCTATGTGGCCGGCGGCTGGAACGGCTCGCAGACCAACCCCGAGATCTTCGCCACGCAGGCTGACGGCGCGATCACGCCCGTGGGCAAGCTGCCGATCGGCGTTCGCTACCCCGCGGTTGGGGCGCTCGCCGGCAGGCTGATCGTCGCCGGCGGCGAGACCTCGGCCGGGACGCCGACGAGCATCGCGTCGATCTTCGATCCCACCACGCACCGTGTCACCAGGCTCCCGGATCTGCCCGTGCCCACCGATCACGCCGCGGGGGCAGTCCTGAACGGCCGCTTCTATCTGGTCGGAGGCCTCCGCGACGGCGTCTTCACGGACGCAATCCTCTCCTGGGCGCCCGGTGAATCGCGGTGGCGAGCGGCTGGACATCTGCCCGCCGGCCTCGCCGACCTGGCCGCGGTGCCGCTCGACGGCGGCATCGCCGTGCTCGGCGGCCGCGGGGCGAGCGGCACAGTGGCCACCGGGACGCTGCTGAAGCCCGGCTGACGTCCTGATTCATCGACTCGTCCGCAGCCGTACCGCTCGCGTCCGCGACCTGATCCCGCGTTTGGGGCACCGGCGAGCAACGATCCGGCGAGGAGCGACCCGCGAGCAACGACCCGACGCCACGACCCGACACCACGACCCGACACCACGACCCGACACCACGACCCGACACCACGACCCGACACCACGACCCGACACCACGACCCGACACCACGACCCGACACCACGACCCGACACCACGACCCGACGCCACGACCCGGCGCCACGACCGCCGCGACCTGTTCAACGGCCCAAATCCCCCCGCCGGCCGCCCCGATCTGGGCGCTGGAACACGATATTCGTGCACGGGCGCCCAAATTCGCCCCTCGCGAGCCTGATTTGGGCCACAGAGCAGGTCAGATGTGCCCACACTGCAACGGACTACGAGCGGTGTGCAGCGGCCGCGGAGCTAGTCCTCGACCCGCGCCAACGCCTCGCGCCCGACGCGCTGCAGATCCCTCAGATAGTCGAGGTGCGCGTTCCAGCGCGCGTCCGGCACAACCACCGCCCCAAGCCGCGTCGTGTCCTGGTGGGCATCGAGCAGCTCGTAGACCAGCTCGGCCAGATACTCCGCCGAGGTAACGCCAATCGGTTTTGCGTTCAACATCAGTCCCAGTCCCAAGCATGAACCGCCCCCCGGACGTTATGTAATTAAGGTGAGAGTTGGGGCGGTCTAGCGTTCCTTACCCACCAGTAGCGCTTATCAACCTCGTCTTCGCGCCGCCGCCGCCAGCGCCGGGTTCTGCCATCCGCGGTCATCGGGGTTCAAGTTCTCCCCGGGCGGCACGATCTCGTCGATTCGATCCAGCACGTCGTCGGACAGCTGCACGCCCGCGGCGGGGAGCTGGGAATCGAGCTGCTCCATCGTTCGCGGACCGATGATCGCCGCGGTCACCGCCGGGTGGCGGATCACGAACCCCAGGGACATCTCGATCAACGACATGCCGGACTCCTCGGCCAGGCGCGCGAGCGCATCCGCGGCCTCCAGCTTGCGCTGGTTGCCGGGAAGCGACATGTCGTAGCGGCTCGGGATCAGCTCCGCTCGGTGCGAGCTCGGCACGTCGCGATCGAGGCGGTAGCGGCCCGACAGCCATCCTCCTGCCAGCGGGCTCCAGGGAATCACGCCCATCCCGTGGCGCCGGCAGGTGGGCAGCACGTCGTTCTCGATCTCGCGCACCAGGATCGAGTAGGGCGGCTGCTCGCATACGAACCGCTCCCGGCCGCGCCGCTCGGCCACCCATTGCGCCTCGACGATCTGGCTCGCCGGGAACGTCGAGGAGCCGACGTAGCGAACCTTCCCGGCGCGGATCAGGTCGCTCAGGGCTCCGAGAGTCTCGTCGATCGCGGTATCCGGCTCGGGACGGTGGATCTGGTAGAGGTCGATCCAGTCGGTGCCCAGGCGCCGGAGGCTGTTCTCGACCTCGCGAATGATCCACCGGCGCGTGTTGCCGAATTCGTTTGGATCGTCGCCCATCGTCCCGTGCACCTTGGTGGCGAGGACCACGTTGTCGCGCCGTCCTGAAGCCAGCGCCTTGCCGACGATCTGCTCCGACTCTCCCCGCGAGTAGACGTCTGCGGTATCGACAAAATTGATCCCCTCGTCGAGCGCGCGGTGGATGATCCTGACGCTCTCATCGTGGTCGGGGTTGCCCCAGGCGCCGAACATCATCGCGCCGAGGCATAGCGGGCTCACGCGGAGCCCGGTGCTACCAAGCGTTCGCATTTCCATGCGCCCACCCTACCGGCCCCCGATCCGCCCACGCCAACCCACACCCCAGCCACCCCCCTCGACCGCCAGCCGCCAACCCACAAGCAGCCGCCAACCCACAAGTCAGCCGCCAACCACGACCGCCAGCCGCCAACCCACAAGCCGGCCGACTAACTCACGAGCCCCAGCCGCTGCGCCCGTTGCACCGCCTCGGTGCGGTTCCGGACCCCGAGCTTGCGATACACGGCGCTGGTGTGCTCCTTGACCGTGTGCTTGGAGAGATGCAGCGCTTCCGCGATCTCCGGATTGGTGGAGCCCGAGGCCATCAGCTCGAGCACCGAGCGCTCGCGGTCGGAGAGACCGAGCACGCCCTGGCGGTCGTGGCGCTCGAACGTCGTCTTGCCGAGCCCGACCAGCCGCACCGCGCTGGCGATCCGCCGCGCCGACCAGTCCTTGTAGGCGAACCCGGAGGCGCCGGCGGCGCGCGCGGCCTGAGGCGAGATCTCGCCCGCGCCGGAGAACAGCAGGACTCGGGTGCGCGGCTCGGCCGCGCGGATCTGCTCGCAGATCTCGGCGCCGGATTCCTCCCCCAGGAACAGATCGACGAGCGCCACGTGGGGGCGGTAGCGGACCGCCAACTCCACTGCCTTGGCGCCCGAGTGGGCGCTCACGCACCGCTGCACCCAGGCCTGCTGGGTCAGCATCAGGCGAAAGCCCCAGTGCACGACATCGTGATCGTCGACGACCAGGACCGTAAGCCTCTCGGGACTGCGCAGCTGCTCAGTCATCCCGGGGCACCACCAGCCGCACCTGCCAGGTGCCGGCGTCCCGCTCCCCGAACTCGACGACGCCGCCGCTCTGCAGCGCCTCGAGCGCCGCGAGGCGCAGCCCCATTCCGGCATGGCGTTTGCGGCCGCTGACGCCGTCGTTGGCGACCTCGAGCACGAACGCGCCCTCCACCTGGCGCACCCGTACGCTGACGCGCGTCGGCGCCGCGTGCTTCTGCGCGTTTCGGACCGCCTCGGCGAGCACCGATTGGGCCAGCGGCTCGAGGCTCGGCGGGACATCCCCCTCGCCTCCCTCCTCGAGCGTCACGGCGAGCTGGGGGTGGACTCGCGAGAGGCGCTCGACCTCGGCGATGAAGGTCGTCTCGGTGTCCCGGGGCGCGCGCCCGAGCGGGCGTTGCAGCGCGCTGCGCAGGTCGGCCAGCGCAGCCTGCGTCTCGCTCGCGCAGCGCTCGCGGGCGACAGCCGGGAGGTCGCCCTCGCCGTCGAGCGCCATCGACACACCGAACAGCCGTTGGATCACTCCCTCATGAATCTCCCGCGCGAGGTCGATCCGCTGCTCGAGCTGATGCGCCTTCTCCGCCTGAGTGGCGACAATCCGCGAGACCGACGCCAGTGCCGCCGCCTTGCCGAGGGTCCACAGCACGTGCACCTCGGCGCCCTCGAGCGGCGGCGTCGAGAGCAGGCGATCGGCCAGGATCACCCCCACGGCACGGCCCGCCGCAGTCATCGGCGCACATACGAGCCGCACGGGCTCCGGAAACAGCGCCGCGTACTCCGCCGGAATCTGCCCGACGAGGTCGCCCACCGCTTCGACGACTCGATCCTCCTTGAGCGCCCGGGCCGCGATCGGCGCCGATTCCACGGTGACGTGGGCGCTGGCGAACTGCTCGATGTCGAGGCCGTGAGAACCGGCCGCCCGAACGCGGCGCCGCGCAGCGTCATAGCGGAAGATGACCGCGCGGCGCATCCGCGCGAGCCGGCACACGGCCTCGCACAGCCGGTCGTAGAAGTCATCGGTGGTGCTCTGCTCGGATTCCGAGAGGACCTCGACGAACAGTTCGAGCGCGCCGATCCCCAGACCGGTGGACCGGTCGATCTCACCGACCGTGTTCATGGCGCTCGGCGACTCAGTCGGCGGCCGCGTCCATCAGCCCGATGCGCAGTGCCTGCTGAGGCGCCAGGTAGACGCGCCAGCGCTGTTCGCAGCTTGGACACCAGCATTCCACCGATGGATCGTAGACCTCGAGCGCCGCTTCCCACGCGACCTGCTCGCTGCCGAGGCAGATCGGGCAGGCGAGCGATGCGGTGACGAGCGAATCGGGGTCGTCGGCCCGGAACCGGGCGGTATCGGCGAGTACGGCCACGATCCGAGCATGCTCGCGCCGCCCGGCACCGGCAACCACACCCACGTCCCAACCCCCCGGGTGGGGGGAGCCCCTACGCCCCGTGCGAACCGTCCCGGCCGCCAGGGAGCCCTGAAGAACGCCGCCGGCGAACCGTCCGGCCGCCGCGGAGCCCGTCCCGCCGCCGCGAGCCGCTACGCCGCCAGCGCCTCCGCCCTGGCGATCGGCCGCTTGCCCCAGCGGCTGCGCGTGGCGAAGTCGAGCAGCCGCTCGAGATAGTCGCCCAGCGGTGAGACCTGAATCCCCAGCGGCTCGAGCCGCGCACGGGTCGCGGAGTCCTCGAACACCGTCCCGATCGAGAAGTAGGGGAAGTACACCTTGCTCTCCTCGAGCGCGGCGCGGGCCGCGCCGCCGTTGCCGGCCAGCGCCGCGAACTCCCGGGGCGAGAGCACCTGCGGCACGGGCCGCTTGAAATACCGGCTGGCGGCACTGGCAATCTCCGCGATCGTGCTGGCGTTCGCGCCGGCGGTTAGGTGGTAGGTCTCGCCCACCCCGCCCGGCGATTCGCACAGCTCGTGGATCGCATCGGCGACGTAATCGATCGAGACGACGTCGACCGGCGCCGAGGTGACCGCCGGGACGGCCGTGAACAGCCCCCGCGCGAACGCCCGTAGCGGCCAGTAGAGGACGTTGAAGGCCGCCGTCCAGCCGCTGCGGCGATCACCGACGACGATGCTCGGGCGCAGGATCGTGAACGGGAGGTCGGCCTGCTGGCGCACCAGCTGCTCGGCCTCGAACTTCGACTGCTCGTAGGAGTTGCGGAACTGCTGGCCGACGTCGAGGTCGCACTCGGAGAAGCGGCCGCGGTGGGTGCCGGCGACGTACGCGGTCGAGACGTGGGCGTAGCGCTCGAGCCCGCCGTCGCGACGAGCCTGCGCCGCGAACTCGATCATCCGCCGGGTGCCGTCGAGATTGATCGCCCGCGCCTCCTCGAGCGGCAGCGCGAACGACACCGATGCCGCCGCGTGCACGATCGTGGTGACGCTGGCGGCCAGCTCCGAGTAGCGGTGCTCGTCGATGCCCAATCGCGGCGATGTCACCTCGGCGGCGACCGCCTGCACCCGCCCGGCGTAGCCCGCGGCCCGCGCCCCGAACAGGTTGGCGAGCACGCCCTCGAGCCGCTCGCCGGCGGCTTCGTCGCTCGGCGCGCGCACCAGCGCGACGACGTTCCGATCGCCGCGCTCGAGGTAGCGCGCGAGCAGTTCCATCCCCACGAAGCCGGTGGCACCGGTGAGCAGGACCGGACCGTTGCTCATAAGACGCCCCCGAGCGATCGGAATGCCCACGACAGCCGCGAGCGGGTCTGCGCGGGCGAGATCAGCTCATCAACATAGCCGGTGCTCGCGGCCACCTGCGGGCGCAGCTGCGCGTCGGCGTAGCGGGCGGCCAGCTGCTCGCGCGTCTCGTTGGGGTCCGCCGCCGCGGCGAGCTCGCGCCGGTGGATGATGCCGACGGCGGGCTTTGCGCCCATCACGCCGATCTCCGCCTGCGGCCACGCGAACACGTAGTCGGCGCCGAGGTCCTTCGAGTTCATGGTGATGAACGCGCCGCCGAACGCCTTGCGCAGGATCACGGTCACGCGTGGCACGGTCGCGGCCGCGAACGCGTGCACGAGCCCCGCGCCGTGGCCGATCACCCCTTCGGTTTCCTGCTTGGTGCCCGGCATGAACCCGGGCGTGTCGACCAGCACCAGCAGCGGGATCCTGAACTGGTCGCACTTGGAGACGAAGCGGGCCCCCTTCCGCGAGCTGGCCGCGTCGAGCACGCCACCAAGGTACCGCGGCTGGCTTGCGATCACGCCGATTGTGCGCCCATCGATGCGCGCGAACGCGGTGACGAGGTTGCGCGCCCAACCCTTCGAGACCTCGAGCATCGCGCCACCGTCGACCACGCAGCGGATCACCTCGCGCACGTCGTACACGCGGCGCGCCTCGGAGGGCACCGTTTCGGCCGGATCGCGCGCGGGGGGAGGGCGCGTCACGACGACCGGCGCGGGCAGGTCGCGGTGACTCGGGAGATAGCCCAGAAGTTCTCGCGACAGGTGGATGGCGTCGACCTCGTCGGTGGCGACGAACTGACAGACGCCGTTTCGCTCGTGGACGCGCCGGCCGCCGAGCTGCGCGGCGGTCACCTCCTCGCCCATCGCGTCGCGCACGACCGCGGGCCCGGTCAGGAACATGCTCGAGTCCTCGGTCATCACGACCCAGTCGGTCAGCGCCGGCGAGTACGCGCCACCGCCCGCCGAGAGCCCGGTGACGATCGAGATCTGGGGCACCCGGCCGGACATGCCGACGATCCGCCGGAAGATCCGGCCATAGCCGCCGAGAGCACCGACCCCTTCCTGCATCCTGGCGCCGCCGGAGGCGACGAAACCGACCACTGGCGCGCGGGCTCGATCGGCGAGCTCGATCACCCGCACGATCGTGTTCGCGTGGGCCTCCCCGAGTGATCCTCCGGCAAAGCTCGGGTCCTGGGCGTAGCAGAACATCGGCCGCCCGTCGACCAGCCCCGAGCCGCCGACGACGCCGTCGCCGGCCCGCGCCTTCTCGCCCATCGCCGGTGAGATGACCTCGGTCCGGATCACATCGAGCGTGCCGCGATCGCAGAGCGTCTCCAGGCGCTCGAGCGGCGACATCGGCGCATCGAGACGTTCCGCCAGCGCCAGGGTGCTCATCCGATCCCCCAGTCGATCACGGTCGCGCCCCATGTGAAGCCTGCGCCGAAGGCGCCCAGCAGCACCCGGCTGCCGGCGGCCAGCCGGCCTTCGCTCTCGCTGAACGCGAGCGCCAGCGGCAGCGTCGCGGCCGACGTGTTGCCGTACTCGCCGATGCAGTCGACAACCCGATCGGGCGGGAGGCCGAGCCGTTCGCCGACGGCAGTGAGGATCCGGCCGTTGGCCTGGTGGTAGACGAACAGATCGATGTCTTCGAGCCCGATCGCCGCCGCGTGGGTCACCTGGAGGGTCACCAGCGACAGCCTCGCCACCGCCTCGCGGAACGTTTCGTGACCGCGCATCCGGATCACCCCGTCGGCGCGGCCGACGACGATGTTGTCGGCCCCCTCGCCGTCGGCGCCGAGCACCACCGGGCCGATCCGGTTCTCCTTGCTCGCCACCAGGACCACCGCTCCCGCTCCGTCGGCGAACACCGCAGCGGTCCCACGGTCCCGCGGATCGGTGACCCGCGACATGAAGTCCGCTCCGATGACCAACGCGTTCCGTGCCCGGCCCGCCTCGATCTGGGCCGAGCCGACGGCCAGCGCGGACAGGAAGCCGGTGCACGCCGCGCCGAGGTCGAACGCGCCGGCGCGAGTGGCGCCAACCGCGTGCGCGACGAGCGGCGCCGCGTTCGGCAGCACCTCATCCGCCGTCGTGGTGGCGACGAGCACCAGATCGAGCTGCTCGGCGCTCAGCTCCGCTCGCTCCAGCGCCTGCAGCGCCGCTGCCGTCGCGTGGCTCGTCAGCCGCTCCTGCGGCTCAGCCACGCGGCGCGAGTAGATCCCGGTACGCCGGACGATCCAGTCCTCGTCCACCCCCAGCCGCGCCGCGATCGCGCGGTTGGGGACCGTGGTCGCGGGCACGCTGACCCCCACCGAGGCCACAGCTGCTCCGGTGCGAATGAAGGGCCCGTGCCCCAGCGGTGCTTTCGCGCGGGCGGTCGCGGTCACATGGCACACACTCGAGCCAGACGCCGCCGGGCGCCAACCGGCGCCCCCGCAAACCCGACACCCGGGGGGTGCAGCTGCGCGTTCTGATGCCCACCTCCCACGCCAGACGCCGTATTTCGCGGGCTAGCGAGCCGATTCGGCGGTGACGGCCGGATCGCATCTCCGGCCGTCAACCGCCATCGCTGCGAGCCTACGCCTGCGCCTCGGTCTGCTCGAACGCCTCCAGCATCTGGCTCGTGTCCCACACCGGCCTCACTTCGACCGAGCCGTAGTAGAGGTTCGGCATCTGCGCCGCGTAGTCGAGCGCCTTGTCCAGGCTGGGAGTCTCGATCACGTAGTAGCCGCCGAGGTACTCCTTGGTCTCGGCGAACGGACCGTCGATCAGCTGGACCTCGCCATCCGGCGCGCGCACCGTGGTCGCGACCTCGACGCCCTGCAGCGCCTCACCGCTGACGTAAGCGCCGTCGCGCTGCAGCTTCTCGGTGTAGGCGCCCCACTTCGGAAAGTCCTCCGCCAGCCTCTCGGGGCTCGGGCGGTCCTCGGCCGAGTTGTAGATCAACAGCATGTACTGGGGCATCGCGCCTCCTTTGAGCTTGGATGTTCTCGCCGCAGGGTGTACGGCTTCACCCTCTATGACGACCAAGGGACACCGATTTCGACACCGGTGGCCTGAATGTTGCCCACACTCTCGCCGCGATACCGTGCAGCAGGATGAGCGAGACCGCTGCACCGCTCGCCTCCCCGGGCCGAATGGCGCGATGGCGCCACGCGCTGAGCACCGTCAACCCTCCCCGGGGCGAGCTCGACCCGGTTTCCAAGTGGCTCGTGATCAGCCGCGCCGGCGTGCTGCCGATGACCCTCACCGCCGGCGCGGTGGCGGGGCTGCTGGCGGTTCGCCATCACGACTTCGCGCTCGGCTGGTTCATTCTCGCGTTCATCGGGATCGTGCTGGCGCACGTCTCCAACAACCTCGTCAACGACCTGTACGACACCGACGCCGGCCTGGACGCGGAGGACTACCCGCGGGCGCTCTACGCGCCCCATCCGATCCTCTCGGGGATGATCGACCGCGACGGCCTGATCCGGGCCGCGGTCGCGGTCAGCGTGGCGGACCTCGTGATCCTGGCCGTCCTGGTCGGCGCGCGCGGTCTGGTGGTGCTGGCGTTCGGCGTCGCGGGGGTGGTCCTGAACCTCGCCTACACCGCGCCGCCGCTGCGGCTCAAACAGCGGGGCCTCGGCGAGCTCGACGTGCTGCTCGTGTGGGGCCCGCTGATGATCGCCGGCACCTACTACGCCGCCGTCGGCCACCTGCCCTGGCAGGTGTGGCCCGCATCGATCCCCTACGGGCTGCTGTGCACCGCCGTGCTGATGGGCAAGCACATCGACAAGCTCCCGTGGGATCAGGCGGCGGGGGTGCGCACGCTGCCGGTGATGGTCGGCGAGCGCCGCGCCCGGGTCCTCACCGAGGCGCTGATGATCGGCTTCTATGTAGCGGTCGTGGTGTGCGTGCTCGCCGGCGCGCTCCCGTGGCCGGCGCTCGCCGCCGCGGGCGCGCTGCCGCTGCTGAGGCGCGCGCTGAAGGCGCTGCGGCGTCCCCGCCCCCAGCGGCCCCCCCGAGGCTTCCCGGTATGGCCGCTGTGGTTCGCGGCCTTCGCGTTCACGCACACTCGCCGGGCGGGAGCCCTGCTGGTGGCGGGCCTGGCGGTCGCGGCGGTGCTCGGAATCGGCCCGTCGTGGCTGGGGTGAGGGGGGCGCTCCGCGCCCCTTTGGGGGGTTGCCGTCGCGGCCCGCCCCGCCCGAGCCACATCCCCCTGTATATAGTTGTGCGAGCAACTACCTGCTAGGATCTCTCCCATGGAACTAGGGCTTGCCACTTTTGCGGACCTGAGCTCGGGCATCACCCCCGAGCAGCGGATGCGCGATCTGCTCGAGGAGGCCGAGCTCGCCGACCAGCTGGGCCTCGACGTGTTCGCCGTCGGCGAGCATCACCGGCCCGATTTCGCCGTCTCCTCGCCGGCGGTGGCGCTGGCGGCAATCGCGGCGCGGACCGAACGGATCCGCCTCTCCAGCGCGGTGAGCGTGCTCAGCTCCGATGATCCGGTGCGCGTCTTTCAGCAGTTCGCCGAGCTCGACCTGATCTCGGGCGGACGGGCCGAGATCATGGCCGGGCGCGGCTCGTTCATCGAGTCCTTCCCCCTGTTCGGCTACGACCTCGACGACTACGACGAGCTGTTCGCCGAGAAGCTCGAGCTGCTCCTGGCGATCCGCGAGCACACCTCCGTCAGCTGGCAGGGCAGGCATCGCGCGCCGCTCGATCACGCCGGCGTTTGGCCGCGGCCGGTCCAGGACCCGCTGCCGGTGTGGGTCGCGGTCGGCGGCACGCCGCAGTCGGTGGTGCGGGCCGGCGCGCTCGGACTTCCGCTCACGGTGGCGATCATCGGCGGCCAGCCCGAGCGGTTCGCGCCGCTGGTCGACCTCTACCGCCACGCGCTCGACGCGGCCGGGCACGACCCCGCCCGGAGCCAGGTCGCGATCAATACCCACGCGTTCGTCGCGGTGACCTCGGCGCAGGCCGACGCCGCATTTGCCTCCTCCTACCTGGCGATGATGAACCGGATCGGGCGCGAGCGGGGATGGCCGCCCTCCGGTACGCCCGAGTACGAGGCGCTTCGCTCGCCGCGCGGGGCGCTGGCGGTCGGATCACCCGAGCAGGTCGCCGAGAAGCTCCTGTTCGAGCACGAGCTGTTCGGTCACCAGCGCTACATCGCGCAGATGAGCGTCGGCGCGGTCGCCCACCGCGACGTGCTGCGCTCGATCGAGCTGTTCGGCACCCGGGTCGCGCCGGTCGTGCGCACGGAGGTGCAGCGGCGCGAGGCGTCCGTGGCCGTCGAGCAGATCGCTTCTTAGGGCTCATGCGCCTATCGGTCCTCGATCAGTCGCCGATCTCCGAGGGGTCGACCGGCGCCCAGGCGCTGCACAACACGCTCGATCTCGCGCGGCTGGCCGACCGGCTCGGCTACCACCGCTACTGGGTGGCCGAGCACCACGGCGGCCCGATGCTCGCGAGCGCCAGTCCGGAGGCGCTGATCGGGCCGATCGCGGCGGCGACCGAGCGGATCCGGGTTGGCAGCGGCGGCGTGATGCTCCCGCACTACAGCCCGTTCAAGGTCGCCGAGACGTTCACGATCCTCGCGGCGCTGGCGCCGGGACGGATCGATTTGGGCATCGGGCGCGCGGCCGGCACCGATCCGCTGACCACGTTCGCGCTCCAGCGCGACCGGCGCGAGATGGCGCCCGACGACTTTCCCCAGCAGCTGGGCGAGCTGCTCGCCTACCTCGAGGACAGCCTCCCCGCCGACCACCCCTTCCACCCGCTCGCCGCAACCCTGCCCGGGCGCCCCGCGCTGCCCGCGGTGTGGTTGCTCGGATCCTCGCCCCAGAGCGCGATCTGGGCCGGCCAGCTCGGGCTCGCCTACGCGTTTGCCGACTTCATCAACCCCGGCGGCCAAGAGATCGCCAAGCTCTACCGGGAGCGGTTCGTCGCCGAGCGCGACCTGAACGCGCCGCGAACCGCCGTCGCCGCCTGGGTGCTGTGCGCGGAGACCGACGAGCAGGCCCAGCATCTGGCTGCCAGCAGCCGCATGTCGCTCATGTTGCTGCGCCGGGGTCAGCTGATTCCGGTACCGCCGCCGGAGAAGGCAATCGAGTTCCTGGAGCGGGAAGGCAAGCCGACCACCGGCGCGCTCCCCGGGCGGCGAGGGATCATCGGCTCGCCCGACACGGTCCGCGCCGGGATCGAGGCGCTGGCCGGCGAATACGGCGCCGAGGAGGTGATCGTGGTCACGATCACCCACGACCACGGCGCGCGCCGGCAATCGTACGAGCTGCTGGCGGAGGCCATGGATCTCACAAACGAGTTCTCGCCGGCGTTCTCCAGTCATGATCTACACGACCTTCGATAGTCCGATTGGCGAGCTGCTGCTGGCCGGAGAGGGCAGCACCCTGACTCGTCTCTCGATGCAGTCGGCCCCCAGGCCGGTTGCGATCGGCCCCCGCTGGCGGCGCCAGGATGAGCCGTTCGCGGCGGTCCGCGACCAGCTCGAGCAGTACTTCGACGGCTCCCGCCACACGTTCGAGGTGGAGCTGGCGCTCGCCGGCAATCCGTTCGAGCTCAAGGTCTGGAACGCGCTGCTCGAGATTCCCTACGGCGAGACCGTCAGCTACGGCCAGCTCGCGACCGGGCTCGGCGCGCCGGCGGCCGCCCGCGCGGTGGGACTGGCCAACGCCCGTAACCCGGTCGCCCTGATCGTGCCCTGCCATCGCGTGATCGGCGCGGACGGGACGCTCACCGGCTACGGCGGCGGACTCGAGCGCAAGCGGTTCCTGCTCGAGCTCGAGGCCGGCGTGCTGCCGCTGCTGGCGGGCTGAGCGCGCCTCACGCCCCCGGCGCGGATCCGCGCTCGAGCTCGCGGGCAGCCGCGTTGACGAAGCCGCGGGCGAACTGATCGCCGATCCCGCCGACCGGAACCAGCCGCGGCACCGAGAGGTTGGCGTCCAGCCGCAGCTCGATCCGCGTCCGCGTGGCCTCCGCGGCGTGCCATGTGACGTCGAACCGCTCGGGATCCGAGGGCTGGTGCGGGATGCGCGCCAACCTCACGGTGCCCGGCGGCTCGACGGTGATCGCCAGCAGCAGGTCGAAGTCGCGGACCAGCGGCCCGTAGGCGACGTGCAGCGCCGCGCGGGCCTGGGTCGGGCGCCCGCCCGCCTCGCGCTCGGTCACCTCAACGCGGCGAACGGCCTCCGGGTACCACGTGGGGTAGCGCTCGACGGCCTCAAATAGCGCCACGCACTGCGCCACCGGCGCGGCGACGTCGGTCGCCGCGGTTCCCTGGAGCTGTTTCACGCGCGACACGATACGGGCTCCTGACCGCGTTGCGGACCGATGAGGCGCGGGTAACCCGACGGGCGTGCCCCACCAACTCAGAGAAGGATCGCTGCAGGTCGTCGAGGGCCGCTCGATCGTGGCCCCCCTCACGATCGTCGGCCTGCCCGCCGAGATCTCCGCCCTCGGCAGCCGCTGGCGGCGGAAGCTCGAGTTCCATCTCACCGCCGTTTCCGCAGCGACGCTGGAGCGGGCCGGCGCGGGTCGCCCCGACCTCTGGGAGGTGGTGACGCGCGTTGCCGGCGGGAGGTCGATCGGACCCGTACGCGCGGGCGAGGAGGTGCGCGTCGTCAGCCATCCGGACGCGCGCCCTATCAGTCACCCGGACGCGCGCCCTATCAGCCATCAGGACGCGCGCCCTGTCACCGACCCGGACGCCTCCGAGCTCCGCACGCTGATCGTGATGGCTGAGGCCGGCGGCGTGGAGGGCCTGCACCGGGATCTGTCGGCGGCGCTCGGCGTCGAGCTGAGGCCTCCGCCCACCCACATCACGCTGTACTCGACCGACCCCGCGCGGGGAATCGGGATCGACGACGAGGCGCAGCTGGCCGCCCGGGCGCCGGCGCTCAGCGACCGCGACCAGGAAGCGCTCCGGCGCGCGATGTCGTTCGACGCGGTGCTGTTCGATGACGACGGGATTCGCTACGACGCCGACGACGAGCGCGACACCGGGACGCTTTCGCTCGGCCGCACCGATCCGCTGTTCACGCCGCGGGCGTTCCGGGCGATCGCCTACGCGGCGCACGTCCACTGCGGGCAGCGGCGCAAGGACGGCCAGGTTCCCTACCTCGCCCACCTGCTCACGGTGGCGACGCTGGTCGCCGAGGAGGGCGGCGGCGAGACCGAGATCATCGGCGCGCTGCTTCACGACAGCGCCGAGGACCACGGGGGCGAGCAGCGGCTGGCGGACGTGCGGCGTCGGTTCGGGCCAGAGGTCGAGGCGATCGTGCGGGCGATGAGCGACTCGCTCATGCCCGAGGACGAGCCCAAGGAACCGTGGCGGCTGCGCAAGGAGCGCTACCTGACCCACCTGCGCGAGGAGCCAAGCCCCGCCGTCCTCCGCGTCGCCAACGCCGACAAGGTCCACAACTCGCGCGCGATCCTCACCGACTACCGCCAGCAGGGCGACGCGATCTGGGAGTGGTTCCAGGCGCCGGTCGAGGATCAGCGCTGGTACTACGGCCAGCTTGTCGCGATCTTCAACGACAGACGGCCAGGCTCGCCGCTGGCCCGCGAGCTGTCCGAGACGGTGGCGACGCTCGAGCGTGAGCTCGACGCGGGCTGAGGCGGGGACTCCTCCTCAGTCGTCGAGCTTGTCGCGCTCGGTCGCCTCCCGGGGCAGGTTCTCGGGGTCCTGGTCGGGATGCGGCTCGCTGGTGCTCGTGCTTCCGGTCGGCGTATGAGGCTCGTCGCCGAACCGGAATCGATCTGGATCGTCCGGATCACGCGGGTCTTCACGCTGGTCGTAGGGATCCGGCCACTCGGTCGGATCGGGCTCGCCGACGGGATTGTTCAGCTCGTGGTGGGGATCGCGCTCTTGCTCAAACGTCATCGCTGTTCGCTGCCCAGGGTACCGCGCGCTCAAACGCAACGCCCGTTGCATTACGTCCGAGCGGGTACCTAGCTTGTTCGAACGAATGTTCGCCACGGCGTCGCCCTCCTCGACGGCCAACCGAGACGGTGTCCCCTGGCTGGAGGAGCTCAATCCCGAGCAGCTCGCTGCGGCCACGCACCCCGGCGGTCCGTTGCTGATCCTGGCCGGCGCCGGCACCGGCAAGACGACCACCCTGTGCGCTCGGGTCGCGTGGCTTCTCACCCAGGGAATCGCGCCCGAGCGGCTCATGCTGCTGACGTTCACGCGCCGGGCGGCCCGCGAGATGCTGCAGCGGACGCGGGCGATCGTGGCGATGCCGGCGGGCTCGGGCGGCGTGGTGGGCGGCACGTTTCACTCGGTCGCGCACCGGTTCGTTCGCCTCCATGGCGCCTCGCTCGGGCTGGCGCCCGGGTTCGCCGTGCTCGACCCCAGCGACGCCGCCGATCTGCTCGACCTGATCCGCGAGGAGCACGGTCACGCCCAGAGCACACGGCGGTTTCCCCGCAAGGGCACGCTGCTCGACGTCTACTCGCGCACGGTCAACTTTCAGCGCCCGCTCTCGGAGGTCGTCTGCGAAGCGTTTCCCTGGTGCGAGGAACACATCGACGAGCTGGCGACGCTGTTCAGGACCTACACCGCCCGCAAGCGCTCGCTCGGCGTGCTCGACCTCGACGACCTGCTGCTCTACTGGCGCGCGCTGGCGGCCGACGAGCTGATCGGCCCGAGCATCGAGGCGGCCTTCGACCACGTCCTGATCGACGAGTACCAGGACGTCAACGGGCTCCAGGTGGACATCGTCCGCGGGATCCGCCGGCGCTGCCGCGAGCTGACCGTGGTGGGCGATGACCTGCAGGCGATCTACGGCTGGCGCTCGGCCTCGGCCGAGCACATCCTCGAGTTCGCCACCGATTTTCCCGCCGCCGCGGTGCTCACGCTGGAGCGCAACTACCGCTCCGCGCAGCCGATCCTCGACACCGCGAACGCGCTCGCGGCCCAGGCGAGCCGCTCCTACGAGAAGCGGCTGCGCTCCGAGCACGGCGGCGCCACCCGGCCGGGGCTGATCTGGAGCCGCGACGAGTCAGCCCAGGCCAGCGAGGTGTGCGAGCGGGTCCTCGAAGCTCGCGAGCAGGGAATCGAGCTGCGCCGTCAGGCCGTGCTGATGCGGACCTCCCATGACAGCGACCTGCTCGAGCTCGAGCTCGCCCGCCGCCAGATTCCGTTCGTCAAGTACGGCGGGCTGCGCTACCTCGAAGCCGCGCACGTGAAGGACCTGATCGCGCTGTTCCGGCTGGTCGCCAATCCCGGCAACGAGCTGTCGTGGTTTCGCCTCTTGCAGCTGCTGGACGGCGTCGGCCCGGTGACCGCGCGGCGGGCGCTCGACGTGATCATGACCGCCTCCGAGACGGACCGGCTGATCGCCTGGGAGCACGCCCGGGAGCGGCTTCCCGCGGGCGCGCGCGAGGCCGGCGACGGGCTCGTAGCGGCGCTGGCGGACGCGCGCGAGGCCTCGGACGCCGGCGTGCAGGCGGAGCGGCTGCGGGACGCGCTCGCGCCGCTGATCAGGTCCCGGTATCCGGACGGGGCACTGCGGCTGGCCGACCTCGAGCAGCTCGTGGCGGCCGCACGCGAGTCGCCCGACCTCGGCCTGTTCGCGGCCGAACTGGCGCTCGACCCGCCCCAGTCGAGCGCCGATCTCGCGGGAGCGCCCCATCTCGACGAGGATTACCTGGTGCTCTCGACGATCCACTCCGCCAAGGGCCTCGAGTGGGAGGCCGTTCACGTCCTGGCCCTGTACGACGGCAACTTCCCCGCGTGCATGTCCGCCGGCACCAGCGAGAGCATCGATGAAGAGCGCCGGCTGCTGTACGTCGCCCTCACGCGCGCCCGCCGGCGCCTTCACCTCCACGTGCCCCTGCGCTACTACCACCGCCCGAAGGGGATCGACGACGCCCACGGTTACGGCAAGCCGTCGAGGTTCCTGACCCCCGAGGTGCAGGCGACCTGTGCGGTAGCCAGGCGCCACCCCGCCGACGAAGCCCTGTCCGCGAGCGGCCCGCCGCGGAGGATCCAGGTCTCGGTCGACGCGTTGTTCTGCTGATGGCCCACCGGCAGCGCTTCGAGGTGGTGATCGTCGGCGGCGGTCACAACGGGCTCGTCGCCGCGACGCTGCTCGCTCGGGCCGGGCGCTCGGTGCTCGTGCTCGAGCGCCGCGACGAGGTCGGGGGTGCGGCGGTCTCGGGAACGCCGTTTGCCGGCGTCGGCGCGCGGCTGTCGCGCTACGCCTACCTGGTGAGCCTATTTCCGGCGGCGCTGATCCGGATGCTCGGCCTGCCGGTGGCGCTGCGCCCCCGGCGGATCGCCTCCTACACGCCGCATGGCGACAGCGGCCTGCTGATCGACGACGCGCGGCGCGGTTGGGAGGCCCGGGCCGGCGTCGATCCGCGCGCGTTCGAGGCCTGGCAGCGGTTCGACGCGATGGTCGGCGGCGTCGCGGCGCGCCTGTTCCCGACGCTTACCGAGCCGCTTCGCTCCCGCGAGCAGGTGCGCCGGTTGATCGACGACGAGACGGCGTGGCGGGCGCTGTTCGAGCAGCCGCTGTCGGTGGTTTTAGAGGGGGGGTTTGGCTCGGACCTGCTCCGTGGCATCGTGCTCACCGACGCGACGATCGGCACCTTCGCGCCCGCCGGCGACCCGCTGCTGCGTCAGAACCGCTGCTTCCTCTACCACGTGATCGGCAACGGCACGGGGCGCTGGGAGGTACCGATCGGAGGCATGGGAGCCGTCACCGACGCGCTGCGGGACCGCGCGCTCGCCGCCGGGGCGGAGATCCGCACGGGGACGGAGGTGACCTCGCTCGCCACCGATGAAACTCGGGCCGAGGTCCGGTGCGGCGATGGGGCGGAGTTTCACTGCCACCACGTGCTCGCCAACGTCGCTCCCGCCGTGCTCGCGCGACTGCTCGGCGAACCGCCGGCGGGCGAGAACCCCGAAGGCTCGCAGCTGAAGGTCAACCTGCTGCTGAGGCGGCTGCCGCGGCTCCGCGATCCCGAGGTCCCCCCGCGCGACGCGTTCGCCGGCACGTTTCACGTCAACGAGGGCTACGAGCAGCTCGAGACGGCATTCGCACAGGCCCGGGAAGGCCGCGTCCCGGCGCTCGCGCCATGCGAGCTCTACTGCCACTCGCTCACCGACCCGAGCATCCTCAGCCAGGAGCTCCGGCGCGCCGGCGCGCACACCCTGACCGTGTTCGCGCTGCACATGCCGGCGCGGCTGTTCGCCGGCGGCGGCGCCGAGGCGAAGCGAAACGCGCTGGCGGCCGTGCTGCGCTCGATCGATTCTGTGCTCGCGGAGCCGATCGAGGAGTGCCTGTGGCTGGCGGCCGACGGCTCGCCATGCCTGGAGGCGCTCACCCCGGTCGAGCTCGAGGCACAGCTCGCGCTGCCCGGCGGCCACATCTTCCACCGCGACCTCGCCTGGCCGTTCGCCGAGTCAGAGGAGGAGATCGGGCGCTGGGGCGTCGAGACCAGCCACCGGAACGTTTGGCTGTGCGGCGCGGGCGCCCGGCGCGGCGGCGGCGTGAGCGGCATCCCCGGGCACAACGCCGCGCGGGCGGTGCTGGCGGCGCCACCGTGACCGAGCAGCGCGGCCAGGCAGCTTTCCCGCCGTCCTCCAACTCGGCAAGAGCTGATGGGGCCTCAGGCGGGCGGGGTGGCCGCGGCGGGCGGGGTGGCCGCGGCGGGCGGGGTGGCCGCGGCGAGCGTGATCGACGCGTGGATCTCGCCCGCCGGGTCCACGATCCAGCGGCGGTTGCCGTCACGGACGACGAGCTTCTCGCCCGGCTGCGCCGGGCTGCGGAATTCGATCTCGGCGTCGAGCGCGCCCGGCTCCCCCCTGCTCAGCAGCTCTTCCTCGAGCGGCTGCCAGTACGCCGCATTGTTGACGTGGTCGGCGACATCGCATTCGGTGGCGCGAAACCGCCAACCGAAGTTGGGCTCGAGCGCGGCTGGCGCCGGATGGCGAAGCCGGGCGGTCACCCGCCGCCCGTCGGCGGCGTCACCGTAGGTCGCGACCTCCTGCTCGCTGAACGGGACCGGTCGCTTGCTGGCCGGATCGAGATGGACCCACAGCGACACCGCCTCCACGTCGCTGCGCCCGCTTCCGGCGTGGGCGATCGAAGTACGCCGCTCCGCCCACATCTTCCCCATCCCGCTGCAGAACGTCGACAGCCGGTGGCGCTCGCCGAAGCGAGGAAAGCGGCTGACCCGGATCCGGGTGCGCCGCACGACCCACACCGCGGCGCCGGCAAGCCCCGCGTCCTCGACATCGAAATACGCGATGTCCTGCAGCCAGCGCGCCAGCGCGTCGAGCCGGATCCGTCCTGACGGCGCGCAATCGCCCAGCGACGGGCGCTGCGACTGCCGGTACACCCGCCCGCGCTGCGGCGCCGCGACGAGTTCGGTGAATCCATCCGCTCTCATCTGAGGGCGCGGCTGCGCGCCACGTCCCGCTCGAGGTCGAGCTCCGTCCTGACCCCGAGCCGGTGCAGCGCGTCGTTGGCCGCCTCCAGGCTGCTCGTGGCAAGCACGGCTTGCGCGAGGCGCCCGGTGGCGGCCATCGTCGCCTCGATCCCGAGGTAGAACGTCAGCGCGGCGGCCGTGGTCAGCTCTAGCTCCCGGGCGCCACCGCGGATCGTCACGGTGCCCGAGTCGCCCCGGAACGCGCGCACGGCCTGGGCGCTGGCCTCGGTCGGCACCAGCTCGATCGCACCTTCGAGCCGCGCCGCGACCGGCTCGGTGAGGCCCCGAGCGCCGAGCAGCCCGCCGGCGGCCGCGACCTTGGCGAGGCCGGCGAGCACCTCCTCGGGGGTCAGCTCGGCGTCGCAACCGATGCCGAAGATCCCCGCCAGCACGGGGTGGCCGGCGTCGCGCAGGAGCGATGCCGCCGCGAGGGTGATCGCATCTCCCAGGGGGCTGCGAAGCCCCGGCTCATGCCCCTGGGCCAGCACATCGCCGCCGACATCGATGAACACCAGCAGGTCGCGGTCGAGCCGCGCAGCCGCGACGGCGATCCCCTCGGCGACGGCAGCCGGGCCGCCATGGATGTCGATGAGCACCGTCCGCTCGGCCAGGAACTCGGCCATCCGCGACTCGGCGAAGTACACGTCCTCGCCGCGCACCCGCGTCCGCGGCCCCGCCAGCAGGACGCCCGGCGCCAGCTCCTCTGCCCCCTCGATCTCGTTCACGCTCCGCGGGCCAGGTGCCGGGTCGATCGCCGATCGCTCCCAGGTCAGCCCGCCGACCACGGGTTCGGCGCCGTCGTAGAGACGCGCGAACTCCGCCGTCGCCAACGCGCCGACGACATCGCCGCCCCCGCCCATGCCGAGCACGAGCGGGCGCCTGGCACGGCGGAGCACCACCTCGGCGTCATGCATCGGAGGAGTTGTACCCACTACCGGCCCACGCCGCGCCTCACGACCGCCGCGGAGGCGCACGTGACCAGGGCCAGCGGCAGGTCCGCGGGATCGATCCCGCGCAGGTCGGCGTGGTCGAGATCGATCTCGATCGTCGCCTCCGCGGCGGGATCGCCCTCGATCTCGATCGTCGCCTCCGCGGCGGGATCGCCCGCGCCCTCGATCTCGATCGTCGCCTCCGCGGCGGGATCGGCCGCGCCACCGTCGCCCGCGCCACCTCCGCCCGCGCCCGCCCCCAGCCCGAGGCTGCGTCTCCCGTTGCGGCACAGCTCCGTCCACAGGTCGCCGACCGACGCGAGCAGACCGGCGCGGAGCTGGCGCTCGCGCCGCGACCCGGTCTCGAGTTCCCGGGCCTCCTCGAACGGATCGATCCGCACCTGGGAATCGCTCCCGATCGCGAGCGGGACCCGGTGCTCGCGGTAGCCCATCGCCGGCAGGTAGCCGTCGCCCAGGTTGCCTTCGGTGGTCGGGCACGAGACGACGGTGCTCGAGCTTCGCGCCAGCAGCTGGACATCGTGGGGCGAGACGTGAATCCCGTGGATCACGCTCGCGGCGGGCCCGAGGAATCCGGTGCGCTCGAGCAGCTCGATCGGTGAGCAGCCGTGCTCGGCCCGGGATTCCTCGAGCTCTCGCCGCTGTTCGTGGGCATGGACATGACGGACCAGTCCGTGCGCGTCCGCGTACTCGGCGATCGCCGCGAGCCACGGCGCCGGGACTGCCCGCACGCTGTGCGCGGCCACGCCGACCGACACACCCGCGCGCGAGGCGGCCCACGTCCGCAGCTCCTCGACCCGGTCCAGGAAACTCTCCACGTCCGGATCGCAGAAGCGCCGCTGTCCCGCGACCGGCGGCCGGTCCTCCCCGTCCCACCCGTTGCGGTGATAGGCGGCTGGGAGCAGCACGATCGGCAGGCCCGCGGTGACCGCCGCTTCGGCGAGCGCCCGGGCCATCTCGTTGGGCTCCTGATACGGCGTCCCGTCGGGCTGGTGGTGGACGTAGTGGAACTCCCCCACGGCCCCGTACCCCGCCTGCGCCATCTCCCGATAGGTTGCCAGCGCCAGCTCGTACATGGACGTCGGCTCGAGGCTCGCCGCGAGCTTGAACATCTCGGTCCGCCAGCTCCAGAAGTCGTCGGCCCGCTCCGGGCGCAGGCGCTCGGCGCGGCCGCGCAGGGCGCGCTGGAAGGCATGCGAGTGGGCGTTGGGCATCGCCTCGACGCTCGCCAGCCGCGCCATCAGGCCACCGCCACGCTCGCCAGCGCTCGCTCCACCACCCTCGCCGCGATCGCGGCATCCTCCAGGTCGACCGTCTCCTCCGGGGCGTGGCTGACTCCGGTGGCGTTGCGGACGAGCACCATCCCGGCTGGAATCCGCTCGGCCAGCACCCCGGCGTCGTGACCGGCGAAGCACACGACCTCGGGCGCCGGCGCTCCGGTCACGGCCTCGCTCGCCCGTCTGAGCTCCGCGCGGACCCGAGCCGAGAACTCCACCGGATCTGAGCGCGACGCGACCGCGATCGCGATCTTCACCCCGGCGCGCTCGCCGAGCTCATCGGCTTCGTCCGCGAGGCGACGGGCCCACTGCTGCACCGCGGCCGTATCGGGTGCGCGCGCATCGATCCACAACCGGACGTGGGCGGCGATCGTCGTCGGCGCATTCGGCTCGGCGAGGATCCGCGAGGTGGTGACGGTCATTCGATCAAGGTCCTCGGACAGCTCCTCGGCGGCCACGATCAGGTGTGCCGCGGCCGACAGCGCGTCCCGTCGCTCGGCCGGGGGTGTGGTGCCGGCATGGTCGGCGCGGCCCCGGAGGTCGATCTCGAGCCTGCACCGACTGGCCAGTGAGCCGACGATCCCCGCCGGCACCCAGGCCTGGGCCAGCTCGGTGCTCTGATCGATGTGGATCTCGATGAAGCCGGCCAGCTTCGCAAGCCAGCCCGACGCTCCGGTGATCACCGCCGGATCCAGTCCGCTGGCGCGGATCGCATCGCCAAGCGCGATGCCGTCCTCGTCGCGGCGGCCGATCACGCTCGCGACGTCGAGCCTTCCCGCCAGCGCCTTGCTGCCGAACGTCGGCGTGTTGTAGCGCGCTCCCTCCTCGTCGGCGAACGACACGACCGCGATCGGCGCGGCGGCGCTCGCGGCGATCTCGAACCCGCATGCCACGCCCAGCGGCCCATCGAAGCGGCCGCCGCCGCGGACGCTGTCGAGATGCGAGCCGACTCCCCACCACGGCGGTTTCTGCTCGGGGCACGCCCACAGGTTGCCGGCGGGATCGCGGCGCACGACGAGCTCCAGCTCCTCAGCCTGGTACTCGAACCACGCGCGTGCCTCGACATCCTCGCCGCTCCACGCCATCCGCACGACTCCCGTCGCGCCGCTCCCCACGTACTCGAGCCCGGCGAGCCGGCGCGCGATCGCCTCCGCGCGGATCATCTACGCCAGCCTCCACTCCGAATCATCTACGCCAGCCTCCACTCCGAATCGCGTCGAACGTGGGCGAGCGTGCCGCCGGCGAACGCCAGCGCGACCGGGTTGTGGGCGAACCGGTAGGGGATCCGCTCAATCGGCCCGTCGAGCACCAGCAGGTCGCCACGCTTGCCGACCTCGAGCGAGCCGATCTGCTCGGAGAGGCGCAGGACCCAGGCCGCGTTGAGGGTGCAGGCCACCAGCGCTTCTCGCACCGACCACCGGTAGCGGCGCACCGCCAGCCCGATGATCACCGGCAGTGACAGCACCGGCGAGGTGCCGGGGTTCAGATCGCTGCCGAGCACGCAGATCGCCCCCGCATCGGCGAGCGCCCGCCCCGGGGCCAACCGCTCCTCGGCGAGGAACTCGGCGCCCGGCAGCAGCACGGCCGCGGTCTCCGCCCGCGCCAGCAGTGGCACCTCGTCGTCGGGCAGGCACGCCAGATGGTCGACCGATCTCGCGCCGGCCTGCAACGCCACCGGCACCGAATGGTTGGCGTTGAACTGTTCCACGTGGGCACGGAGATCCAGCCCGTGCGCGGTGGCGAGCGCGCCCATCCGGCGCAGATGCTCGTTGCTGAACGCCACGCTCTCCACGTAGATGTCGAGCGCGCTGACGGTGCCGGCGTCGAGCAGTGCGGGCAGCATCTCCGCGACCGCGTCCATCCAGCCATCGGCGTCATAGCCGTCGGGAACGGCGTGCGCCGCCAGCGCGGTTGAGCGGGTGAGCTGGGTGACACGCGAGCGCAGCTCGGCCGCCAGCCGGATGGCTCGCGTCTCGCCTTGCACCGAGAGCCCGTAGCCGCTCTTGCACTCGAAGGTGGTCGTGCCGTGCGCGAGCATCTCGTCCGCCAGCGCACCGGCTTGACCCAGCACCTCGCGGTCGTCGGCCTGTGCCAGGGCGCGCGCCGAGGATCGGATCCCGCCGCCGCTGCGCGCGATGCTCTCGTACGAGGCGCCGCCGATCCTCAGCTCGTACTCGCGCTCGCGCCAACCCGCGAACGGCAGATGGGTGTGACAGTCGACGAACCCGGGGATCACCGCGCAACCGCGCGCGTCGACCTGGAGGCGAGCGTCGGGCCAGCGATCAAAGCCGGCGATCGCTCCCGAAGCGATCATCACCGACCCCGGTTCGGCGCTCAGCTCGGCGGCGCGGTCGTGGCGCAGATACCGCAGACCGTCGCTCGGTGGCCGCAGCACCTGCGCCGCGGCGTTGATGCTCACCGTGGCGGCTTCGCTCACGCGTCAGCCGGCTCGGGATCGAGCATCGGCATCTGCAGTCCGGAGTCCTCTGCGAACGACAACGCCTCCTCATACCCGGCGTCGGCGTGGCGCACGACCCCCAGACCGGGATCCGCCGTGAGCACGCGGCGCACGCGCTCCGCGCCGAGCTCCGAGCCGTCGGCGACCACGACCTGGCCGGCGTGAATCGACTTGCCCATCCCGACGCCGCCGCCATGGTGCACCGACACCCAGCTGGCGCCGCAGGCCGTGTTCAGCAGCGCGTTGAGGATCGGCCAGTCGGCGACGGCGTCCGATCCGTCGCGCATCGCCTCGGTCTCGCGTTCGGGCGAGGCCACCGAACCAGAGTCGAGGTGATCGCGCCCGATCACGATCGGTCCCGCCAGCTCGCCGGCGCTGACCATCTCGTTGAAGCGCAGCCCGGCCAGGTCCCGCTCCCCATATCCGAGCCAGCAGATCCGCGCCGGGAGGCCCTGAAACTGCACCTTCTCCTCGGCGAGGCGAATCCAGCGCGCCACGTGCTCCTGGTCGCCGAACAGATCGAGGATCGCCTGGTCGGTCTTGCGGATGTCCTGTGGGTCGCCGGACAGCGCCACCCACCGAAACGGACCCTTGCCCTCGCAGAACAGCGGCCGGATGTAGGCGGGAACGAAGCCCGGATAATCGAACGCGTGCTCGTCGCCGTTCGCGGCCGCCAGGCCGCGCAGCGCGTTGCCGTAGTCGAACGCCTCGGCGCCCTGCTTGGCCAGCTCGCGGATCGCCGCCACGTGGCCGAGCGCGGAGGCTCCGACCCGCTTCAGGTACTCGTCCGGGTCGCGGGCGCGGAGCACCTCCGCCTGCTCGACCGTCAGCCCCGCGGGGATATAGCCGTTGAGCGGATCGTGGGCCGAGGTCTGATCGGTGACCACGTCCACCTCGACCCCGCGCCGCACCAGCTCGGGGACGATCTCGGCGGCGTTTCCGAGCAGCCCAATCGACAGCGCGCGCCCCTGCGAAGCGGCGGCCCGCAGTCGCGCCAGCGCATCGTCGAGGTCGGCCGCGCGCTCGTCGAGGTAGCCGGTCTGCAGGCGCCGCTCGATCCGTCGCAAGTCGACCTCGATGCACAGCGCGGTGCCACCACACATCGTCACTGCGAGCGGTTGCGCGCCGCCCATCCCGCCGAGCCCTGCCGTCACCACCAGGCGACCGCGCAGCGTGCCGTCGAAGCGCTTGCCGGCCACCGCCGCGAACGTCTCGTAGGTGCCCTGCAGGATTCCCTGGCTCCCGATGTAGATCCAGGAGCCCGCGGTCATCTGCCCGTACATGATCAGCCCGGCGGCGTCGAGCTCGCGGAAGTGCTCCCACGTCGCCCACTCCGGGACCAGGTTGGTGTTCGCGATCAGCACTCGCGGGGCGCGCTCGTGGGTCTCGAACACGGCCACCGGCTTGCCCGATTGCACGAGCAGCGTCTGCTCGTCGCCCAGCGCCATCAGCTCGCGGCGGATCGTGGCGTAGCTGGCCCGGTCGCGCGCCGCCTTGCCGATGCCGCCGTAGACGATCAGCTCGGCGGGATTCTCGGCGACGTCCGGATGGAGGTTGTTCTCCAGCATCAGCAGCGCCGCTTCCTGCTGCCATCCGCGGCAGCGAGACGGCCCGGCTCGGCGCCCGGCGCTCACGCCGGCCGCTCTCTCGCGGTCACGCCGGCCTCGCCGCTCACGCCGGCCTCGCCGCTCACGCCGGCCTCGCCGCTCTCGCCGGCCCCGCCGCTCACGCCGGCCCCGCCGCTCACGCCGGCCTCGGCGCTCACGCCGGCCTCGCCGCTCACGCCGGCCTCGCCGCTCACGCCGGCCTCGGGGTGGAACTTGGCGCGGGCCATTTCCGCAACGCTATCGGCTCTGGTCGGGCTCTCGTGCCCGGGTCGAGAATCGTTTGCCCTGGCTGGCGAGCGAAACCGGAACCGTTACGTGCCGCGATCGAATCTGCGCGCCACAGCCTGAGGCTGGCGCCGAACGCTCAACATGACCCCGCGGACCTGTCTTCCACGACCAGCCCAAACGTTACGTCAAATCTAGCCCTACCGATCCGCGTCACGCTGGGGCCCGTATGAGGACAAAAAGTGACGCCGATCGAAGACGAACGAATCCGCGTCACGTTGTGGCCCGCTCCCCCAACGCAGATGCGGTGAACGTGCAGACACCGGCGACACTTCGCCACGCTATCGGCTCCGGTCGGGCACTAGGATGCTCCGGCGGTGTTTGCGGTCTTCGCGTCGGAAATCAATCCCAAGGATCCCCTGCGGGGACTCGAGACTGGCGAGCGCCCCGATCCGAAAGTGCCGGATGGCTGGACGACCGTGACGATCAAGGCGGCTTCACTCAATCACCACGATCTGTGGTCGCTGCGCGGAGTCGGCCTCAGTGACGAGCGGCTGCCGATGATTCTCGGCTGCGACGCGGCGGGCATCGACGAGGACGGCAACGAGGTGGTCGTCCATTCGGTCATCAGCGAGGATTCCTGGCGCGACGACGAGACGTTCGACCCACGCCGCTCGATTCTGTCCGAGCGCCACGCGGGGACGTTCGCGGAGCGGGTCACGGTTCCCCGGCGCAACCTGTTGCCCAAGCCGCCCGCCCTGTCCTTCGAACAGGCGGCCTGCCTGCCCACCGCGTGGCTGACCGCCTACCGGATGCTGTTCACCCGGGCGCAGCTTGCCCCGGGCTCGACGGTGCTCGTCCAGGGCGCCAGCGGTGGCGTCGCCACCGCGGTGATCGTGCTCGCGACGGCCGCCGGAATCCGGGTCTGGGTGACCGGACGGAGCGAGGAGAAGCGAGCTCAGGCGCAGTCGCTCGGCGCCGACCAGGCATTCGAGTCCGGCGCGCGCCTACCCGAGCGGGTCGACGCGGTGATGGAGACCACCGGCCAGGCGACCTGGTCACACTCGGTCAGAGCGCTGAAACCGGGCGGCAAGATCATCGTCTCCGGCGCCACCACCGGTGACGCGCCGTCCGCCGAGCTGACACGGATGTTCTTCCTCCAGCTGTCGGTGATCGGCTCGACGATGGGTACTCGCGACGAGCTCCGCCGGCTGATCCAGTTGTGCGTGGATCGAGACGTGCGCCCGGTCATTCACGACACGCTGCCGCTGACCGACGCACGGCAGGGGTTCGAGGCGCTGCTCGGCGGAGATGTGTTCGGCAAGATCGTGTTCACCCGGTAGTGGACGCCATCAGACGCAAGATCGTGTTCACCCGGTAGTGGACGCCATCAGACGCAAGATCGTTATTCGCCCGGTAGTGGACGCCATCAGACGCAAGATCGGATTCGCCCGGTGGTGAACGCTCTTTCACTCGACCACGTTCAGCTCGCCGCTCCACCCGGTTGCGAGGCAGCGGCGCGCCGGTTCTACGGGGAGTTGCTCGGTTTGGTGGAGCTCGAGAAGCCGGAGCCGCTGCGATCGCGCGGTGGCGTGTGGTTCGGGCTGGGCGCGCAGCAGCTCCACGTCGGCGTCGAGGAGCCGTTCTCGCCCGCGCTGAAGGCGCACCCCGCGCTGCGCGTCGCTTCCGAGGACCTGGACCGGCTGGCCGAGCAACTATCGGCCGCCGGCGTGAACGTCGAGTGGGACGACGCGCTCGCCGGCGAGCGCCGCTTCTACGCCAAGGACCCGTGGGGGAACCGGATCGAGCTGTTGGCCTCCGCCCGCTGAAGCCGCGGTCTCAGAACCAACGCCGCGACTCGTCTCAGAACCAACGCCGCGACTCGTCTCAGAACCAACGCCGCGACTCGGTTGCCGGGCGTGAACTTCGGCTGATTGGTTCCGGGGGGTGGAACCAGAACGCCAAAGTTCGCGATCAGCGGGATTCGGCCGGGCGATTCAGAACCAGTCGAGCTCACGGTGCGCCCGGTCTGGTCAGACAGCGCGCACCGCACCGCGCGCCCAGCGCCGCCGCCTCCGCCACCGACGCTCCCGAGGCCAGTCCGAACGTGAACCCGGCGGCGAACGAGTCGCCGCAGCCGAAGCTGTCGCGGGGCTCACCCGGCGGCCGCACGGCGTGCCAATTTCCCTGTGACTCGCCTGACCACTGACCGCCCCTCGCGCCGTTGGTGACGACCAGCAGCCGCGCGCGATGCCCGATCCGCCGAGCCCACTCGCTCTCATCTGGATCGCGCGCGCTGAACACCAGCGCCTCGATCATCGGCCCGTCCCCGGTGAGCGCCTGGCGCGCTCGTGGTGAGGCGATCACGACTCGCGCCTGACGAGCCCGCTTCAGCGCACCATCGTCTCCCGCCGTGAAATACACCCCGTCGGCCTCCGTGAGCCGCTCCCACTCGAGCTCGTCGCTGCCGAGCGGGTTGAGCCGATCGCCAAGCGTCACGATCGCTCGCTCGCCACCATCTTCGAGCAGCGTCACCGCTCGTCGCGTCGGCGCGTCTCGCCATGCCACGTGCATGCGCACCCCCCGCTCGGACAGCTGCGCGGCGGCAGCTTCGCCATCGGCGTCGCGCCCGAGCGCGGAGAAAAAGTCGACCTCGGCGCCGAGATCGGCAAGCACGCCCGCGACCACCCCGCCGCCGCCGGCCGCTCGCGTGAACGCACCCTCGGCGTGAAGCACCTCGCCCCGCTCGGGCATCCGCGCAACGCCGATGAAGTCAACCCACTCGACGTGACCGACCACCGCGACGCGCATCACGGCTCCAGCATCTTCACCAGGCGGTGCGGACGCGACGTGAATCCGACCGCTGCGTAGAACGCCAGCGCGTCCCTTCGGCGCGGCCGTGTCGTCACTTCGATCCGGAAGCAGTCCGCCTGGCGCGCCACCGACTCGATGTTTGCCACGAGCGTGTCGGCCACGCCACGGCGGCGTTGATCGCAGCGAACAACGAGCGTCGTCAGTCGGCACTGTGATCGCGCTCGCTCCAACACGGGCATGATCTGATACGCCGCGACTCCCACCACCTCGCGCTCCACTTCGGCCACGATCACGCCGGCGTCGGCGCGCGCCAGCAACGGTTCGAGCCGGGCCTGGGCGTCTTGCACCGAGGTCGGATAACCAAGCTCGCCGAGCAGTTGGGCGATCGGCTCGGCGTCGCTGCAGCGTGCCAATCGGATCGTCTGCGCCACGTCTTGCGCCATGGCGTCATCCTCGCAGGCAGGCATGGCGCACGGCCGGGGCATAGGCTATGCGTCGTGGCGCTGGGCTGCTTCATCTCGACCGAGCGGACGATCGAGCGCGCGATCGAGCGAGCTCGGCTCGCTGAATCGCTGGGTTACGACGCTGTATTCAGCACGCACATCGCCGGATACGAGTCACTGACCGTGCTGACGGCGTATGCGCTGGCGACCGAACGAATGCGCATCGGCAGCGGCGTCGTGCCGATCTACACGCGCACGCCGGCAACGATGGCGCAGACGGCGGTCACGATTGACGAGCTGTCATCAGGCCGCTTCGTGCTTGGACTGGGCGTCTCGCACCGAGCAGTGGTGGAGAGCTGGCACGGCCAGACGATCGATCGACCGGTCGCCGAGATGCGCGAGTACGTCGAGATCGTGCGCGCGATCCTTCGCGATGAGGAGCCCCCGGCGGGCGAGAAATGGAACACGACACTTCGCCTCGGCGGCATCGAGCCTCGTCCAAAGCTGCCGATCTTCATAGCCGCGCTGTCTCCCGCGATGCTCCGGCTGGCCGGAGAAATCGCCGACGGCGTGATTCTGTGGCTGTGCAATCCGCACTACGTCCGCGACGTGGTCGTGCCAGAGGTAAGCCGGGGTCGAGAGCGCGCGGAGAAGTCACTGCACGGATTCGAGATCGTCGCTGCCGTCCCGGGCGCGATCACCGACGACGTCCCGGCGGCCTATGACGCGATGCGTTCGCAGCTGATCACGTACTTCGGCCTGCCGTTCTACCGCGCGATGCTGGAGCGGTCGGGGTTCGGTGCCGACATCGCGGCATACGACGCCGCCGGCGGCGAGTTCGAAGCGATGCGCGGCGCCATCTCGAATCGGTTCCTCGAGTTGCTGACCGCGATCGGTGACGAAGCCCAAGTGCGAGCCGCAATCGATCAGTACCGCCGAGCGGGTGTCACCATGCCCTGCATCGGGCCGATCCCCAGCAGCGATTTCGACAATACGCTGCGGGCGGCCGCAGCCGCAGGATAGTGTGCACATCAACGTCAATCTTCGGAGGGAGAAATGCCGCAAGCTAGGAGTGGTGGCGCGAGGTCGACCTCGCGCTCAAGGAGCACGTCGGGTGCAAAGAGCACCTCTGGACGGAGCCAGGCCAAGCGCTCGACTTCGGGCGCGTCGAGTTCACGCGCGAAGTCGACGCGGGCGAGCGGGTCGCGCAGCACGCGGTCGACGGGCACCTCGGGATCGACCAGTGCCAAGTCGGCGACCGGCGCGGCCGACGCTGGCGCCGAGGCCGTCGCGCAGCGTCTGCGCAAACTCAATGAGCGCATCATCGAGGCTGGCAAGGAAGCCGGCGAGACCACGCTGTCCAGCTACGAGAAAGCGCTGAAGGCGATCGCCAGCACGATTGAGAAGGGGCCGGGTAGCAGCGAGATCGACTGGATCTCGAATCTCGCCACCGCTCAGGCGAAGTTCATCCGCGACGTGACGGAGGCCTGGACATCCGCGGCGCGGGAGAGGCTCAAGTAGATGATCGAGACAGGCGGCGGAGTCGCCCCGCCGCCTAGATCGCTTCGCCGGGGCGCTCGAACACGATCTCGGGGATCACGCACGCAGGTGACACACGGAGCAGGAAGCGCAACGCCTCGCTGATGTCACTGGTCCGCAGCATCTCCTCGGGCGGAATGCTGTCCTTGACGAAATCGCTCATGTCGGTGTCTACAAAGCCGGGACAGAAGGCGACGGATTTCACCCCTTCATTCGCCAGCTCCTTGTTCATCGCCCGCGTGTAGGCGATCACCGCCGCCTTCGTGGCGCCGTATACCGACAACCATGGCGGCGGTGACTTACCAGCCATCGAAGCCATGTTGACGACGAGCGCGTGGCGGTGCTCGGCACCGGCCTGGCGGAGCATCTCGGCGCACTCGCGATAGAACAACACGATCGCGCGCAGGTTCACGTCGAGCTGCATGTCGACGTACTTGGTCTGCTGCTCGTTCGCCGCCGCGCCGATGCCGACCCCCGCGTTGTTGACCAGCACGTCCAAGCGGCCGAACCGCTCCCGGTGAGCGTTCACCACCGCTCGAATCGCCTCCTCGTCGGCCATGTTCGCCGCCACCTGCTCGACCTCGAAGCCCTGCTCGCGGAGCTCGTCTGCGGTCCGCTCGACACCCTCCGGCTTGCGAGCAGTGATCGTCAGGCCAAATCCCTCTTCCCCCAGCGCCTCGGCGAGGGCACGGCCGATGCCCCTAGAACCACCGGTGACGATCGCTGCACGGTCTGGCATGGATAAGCCTTTCTGATCAAGGGGGCTGGAGACCCCGAGACTATTGGACAGACGCGGCAGCTTGCGGTACACTCGCGTACCAGATGGCCACCGTCGCGACACCGGCTCCCCCCGCCGATCAAACCATGCCGGCCCCCTCCCCCGCCGGCCCCGTCGGCGAAGATCGCCCCTTGCGGATCCCGCCAGGACGCGAGGAGTCTCGCCTGCGGCAATCCGTTCGCTTCGTGGCGAGGCCGATGGCGTCCAGCCTGCGGGCCCACCAGGAGTTCGGCGACGTGTGGCAGCTGCGGCTGCTCTCGCGCCGCGAGCCGTTCGTCGTGACCGCCCACCCCGACCACGTCAAGTCGCTGTTCAAGGCCACGCCGGAGGAAGCGCCGTCGCTGACCGGCGAGTCGCCGTTGCGTCCGATCCTCGGTCCCAACTCCGTCCTGACCTCGGTCGGCGCCAGGCACATGCGTCAGCGCAAGTTGCTGCTGCCGCCGTTCCACGGCGAGGCCGTGCAGCGCTATGTGGAGATGATCGCCGACGTCGCCGAGCGCGAGATTGACCGCTGGCCGATCGGCATGCCGTTCTCGCTCGCGCCGCGCATGCAGGCGATCACCCTCGACGTGATCATGGCCGGCATCTTCGGCATCGGCACCGCTCCCGGCCGCGGGACCGTCGAGCGTCAGCTGCGCGACACGATCCGGCGCCTGTCCCGGGCGTCGACGAGCCCCCTCTACCAGCTGATCGAGCTCCACAACGCCGGACGCGAGGAGGCACGCGGGATCCTTCGGGCACTGCTCGGGCTGGTCGATCGCCACCTGTATGCGGTGATCCGCGCCCGCCGGGCGTCGGGAGCGAGCGACGGCCGAGAGGACGTCCTCTCGCTGCTGCTCGAGGCGCGTGACGAAGAGGGGAAGTTGCTGACCGACCAGGAACTCCGCGACGAGCTGATGTCACTGGTGCTCGCCGGGCACGAGACGACCGCCAACTCGCTGGCCTGGACGTTCGAGCGGCTGCTGCGGACACCCGCTGCATACGAACGCCTGCGCGAACTCGTGCGCAGCGAGGATCCCGACGCCGACGAGCACCTCGACGCGACCGTCTATGAAGGGATGCGATCACGGCCGGTGATCCCGTTCATCGTCCGCATGGTCAAGCGACGGTGGCAGCTCGGCGAGTACGTCGTCCCGGCCAACACGCCCGTGGCGGTGAGCATCGTCGCGCTGCACCACCGCGACGATGTGTATCGGGATCCGCGAGCGTTTCGTCCCGAGCGGTTCGTGGGCCACAAGCCGGGCACGTACACATGGATTCCGTTCGGCGGCGGTATCCGCCGCTGCCTCGGAGCCTCGCTGGCGATGGCCGAGCAGCGGGTCGTGCTGCGGGCGATCACGGCCCGCACCGACCTGTTCGCGCCGGACCCGGCACCCGAGCACCCGCGTCAGCGCAACGTGACGATGATCCCGCAGCGCGGCGCCCGAGTCGTGGTCCGGCGCAAGCACGCTGCCTGACCAGACCGCCGCTGGCGCTACCTTGCAGAGGGTGGCCGGCCAGCCAACGCAATCGCCAACCCCGCCCGACGCGTTTGAGCGCTCCTCGCACCGCGAGCGGCTGATCGGCGCGATGGCGAGATCGATCGAGGCCAAGGGATACCGCGAGACGACGGTCGCCGACGTGGTCCGAATCGCTCGCACCTCACGGCGCACCTTCTACGAGTACTTCGACGACCGCGAAGCGTGCTTCCTGGCTCTGTTCGACGCGACCAATGACGACACCATGGAGCAGATCGCCGGCGCCGTCCATCCGGATCGCCCACTGGAAGAACAGGTCGATCGTGCGCTCGACGCCTACATCGACAACATCACCACCCACCCGGCGCTCTACCAGAGCTTCGTCCGCGAGCTGCCCGGCCTTGGCCAGGCGGGGGCCGACCGTCAGATGGCGGTGATCGAGCGCTTCGCGCAGCTGCTGATCAACCTGGCCGAGTCCAGCCGCCGCGAGCAGCCCGAGCTGGGGGCCCGGCCGCTGACGATGGACATCGCGATCATGATCGTCGGCGGCCTACGCGAGCTCGTCGTGATTTCGCTCCAGCAGGGCCGCGACATGCGCGAGCTGCGCGCCACCGCAGGCCAGACGGTCAAGGCGATTCTGGCCGGGGCGCTGCTGTAGCGGTCCCCGGTGGCGCCGCGGCGGCGCGGGCGCTGCTGTAGCGATCCCGGTGGCGCCACGGCGGCGCGGCGCTGCGTGGCGCGGACATCCCGCGGTGGCGCGGGCGGGGCGCCGGCGCCTCGGCATGCTAATGTACGGTGGTACGCTCATGTACCGCACTGGCCTGAACGGCGCCACGCCACCCGATCAACCGTCGCACTTCGAGCTCGCGATCGCCGGCGCCGGCTTCTCCGGTCTCGGGATCGCGATGTCCCTCAAGCAGGCCGGCTTTGACAACTTCGTGATCCTCGAGCGCGCCGAGGATCTCGGCGGGACCTGGCGCGATAACACCTATCCGGGGTGCGCGTGCGACATCCCTAGCGTCCTGTACTCGTGGACTGCCGAGCAGAACCCCGGTTGGAGCCAGGCGTTCGCCGGGCAGCAGGAGATCTGGGATTACATGCGGCGGGTCGTCGCGCAGCACGACCTCGCTCGCCACATCCGCTTCGACTGCGAGGTCCTGTCGTTGCGCTGGGACGCCGATCGCCGGCGCTGGGAGGCCGAGACCAGCCAGGGCACGATCACGGCCGACGTCGCGATCTCGGCCGTCGGGGCGCTGGCCGACCCGGCGATGCCGACCCTGCCCGGGCTCGAACGGTTTCAGGGCGCCGTGTTCCACTCCGCCCGCTGGCAGCACGACTACGACCTGCAGGGGCGGGAAGTGGCGGTCATCGGCACCGGCGCCTCGGCGATCCAGTTCGTTCCGCGGATCCAGCCGCGGGTGAAGCGCCTGCACCTGTTCCAGCGCACGCCCCCCTGGGTCCTCCCCCGGGCAAATCCCCCTATCCCACAAACCTGGCGTCGACGCTTCGAGCGCCACCCGAGGTTGCAAGCGGCGCTGCGCGGCGCCGTGTTCTCGCTGTTTGAGTCCTTCCACGTGATGTTCACCCATCCCGGGCTCACCGGCCTGACCGAGCGACGCGCCCGCCGGCACATCGCCCGCCAGGTGCCCGATCCGGTCCTGCGCGAGAAGCTGATCCCGGACTACCGGCTCGGGTGCAAACGGATCCTCGCCTCAAACGACTGGTATCCGGCGATCAGCGCCGCGAACGTCGAGGTGATCACCGACGGGATCCGCGAGCTCACCCCGGACGGGATCATCGACCGGCAGGGCGTCGAGCACCGTGTCGACGCGATCATCTTCGGCACCGGGTTTCGGGTCACGGACCCGCCGATCAGCCACCGGGTGATCGGCCGCGAGGGCAAGACGCTCGCCGAGACCTGGAGCGGCAGTCCCAAGGCGCACCTCGGTCTCGCGGTGGCGGGCTTTCCGAACTTCTTCATGCTGCTCGGCCCGAACACCGGTCTCGGGCACAATTCTGTGCTGCTGATGGTCGAAGCCCAGATCGACTACCTGATCAAGGCGCTGCGCCACCGCCGCCTGCACGGATCCGCGACGATCGAGCCGCAGGCTGAGGCCCAGGCTCGGTTCGTGGCCGAGGTCGAGGCCGGCACCCGGGGCAGCGTGTGGACCGCGGGCGGCTGCGTCAGCTGGTACCTGGACGAGACGGGGCGCAACTCGGCGCTGTGGCCGGGTAGCGTGCGCGCCTACCAGCGACGGCTGGCGCGGTTCGAGCCCGGCGACTACGACTTGCGGCCGCTCCCGACGCCTGCGCGCGAGCCGGTGGCCGCATGAGCGCCGGCGAGCAGCTCGCGGAGGTCGGTCGCGGCATACGCATCTGCTACGAGCGCCTGGGATCACCGGCCGACGCGCCGCTGCTGCTGATCATGGGCCTCGGGCAACAGCTGCTCGCGTGGCCCGACGAGTTCTGCAACGCGCTGAGCGCCCGGGGGCTCGCGCCGATCCGGTTCGACAACCGTGACATCGGTCGCTCGACGCACTTCTCGACGCCGCCGCCGCGGATGGCCCAGCTCGTCGCCCGGCGGTTCGAGCCAGGCCAGTACGACCTCGGCGACATGGCGCGCGACACCGCGGGGCTGCTCGAGGCGCTGGACATCGCAGACGCCCACGTCGTCGGCATCTCGATGGGCGGCATGATCGCCCAGACGCTCGCCGCCCGCCATCCGCAGCGCGTCCGGAGCCTCGTCTCGATCATGTCCGCCACCGGCGCGCGGCGCAGCGGCTGGGCCGCGCCCTCCACGCTGCGACTCATGTTCGGCGCTCCGCCCCGCGATCGCGAGGCGGCCGCCGAGCGTTCGGCCATGATGTTCCGCCACGTCGGCTCGGCCGGGTTTCCGTTCGACGAGGCGTCGGTGCGTGACCGTGCCCGCAGGGCATTCGATCGCGATCCGCGGGCGGCGACGGGGACTGGGCGCCAGATGGCGGCGATCGTCAAGTCCGGCGACCGCACCGCGGAGCTGCACAGGATCACCGCACCGACGCTCGTGATCCATGGCGACCGCGACCGGATGGTCCATCCCTCGGGCGGCCGCGCGACCGCGGCGGCGATTCCGGGGGCGCGACTGATCACGATCGAGGGGCTCGGCCACGATCTTCCGGCCGGGGCATTCGGCCGGCTCGTGGAGCTGATCGCGGACCACGCCGAGAACGCCGAGCGCTCGCCGACCGCCGCCTGAGGGCGGCGACCGCACCGCCGCCGTCCTATCCTCGGATGCGACGGCATGAACGAGCATGATTCACGTCTGCGAGCGGCGGTCGTCGGTGCGGGCCCGGCCGGTTTCTACGCGACCGATCAGCTGCTGAACACCGGTTTCGAGGTCGACCTGATCGACGCGCTGCCCACCCCCTACGGCCTGGTGCGCTCGGGGGTCGCCCCCGATCACCCGAAGATCAAGTCGGTGACGCGCGTCTATGACAAGACCGCCCTACGGCCGGGGTTCCGCTTCTTCGGCGGCGTCAGGCTCGGTTACGACATCGCCCGCGCGGAGCTGCTCGAGCACTACCACGCGATCGTGTACGCGATCGGCACCGACGACGACAACCGGCTCGGGATTCCCGGCGAGGACCGTCCCGGCTCCTATCCGGCGACCCGGTTCGTCGCCTGGTACAACGGCCACCCCGACGCCGAGGAGGAGGAGTTCGTGCTCTCGGCGACGCGCGCGGTGGTGATCGGAAACGGCAACGTGGCGATCGACGTCGCGCGGATGCTGGTGCTCGAGCCCGAGGAGCTCGCGATCACCGACACCGCCGACCACGCGCTGCCGAAGCTGGCGCAGGCCAGCGTCGAAGAAGTTGTGCTGCTGGGCCGCCGCGGCCCCGCGCAGGCGGCGTTCACCAACCCCGAGCTGCGCGAGCTGGGCGAGCTGACCCGCGCCGACGTGTACGTCGATCCCGGCGACGTCGAGCTCGATCAGCACAGCGAGCGGTGGCTCGCCGAGCACGGAGACGGGACCGCGAAGCGCAACGTGGCGCTGCTGGGCGAGTACGCGCAGCGGCCGGCCACCGGCAAGAGCCACCGGGTCGTGCTGAAGTTCCTGAGCTCCCCGGTCGAGGTGCTCGGGGAGGGGGAGAACGGGCCGGTCACCGCCGTAAGGGTGGTTCGCAACCGGATCGAGCCGGATGCCGAGGGGCGGTTACGAGCCGTGGCCACCGACGAGTTCGAGGAGATCGAGTGCGGGTTGGTGCTGCGTTCGATCGGTTACCGTGGCCGCCCGGTGGGCGACATTCCGTTCGATCGGCGACGCGGCCTGATCCGCAACGTCGGCGGGCGTGTCTGCGACGAGGAGCAGCGCCCCCAGTGCGGCGAGTACGTCGTCGGCTGGATCAAGCGCGGACCCAGCGGCGTGATCGGCACCAACAAGAAGGATGCCGCCGACACGGTGGCGCGGATCGCCGAGGACGCGGCCGCCGGGGTCCTCAACGCGCCGTCCGAGCCCGACCCCGACGCGACCGCCGAGTGGATCGCCGGGCGCGCACCGAATGCGGTCAGCTGGGAGGGCTGGCGCTCGATCGACGAGCACGAACGGCGAGCCGGCGAGCCGCACGGTCGCCCGCGCGTGAAGCTCGTCAAGCTCGCCGACCTGATCGCAGCCGCGCGCGCGGGCACGCCGGCGCGCTGAGGCGCTCGACGCTCACGCCGGCACCGCGGCGCGATCCTCCCCGTAGGTGTAGAACCCGCGGCCGCTCTTGCGGCCGAGCCGGTTCGAGGCGACCATCCGCTTCATCAGCGGCGGCGGCGCATATTCGGGGCGCTTGAACTCCTCGTAGAGCGAGTTGCAGACGTTGTAGAGGACGTCGAGGCCGATGAAGTCGCACAGCTGCAACGGACCCATCGGATGACCGCACCCGAGCCGCATCCCCTCGTCGATTGCATCGGCGCTGGCAAAGCCGTCCTCGTACATCGTCACCGCGGCCATCAGGTACGGGACCAGCAGCATGTTGACGATGAACCCGGAGCGGTCCTTGGTCTCGATCGGGGTCTTGCCGAGCCGCTCGACGAAGGAGCGCGCGGCCGCGACGACCGCATCGCATGTCTCCAGCGCCACGACCACCTCGACGAGCCGCATCACCGGGACCGGAGAGAAGAAGTGCAGGCCCAGCACCCGGTCCGGATTGGGTACCGCGGCGGCCAGCTGCGCGATCGGGATCGAGGACGTGTTCGAGGCGATGATCGCCTCCTCCCCCACCAGGCCGGCGACGTCGCTCAGGACCATCGTCTTCAGCTCCGCATCCTCGGGCACGGCCTCGATCACGAGATCGACGTCGCGCACGGCGGCCCGGTCGGTGCTCAGCGCGATCCGCTCCAGCGTCTGCTGGGCGGCGGACGAATCGAGCTTGCCGCGCTCGGTGGCGCGGCGCAGCGATGTCTCCAGGCGTCCCCGCAGTAACGCGACGGCACGATCATCGACTTCGCGGACGACGACGTCGAAGCCGGCGACCGCCACCGACTCGGCGATCCCAGACCCCATCAGGCCGCCGCCGAGGACGGCTACACGTTCGATGTTCATGGTTCCTCCTTTGGGCTCATCGACGAACCCTGACTGGCCAGACACCTCATCTTCCCACCCCGAAGCGGGGTCCCCGGCGAGCCTCCCGCGTAACCTCCTCGAAACGTCAGCCCGAGATCTCCCCGAATCGTCAACCCGAGACCCCCTCGAATCGTCAACCCGAGACCTGCTCGAAACGTCACCCCGAGATGACAACCACGGCGACCCGCGGACCCTGCTGCTGAGCGTCGACTTCGAGGACTGGCATCAGCTGGTCCGCCGCCGGCTTGGCGCGGAGCACTGGGAGCAGGCAGGACCGGCGCTCGAGCGACAGACCGGCGCGCTGCTGGCCCTGCTCGACGAGCTCGACGCGAAAGCGACGTTCTTCGTCCTCGGCATGGCGGCCCGCGCGCACCCGCGGCTGCTGGAAAGGCTCGTTGCAGGCGGTCACGAGATCGGCTGCCACGGCGACCAGCACCGGCCCGTTCACCGCCAGACCCCGGCCGAGTTCGCCGGCGATCTCAGGGCCGCGCGCGAGACGATCGAGCAGCTCACCGGCCGCACGCCGCACGGCTACCGGGCGCCGGCGTTCTCGATCACGCGCGACTCCCAATGGGCCTACGAAGTGCTCGTAAAGCAGGGTTTCGCGTACGACGCCAGCCAGCACGACTCACCGCGGATCCGCGGCGCGATCGCGTCGCACAGCGCCGCTCCGCATCCTCTCGCGCTTGCCGGCGGGGGGACGTTGTGGGAGTTTCCGGTCGCCGTCTCGTACGCGCGGGGCGCCCGGATTCCCGTCGGCGGCGCCTCCTACTGGGCGATGCTGCCAAACCGCCTCGTGCTCGACGGGCTCGCTCGCGCCGGGCCGCTCGCGGGGCTGTACCTGCACCCGCACGAGTTCGATCCGGACCCGCTGCGCGTCGGCCTGGCGCCCGGCGCCCCGACCGGCCGAAGGGTCCGTGGCGTCCTGCGCGCGGCGCAACGCAACGGCGCCCGCCGCCGTGCACCGAGCACCCTGCGGACGATCGCGCGCCACTTCCGCCTGATCCCCTATGGTGAGGCGTATGGCAGGCTCAGCAGCGACGCCGCAGCGCGTTCGTAGCCGCTTCCGCGACAAGGCTCAGCAGTTCGACGACCTCTACGAGGACGAACGGCCGCTGGTCCGGCTGCTGCGCCCGGGCCTCTTTCGCCGCCGGCAGCTCGCGGCGGACACAGTCGCCGGCTATGGCGAACCGCGGGTCCTCGACGTGGGCTGCGGCTCGGGGCGGATCGGCGAGTTCGTGCTCGAGGCCGGCGCGGCGCACTACGTGGGGATCGACTTCTCCGAGCCGATGATCGCGCTCGCGCGCGAGCGTCTGAAGCGCTTCGATGCATGCGCCGAGCTGATCGTCGAGGATTTCCTGAGCGCTTCCCTGGACGGCCCGTTCGACGTGGTCCTCGCCCTGGGGCTGTTCGACTACCTGCCAAATGCCGGGCAATTCGCCCACAAGATGTTCGAGCTGACCGCCCCCGGCGGCTGCGTCGTCGGCTCGTTCCCGAGCTGGTCGCTGCTCAAGGGCCCGGTCCGCAAGGTCCGCTACGAGTGGATCGGCGACTGTCCGATCTTCAACTACAGCCGCCCCCAGCTCGAGCAGGTGTTCGCGGCCAGCGGCTTTGACCGGGTCGAGATCCTGAGCCCGGGCCGCAGCGGCTTTCTCGTACGGGCCCGCCGCGGCTAACCGCCGGCACCGCTACCGCGACCGCGCGATCGCCGCCTGCGCCGCCGCGATCCGAGCGATCGGCACCCGGAACGGTGAGCAGGAGACGTAGTCCAGCCCGGCCATATGGAAGAACGCGATCGACTCCGGGTCTCCCCCATGCTCGCCGCAGATGCCGAGCTTCAGCCCCGGATGAGCCTCGCGCCCCACCCACGCCGCCAGCCGCACCAGCCACCCCACGCCGGGAGCGTCGATCGTCTCGAACGGCGAGCGGTCGACGATCTTGCTCTCGATGTAGGTGGGGATGAACTTCGACTCGGCGTCGTCACGCGAGAACCCGATCGCGGTCTGGGTCAGGTCGTTGGTCCCGAACGAGAAGAAGTCCGCGTGGCGAGCGATTCGATCGGCGACGAAGCACGCCCGCGGCAGCTCGATCATCGTGCCCACCGTGTAGTCGCGACGCTCGCGCAGGTCGTACTCGGAAGCCACCCGCACGACCAGGTCGCGCATGATCTCGAGCTCGTGCTCGTAGGCGACGAGCGGGATCATCACCTCGGGGTGGGGCGGCTGGTCGACCGCCTTGGCGGCGCGCATGATCGCGTGGACCTGCATCTCGTAGATCTCGGGGTAGAGGATCCCCAGCCGGCAGCCCCGAGTACCGAGCATCGGGTTGCCCTCGTGGATCTCCTCCACCCGCGCGAGCAGCCGCTCGAGCTCCTCGAGGTCGTCGGTGTGCTCGATCCGCGCGCGCTCCACCTCCGCGCGCAGCTCCGGGAGATCGGGCAGAAACTCGTGCAGGGGCGGGTCGAGCAACCGGATCGTGACCGGGAGACCGCGCATCGCGTCGAAGATCCCCGTGAAGTCCTGCTCCTGCAAGGGCAACAGTTCACCGAGCGCCGCGCGCCGGCCGTCGCCGTCGCTGGCCATGATCATCGCGCGCATCTTCGGCTGACGATCCTCGGCCATGAACATGTGCTCGGTCCGGCACAGTCCGATCCCTTCGGCCCCGAGCTCGCGAGCGCGCGTTGCGTCGGGAGGCGTATCGGCGTTGACCCGGACCCCCAGCCGGCGGAGCTCGTCGGCCCAGGCCAGCACCTGCTCGAAGCACTCGTCGAGCTCGGGCTCGAGGAGCTGCGCACCGGGCTCGACCACCGCTCCGTCGCTGCCGTCGATCCCGATCAGATCACCGGCCCGGAAGACCTGCCCGTCGATTCGCAGCTCCTGCGACTCGGTGTCGATCGCGATCGCCGCGCCGGTCACCGCCGGCACGCCCATCCCGCGCGCGACAAGCGCGGCGTGCGAGGCCTTGCCGCCCTCGGACGTGAGGATTCCCTTGGCGGCATGAAAGCCCGCCACGTCGTCGGCGGCGGTGAACTGACGCACCAGGATCACGTCCTTGCCCTCGGCGGCGGCGGCCACCGCGTCCGGTGCGCTGAACACGATCGCTCCCGCCGCGGCGCCGGGCGAGGCCGCGACGCCGCGCGCCAGCACGTTGTAGCCCTCGCCCTGGTCGAAGGTGGGATGGAGCAGCGCGTCGAGCGACGACGCGTCGATCGTAGCGATCGCCTCCGCCTCGGTGAGCAGCTGCTCGGACACCGCATCGACCGCGAACCGCACGGCGGCCTGCGCCGGACGCTTCGCGTTTCGCGTCTGGAGCATCCACAGGTGGCCCTCTTCGATCGTGAACTCGGTGTCCTGCATGTCCTTGTAGTGGGACTCGAGCGTGCTGAGGATCTCGCGCAGCTGCTGATCTGCGTCGGGCATCACCTCGGCGAGCTCGGAGATGTCGCGGGGCGTGCGGACGCCTGAGACGACGTCCTCCCCCTGGGCGTTGACGAGGAAGTCGCCCGAGGGCTCGGGCGCGCCAGTGACCTCGTCGCGGCTGAACGCGACACCGGTGGCCGAGGTCTCGCCCTTGTTGCCGAACACCATCTGCTGGACGTTGACCGCCGTACCCCAGTCATCGGGGATCCGGTTGATGCGCCGGTAGTGCACGGCCCGCTCGCCCGTCCAGGACTCGAACACGGCCCGGATTGCGTGCTGCAGCTGCTCCTGCGCGTCCTGGGGAAACTCGTAGAACTCCTTGAACCGCGCCACCAGCTCCTTCAGCGCCTCGACCGGCAGCTGTGCGTCCGTGTCGACACCGACGGAGCCCTTGACGTCCTTGATCGCAGCTTCGAAGCGCTCTCCGGAAACTCCGTGCGCGACGTTCCCGAACATCTGCACGAGCCGCCGGTAGGAGTCCCACGCGAACCGCTCGTTCTCGGTCGCCCTCGCCAGCCCCTCGACCGATCGGTCATTGAGGCCCAGGTTGAGGATCGTGTCGAGCATCCCGGGCATCGACTCGCGCGCGCCGCTGCGCACCGACACCAGCAGCGGATCCTCGTCGTCCCCGAACCGCTTGCCGGCGAGCTCCTGGAGCCTTCCGAGCGCTGCGGCGACCTGGTCGCTGAGGCCGTCGGGCTCGCGTCCGTCGCGCATGTACGCCACGCACGCCTCGGTGGTGATCGTGAATCCCGGCGGCACGCGCTCGGTCCCCAGCACCCGGGTCATCTCCGCCACGTTCGCTCCCTTGCCCCCGAGCAGCTCGCGCATCTCGCGTGAGCCGTCGGCGAAGTCGTACACCCACCTCATCGCGCGAAGCCTGACAGATCAGGGCGGAGCCACCCCCCCGGGAAACCTCGGGCTCCTCGCCATGTGTGATGTGATCCCCACGATGAGCGGCTTGCTGCGCCAGACGCAGATCTACGTGGCGGGTGCCGGCGGGCGCCGGCCGCGGGTTCCCCTCGAGGCCGGCCGCCTCGAGGCCGCGGCGCAACGTTCGCTGTCCCGCGACGCGTTCGCCTACATCCGCGCCGGCGCCGGCAACGAGCGGACGATGGCCGCCAACCGTGCCGCGTTCGACAGCTGGCGGATCGTGCCCCGGATGCTGCGCGACGTCAGCGATCGCGACACCAGCGTTGAGCTGTTCGGGCGCCGGTTTGAGAGCCCGCTGCTGCTCGCCCCGGTCGGCGTGCTGGAGCTGGCGCATCGCGACGCCGATGCGGCCATCGCCCGCGCTGCCCGCAGCACCGGCACGCCGATGATCCTCTCCACCCAGGCGTCGCGGCCGATGGAGGAGGCGGCCGCGATCCTCGGCGATAGCCCGCACTGGTTTCAGCTCTACTGGAGCAAGTCCGACGAGGTCGTCGAAAGCCTCGTCGCGCGGGCGAAGCGGTGCGGCTGCGAGGCGATCGTGCTGACGCTCGACACCACCCTGCTCGGCTGGCGCACCCGGGACCTGGAGCGGGCCTACCTGCCGTTCCTGCGCGGCCAGGGGATCGCCCAGTACACGAGCGACCCGGCATTCACGCAGCTGCTCGGGCAACCCGCGCCGCAGCCGCCGCCCGAGCAGCGGCCGAAGCCGAACCTGGCGGCGCTGCGAACGCTGATCGCCCTCACCCGGGCCTACCCGGGACCGTTCCTCAGGACGGCCCGCTCAGGGCGCGGCCTGGCCGCGGTCCAGCGCTTCGTCGACATCTACTCGCGCCCGTCGCTGAGTTGGGAGCACCTCGAGTTCCTGCGCGAGCGCACCGACCTGCCGATCCTGCTCAAGGGGATCCTGCACCCGCAGGACGCAGCCCGGGCGGTGGAGGCGGGGATCAGCGGGATCGTCGTCTCCAACCACGGCGGCCGCCAACTCGACGGTTCGATCGCGACGCTCGAGGCGCTCCCCGCGGTCGTCAAGGCGGTCGACGGCCGCATCCCGATCCTCCTCGATTCCGGGATCCGCGGCGGCAGCGACGTGTTCAAAGCGATCGCACTCGGAGCTAACGCGGTGCTGATCGGGCGCCCGTACATATACGGCCTGGCGATCGGCGGCGAGGCCGGAGTACGCGAGGTGATTGAGAATTTCAACGCCGACTTCGAGCTGACGATGGGGCTCGCGGGATGCCGCTCCGTCGCGGAGATCGGCCCCGAAGCGCTGGTCCCGGGCGCGCCGCCCGGTGCCTGATACCCGCGCCGGTTTTTGATCCCATCTCTCCGGGTACGCCTCCGCAAGAGGAGAGGAGAGCTTATGGAGCGAAGTTCTGCTGATACGCAGCACCGGCGGCGGCTCGGCGAGCAGCAACCGCTTGCCCGCCTTGACCGGATCCCGGTGTGGCCGTACGAGCGCAAGCTGCTGTGGATCGTGGGCGCGGGTTATTTCTTCGCGTTCTTCGACATCGTCACGATCTCGTTCGCCGCGCCGGTGATCGCCACGCAATTCCACGTTTCCAAGGCGACGGTGACGCTGTCGGTCACGAGCAGCCTGATCGGCTACATCATCGGCGCCTTCGCCGACAGCACGATCGCCGACAAGTGGGGACGCAAGCTGAGCCTGGGCATCTCCGTCGCCGTGTTCTCGATCGGCACCGTGCTGGCCGCGCTCAGCACCAACGTGGTGGAGTTGATCGTGTTCCGCTTCATCTCCGGGCTCGGGATCGGCGCGGAGATCGCCGCCGTCACGACCTACATCGGCGAGCTTTCTCCCGCGCGGTTGCGGGGTCGCTACACGAGCTGGGCCACGACCGCCGCTTATGCCGGGTTTGCGGTGGTCCCGTTCATTGCCCGCGCCCTGGTCCCGAACTTCGCCTCTGGCTGGCGGATCCTGTTCCTGATCGGCGCGCTCGGCGGCTTCACGATCCTGTTCATGCGCCGCAACCTCCCGCCCTCGCCGCGCTGGCTGGTCACCCAGGGCCGCACCGAGGAGGCAGAAGAGGTCGTCGCCGAGGCCGAGGAGAAGGCGCGCGAGAACATCGACGGACGGCTGCCGGAACCCGAGCCGGTGCCCGAGGAGGCGAAGGCCGAACGGTTCCCGATCGCGGCACTGCTGCGCCCGCCGATGCTCAGCCGGGTCGCCCTGTTCGTGGGGATCTGGTTCATCTACTACATCGGCAACTACGGCTGGCTGACGCTGGCGCCGACGCTGTTCACCGACAAGGGCTACAGCCTCGCCGACAGCACCACCTACCTGGTCGTGTCGGGGATTGGGTTCCTCGTTGGCGCGTTTGCGACCACCCGGTTCACGGATCGGCTCGAGCGCAAGTACACCATCGCCGTGATCGCCGTGATCTGGGGGATCTCGCTGCTGGTGATCGGGTACAAGGTCTCGCCGACGATCATCATCGTGTTCGGGTTCATCGCCTCGACCGCGATCGGGCTGCTCGTCCCGTTGCTCTACACCTACACGGCCGAGCACTTCTCGACCAACGCGCGGGCCACCGGCGTCGCGCTGACCGACGGCCTCGGCCACATCGGCGGGGCGCTCGCGCCGCTGATCGTGCTCGGCGCCAACTCCGCCTGGGGCTTCTCATCGGCGTTCCTCGTGATGGCGATCAGCGGGTTCGTCGCCGGCGCGCTGATCCTGCTCGGGATCCAGGCGACAGGCCGATCGCTGGAGACGGCGACCGCGGAGTGAGGGCCGCGGCGCTCGCGCGGGCGCCCATGCTCCGCGGACGGCGCGAGTGCGGGTCGGCGCCTAGAATCGCCGCGCAAGCGAAGAAGCGAAGGAGCGGCGAGATGAGCGACACGCGGGTCAAGTTCGTCCTCGAGGAGCACGACATTCCGACCCATTGGGTCAATCTGATGGCCGACCTTCCGGGCGAAGCTCCGCCTCCCCTTCACCCCGGCACCAAGCAGCCCGCCGGACCCGACGACCTGGCGCCGATCTTTCCGATGGCCCTGATCCTGCAGGAGGTCTCAGCCGAGCCCGAGATCGAGATCCCCGAGCCGGTCCGGGAGATCTACAAGCTGTGGCGACCGACGCCGCTGTACCGCGCGTGGCGCCTCGAGCGCGAGCTCGATACCCCCGCCCACATCTACTACAAGTACGAGGGCGGCTCGCCCCCTGGCTCGCACAAGCCGAACACCGCCGTCGCCCAGGCGTACGAGAACGCCGCCGCCGGGATCAAGAAGCTCACGACCGAGACCGGGGCCGGCCAGTGGGGCTCCGCGCTGGCCTTCGCGTGCCGGCTGTTCGGCCTGGAGTGCGAGGTGTGGATGGTCGGCTCGAGCTACGACCAGAAGCCCTACCGGCGCTCGATGATGGAGACCTGGGGAGCCACCGTGCATCGCTCGCCGTCCGAGCAGACGGAAGCCGGCCGCGCGCAGCGCGAGCACTCGACCGGCTCGCTCGGGATCGCCATCTCCGAGGCGGTCGAGGTCGCGGCCCAGAGCGCCGACACCAACTACTCGCTGGGCTCCGTGCTGAACCACGTGCTGCTGCACCAGACGGTGATCGGGCAGGAAGCGCTGGCGCAGATGGCGATGGCGGGCGAGGAGCCCGACACGGTGATCGCCTGCGTCGGTGGTGGCTCCAACTTCGGCGGGCTGGCGTTCCCGTTCCTGCGGCGAGTGCTCCGCGAGCACGCCAGCACTCGCTTCATCGCCGCCGAACCCGCGGCCTGCCCGACGCTGACGCGCGGCGTCTACGCCTACGACTTCGGCGACACGGTCGGGCTGACGCCGCTGATGCCGATGTTCACGCTCGGGCACGGGTTCGTGCCCCCGCCCGTGCACGCCGGCGGCCTGCGCTATCACGGCGACTCTCCGCTGGTGTGCGCACTGGTCAAGGGCGGCCTCGTCGAGCCGCGCGCATACCGCCAGAACGAGACGTTCGAGGCGGCGATGCGGTTCGCGCGCTCCGAAGGGTTGATCCCCGCCCCCGAACCGGCGCACGCGATCCGGGCGGTGATCGAAGAGGCCGAGGCGGCCCGGGAGGCCGGCGAGGAGCGCGTGATCCTGTTCGGCCTGTGCGGTCACGGCCACTTCGACCTGAGCGCCTACGACGCGTACCTCGCCGGCAGCCTCGAAGACCCCGAGTTCTCCGAGCAGGACCTGGACGCGGCGCTCGCGGGGCTGCCCGAGGCGCCGGCGCTCGCCTAGCCACCCGTGAGGAGGTCGATTAGGAGGGCGCGCCCTGCGGGGGCGCGCCCGGTTGGGTGTGGCCCGGGCGGGCCGAAGCCAAACGGACAGAATCCAGGTCACCGATCCTCCCCCGCAGAGATGACCTCAATGGCGCGGTTGATCGAACCGGCGGACCAGCTCGCGCGCCACCACCCGCGCCTCCGCCCCCAATCGCCGCACGACCTCGCCCGCCGGCTCCGCCCGGGCCAGCGAATAGGCCTGGCCCGCCCACAGGTTGATCGCATCGGCGTCGCCGGCGTTCCGGGCCGCGGCCCGGATCGCCGTCGTGAGATGGTGGACGTCGGGATAGGCGCGCGGGGCAGCGTCGCCGTGCTCCACCATGAAGCGGTTGACGATCCCGCGCGCCGGGCGCCCGCTGAACGCACGCGTGAGACGGGTGGCGCCGGGCTTTCCGAGTGCGTCCCGGTGTGGCGCGGAGGTTCCGGCCTCCGGGGTCAGCATCAGCGCGCTGCCGATCTGTGCCGCGGCGGCACCGGCGCACAGGACGGCCGCGACCGCGGCACCGTCGGCGATCCCGCCGGCGGCGATCAGCGGAAGATCGACGCGCGCCGCCACCAGCCTCAATGCCGCGAGCAGCCCGAGATCGTCGGCGTTCGGATCGTCCTCGAAATAGCCTCGGTGACCACCCGCCTCGAACCCCTGGACGACCAGCGCGTCAGCGCCCGCATCGCGCGCGTGCACAGCTTCGGCAGGACCGGTGACGGTCACCCACACGTCGCACCCGGCGCCATGAAGGCGCTCCACGTCCTCCCGAGCCGGACTGCCGAACGTGAACGACACGACCGCCACGCGCTCGTGCGCGAGCAGCTCGAGCTTGGCCCGATACCCGTCGTCGTCGTGGCGCGGGTCACCGGGCTCCACGCCATAGCGAGCGGCCTCGTCGTGCAGCCGGGTCGCGTACTGCTCGAGCGCGCCGCGATCACCCGCCGGCGCCGGCGGCGCGAACACGTTGACCCCGAACGGCACGTCGGTCAGCGAGCGCAACGCGCGGATATCGTCGCGGACGGCGTCGGTGGTCTTGTAACCAGCGGCCAGGAACCCGAATCCGCCCGCTCCGGCGACCGCGGCAGCGAGCTTCGGGGTCGACGCGCCGCCGGCCAGCGGCGCTTGCACGATTGGTTCAGGGAGCGCTTCGAGGTTCACGCCGAGTCCGTGCGCACGATGAGAACGCTACAGGGCGCGTGGTGGGAGACCCTGTCCGCCACGGTGCCGGCGAGGGCTCGCGCCGTGCGTTTCACGCCCTCGCCAGCGACGACCAGCAGATCGGCGTCCTGTTCCTCGGCGACCGCGATCAGTGCCCGGGCGAGGGCACCGCGGCGCGCGTGCGTGACGGCCTGCAGTCCCTCGGCGCCCGCGGCGCGCCTCGCGCCCGCCAGCACTTGTTCGGCCTCGGCGGGCGCCTGACGCCCGCTGTGCGCGCCGACGAGATGGAGCGTGGCCCCGAGAAGCGCGGCGAGCCGCGCCGCCGTGGCCAGCGCCTTGGCCCCGCTCTCCAAGCCGTCCCCGCCGACGACGATCGTCCGGATCGGAAAACCAGGTTGCACGGATGGGCGAGGTGGGGACGCCGCGACGCGGTGGGCGAGTGCCTGCGCGGGGATCAGGCTTCCGCCGGCCGCCGCGCGCAGCGCCCTGGCGAGCCGCACCCCTATCCCCCGTTCGGCCGGCAGCTCGATCACGAGCTCGACCGCGCCGCTGTCGAACTGGCGCCGGGGCTCGCCGAGACCCTCGAGCAGCCCGAGGGACGCTCGGTTGTCGCTGAGGACGACCGCGCTGAACCGCTTCACGCCCTCGCGCCGCGCGCGATAGGTCAAGCGGTCGAGCAGGGCCCGTCCCAGGCCGCGGCCCTGCCAGTCGTCGGCGACGGTGACCGCGACCTCGGCGAGTTGCGGATCGTCCGCCGAGCGGACGTAGCGCGCGACGCCCAGCCCCTCCCCGGTAGCGGGGTCGAGCGCGACGATCGCTTCGTGATCGCGATGGTCGACGTTGACGAGGTAGTCGAGCTCCGTCCGCGACAGCGCGTTCTTGGTCGTGAGGAACCGCCGGTAGCGCGAGTCCTCGCTCAGACGCTCGAAGCTCGCGGCGAGCCCCGGCTTGTCCTCGGGCGCGATCGGGCGCAACGTCGCCCGCGCGCCGTCGCGCAGCGTGATCGTCTTGCGCCAGGAGGGGATCGAGGTGCCTACCTAGTCCCGCGCCACACCGACACCCCCAGCAGCCCCGCGACGGCGACCGGCAGGATCCACCACGCGGCCGCGCTCGTCCCGGCCACCAGCGCGGTGGCGCCGATCGCGCCGACCACGCCGGCGGCGATTCGCCAGTCGTCGCCGATCACGAACTCCCACAGGAATCGCAACACGCCCTCGACTCTGGTCATGCCCGCACCGCCGCTTCGCCCCCGGCTGTCCGGACCGCCGCCTTGCCCTGCCGGCGCGTGAGCGCCACCAGTCCGAGCGCGAACGCGAGCGCCGCGGGGACGATCGCCAGCAGGGCGGCGTCGCCCCCGGGCCAGTGCGCGCCGGCGCCCTCGGCGGACCAGAAGATCCCAAACGAGGTCAGCATCACCCCGACGCCGAACTTCATCGTGTTCTCGGGCACGCGCGCGAGCGGTGCGTGGATCGCGACGCCCGCCACGATCACCGCCAGCACGGCGATCGTGGCGGCGAGTGCCGCGAGCCCGACGTTGTGCTGGTTGGCGCCGAACGTGAGCACGATGAACACCACCTCGAGTCCCTCCAGAAACACTCCCTTGAACGCGATCGTGAACGAGTACGGGTCAAGCCCGGTCTTGACCCGACCGGCCTCACCCGCCGCCGCGAGCTCGTCCTGATAGCTCTGGAGCTCGTCGTGGAGCGCCTTCAGCCCCGCGGCGCGAAGGATCGCCTTGCGCAACCACTGCAATCCGAACACCAGCAGCAGACCGCCGACGATCACACGCAGCACATCCAGCGGCAGCGCGGTCAGCGCCGGCCCCAGCGCCGCCGTCACCGCCGCCAGCAGCAAAACCGCGGCGCCCACGCCGGTGAAGGTCGACCTCCAGCTGCGCGCGACGCCCACCGCCAGCACGATCGTCAGAGCTTCGACGGCCTCGACCGCGCAGGCGAGGAACACCGAGATCGCGAGTCCGAGTTCTTGCCCGCTCATCGACCTGATCCCCTGGCCAGGCCGCCGTCGACGAGTGCCACCGCGCCCACGTAGGCCACATGCGTAGCCACGCTCGTGGCGAGGAACCCCCGCGGCCATCGCTGTGGTGGAGGCGTACGCCCGAGTAGCGGGAACATCGTCAAGGTGGCCGTCATCAGCGTCGAGCCGAACAGGATGCTCGCCCACGGCTCCGAGAACCGGCGCCGGAGAATGCCGTGCCACAGGCCAAACGCCGACCCATAGGACCAGCGTAACGTCAGACCAAGCTCGTTCTCCTGCCGCCCGGTGACATGCGGGAGGTGCAGGATGTTGGCCACGATCTCGCCCGGCACGAGGCTGTCGTCGTAGTCGAGGGGACCGCGAGCGTGCGGCCGGAGGCGGTGCTCGAGCTTATAGGCGAGCGACAGCGCCGCTGTTCCCGCGGTTCCCGCGAGCACGCTGCGGATCGGCCAGGGAAGCTGGGGGAGCGGCGAAGGGGACGCGATGGCTGTCACTGTACGTCGAGCGAATAATCGAGCCACTGCTCACGGGTGGCCCCGACGCGGTCATAGACCGCCTGAGCGCGGTGGTTGTCAAGCGCGGTTTGCCAGCCCAGGCGCACCGCTCCGCGGTTCTGACATCGTTCCCGGCAGGCGGCGATCAGCGCCTCGGCCGCTCCCCTCCCTCGCCACGCCGAATCGACGAACAGATCATTCATCACTCCGATCCGCCCGCCGGCGTTCGTCTCCCAGCTCCAGAACAGCGTGGCGAACCCGACCGCCCCACCATGATCGCCGCGGGCGAGGAACTGCACCCCCTCCCGCTCGGGGTCGTCGATCAGCGCCCGGCTGATCGTCAGGAGCGCCTCGTCGCTCGGGGCGGAGCGATAGAAGTCGCAGTAAGCCCGCATCAGCGGCAGCAGGTCCGGGAGGTCCTGCTCGGTGACGCCGGTGATCTGCACGCGCCCGAGTATCACAGCCCCGGGCCCCTCGGGCGTGGCTCCGCCCCCGCCGGGTAGGACGCTCCTATGACACCCAGCCGAGAGGTCGCATTCGTCCTGGGCGGCGGCGGAGTCCTCGGCGCGCACGAGGTTGGCATGCTGCGCGCGCTCGCCGAGAGCTCGATCGAGCCGAACCTGATTCTCGGGACCTCGGTGGGCGCGATCAACGGCGCGTTCTTCGCCGCGCAGCCCACCGTCGAGGGCGTCTACCGCCTGGATCAGCTGTGGAGCGACTCGAACTACTCCGACGTCTCGGCCAGCCTGATGCTCCGCAGGATCACGACGCTCGCCCGCACCGGGACCCATCTGCAATCGCTCTCCGAGGCTCGTGGACGCCTCGCCTCCGCGCTGCCGGTGAAGCGGGTCGAGCAACTCGAGGTTCCGTTCCAGTGCGTCGCGGCTTCGATCGAACGCGCCGCGGAGCATTGGTTCGATCACGGCGAACTGGCTGATGTCGTGCTTGCCTCGTGCGCGGTGCCCGGGATCCTTCCCCCCGTCCAGATCGGCGATGAGCACTTCATCGACGGCGGGATCGTCAACTCGATCCCGGTGGCCCGGGCGGTCGCGCTCGGGGCGAAGACGATCTATGTCCTCCAGGTCGGGCGCTTGGAGAAGCCCCTCCAGCCGCCTCGCCGGCCGTGGGAGGTCGCCCTGGTGGCGTTTGAGGTGGCGCGCCGTCATCGCTTCGCCCACGACCTCGAGTCGATGCCCGACGGAGTGAAGCTGCACCTCCTCCCCACCGGCGGCTCGGCCGCGCCGGCCTACAACGACGTCCCCGCACAGCTGCACTTTCGGCGCATCGCCCGCGGCGTCAAAGCGCAGATCGAGCTGTCCTACGAGGCGTCCCGAGCCTACCTGGAGCGACAGTGATGCCGGTCGCCGCGATCAGACGCCCGCTGACGATCACCGCGTGGCTCATGATGTCGGTGCTGTGCCTGGTGCTCTCGCCGCTGCTGCTGGCCGCCGCCGCCGTCGCCGCCGCCCTGATGCGGCGTCCGCAGCCGCTGATCCTCGCGCGCCTGCTGATCGCCTACTTCGCCCGCGAGCTGGGCGTCCTGGCGGGCTGCGGGGCCCTGTGGATCGCCAGCGGCGCGGGCGTTCGGATACGCTCGCGTCGGTTCCAGCTGCTCCACTACCGGCTCCTGGGCTGGTTCGTCCATGGCTTCACCGAGCGCGCGCTGAACCTGCTCGAGATCGAGGTCACGCGCGCGCACTCGGACGATGCGATGCGCGCCCTGGAGGCCGAGCGGCCGTTGCTGTTCTTCAGCCGGCACGCTGGGCCGGGAGACACGGTGTTGCTGATCGATCTGTTGCTCAGCCGCTACCGCCGTCTCCCCAGCGTCGTGTTCAAACAGACGCTGGCCATCGATCCGTGCGTGGATCTGATCGGGCATCGCCTCCCCCACGCCGTGCTGGACCCGGCCGAGCCGGAGCAGTGCGAGGCGCGGATCAGGCAGATCGCCGGCGGCCTCGGCGCTCGCGGCGTGCTGATGCTGTTTCCCGAAGGCGCCAACTTCACGATCGAGCGCCGGCAGCACGCGCTGCGCAAGCTGTCGCGCAAGGGTCGCCGGCGCGAGGCCGCCGCGGGCCGGCAGATGTCGCACGTGCTGCCGCCGCACCCGAGCGGGGCGCTGGCGGCGCTGCAGGGAAATCCGGCCGCCGATGTGATCTTCGCGGGGCACACCGGCCTCGGCCTGGCCGCGTTTCCGCGCGAGCTGTGGCGCGAGACACCGATCGGAGGCACGTTCACGACCCGGATGTGGCTGGTTCCGGCGCACGAGCGCCCGACCGATCCCGACGAGCAGGTCCGCTGGATCTACGCGTGGTGGAAGCGGATCGACGATTGGATCGATCGGGCCGGCGATGAGCCTGACGCCGAGTCTGCGGCTGGGACCCGTTCCTGACCCCGCCCCTGCGAGTACACGATGTTGATATTTTCTCTACAGCACAACCAAGTACCTCGCTAATGGCCGGCTACTTCAACGACAGCTCGATGATCCGGCGCGTCCAGCGCGAGCACGTGGTCGCGTTCTCCGGTCCCCGCGCACTGCTCATGCAGGCGGCGCACCCGGTCGCGTTCGCGGGCTTCTTCATGTCCACGGGGGCGCTCGACGATCCGTACCCGCGCCTGCGGCGAACCGCCAACGTGCTCCACACCGTCACCTTTGGCGAGCGCGCCGACGCAGACCGGGCGACGGCGCGGGTGCGCTCCGTCCATCGTCGCGTGCGAGGAGTGCTGCCTGAGCCGGTCGGCCGCTTCCCGGCCGGGACGCCATGGGCGGCCGATGACCCGGAGCTGCTGTTGTGGATCATCGCCACCCTGGCCGACTCCGGGTTGCTCGTCTACCAACGCTATGTGGGCGGGCTCAGCCGCGGTCAGCGCGATCGGTACTGGAAGGACTACCGGGTGATGGGCCGCCTGTTCGGCCTCTCCGACAGCGACATGCCGGCGACGATCGAGGGGCTCGAGTCCTACATCGAGGAGATGCTCAGCGGCGATCTGCTGTGCCTCTCGCCCGCGGCTCGTGAACTCGGAATCGAGATCGTCCTGCGTCCGCCGGTCCCGCCCCGCGCGCGGCCGCTGCTCGAGCTCGCGAACTTCATCACCGTCGGGTCGCTGCCGGCGACGCTGCGTCGCCAGTACGGGCTCCGCTGGGACCCGGTTCGCGGCCTGATGCTGCGGGCCGGTGCGCAGTACACGAAACGGCTGCTGATTCCGGTGCTGCCACACCGCGTCCGTTACGGCCAGGCGCGCGCCGCCGCCTGACTGCCACACCCGATCAGGGTGCAGAATGCGCGCTGATGGCCTCGGCGCTTGGCAACTTGAAGGTGCTCGACTTCTCGCGCGTGCTCGCAGGCCCGCTGGCGACGATGGTGCTCGCTGACCTCGGCGCCGCGGTGACGAAGGTCGAGCCGCCCGGCGGGGACGAGACGCGCCACTGGGGTCCACCCTACGACGAAGCGGGCGAGGCCACCTACTTTCAGTCCGTCAATCGCAACAAGCACAGCGTCGTCCTCAACCTGGCCGATGCCGATGATCTCGAACGGGCGCGTCAGCTGGCGCTCGGCGCCGACGTGCTGGTCGAGAACTTCCGCCCCGGGGTGATGGACCGCTTCGGCCTCGCCTACGAGCAGTTGCACGAGCTCCACTCGGGACTGATCTACTGCTCGATCACCGGGTTCGGGCGCGGCGCCGGCGCCACGTTGCCCGGCTACGACCTGCTGATCCAGGCGCTCGGGGGACTGATGAGCATCACCGGCGAGCCCGAGGGCGAGCCGCAGAAGGTGGGCGTGGCGCTGGTCGACGTGCTCGCGGGCCTGTACGCGACGGTCGGGATCCTGGCCGCGCTCGAACACCGGCGCCAGACCGGCGAGGGCCAGCGCGTGGAGGTCGAGCTGCTCACGGCGCTGCTCGCCGGGCTCGTCAACCAGGGGTCGGCGTACACGATCGGCGGGGTGGTCGCCAGCCGCATGGGCAACCAGCATCCGAGCATCGCGCCGTACGAGCTCCTTCGCTGCGCGGACGGGGAGCTCGTCCTCGCGGTCGGCAACGACCGCCAGTTCGCCGCGCTGTGCGAGTCGCTCGGCGCCGCCGAGCTGGCCGATGATCCGCGCTTTCACACCAACTCCGAGCGCGTGCAGAATCGGGCTGCTCTGCGCGAGGAGCTCGAGCGGCGGCTGGCTGACCGGCCGGCTCCCGACTGGGCCAGCGATCTGACCGATGCGCGCGTTCCGGCCGGGGTCGTCAACGACATCGCCGGCGCGTTCCGGCTCGCCCAGGAGCTCGGACTCGACCCCGTGGTCAGCGTCCCTCGCGGCGACGGGACGACCGCGGCGCTGACCCGCAATCCGATCGGCCTCTCGGCGACGCCGCCGACCTACCGCTCGGCGCCGCCGCGCTCCGAGCCGCCCGGGCGAGTCGACTAGAGTCGTCGGCAAGCGACTCGAGAGGAGCGAGATGGATATCGGAATCGGGCTACCGAACGCGGTTCGCGGAGTCGACCGGCGCGGAATCGTCGACTGGGCGCGCCGCTGCGGATGAACACGGCGCTGCTGGCCAAGCAGACCGCCACGATCGACGCCCTGTCGCAGGGTCGGCTCGTGCTGGGGCTCGCGGTCGGAGGGCGCCGGGACGACTACGAGCTCTCGGGTGCCGACTTCGGCGGGCGCGGACGAGCGTTCGAGCGCCAGCTCGAGGAGCTGAGCCGGACCTGGGCAGGCGACGAGGTCGGCCCCGATCCGGCGCACGGCAAGCGTCCGACGCTCCTGATCGGAGGCCAGTCCGACGTGACGTTTCGCCGCGCCGCCGAGCACGCCGACGGGTGGACGCTCGGTGGCGGCACGCCCGATCAATTCTCGGAAGGACGGAACAGGCTTCATGAGGCGTGGAGCGCCGCCGGCCGCGATGGAGCGCCTCGCACGATGGTCCTGTTCTATTCGCCCTCGGTGAGGATGCCGCCCAGCTCGCCGAGCAGAACCTCGGCGACTACTACGCCTTCCTCGGCGATTACGCGCAGCGGGTCGTGCAGTCCGCCGCCAAGGACGAAGACACGATCAAGGGCTATCTGTCGGCGTTTGAGCAGGCGGGGGCCGACGAGGTGATCTGCTTCCCGGCCTCTGCCGATGCCGCCCAGGTGGAGCTGCTGGCGCAGGCGATCGGGCGCTGAGCCTGGATCCTCCGAGCGTCGGCGTCGCGGGCCACACCGGCTGAGCAAGCCACTATGCCGCGGCGCCGCGGGCGCGCGCCCCCGTCCGCTGCAGGAACCGCAGCAGTGCTGCGTGGGTCTGTTTCGGACGCTCGAGCTGCGGAACGTGCCCGCAGTCCAGCTCCACATGCTCGGAGGCCGGGAGCGCCCGGCGGACGTAGCCGGCGAACCGGATCGGGACGATGGCGTCGCGGCGACCCCACACGAACAGGCTCGGTGGCGCGAGCTCGGGCAAACGCGTCCAGAACCCGTTCGGCCCGTGGGGTTCCTCGAGGTAGATGTTCCGCGCCGCGGCGTAGAACGCGGCACGTCCTCGTGCGGTCAGGTAGGAGCGCAGGAACTCGTCGATCCCGGCCGCCGTCCATTCCCCGTCCGCACCAGGGATTAGATGCCGGACGATGCCCTCGACCACGGGGCGCGGCGCCGGCTGGATCAGGCCGAGCTGGGGTGAGAGGAGGCGGAGCAGCGGCGCCCATGGCCGATCGCGCAGCCACGCCAACGACGGTGCCAGCAGCCCCAGGCCGCAGACCCGCTCGGGGGCTCGCAGTCCCACCTCGATCGCCACCCGGCCGCCCATGCTGTTGCCGACCAGGTGCGCCCGCTCGAGCTCGAGCGCGTCGAGCAGCGCGACGATCGTCTTCGCGAAGTAGGCAGCGTCGTAGCCGGCGCGAATCGGTTTGACCGAGTCGCCAAAGCCGGGAAGATCGACCGCGATCGCGCGATGCGATCCCGCCAGGGCCGCGACGGTCGGAAGGAAGGACACTTTTGTCGCCCCGAGCCCGTGGAGCATCAGGACCGGATAGCCCGTGCCCGCCTCGGTCACCGACAACGCACCCTCGGTGGTCTTGACGCGACGGAACCGCAGCCCGGCCTCGCCCCCTCCCGCCGTGGCGGCGAGGAAGCCGACCCCCAGATGCAAGTCGTGGCGAACGCTGAGCTTGCCTCGGCGGAACGCCGTCATGCCGCCGCGAAGATCGCGCGCGATCTCAGCCCACGTCTGCTCGTCCGCCGTCAGTAGCGCATCGGGCCGCCGGCTCATGTCCGCCGGCACGAGCCTCGCGGTCCGGCCGTCGAGCAGGGCATCCACCGGCTCGGGTCCGGCGCCGGCCAGACGCACGAGTGCGGAAGGGCGCCCGAGCTCGAACACGAGCGGGTCGTAGCGGTCAGCGAGCCGCCGAAGCGTCCGTGGGATCGTTCTCGTCATCGCAGCAACCTGGCGCCAGTCTGCCAGAGCCGGCGGGGGATTCCGGCTTCGGATACGAGAGCACCCTGGCGTTGAAGGCCTGCGCGCCAGCACAGACCATTTACGCAATCGGCATCGAGGGCCTTGCCCGGCTGCGCCTTGGCGCCGGTCGAGGCTTGGAGGCTCGAAGCACCGGCGGGTTGAGTCACGAACGCTCACAGACGTCCGTATGTCGCGAACGGATGAGCGCGGAGGTAGGGGGAGTTCCCAGGAAGTTTGCTGACGGCTGGCGGTGCTGGCTACTGGCGCATCGTGGATAGCGGCCTTACTGGCGTTGGACTCGGGATTGCATGTCGCCGAGGTCGATCTCGCCCTGGAGCACTGCGCCGACGGCGTAGAAGACGGCGGCGCCGACGAGGCAGAGGATCGCGTAGCCGAAGCTGAAGGCGATCCAGGCGGCGACGAACAGGAACCCGAGTAGGGCGAGGAATTGTTTGAGGTTCATTAGTTGAGTTCCCTTCTGTGGCGGCGGTCATAGCCGGCGAGTGTGACGTTGACGGGCAGGGTCGGCAGTTCGTGCTGCTGCAAAGCATCGCTCACCCGGTGCTGGGTGTCGCGCAGGGTGTCGGCGAGGTTTCGGGCGCGGCGTACGGTGACGTTGACGGTGAGGTCGTCTTGGCTGTAGCGGCCGCTGGCGCCGGTGATCCCTGGGGCCTGTTGGGCGGCGGTCTCGGCGAGGCGCTCGATCGCGCGTGGCCGGACGGTCAGTTCACCGCGCTCGTCACCAGTGAGTTCGAGGTCGTGGCGGGTGAAGTGAGGCCGGGGGATCTCTTTGAAGGCGAGGTACCCGAACAGCAGGAACGCGAGGACGCCGGCGGCGGCGAGGATCGCGCGGGTCGTGCTGCCGTCGACTTTCTGTGGGGTTAGTCCCGCGAGATAGTTATACGCGGTGCGGTAGCCGCTGATCGAGTTAATCTTGCCGGGCGAGACCTTCAGTGCGCCCAACACGACCATCGCCCCGTACCAGATCAACGCCAGAGCGAACAAAAATGTCAGCAGCCGGCCGACGAAGACGAGCGGCGAGGTCCGCTGGCGAACGCGCTGGCGAAGCATCTACTGGACCCTTGCGCCTTCCCGCGCCACCTCGACCCGGGCCTTGAGTGTGAACGGATCGGTCAGCTCGCGCAGTTGCTCGTCGACGGCGCCGCGCACCTGCGCCGGGTCAGCTGTTCTCGTCCGAGACGCGCGGACGCGCAGCCGGCCACCCGCCCGGCGGCGGGGACGAACCCGCGCGCGGGCTTGGGTGACGCCACGCACCTGCTCGACGAGCGTTTGGGCGGCCTGCCCAAGCGGCCGGCGACGGGCCGCGAGGGTTCCGTCGCGATCGCTGGCAAGGGTGACCAGCCGCTCGCGTCTGGGCACGAGCAGTCCGGTCAGGAGCAGCAGCCCGAGCAGGATTGCTCCAAGCCCACACAAGCCGGCGATCACGGCGACCTCCGAGCCACTCGCCTCGAGCTGTCCCAGCCAATGGCCGATCGTGTGGCGAACGGAAGCTAGGTGCAGTATCGACGCTAGCTTGCCGAGACTTGGACCGGTCGTCCCAGTGGCAATGCAAAATACCGCGAGCACGATCCCCGCGACGGCGAGGATGACGAGCAGCAGGAACGAGACCAGCCGCACCAGCGCTCGCGCCAGGAGGATCATTCCGAGCTTTCCGGGAGCTCTGGGACTGGCGCGCTGGTCGTCACGCCCGGCGGCGGCCCGCTTTCAGACGCTGAGGGCAGTGGCGGCACTGGGACCGCTATCGCCGCCGACTCCGCTGTGATGGCCGCCGACTGCGCTGTGATGGCCGCCGACTCCGCTGTGATGGCCGCCTGCTCGATCTCCTCGCCCGTCAGCACGCCGACAAACTCGACGTCGACGCTGCCCAGCAGTGCGGCTAGCCCCGCCCGCGCGGCCGCTGCCTGCACGCGGGCGCGGACATGCTCGGCGAGCGGCCACAACGGCACCAATCGCGCGATCAGCCGCAGATCGATCGCATAGCGCCCGTCAGACTGGGCGATCGCTGATACGCCGGCCAGTAGCTCAGAACCATCAGCCGTTACGACCCGCGCAACGCCTGCCCCGGACTCGCCGCGCACGACATCGGGCACCCCCAGCGCGCCCGCCAGCGCCACCCGTGCCAGGCGCACTCGCTCGCTCGGCGGGCTCGCGGAGCCAGGCATCGCGAGAGAGCCCTGAGCCACGTCTAGGAGACTCGCGCCGGCTGGTCGGGCTCTTCGTCGCCGGGGAAGAAGAGATCGTTGACGGTCACGTTGACCTCAGTCACCGATAGGCCGCAGATCCCCTCGATCCGCTTGATTATGTTGTCGCGAATCGCCTGGGAGACCTGGGGGATCGACTCGCCGTAGTCGACCACGACGGTCAGGTCGACCGCCGCCTCGCGCTCGCCCACCTCAACCGAGACGCCCTGGCTGCGCTCGTCGCCGACGCCGACTCGCTGGGTCACCGTTCCGACCGCCCGCGAGACCCCGCCGCCGAGGGTATGCACACCGCGCACCTCGCGCGCGGCGACACCCGCGACCTTGGTCACGACCGTGTCATCGATCGTCGTCTGCCCGCGACTGGTCTGCAGCGCCGAGTCAGACGAGCCGCCCTCTGATCGCTTGCTCTCTCGCGTCGCGCGCGCGGCGCTGCTCGATGACTCGCTGGAGGATGTTTCCGTCATGTTCGGGTCTCCTTTGACTTTGGACGCGCAGCTGACCGGCGGGTCTGATTGCACGGATGGAGTGCTGGTTAGACCGCAGCCACGACGAAAAGTTCTGCCCCCCCGCACAGACCACATCGGCGACCCTGTAGGCCGGACGCGCGGAACTTCTCTGGGCCGGTTCGGTCTAACCCCAGACGAAGCAAGAACGAAAGCACCCGGGTGCCCCGCCAAACCACGACACCGGGCAAACCGCCCGGTCATACCGCGCTCGGTGAGATCGACACCCGCCAACGCGATCGCAATGCCCGCTCATCGCCGACGGGTCGATCATGATCTCACCAAAGGCGTTTCGTGGCCCAGGTTGATGACCGGATCCTGCTCCAGGCAGCACAGGCTGGCGACACCGACGCCTTCGAAATGCTCGTACGCCGCTACCAAGCATCGGTCTATCGGATCGCGTTGCGCCTGCTGGGGTCAAGCGCCGATGCCGACGACGTCACCCAAGACACCTTCGTCCGAGCGTGGCGTTCACTGGCGCGGTTTCGCGGCGACAGCACATTCGCAACCTGGCTCTATCGCATCGTGACCCGCCGTTGCTTTGATCTGCTCGCCACTCATCGTCGCACCGAGATCCTCGATGAGGATCATCTCGGGATCAGCGTGGACCCTTCGAGCACGCTCGAGCAGCGTGAGCGCCTGCGCGCGATCACCCTGCAGATCCAAGCGCTCCCCCCCGACCAGCGCGCGGCGCTCGTGCTGCGCGAGTTCGAGGGCCTCTCCTACGAACAGGTCGCCCACGTGCTCAAAACTACTGTGCCAGCAATCAAAGGTCGCCTCCACCGCGCCCGCCTCACGCTCCTCAAGGAAACGACGGCATGGCGCTAGACGTCAACCACGACAGGTTGCCGTGCGGAGTCGAGCTTGACAGCCTCGTCGACCAGATCACCGAACAGGTCGCTCCCCGGGATCCCGCCCACCAAGCCCGCTGTCCCTACTGCCAGACCGCGCTGCGCGGCTTTCGCCAAGGCTGGAGCGACGTCCAGGCCCTCGCGGGCACACCCGTACTGATCCCACCGGGCCTGACCACGCGAATCATGACCCGCGTCCGCGCCCTCGCCCGCCGCGCCGTCCAGAACATCATCCTCACCAGCGCCCGCGGTCACACCCAAATCAGCCATCAGGTGATCGCGCAAACCGCCCGCCGCGTCGCCCTCGCGATCCCCGGTGTGCTCTTCGCGTCCGCCCAGTCAGAGCCAAGCAAACCGGCGGATCCAATCCGCGTGCAGCTCACGCTCCGACTCATCACAACCTACGGGCCCGCACTGCACCCCCTCGCGATGGTGATCCGCACCGCCCTCGAAAAGCGCCTACCCCGCCTCACCGGCGCCACGTTCGACAACATCGACATCACCTTCACTGACATCGCAGACTCCTGAGCGCCCCGGTTGGGCTCACGCGCCGTGCTGGGCACGCGCGGGCCGAGCACGGCGCCGCTACAGGTTGACGGACGCCATCCCGGCCTCGTCGTAGCGCTCTCCGGCTACCTTCGGGAGCTCGGCGTCGATTCGCGCCAGGTCATCGTCGCTCAGCTCGACATCGGCCGCGGCCGCGTTCTCCTCCAGGTACTTGCGGCGCTTGGTCCCGGGAATCGGAACCAGGTGCTCACCCTGGGCGAGCACCCAGGCCAGCGCCAGCTGAGCCGGGGTGATCCCCTTCTCCTCGGCGATCTCCGCCACCTTGGAGGCGAGGCGGAGGTTGGACTCCAGGTTCTCACCCGTGAAGCGCGGACCGTGGCGCCGGAAGTCGTTCTCGTCGAGCTCCTCCGGCGACTTGAAGCGGCCGGACAGGAAGCCGCGGCCGAGCGGCGAGTAGGGCACAAACCCGATCCCGAGCTCGCGGCAGGTGGGCAGCACCTCGCGCTCGGGGTCGCGGCTCCACAGCGAATACTCCGTCTGCACGGCGGTGATCGGATGGACCGCGTGGGCACGACGGATCGTTTCAGGCGCCGCCTCGCTCAAGCCGATGTGGCGGATCTTGCCCTGCTGCACCAGCTCCCCCATCGCCCCGACGGTCTCTTCAATGGGGATGTGGGGATCTACGCGGTGTTGGTAGTAGAGATCCACGTGATCGGTGCCGAGCCGCTGCAGCGAGCCCTCGATCGAGCTGCGGACGTGGTCGGCCGAGCCGTCGAGCGGCCCGATCGTCGACATGTCCCCCGGCTTGGTGGTCAGCTCGATCCGCCGCGCGAACTTGGTCGCGATCACGTACTCGTCCCGACGGCCCTTGATCGCGCGGCCGACCAGCTCCTCGTTGGTCATCGGCCCGTACAGCTGCGCGGTGTCGAGGAAGTTGATGCCGAGCTCGAGCGCACGCCGGATGGTGGCGGTCGCCTCGCCTTCGTCACTCGACCCGTAGAAGGCGGACATCCCCATGCATCCGAGCCCGAGGGCCGATACCTCGAGCGATCCAAGCTTGCGCGTCTTCATTACAGCTCCAATCTTTCGCGAATCGTGGAATGCCATTCTGGGCGCTAGCCCAATCCTGGGGGCGGCGCGCGATGTCGAGGCTTGGCCTGAGCGGTGACCTGGTGCAGGAACCCGACGAGGTGGTCGAAGAACACGTTCTTCGGATACGCGCCGGCGGGGTCGTTGTGAGCGTAGACGCCGTGGCGGTTCACCAGCGTCAGGTTGCGGGCCGGGATGCCGGACTGCGCGGCGAGCTGCGCGGTCGCGGCGGTGATCGCCGCTCCGCCGTAAGCGCCGAAGGCGTACATCAGCAGGCGTTTTGGGAGGTGATGGCCGAGGGTCGACTTCAGGCCGAAGACCTCACCCGCCGGGTTGGCGTTGCCGTTGTCGATCGCCCCGGTCCCGAGACCCTCGGCGGCGAGACGGTTCGGGAAGTACCACTCGGTCCCGTCGGCGCCCGGGACGTCCGGCCCGGCCAGCATCGCCGCCCAGCGCTCCGCGGGGGTCAGCGCGCCGCTTCCATCCCAGCCGTAAACACCGTCCGACGGACGAGCGGCGATGCCCTTTCCGATGTGCGCCTGAAACGCAAACACCAACTTCGAGGTGCCGACATTCGTGTTCCAGGCGAACACTGCCAGGTTCGTCGCCGGCACTGGGGGGGAGAGACCGAATGGCTTCAGAAGTCCGCCCCGCTGGGCGATCGAGGGAGCGTCCGGCTCCTGAAACGCGGCCAGCCCACCCGAAGAGCCGAACAGACCGAAGTACGGAGCCGGCACGCCGCCCAAGCCGAGCCACGGGGAGGCCTGCGTCTGGACCCCCTGAAGCACCTGCGCGGCGCTCTGAGCGCTGATCGGAGGGCCAGCACCGGCGCCGTCGTCGAACACCAGGCCCGCGAGATCATCGGCCCCCGGACGGCCGTTGAAGTTCCACGTGGCATACGCGGTGACCAGCGCGCCGCCGAGCGAGTGGCCGCCGAGGACGACCTTGCCGCCGAGCTTCTTCGCCGCCTCGATCACGCGGTGCATGTCACCCACGGCGACGCCGGTACCCCACTGCTTCGCGAACTGGACAGTCGAGTCGGGAACGGGCACGAAGTGGGGCTTGATGCTGGGATTCGACAGGTACCCGAAGTAGTAGTTGTAGACCTGCTGCTCACTCGCCTTGTGCTCCTTGGCCTTGCCGAGCAGCGACTGGTCCTCGAACAGGTTCTGCCGGCGCTCGATCGACCACACCTGCCAGCCCTTGACCGTCCTGACCAGCCACTGAGCGAGCGGCACGAAGTAGGCACTGCCGGCCTGCGTGCCCGGCTCGAGCACGAGCACGTTCTTCGCCGACCGAGGCCCGATCTTGAGCACCCCGACCTGGTTGTACTTGGCCGGGGTGCCGGGGACGCTGTAGCCCTGCATCCACGTGACGTGGAGCGGGCGCGCGGGGGCAACCGCCGCCGCGGCGAGAACCGCGCCGAGCACCGCGGTGGCCAGGAGCAGTCGCTTCAGTTGCATGGTCTGCCTCTCCCTCCCAGCCGCGACCTTCTCGAGGAGCCTCACGAGCGGTCGAAGCATACGCCAGCGGCACGCGATGATATCCACGCACGCAGGATGTCTAATTCACCATGATGACCACGAGCGCGCCCGTGGAGCTCTCGGTTGGGGACCGCACCGTCAAGATCACCAGCCCCGACCGGATCTACTTCTCGGCGCGCGGGGAGACGAAGCTTGATCTGGCCCGCTACTACCTGAGCGTCGGTGATGGGATCGTCCGCGCGCTGCGGGAACGGCCGTGCATGCTGCACCGGTTTCCGAACGGCGTCGACGGTCAGAAGGTCCACCAGAAACGCGTGCCGACGGGCGCGCCCGACTGGCTCGAAACGGTGCGCATTCACTTTCCGCGCTTCGACCGGACGGCCGACGAGCTGTGCGTCACCGAGCTCGCCAGCGTGATCTGGGCCGTGCAGATGTCGACGGTGGAGTTCCATCCGTGGAACTCCCGGCGCGCCGACGTGGAGCGGCCCGACGAGTGGCGGATCGATATCGATCCGATGCCCGAGTGCGGTTTCGAGACCGTGCGGCGCGTCGCCCACGTCGCCCACGAGGTACTCGACGAGCTGGGCGCCGTCGGCTGGCCCAAGACCTCGGGCGGGAACGGCCTGCACATCTACGTCCGGATCGAGCCACGGTGGGGATTCGGGGAGGTGCGTCAGGCAGCGCTGGCGTTCGCGCGCGAGGTCGAGCGCCGCGCCCCCGCCGACGCGACGACGACCTGGTGGCGCAAAGATCGCGAGCCGGACAAGGTGTTCGTCGACTACAACCAGAATGCGCGCGATCACACGATCGCGAGCGCGTACTCGGTCCGCGGCATCAGGGAAGGCACGGTCTCGACCCCGATCACCTGGGACGAGATCGACGACGTCGACCCGCACGAGCTGACGATCGCCACGGTGCCCGGGCGATTCGCAAGCAAAGGGGACCTGCACGAAGGCATTGACGACGCCGTGTTCTCGCTGGAACCGCTCCTGGCGTGGGCGGAGCGGGAACCGCCGGAGGAGTGAGCGGCCGCCGGGCGGGGTGAGCGGCCGCCGGGCGGCGCGGCCGAAAGGATTCGCCGGTGAGCGCAGCGACCCGCCGGTCGCGCCGGCGGAAAGGAATCCGCCTGCGAGAGGTCATCTGAACTACCCCACACCCCACCGAGGTTGTCAGCAGACGATTGCAGCGGGAGAATTGATCAGACTTGGACACATTCGAGGAGGTGAGACTTGCCTACCTTGATCGGGGCTTCGACCGGTTGGGACGTAGGGCTGGTGCTCGGGATCATCGTCGTGCTCGTGGCCGCGGGGATCGTGATCGCGATCGTCGTCCTGGCGCAGCGGATCGCCAAACAGGCACAGACCGCGGTGCAGGGCGTCGACAAGGTGCGCGAGCAGACCACCGAGCTCGCGAACATCGGGCGGATCAACGACTCCGGCGTCAGGATCCTGCACTCGGCGCGGGCGCTGCGAAAGGTGGCGGTCGGAAAATGATGCTCTCGTTCGCAGCGCTCTCCAATCACGGCGCCTGGACGATCGCGCTGATCATCGGGCTCCTCGCCGCGCTCGCCGTGGCCGCCCTGCTGGTCCTCCTGCTGAGGGCCACCGGCGACATCAGGAAGTCGGTCGGCCGCTTGCTCGACGCCGCCGGCCATGTGGCGACAAACACCGCAAATATCCCGCAGCTCGAGGCGACCGCGCCCGTGCTGGGACTGATCGTGGAGGAAGCCGTGGTGCAGGACGGCTACATGAACGCGCTCACCGACGGGTTCGGTGGAGCATGAGCGAGACCACGTTGATCATCCTCAGCATCGTGCTGGCCGTGATCGTCGTGGCGGTGCTCGCGGCGGCGCTGATCCGGGTCCGGCGCGATCTGGAATCGATCTCCGAGGGATTGGCCACCCTGGCTGGCGCGCTGCAAGGCGTCGAGTCCGAGCACCTGCGCCCGCTCGAGCCGGCGGTCAAGGCCATCAACGCTCAGTTCGATGTGATCCTGAGCGCGCTGCCCGGGATCGCCTCGAAGGCCGCGGTCGTCGCAGATAGGAGGCCGCAATGACGCTCGAGTGGATCGGGGACGCCGTGCTCCTACTCGTGGTGCTCCCGGTCGTCCTGTACCTGCTGCGCGGCGTGCTGAACGCCGCCAACAGCATCGTGCCGAGCGTGCAGACGATCGCCGCGACCGCGCACGCGGGGTCGAAGGACCTCGACGCCACGTCGCTCCTGCTGACGACGCAGGAACAGGTAAAGCAGACGATCGAGACGGCGGCCGACTACGGCGGCTCGCTCGACGTAATCATCGACGACGCGCGATAGGAGGAGCGATGCCGGCAGCTGGTGTAGTCATGATCATCGCGGTGGTGCTGATCGTCCTCGCGGTCGTCTACTTCCTGGTCTCGACGATCCTCGCGCTGCAGAGGATCACGACCGGCCTCGACGAGGCGATCGCCGGGGTGGTGGGGATCATCGAGAAGAGCGCGCCGGTCGGCGAGGTCGTGAGATCGATCAACCAGAACCTCGACGCGGGCGTCGACCTGCTCGAGGGCCTGCTCGTCAAGAAGGCCGGAATCGAGGACGCCGTCGGCCTGCTCGACGGCCTCTATCCGGGGGCGGCCGCGGCAGGTCTCAGGAACTTCCCGGAGAGCAAGACGATCAAGGCGCCGCGGATCGGCGAGGTCTACACGAAGGGCACGCTAACGCTCGCCCGCCTCGGCCGGGAGGCTCCGATCGCGGCGGCGAGCCCGGCCGGCCCGGCGCTCCGCAACCCGGCCTATGGCAGCTCCTCGGCACGGGCGCTCTACCCTGGCGGGCGCCCGGCGCCATCACAGCCGCTGCCCCGCTCCCCGGTGATCGGGACGGATTCGCCGGTACAGTACGAACACCGCGAGGACATCGGCGGACCGCGCAAGCGGCTGCCGGGCGCGACGGCAACCATCGAGCGGGAAGGGAGCGAAGGTGCAGACCCCCGGCCCGTTTGAATATGAGCGGGCGACCAGCGTCGAGGGCGCGATCGCCTCGCTCCAGCGGCTCGGCTCGGAGGCGCGCGTGATCGCCGGCGGCCACAGCCTGCTGCCGATGATGAAGCTGCGGCTCGCCAACCCCGAGCACCTGATCGACATCAACGACCTCGACGAGCTCTCCTACATCCGTGAGGAGGCGGGCGAGATCCGGATCGGCGCGCTCACGCGCCATGCCGAGCTGCTGCAGTCCGAGCTGCTCGCCGAGCACTTCCCGGTGTTCCGCGACGCCGAGTGCGTGATCGCCGACCCGGTCGTGCGCAACCGCGGCACGATCGGCGGCTCGCTGTGTCAGGCCGACGCCGCCGAGGACCTGAGCGCCGTCTGCTCGGCGGTCAAAGCCAGCGCGGTGATCCGCGGTCCGCAGGGCGAGCGCGTGGTGGCGATGGACGAGTTCCACATCGGCCCGTACATGACCGCGGTCGGCGACGGTGAGCTGCTGACCGAGGTCCGCATCCCGCTCCGGCGCGGTGGGGGCAGTGCCCACGAGAAGGTCGAGCGCCGCGCCGGGGATTGGGCCATCGCGGCCACCTCGGCGGCGGTCTGGATCGACGGCGGGACGATGGCCGACGCCGGCATCGCGCTCAGCGCGGTCGGGCCGACGACAATCCACGTCGAGCGCGCCGAGGAGCTGCTGCGCGGCAAAGCGCCGTCCGAAGAGCTGTTCGCACAGGCGGGTGAGATCGCCTCGGCCGACTGCTCTCCCGTCCCCGACGGCCGCGGACCGGTCGACTACAAGCGCCACCTCGCCGGCGTGCTGACCAAACGCGCGCTGCGCCGCGCCACCGCCCGCGCCCTGCACACGGAGGTGTGAAACATGCACTTGGACATCACGATCAACGGGACGCCGGTCTCGCGCGAGGTCGAGCCGCGCCAGCTGCTCGTCCACTACATCCGCGACACCCCGGGCCTGACCGGCACCCACTGGGGCTGCGACACCTCGAACTGCGGGGCCTGCGTGGTGCTGATGGACGGCAAGCCGGTCAAGTCGTGCACGATCCTCGCAGCGATGTGCGAGGGCCACGAGATCCGTACCGTCGAGTCGCTCGAGCGCAGCGGCGAACTTGACCCGGTCCAGCTCGGATTCCACGAGCGCCATGCGCTCCACTGCGGGTTCTGCACGCCGGGGATGCTGATGACGGTCCGGGCACTGCTCGATGAGAACCCGAACCCGACCGAGGGCGAGATTCGGATGGCGATCTCGGGCGCGATCTGTCGGTGCACGGGTTACAAGAACATCGTCAGCGCGGTGCGCTGGGCGGCCGAGCACGAAGCCGCGACCAAACAGGAGGCGTGAACAAGCATGGCGGTTACAGAGAACCTCCCGAGCCCGAGCCAGGAGCGCCCGATCGGCTTCGGCCGGCTGAAGCGCAAGGAGGACGCCCGGTTCATCCGCGGGAAGGGCACCTACCTCGATGACATCCGCCTCCCCGGGATGGTCCACGGCGCGATGCTCCGCAGCCCCTACGCGCACGCTCGGATCGTCTCGATCGACACCTCCAGGGCGCTCGCGCACCCGAACGTCGCGGCGGTGGTCACCGCCAAGGACCTCGAGACGCTCGGGCTGGCGTGGATGCCGACGATCTCCTACGACACCCAGGCGGTGCTGGCCGGCGACAAGGTCCGCTTCCAGGGCCAGGAGGTGGCGTTCGTGATCGCCACCGACGAATACTCGGCGCGCGACGCCCTCCAGCTGATCGACGTCGAGTACGAGCCGCTGCCGCCGGTGATCAACGCCCGCAAGGCGCTCGATCCCGACGCGCCGTTGATCCGCGACGACAAGCAGGGCCAGACGGACAACCTGGCCAGCCCGCTGTGGGAGGCCGGCGACGAAGCGGCCACCGATCGTGCATTCGCCGAAGCCGACACCGTCGTGACCCGCGACATCATCTACCCCCGCTGCCATCCCGCGCCGCTCGAGACGTGCGGGATGATCGCCGACTTCAACCCACGGACCGGCCAGCTCGACATCTACAACGGCAACCAGGCGCCGAACGCGCACCGCACCGTGTACGCGCACGTCGCCGGCCTCGCCGAGCACATGATCCGGATCCGCACCGGTGACATCGGCGGCGGCTTCGGCAACAAGGTGCCGGTCTATCCGGGCTACGTGTGCGCGATCGCCGGCTCGATCGTCGCCGGGGTCCCCGTCAAGTGGATCGAGGACCGCTCGGAGAACCTGCTCTCGACCGGGTTTGCGCGCGACTACGTGATGCACGCCGAGATGTGCGCCAAGGACGGCAAGATCACCGGGCTGCGCGTCGACGTCATCGCCGACCACGGTGCGTTTGACTCGACCGCCCAGCCGACCAAGTTCCCGGCCGGCTTCTTCCACATCTGCTGCGGCTCCTACGATCTCGCGGCCTCGCATGTGAAGGTCAAAGCGGTCTACACCAACAAGGCGCCGGGCGGCGTCGCCTACCGGTGCTCCTTCCGGATCACCGAGGCCGTGTACCTGGTCGAGCGGATGGTCGGGGCGCTGGCGCGCGAGATGGATGTCGATCCGATCGAGCTGCGGATGCGGAGCTTCATCAAGCCCGAGCAGTTCCCGTACGAGACGACGACCGGCTGGACGTATGACTCGGGCGACTACGCGAACACGATGAGGGTCGCCATGGAGATCGCCGGCTACGACGAGCTGCGCCGCGAGCAGGCCGAGAAGCGGGCCCGCGGCGAGCTGATGGGAATCGGGGTCTCGTTCTTCACCGAGGGCGTCGGCGCCGGCCCGCGCAAGCACATGGACATCCTCGGGCTGGCGATGAACGACGGCGCCGACCTGCGGGTGCATCCGTCCGGGAAGGCGATGGTCTCGATCAGCGCCCAGACCCAGGGCCAGGGCCACGAGACGACGTTCGCGCAGATCGTCGCCGAGGAGCTCGGGATCCCGCCCGAGGACGTAGAGGTCCGCCACGGCGACACCGACCGCACGCCTTACGGCCTCGGGACGTATGGATCGAGGTCGACCCCGGTGAGCGGCGCCGCGGTCGCGGTCGTCTCGCGCAAGGTGCGCGACAAGGCGCGCCTGATCGCCGCGACGATGCTCGAGACCCGGCTCGAGGATCTCGCCTGGGAGAAGGGCCGCTGGTATGTCAAGGGTGACCCCGAGCAGGGCGCGCTGATCGAGGAGATCGCCGCGCATGCCTACAGCGGCGAGCCGATGCCCGAGGGGATGGAGGGGGGACTTGACGCCCAGGTCATCTACGACCCGCCAAATTTGACTTACCCCTACGGCGCCTACATCGCGGTGGTCGACGTCGACCCGGAAACCGCCGCGGTAAAGGTCCGGCGGTTCATCGCCGTCGATGACTGCGGCGTGCGGATCAACCCGATGATCGTCGACGGCCAGATCCACGGCGGGCTGGCGGAGGGGATCGGGATCGCGCTGATGGAGGTGCTCACGTTCGACGAGGAGGGCAACTGCCTGAACTCGTCGTTCATGGACTACCTGATTCCGACCGCGCTCGAGTGCCCCGACTTCGAGCTCGGCGAGACGGTCACTCCGTGCCCGCATCACCCGCTGGGGGCGAAGGGCGTCGGCGAGTCGCCCAACGTCGGCTCCCCGCCGGCGATCGTGGACGCGGTGATCGACGCGCTCCATGCGACTCACGGCGTCGGCCACATCGACATGCCGTGCACGCCGGCGCGCGTGTGGGCGGCGATGCAGGGCCGCCCCGAGCCCCCGCAATGAGCTCGGGCGCTGGGACATGAGCGACACCAGGACGGGCGCTCGGGCATGAGCGAGACGAGGATCACCGGCGAGGCGAGCGACGAGGTCCGCCACCTCGTCCCCGATGTCGAGACGCTGGCTCGGCGGCTCGCAGCCGTCGACTATCTCGTCGACGAAGGCCTCGCGACGTCGATCTTCCTGTCGCTCCGGCTGCCCCAGCCGCTGCTGCTCGAGGGCGAGGCCGGGGTCGGCAAGACCGAAGCGGGCAAATCGCTCGCGGCGGTGCTCGACACGCCGCTGATCCGCTTGCAGTGCTACGAGGGGATCGATGCGGCGGAGGCTCTCTACGAATGGAACTATCCCCGGCAGCTGCTGTCGATCCGGCTCGCCGACACGAGCGGGACACAGCTCCGCGAGGAGGATCTGTTCGGTCCCGACTACCTGATCCGCCGGCCGCTGCTGCGCGCGCTCGAGCACCCCGGCCCGCGGCCGGCGGTGCTGCTGATCGACGAGATCGACCGAGCCGACGACGACTTCGAGGCGTTCCTGCTCGAGCTGCTCGCCGAGGCAGCGGTGACGATTCCCGAGATCGGGACGATCCGCGCCACCCATCCGCCGATCATCGTGTTGACCTCAAACCGAACGCGCGACCTGCACGACGCGGTCAAGCGCCGGTGCATGTACCAGTGGATCGACTACCCGAGCCCGCAGCGCGAGGTCGAGATCGTGCGTCGCCGCGTGCGGGGCGCATCGGAGACGCTCGCCGTGCAGGTGGCCGACGCGGTCGCTCGGATGCGCGACAGCGACGTGCAGAAGCCGCCGGGAATCGCGGAGGCGATCGACTGGCTGGCCGCCCTGAGCGAGCTCGGGGTGGAGCAGCTCGACGCTCCGGCGATCGAGCGCACGCTCGGCTCGGTCCTGAAGTACCGCGAGGATCAAGAGGTGATCCGCGCGAGTGGGCTGGAGGCGCTCGTTGGACGCGCGCGCTGACGCACCCGGTTTCGCCGTCGAGACGATCGAGCTCGACCTGCCCGCGGTGGCGGGCGCGTTCAGCCGGAGACTGCATCGGGCGGGCCTGCCGGTGAGCGCCGAGCGGGCGGCGTTCTTTGCTCGGGCTCTGACGCTCGTCAAGCCGATCAGCCGCCGGCGCCTGTACTGGACGGCGCGCGCGGTGTTCGTCTCCGACCACGCGCAGCTCAGAGCGTTCGACGCGGTGTTCCGGTCGGTGTTCGGCGCCGACCGCGAACGAGCGCCCACCGAGCCGGATGGCGGGCCCACGATTCCCCCACCGCCCGAGAATCGGTCTGAAGCGCAGCGGCCGGCGGCGGCGCCGGGGCCGGAGCGGTCAGACCCGCAGTTCGCATCAGGCGACGGTGAGCGCCCGGGAGCGGACGCCGACCTGCGCGAAATGGCCGTCCCAATGGCGCCCAGCGAGGAGGAGGTGCTGCGGGAAAAGCGCTTTGACGCACTCTCGGCAGATGAGCTGGCTCAGCTCTATCAGCTGATGGCCCGGCTGCACCTCGCCACCCCGCTGCGGCGCACGCGCCGCGCGCAGCGCTACCGCCACGGCCAGCGCATCGACCTGCGCCGCACGCTGCGCGGGAGCATGCGCACGGGCGGCGACCCGATCCACCTGAGGCGCCGGCGCCGGCGCGTCGTCCCGCGCCGGATGGTGGTGCTGTGCGACATCTCGGGTTCGATGGAGCCCTACGCGCGCGCCTACCTCCAGTTCCTCACCTGCGTCGCCGGCAGCGCGCGCAACGCCGAGGCCTTCGTGTTCGCAACCCGGCTGACCCGCGTGACCCGGGCGCTGCAGGCGCGCAACCCCGAGCGCGCGATCCAGAGCGCTGCGTCCGCCGCGCCGGATTGGTCGAGCGGGACGCGGATCGGCGAGGCGCTGAAGGCCTTCAACGACCGCCACGGGCGGCGCGGGGTGGCGCGCGGAGCGGTGATCGTGATCCTCTCGGACGGATGGGAGCGAGGCGATCCGACGCTCGTCGGCCGCGAGATGGAGCGCCTCGCGCGGCTCGCCTACCGGATCGTGTGGGTCAACCCGCGCGCCGGCGCGGACGGTTTCGTGCCCCGAGCCGGCGGGATGGTCGCGGCGCTGCCGCACTGCGACGCGCTGCTGAGCGGTCACAACCTGACCGCCCTGACGGAGGTGGTCGAGGCGATCGCCGGCCACGCGTCGGCCGAGGACCGGAGCGCCGTCCCGGTCGCCGCGCCGGCAGAGGACGAGCCGTGGGCGAGCGCCACCCCGGTCCCCGGCAGCTCGGTCGCGATGCCGAGCGGCTACGGGCCGAGCCGGGGCCGCACGACACCGGGATGGGGATCGTGAGCGACGCGGCGGCCAAGATCTGCATCTACCCCGGCTGCGAGCGCCCCGCCGTGCCCCCCCACCCGCTCGGGGGACCGCAGCCGAGCTTCTGCGAGAAGGAGGAGCACAACGCGTTGACCGCATACCAGGAGCGCCAGCGCCTGGCGCGCGAGGCCGAGGACAGCGTACGAAATCAGTGAGGAGGCTCAGACGTGGCGAATGAGGCATACCGGGCGGTTTTCCTGCGCGTGCACCCGACCGGCAAGATGGTGCTCAGCCTGACCACCGAGGCCGACGGGAAAGAAGGGCAGTATGCCCAGCTGGTCGCCCAGGAGCTCGGCGTCCCGGCGCTCGACGTCAAGGTCGTGCCCGCCGATCTCGACCGCTTCGGAGAGGATCACGGGTACAACACCAGCCCGTCGGAGGGAACGCCGGCCGCGATCTCCAGCGCCACCGCGAAGATCCGCGACAAGGCGCAGCAGCTGGCCGGAGCCGCGCTCGAGGCTCCCGCCGAGAGCCTCAGCTGGGACAACGGAGCGTTCCTCAAGGACCGCGATCCAACCTCGGTCAGGACGATCGCCGACCTCGCGCTGTACGCCCACGGCACCGGGGCACTGCCACCCAATGTCGAGGGCGGGCTCGACGCCCAGACCGTCTATCGCGATTAGAGCTCCGCGGCGATCGTGACCCGCACCTCGTCGGCGACCTTGAGCGTCCCGAACAGGATCGAGAAGGGCTTCATGCCCCACTCGCTCTGCTTGACCGTCGCGGCGCCGCGCAGATGGCCATCGGCGACGGTCAGCTCGAAGCTGACCGGGCGCGCCTGGCCGGACAGCTCGAGCTCGCCCTGCACGCGCAGCTGGTCTGTGCCGGCGCCGGCCTGCACCGCGCTCGAGCGAAACTCGATCGCGCTGCGCTTCAGGACATCGTCGTCGATCGACTGGCGGATGCTGTCCATATCCTCTTCGCCGAGCTCCTGGATCCCCCCTCTACCCTCCCGCACGCGCAGTGATCCTCCGTCGGCGCTGAGCGCGATCGTGGTCTGGCTCGGCTCGCCGGCGACCTCGAGCGTCCCACTCCATGAGGTCACTTCGAGCTCGAGATCGTGTCCAGCCTTGGCGGCCGCGCCGGTCCTGCGCGTGTGCACGAGTAGCTCCGCGTTCTGCGGTCCGAAGACGTAGGAGCCTGGCCCGATCGACATCAGCGAGCCGCAACCCTAATCTTAATCCAGGAGAGACATCATGGTTGAGCTCGATCACTCCTTCTCGACGTCAAAGCCGGTTCAGGAGAACTGGCAGGCGATCCTTGACCTCGAGCGCCTGATTCCGTGCGTGCAGGGGGGCTCCGTGCTCGAGCGGACCGGCCCGGAGAGCGCCAAGGCCGAGATCAAGGTCAAAATGGGCGCGATGTCGATGACGTTCACCGGCACGGTGACGGTGGTTGAGCGGGACGAGTCAAGCCACCGCGCGCTCATGCAGGTCAAGTCGAAGGAGGCCGGCGGGCAGGGCTACGCCAACGCGGACGTCACCTTCGCGCTCTCCGACGGCGGCGGCACGATCCACACCGCCGCGCAGATCACCGGCAAGGCCGCGTCGATGGGCGAAGGCGTCGTCGTCAGCGTGCTCGATGCGCTGATCAAGGACTTCACCACCAAGCTGGCAACGATCTGAGGGTGCGGGAATGGCGCAGCGAACGATGCGAGCGGTCCGCGAGGGCGAGGTGCCGATCGATGGCGGGACCGCTGTCCAGGAGGATCCGAACCGGCCCGTGTTCCGCGGCAACGGCCACTACGACTACGTCTGCGTGCAGTGCGGCAACCTGCTCGCGGCGGCCATGGACCCCGAGTACATGACCCGGAGAGTCCGCGTTCGCTGCGCTCGCTGCCGGACCGTCAACATCTCGGCGGAGGTGCCGTTCGCCCCCGCCAGACGGCCGAGGCGATGATCAAAGGCGAGCTCGCAGAACGCGTACAAGCGCTGTCGCAGGGCAGGGCCCCGTTCGTGCTCGCGACGGTCGTGCGGGCGGGGCGGCCGACCAGCGTGCGCCCGGGCGACTCGGCGGTGGTGCTCGCAGACGGGACGATCGAAGGGTTCGTGGGCGGCGTCTGCGCCGAGTCGACGGTGCGGCTGTACTCGCTGCGCGTGCTGGAGACCGGTGAGCCGCTGCTGCTGCGGCTGATCCCGGGCGACGGCGCCCCCGAGGACGAGGACTTGATCGAGGGGGCGATCGTCGAGCACAACCCGTGCCTGAGCGGCGGCTCACTCGAGATCTTCCTCGAGCCCCAGCTGCCCGCGGCGCGGATCCTCGTCGTCGGCTCGGCGCCGATCGCCACCGCGCTGGCAAAGCTCTCCGGCGCCGCCGGCTACGACGTGGTGCGCGTGGCCGGGAACGAAGTCCACCCTAGCCTCGGCGACGCGGCGGTCATCGTCGCGTCGCACGGCAACGGCGAGGAGCGGGCGCTGGCCGAGGCGCTCGCGGCCGGAGTCCCCTACGTCGCGCTCGTCGCCAGCACCACCCGAGGCAGCGCCGTGCGCGCCGCGCTCGAGGTTCCCGAGGAGCTCCGCGCCCAGCTGCACACGCCCGCGGGCCTGGACATCGGCGCGCGCACGCCGGCGGAGATCGCGATCTCGATCCTCGCCGAGCTGATCTCCGAGCAGCACGCTCACCCCGGCCGAGCCGCGGGCGCCTCGAGCGTCGACCCGGTCTGCGGGATGGAGGTCGCCGTCAGCGCCGTAACCCCGTCCCTCGAGGACGCCGGCCAGCGCGTGTACTTCTGCGGCGAGCGTTGCCGCGACGCGTACGCCCAGCAGCACGCCGAGCATGGCGCCGCGGGATAGGCCGTACGTCACGGGCCTGGTGCTCGCGGCGGGGGGCTCCAAGCGCCTGGGTCGCCCCAAGCAGCTGCTGCCCTACGGCCACTCGACGCTGCTCGAGCACGTGCTCGAGCTCGCCCGCGAGTGCCCGTTCGACCAGCGGTTGTGCGTGCTGGGGGGCGGCGCCGGCGAGGTGCGCACCGCGGTCGCCTTCGCCGGCGTGGAAGTGGTCGAGAACCCCCACTTCGGCGAGGGCTGCTCGTCGTCGATCGCCGCCGCGCTCGACGCCGTCGACCCTCGCAGCGAGGTGCTCGTGCTGATGCTCGGAGACCAGCCGGGCGTCAGCGGCGGCACCGTCGCCAAGCTCCTGGCCGGGCTCGGTGATGCGCCGCTCGCCGCGTGCGCCTACGCCGACGGGCGCGGCCACCCGCTGGCCTTCGCGCGCGGGATGTTCGCCGAGCTCGCGGCGCTGCACGGCGACAAGGGCGTGTGGAAGCTCCTCGATCGCTACGAGCCTCAGGTCGCCGAGGTGGCGATCGACGGGCTGATCCCGCGGGATGTCGACACGTGGGAGGACTACGAGGCGCTCGTCGGCGAGCTCCGCTGAGCGCCGCGCCGGCGAGGGGGTCCTGAGCAGGAAGTCGATCCCGGCGGCCCGTCGGCGAGCAGGCACGCCAGTTAGCTGCAGTACACGAGGCCAGCGGCCTCCATTGGCGGCCCGGGCGTGGGGAGCGACGCTTCACCCCTGTTTGCAGGCGAGGAAAGGAAGGCGCAGTTGACCACCGCATCACCGCGCAGGGTTCGCGATCCCAGCGTTGCTACCTGGACTCGAATGGAGCAAACTCGGGCCGAGAGATGGCGCTGATAAGACCCACACTGGCCGATCCGGCGACCTATCGCCGGTTGGTCTATCTGCTCTTGGGGCTGCCGCTCGGTCTGGCCTGGTTTGTGGCGCTGGTGACCGTCTGGAGCCTCTGCCTGGGCTTGATGATCACGCCATTCGTGATCCCGCTGCTGATCGGCCTGGCCGCGATGACCCGCGGGTTCGCGGCGGTTGAAGCCGAGATCGCGCGTTCGCTGCTCGACGTCGATCTCCCCGCTCCCTCCCCCACCCCGACACCGGGCGGCTTTTGGGCACGCTTCCGCGCGATGTTCGACGCCGGCTTCTGGCGCGCGCAGGCATTCCTGCTGATTCGGTGGTTCGCCGGGTTCCCGGTTGCCGTCGCCCTCCTGGGCCTCTTTGCCACCGCGCTCGGGATGATCTTTGCGCCATTCTGGGTCCCGTTCGTGCACGGCGGGGCGCACCTGGGGTTCTGGCGCCCTCACACGTTCCTCGAGTCGCTCGCGCTGGTGCCGGCGGGCCTGGTCCTGCTCCCGGCGACCCTGTTGATCGTGAACCCGCTGACGGCCATGTTCTCACCGATCGTCTCCGGGCTGCTGGGGAATCCGACCGGTGTCCCGGGCGTCACGCCCGGGAGCCTGACCGGTGTCCCGGGCGCGACGGCTACCCGGGGCGGAGTGCCGGCAACTGGCCTGGTCGGCGGGACCGCCGTCGCGGGCCGACCGCCGGCGAGCGTCCCCCCGCGGCGCGCGTTCGAGGTCCATGCGGCCGTCGACGGGATCGTCGTACTCGTGCTCGTGCTGATCTGGGCGCTGACCTCGCTCGGTTACTTCTGGCCGATCTGGGTCGTGCTCCCGCTCGCGCTGGCGCTCGGGATCCACCGCTGGTTCGTGCTGATCGCCGAGCGCCCGTCGCTGGTCGGCCATTTCCGAGACAGTCGTGCGCTCACCGGGACCGCGGGCGTAGGCGTCGCCCTGTCCCTGTACTTCATCGCGATCTGGGCGATTACGGGACACGGATACTTCTGGCCGGTCTGGCCGATGCTCGGGATCGTGCTCGTATTCTGCGCGCAGACGGTCGCCGGGTTGCTCTCGTCCCCCGGCCACGCGGAACTGGCCGAGCGGATCGAAACCCTCGAGAGCACCCGCGCTGGAGCCGTGGACGTCCAGGACAGCGAGCTCCGGCGGATCGAACGCGACCTCCACGACGGCGCCCAGGCGCGGTTGGTCGCGCTCGGCATGAGCTTGGGGATGGCCGAGCAGAAACTGGCCGACGATCCCCAGCGCGTCGGCGAGCTGCTCGCCGAGGCACGGATTGGCGCCGAGCACGCCTTGCGGGAGCTTCGCGACCTTGCACGCGGCATCCACCCCCCGGTGCTGGCCGACCGCGGACTTGAGGCGGCGCTCCAGTCGCTGGCGAACTCGACACCGATGAAGGTCACGCTCTCCGTCGACCTCGAGGAGCGTCCAGCCCCGGTGGTGGAAAGTGCCGCCTACTTCGTGGTGGCCGAGGCTCTCGCCAACGCCGCCAAGCACGCGCACGCCGGGCGGTTCGATATCAAGATCGGGCGGACCAGCGATCTCGTCGACCTGCAAGTGGAGGACGATGGAGTCGGTGGCGCCAATCCGGAGGGCAGCGGCCTGCGCGGGCTGCGGCGCAGAGTCGAGGCGCTCGACGGAACCCTCAGCGTAATCAGCCCACGAGGAGGACCGACGCGGATCCGCGCACAGCTGCCATGCGCGTCGTGATCGCCGAAGACCTGGCGCTGTTGCGAGACGGAATGACCCGGCTCCTGCGGGACAACGACATAGAGGTGGTGGCTGCGGTCGGTGATGGCGACGCGCTCGTCCGCGAGGTCGTGGCGCGGGAGCCGGATCTCGCCGTGGTTGACATCCGCCTCCCGCCGAACTTCCGCGACGAGGGGCTGCGCGCGGCACTCGAGGTCCGCCGCCGCGTACCCGGCACCGCCGTGCTCGTGATCTCGCAGTACGTCGAGCAGGCTTACGCCGAGGAACTGCTAGCCGATCGAGGAGGTGGGATCGGATACTTGCTCAAGGACCGGGTGATGCACGTGGTCGACTTCCTGGAGGCGGTCCGGCGCGTCGCCGACGGCGGCACCGCGCTCGACCCCGAAGTGGTCGCTCAGCTCTTCCGCCGCCGCCGCGAGGGCGGTCCGCTCGAGCGACTCACCGCGCGCGAGCGCGAGGTGCTGGCGCTGATGGCCGAGGGGAGATCGAACGTCGGCATCGCAGAATCGCTCGTGCTCACCGTCGGAGCCGTGGAGAAGCACGTCCAGAGCATCCTGTCAAAGCTCGATCTGCCGCAATCCTCGACGGACCATCGCCGGGTCCTCGCGGTGCTGGCTTACCTTCAGCAAGACGCGTGATCCACTCTGCGCGCCCACCGGCTGGCCACCGGTAGCGGTTTCCAGTTTTCCCTACCTCATGACACCAGCCCCCGTGCTGGTGGCGGCGGGGCTCCGGTGGGAGCTTGCCCTATGGCTCGAAAACCACTCACCGGAGGAGCAAACAGCATGTTCAAATCGAACCTCGCCGCCCGCGCCGGAGCTTGGAGCGCGCGGCACCGCAAGCGGGCGATCATCGGCTGGTTCGTGTTCGTCGCGATCGCCGTGGCGCTCAGTGGAGCGCTTGGCACGAAGATCGACACCCACGAGGGCAGCGGCCAGTCCGGACAGGTCGACAGCTTCCTGCGCCACCACTTTCCCCAGACCTCAAATGAGACGATCCTGATCCAGGGTCGCCATGGCCAGGTGGCGTCCAGTCCCCGCTTCCGCGCCGCCGTGCAGGACGTCGCGGCGCGCGACCGGCGGATCCCGCACGTCAGCGACGTGGTGACGCCGTACTCGCCGGGTCAGCGCGGCGCGATCTCCAAGGATGGTCACTCGGCGCTGGTGAGCCTGCAGCTGGGCACGAAGGGCAACGTCGATCAGGTGCTGGCGGCGACCGCCGCGGCCGCACAGAGCCATCCGTCGCTGCGGATCGAGGAGTTCGGCGACGCGAGCTCGCAGAAGGCGCTGAACAAGTCGCTCGGTCAGGACTTCTCCCGCGCCGAGAAGCTCTCGCTCCCGATCACGCTGGCGATCCTGGTGCTGGCGTTCGGCTCGCTGATCGCGGCCGGCCTACCGATGCTGCTCGGACTGACCGCCGTCGGCGGCACACTCGGGCTGATTGGCGCGGTCTCGCAGCTGCTGCCGATGGACGGCGCGATCAGCTCCGTCGTGCTCCTGATCGGGCTCGCCGTCGGCGTCGACTACTCGCTGTTCTACCTCCGTCGCGAGCGCGAGGAGCGCGCCGCCGGCGCCGGCGATCAGGCGGCCCTGCACGCGGCGGCGGCCACCTCGGGGCGCGCGATCCTGGTCAGCGGCCTGACCGTGATGATCGCGATGGCCGGGATGTTCTTCGCCGGATCGAGGGTGTTCGCATCGTTCGCGGTCGGGACGATCATGGTCGTCGCGGTGGCGATGGTCGGCTCGCTGACCGTGCTGCCAGCGATCCTGAGCGCGCTCGGATCGCGCGTGGACAAGGGTCGGGTCCCGCTGCTTCACCGCCTCCGGCGCTCGGGCGCCGGCGAGTCGCGCATCTGGGGCCTGGTGCTGGCGCCGGTGATGCGCAGGCCGGGGATCGCCGCGGCGATCAGCGCGCTGGCGCTGATCGGGCTGGCCCTGCCCGTGCTGAACATGCACACCTCCCTGCCCGGGGCGTCATCGCTCCCGCGCAACATCCCGATCATGCGGACCTACGACCGGATCCAGCGGGCCTTCCCCGGCGGCTCCGAGCCGGCCTACGTCGGGGTACAGGCGCACGACGTCCGCGCATCCGCGATTCAGGCTGGAATCGCGCAGCTGATCGCGAAGGCGAACAACACGCCGGGACTGCTGCGGCCGGTCACCGTGCAGCAGAGCGTTGACCACCAGGCCGAGACGATCGCAATCCCGCTCGCCGGCAACGGCACGGACGCGAGGTCCGACCACGCGCTGGCCCGGCTCCGGTCACTGGTCCCGGCGACGGTCGGCGCGGTCGCCGGCGTGCAGGCCGGCGTCACCGGCAACACCGCCGGCACCGTCGACTTCAATCAGACGATGGACTCGCACCTCGCGATCGTGTTCGCGTTCGTGCTCGGGATGGCGTTCCTGCTGCTGCTGTTCACGTTCCGCTCGATCGTGATCCCGATTCAGGCGATCGTCCTGAACCTGCTCTCGGTCGCGGCCGCCTACGGCCTGCTCGTGCTCGTCTTCGAGCACGGCTTCGGCCACCAGCTGCTCGGCTTCCAGGGCACCAGCGAGATCACCTCGTGGCTGCCGCTGTTCCTGTTCGTGGTGCTGTTCGGCCTCTCGATGGACTACCACGTGTTCATCCTGAGCCGGATCCGCGAGGCAGTCGACCGCGGCGTCCCGGCGCGTGAGGCAGTGGCCCAGTCGATTCGCAGCACCGCCGGCGTCGTCACCAGCGCGGCGCTGGTGATGGTCGGCGTGTTCGGGATCTTCGGCACCCTGAGCCTGATCGAGTTCAAGCAGATGGGCGTCGGCCTGGCGGCCGCGATCCTGATCGACGCGACCGTGATCCGCGGGGTGCTGCTGCCGGCGACGCTCGCGCTGCTCGGCGAGCGGGCGTGGTACATGCCGAAGTGGCTGGGGTCGCGGCGGCCGGCGCCGGTGAGGGCTGCGACCGAGGCCCGGGCTGTGGCGGAACCGGTCAGCGGCTGAGACGAAACGCCCCCGGACCGCTGAGGGTGATCGATTGGGGCTGAAGTGGCCAGCCCGGTTGGTCACCCTCGTGGTCGTTCGCGGTGAGCGGCACCGTCGAGGTGACCTGCATCGATCCCGACCGCCCCAGCGCCGCCCTGCCCTCGCTACCGTAATCGCAGTGCCCGTCCTTCAAGCGCACGGGATCAGCAAGACGGTCGGTGCCGGACGTGCCGCCCGGCGGGTGCTGGACGACGTCAGCCTCGAGGTCGGCGCCGGCGAAGTGGTCGCGGTGCTGGGGCGCTCGGGGAGCGGCAAGTCGACACTGCTGCACCTGCTGGGAGGACTCGACCGGCCCGATCGCGGACGCATCCGGCTCGGCGAGCAGGAGCTGACGGCGCAGGGCGCCCGGGCGCTGGCGCGAACCCGGCTGCGTCACATCGGCTTCGTGTTCCAGTCATTTCACCTGATCGAGGAGCTGAGCGGAGAAGAGAATGTGCTGCTGCCGGCGCGGCTGCCCGGCGCGCGCCGCGGTGGCGAGCGGCGGGGGCGCGGGCTGATCGGTGAGTTGGGGCTGGCGGAGATCGCCGATCGCCGGCCGCACGAGCTCTCCGGGGGCGAGCAGCAACGGCTGGCGATCGCCCGGGCTCTGGTCAACGACCCGGCGCTCGTGCTCGCCGACGAACCGACCGGCAACCTCGACCAGGACAACGGCCGGGCGGTGCTCGAGCTGTTACGCAGGCTCCCTGGGCGAGCGGTGGTGATCGTCACACACGAGCCGGAGGCGGCCTCGATTGCCGACCGCGTGCTCCATCTCGAGGACGGACGGCTCCTCGACGGCGCCACGCAGCGGGCCCCATGGCTGCGGGAGTCCGCCTGAGGGCCGCCCTTGCCGAGGCCCGCTACGGCGTGCGGTTACGGCGGCGCCGGTCGCTGCTGACCGCGCTGGGGATCGCGCTCGCCGCAGCGATGCTGGCAGCGGCGCTGGTGGTCTCGGACGGCCTCGGCCGCGGCTTTGACCGCGCCGCCCGCGCCGCCGATCTTCCCGACATCATCGTGCGCTTCAACCAGCAGCCGGCCGACCGCGTCGCCCACCGGATCGCGTCCCTCCCGGACATCGCGGCGTTCTCGTTGCGAGCGGAGGCCACCGGCGTGGATCTCCAAGCCGGCGCCAACGAGAGCTCCGATGGCGATGTCGAGGTCGTCGGCCCGGGCCGCCGCGGCTACGCGATCGTCGCGGGTCGCCAGATGACAGATCGGCGGCCGGGCGAGGTCGTGGTCGAGCGGGGCCTCGCGGCGGCGTGGGGCATCCACCTCGGCGGCACGCTCTACATCGACGGCCTCGGAGAGCAGCGGGTGGTCGGCTTCTCCGAAAGCCCCGACAACGTCTCCTATCCGCTCGCCGCGCCGCGGGTGTACGTCTCGCAGGCCGCGCTCGAGACGCGCTTGCGCACGAGCGCCGATCCGCAGGTCGATCTGGCGCAGATCTGGCTGCGCGACCCTCGCCAGCTCGACGAGGTGCTCGTGCAGGCGCGCGCGATCAGCTACGGGCTGCAGGGCCTTCAGTTCATCACGCGCTCGGGCGTGCGGGTGCTCCTCGACCAGGCCGCGGGAATCGTGATCGACCTGCTCGTCGCGCTGTCGGTGATCGCGCTCGTGACCGCCGGCGTGATGCTCGCCGCATCCGCCCGCGCGGAGGTCCAGCGCCGGCTCGGCGCGATCGGCGTGCGCCGCGCGGTCGGCGCCTCCCGCGGCTACCTCGCCGCGACGCAGGCGCTCGAGAGCCTGTTTGTCTCGGTTCCCGCGGCGACGATCGGGGTGATCGCCGGCACGCTCGCCACCTACTCCCCGACCAGCCGGCTGCTGATGCTCTTGAACGAGCCGCCCCCGGGGGTCTCCTTGCTCGCTCCGCTGGCGGCGGCGTGGGCGGCGAGCATCGCGATCCCGGTGCTGGCGGGGGCATGGCCGGCCTGGCGCGCGGCTGGTCGCTCGCCGGTGGCGCTGCTCCGCGGCGCCGAGTTCGCGCGCCGGCGGCGGCCCGGACGGCGATCGTGGTTCCCGGTTGCCCTCGGCCTCGCTCCGCTTGGCGCGCGGCTCGTCGGCGCGCGGCGGGCGCGGTGGCTCGCGACGGCGACCGCGCTCGGGATCTCGACCGCGTTCGTGCTGCTGATGCTGGCGCTCGCCTCCGCGCTCGGAGCGCTCGAGACCGATCCGGGCGCGCTCGGCAAGCGCTACCAGCTGACGGCGCAGCTTCCCGCCTCGTCCGCGGCTCGGGTGCGCGCGATCCCCGGCGTGCAGGCGGCGGCGCCGCGCTACGAGGAGGAAGCGCTCGACTCGTTCTCGCTCGATGAGACGATCGACGTGATCGCCTATCCCGGCAACGAGCAGACGTTCGAGAACCCGCCGCTCGTCGCGGGAACCGGGATCAGGGGCCCCGGGCAGGCGGTGGTCGGGGCGGGGCTGGCCGACGCACTGGGACTCGCTCCGGGCGCGACGCTGGCGATCGAGCTGCCGTCCGGCCACGAGCTGCGCACGCGGGTCGTCGGGGTGGTGAGCTCGCTGGACCACGAGGGGCGGGTCGCGTACGTGCCCGCCGCGGCGCTGCTGGCCGGCGATCCCTCGGCTCCCGAGGAGATCGCGGTACGCCTGCGCCCGGGAGCGAACACGTCGGCGGTCTCGGCCGCGCTCGGCCCGACCGCGGCGCCCGCCGCCGGCGCGACGGCCCGCGGCGTGCCACTCGTCAACACGCTGCGGTCGATCCTCCAGGCGATCGCGATCGTGGACGGGCTGGTCTGCCTGTACGCGCTGGTTCAGGCGTGCGCCCTCACCGTGCAGGAGCGCCGCCGCACGGTCTCGGTGCTGCGCGCGTTCGGAGGCGGTGGCGCGGCGGTCAGGCGGCTGCTGGCGGGCGCTGTCCTGGCCCTCGTCGTCCCCGCCGCGGCGCTCGGGATCGTGCTCGAGCGGATCGTGCTGGGGCCGGCGATGTCGCGGCTCGCCGCGAGCTACGCGACGCTGCCGCTTGCGGCCAGCAACCTGGAGGTGGCGGCGGTCCTGCTCGGGCTGGCGGTGGCCGGGGCGTTCGCCGTGCTGTGGGTGGCGCGGCAGGCCACCCGAGAGGCGGTGCTCGCCGGCCTGGGGAGCGGCCCGTGATGAAGCCAATCACCCGACGACGGGCGCTGGTCGAGATCGCGGCAGGCGCAGCCCTGCTCGCCGGCTGCGGCGGCGGGCGCTCGGGCCACGTCGCGGCGAGCGGGTCGACGCTCGAGGCCACCTGGCGCGACCTCGCCGGAACCGGGGTGCTGGCCCCGGGTCCCGGCGAGCCGCTGATCGCGCGCACCGAGCTCGGCCGGCGACGGGCTCCCACCGGGGTCCTGGCCACGATCGCACACGTCACCGACGCCCACGTCCTCGATGCGTCCTCCCCGGCGCGGGTGACGTTCCTGGACCGGCTGGGCCCACCGTTCCAGTCGACGTTCCGGCCCCAGGAGACGCTCACCACCCAGGTTCTGTCCGGCGCCGCGCGCGCGATCAGGGCGCTGGCGCCCGACCTCGTGATCCAGGGCGGTGATCTGATCGACAACGACCAGAGCAACGAGCTCTCCCAGGCGCTGGCGGTGCTGCGGGGCGGGATCGTGCACCCCGGCAGCGGGCCGCACGGCTATTTCGGCGTGCAGCTGGCGAGCGATCCCGACCCGTTCTACTACCGCCCCGACCTCGACGCCCCCCGGCACCCGGACCTGCTTCGCCAGGCGGTCAGCTCGTTCCGCAGCTCCGGACTCGGCGCCCGCTGGTGTCCGGTGCTCGGGGACCACGACATTCTCGTCGCCGGCGAGATCCCGCCCACCGGCGAGACCCGCTCGCTCGCGCTCGGCGCGAAGGCGGTGTGGGAGCTGCCGCCGGGACTGACCCCGCCGGCGGGCATCTCGCTGGGCGCCGGCTACTCGCCGGACGGTCCCCCGGCTCCGCAACTCGTCAATTGGCTGCTGGCGCGAGCGCTCGCAGCGCCCAAGGTGCGTGTGCCCGCCGACTCCGCGCGACGCGAGCTCGACGTGGCCGAGGTGGTTGGCCGCCTCCGCTCCGCCAGCGGTGTGCGCTCACCCATGGCTTCGCTCGACTACCACGTCGACGTCGGCGACCGGCTGCGGCTGATCGTGCTCGACCTGGCCCGCCGCGGCGGCGGGTCGGGCGGCCTGGTCCGAGCCGGACAGCCGGCATGGCTGGCCTCCGAGCTTTCGGGGGCCGCGGATCGCTGGGTGATCGTGGTCTCCCACCAGCCACTCGAGAGCTCCGACGGGGGCGAGCAGCTGCTCGCCCTGCTCGATCACCACGACCGCGTGATCGCGGCGCTCTCGGGCCACACCCATCGCAGCCAGATCACGCCGCGGTCGACCGGCGGGAGCGGTGGCTACTGGCTGATCAGCACCGCGTCGCTGATCGACTATCCGCAGCAGGCGCGGGCGTTGAGGATCGTCGAGACCGGTGGCGGCGGCGTGGCGGTTCAGACGTGGATGCTCGATCACGTCTCCGCCGGATCCGGGGTCGACCGGCGGCTCGGCCGTGGGCGCGGGCCTGGGCTCGGGCTCGGGCTCGGCGAGATATCACGCGAGCTGTCCTATCTGGACGCGCAAGGTGGCCGCCCCCAGGGATTCGCCGGCGGGCGGCTCGATCGCAACGTGGCGCTGTATCTCGGCTAGGGGTCGCGCCACCGGGGCCCTCACGGCACCGGCGGCGCGGTGCTCGCGGTCCCCGCCACGACCGGGTCCGACGGCTGCGGGCGCAGCCGGAAGTACAGCACCGAGGCGGTCAGGGCCGCCACCGGCGCGACCGCGACGTTCGCGGCCCATTGGATCAACGATCGGCCCACCGATCCCAACCCGTTGGAGATCAGACCGGCGGCGATGCTGACCACGACCACCGCCAGGTACAGGACGACGATCACTCCGAACACGGCCCAGGCGTTACCGCGCACCAGCTCCCGGCTGCGGCCGAACGCCGCGAACACGCCCGGGCGCTCGAGCACCATGACCGGTGCCACCACGGCCCAGATCGTCATCAGGAACAGCCCCGGCACGATCAGCAGCACGAAGCCGATCCCGACGCAGATACCGAAGATCAGAGACACCGCCATCAGCGGCAGCAGCACCGGCTCGACGCTGCGCAGCAGGTCACCGATCGAATGGTCGCGCCGACCGTCCTGAATATCCTGCACGAGCTCGACGACCATCCCCTGGTAGAGCGTGCTGAGGACCCAGAACAGCAGCGCGGTCAAGATCCCGACCACGCCCGGGAGCAGCAGGTAGACGAGGAACTGCACGGCGAACAGGACAACCGCCGTCCCGAGTAGGACACCGGCTTGATCGCGATAGATCTCCCACACCCGGCGGACAACCGCCTCCAGGCTGATGTCGTGCACGCCCATGTCGACCCTCTTTCAGTAGTCCCAGCTAGGCAAACGATACTTCGCGCTCTGACCCACGCAAGCCCGCCACCGCGCAGGGCTGCGCGGTTCTCAGCGAATCTGCAGCCCCGAGATCGCGCGGGCGATCACCAGCCGCTGGATCTCGGACGTGCCTTCGAAGATCGTGTAGATCTTGGCGTCGCGGTGCATCCGCTCGACGGGATACTCACGCGTGTAGCCGTTGCCGCCCAGGATCTGCATCGCGCGCTCCGTCGCCCACACCGCGACCTCACCCGCCTTGAGCTTGCTCATCGAGCCCTCGGCGTTGTCGAAGTCGTGGCCGTTGCGGCCCATCCAGGCCGCCCGCCAGACGAGCAGGCGCGCGGCGTCGATCTCCATCTTCATGTCCGCCAGCGCGAATGCGATTGCCTGGTTGTCGATGATCGGCCGACCGAACTGAACCCGCTCCCGTGCGTAGCCGAGCGCGTACTCGTACGCCGCCCGGGCGATCCCCAGCGCCTGCGCACCAACCGTCGGCCGGCTGATCTCGAACGTGCGCATCGCCGCCTGCCCACGTGAGCCCTGCCCTTCCCGGGCGCGCGCGAGCCGCTCGTCGAGCTTGTCCTTGCCGCCGAGCAGGCACTGGCCCGGGATCCGGGCGTCGTCGAGGAAGACGTCGGCGGTGTGCGATGCCCGCAGCCCGTGCTTCTTGACCTTGGTGCCCATCTCGAGTCCGGTGGTTGCGGGCGGGATCACGAACGAGGCGTGACCGCGCGCCCCCAGCTCGGGGTCAACCTGGGCGACGACCACGTGGACAGCGGCGATCCCGCCGTTGGTCGCCCACGCCTTCTGGCCATTCAAGACCCACTCGTCGGCCCCAGCGTCGTACCTCGCGCGGGTCCGCAGCGAGGAGACGTCGGACCCCGCATCGGGTTCAGAGACGCAGAACGCCGCCACCGTCGGCTCGCTCTCGGTGCCGAAGCACTGGGGGATCCACTCGCCCCACTGCTCCGGTGTCCCGTTGGCGCGGATCGCGGCGACGCCGAGCGTCGTTCCCATGATCGACATGCCGATGCCGGCGTCGCCCCAGAACAGCTCTTCGTTGACGAGCGGGAACATGATCCCGCTCGCGTCGAACCAGAACTGGGCAATGCCCTCGAGGCTGTAGAGCCCGATCTTCGCCGCCTCCTGGATCACGGGCCACGGCGTCTCCTCGCGCTCATCCCACTCCGCCGCGGCCGGTCTCACCGTCTGCTCGGCGAACCCGTGCACCCAGTCGCGGATGTCCTTTTGATCCTGGCTGAGCTCGAGCGAGAACGGCGGCGCTTCCCCTTCGCCGATCGTGGCGGCAAGTTCTTCCTCCGGCGTTGCTGCTTCCATGTTCGTTTGCCTCCTTCGGTCCGCGGCACGGGGGGTTACCCGCGAGTAGAGCGAAGATTACGTGGGTAACGACAGCCACATCCCCCCCTCCTCAAAAACTCGGCTCGTCGTCGCGGTCACGGGCCCCACCGGCACGTTCGGCTTCGGGCTGATCCCGTTGCTCCAGTCCGAGCCGCGAATCGCGCGGATCGTGGGGATCGCGCGGCGGTCCTTTGACCCCGCCCAGCACGGGTGGACGAAGATGGAGTACCGCCAGGGCGATGTCCGCGACCAGGACGCGCTGACGGCCGCGTTCGCGGGCGCGGACGTCGTGGTCCACCTCGCGTTCATGATCACCGGCACCTCCTCGGCCGAGACGATCCGGGCGATCAACGTCGGCGGAACCCTGAACGCGTTCCGCGCCGCGGCCGACGCGGGCGCCAAGCGGTTCGTGTATGCGTCGTCGGTCGCCGCCTACGGCTTTCACCCCGACAACCCGGTCGGGATGGACGAGGACTGGCCGACGCGACCGGCGGCGCGCCTGTTCTACGCCCGCGAGAAGGCGGAGCTCGAGCGGCTGCTGAACGACGAGGCGCGCGCGAACACGAAGCTCGAGCTGTACATGGTGCGCCCACCGATCGTGCTGGGCCCGCACGCGATGGGCGCCAAGGACGCGCTGCCGGCGCCCGTGGCCCGGGCCGGACGCAGGATGCTCGACCTCGTGGACCGCCTGCCCGTCCCGGTCCCGTCCCTCGCGCCCGATGTCCAGCTGCAGTTCATCCACGAGGACGACGTCGGCCAGGCGCTGCTCAAATGCGTCCTCGGGCAAGGCCCACCCGGTGCCTACAACATCGCCGGCGACGGCGTCCTGACGGGCGCTGACGTAGCCCGCGAGCTGGGTCTGGCGCCGATCCCGATCCCCGCCCGCGCCGTCCACGCCGCGGCCCGCGCGGCGGCATCGCTGCCCCGGCCACCCGGCGCGCCGCCCGCCACCGAGTGGGTCGAGGCGATCAGCCACCCATCGATCATGGACACGACCAAGGCGAAGCAGAAGCTCGGGTGGCAGCCCCGATACACGGGGGTCGAGGCGTTGCGGGAGACGCTGCGTCCGCGTTCCTGACCGCTCTTGGCACGGGCTATATTGCGGTCGATGCGCGGCAGGCTGGCGCTGCTGGGTGTGCTGGTGCTGGGAGCCGTCGGAGCGGCGGTGGTGCTGGCGGGCGAAGGTTCGCGAGCGCCTGAGCGGACGATCGCGCCGGCGCCTAGTCGCACGCTCGCGGGGACCGCGCCGGCGTCTCATCGCAGCACCGCCCGCACTGCCGCGGCGCGAAGGGCGCCAGCGGGCCGCGCCGCGAGTCGTCCCGCTCAACGTTCCTACTGGCGTACGCACCTCGACGTGATGTCGACCCCGCCGCAGTCGGAGTCCCGTTGCCAGAAGGCGCCACCGGCGATCGCGGAGCATCCGATCACCCACCGCCGCTGGTTGAGCGGGGTGACGATCACCGAGTACTACCCGGCGCCCGAGCGGTGGTTCATCGCGCGAGGCGTGAGCGCTCCCGGATTGCCCGGCCCGCACGCCGCCGATTGGCTGTACTCGGCGCGCGGGCTCGCGATGGAGGGCGACGGCGTCGACCTCCGCGGGCGGCTGGTCCACATCGCCGAACTCGGCTCGACCGGGTGGGTCAACGCCGCCGGGCGGCCGACCGCGCCCGTGTGCTTGGGCAAATGGAGCCACGGATTTCCCGTGTGGCTGATCGGCGGATGGCGTGACGCCCGCGGCAGGGTGACCTTCCCGCTCGCCTCGGGCGGTTGGTCAAACGGGCGCGGCGTGCGAGCGCTCCCGTACCGCGGCGTCACGTTTGCACCCGGGCCGTCGCTGCCGCTGCGCTACTACCACAGCATCGCCGTCGATCCGCGGCTGATCCCGCTCGGCAGCCGCGTCTACGTCCCGGCCTACCGCCGCATCGGCGGCGGCTGGTTCATCGCCCAGGACACCGGCGGCGCGATCACCGGACGCCACATCGACGTGTATCGGCCGGCGCCCGCGAGCCCGGATGACGAGGGCCGCTACATGACCTCGCAGCGGATCCTGGTGATCCCGCCGGCCTGAGCCGTCCGTCGAGCCGGGGCCAGGTAAGGTCGGCGCGTGTCGCGAGGTCGATCGATGCTCCCCGCCGCCGGTGCGTTGCTGGCGTTTGTCCTGCTGGCGCCGGGGGTCCACGCCGGCGCGCTCGCGCGAGGCCGGCCGGTGAGCGCGCGCGCCGAACTCGGGGTCCCGCTCGACGCATCCTCGCCATGGCCGGAGATGCGTCACGATGCGCGCAACACCGGGCGTAGTCCGATCGTGGCCCGCTATCGCGGCGAGCGGCCGTGGATGTTCCGGACCGGACGGGGAGTCTTCTCGACGCCGGTGATCGGTGGCGACGGAACGGTCTACGTCGGCTCCGGCGACACCTACTTTTACGCGATCGGCGCCGACGGCGAGCTCCGCTGGCGAGTGAAGACCGGCGGGATCATCGACGCCGCGGCGGCCCTCTCCGCGTATGACCCACGGCTCAAATCCGTGCCGCTGAGCTTCGGTTCGGGCGACGCCCGGCTCTACCACGTCACCACGCCGAGCCGCGGCGCTCCGCGGATCCTGTGGAGGTTCCGGGCCACGGTGCCCCCGGTCAAGGGCCAGCAGGTCGACTGGTGGGAGGGCAATGTCGCGGTCGGTCCCGCCGGCGTCCTGTACGCCGGCAACACCGGCGGCACCGCGTACGCCCTGAGCCCCGGCGGACACGTGCGGTGGACGTTCACCGCCGGCAACTCGATCTGGACCACCCCCGCCTTCGCGCCCGACGGCTCGAGCTACTGGGGGTCGCTCGACTTTCACGTCTACCACCTCGATGCCCGGGGACGATCGCTGTGGCAGACGTTCACGCCCGGATTCGTGATCTCCTCGCCCGCGATCGGATCCGACGGCAGCGTCTACGTCGGCTCCTTTGACTCGAAGCTGTACGCGCTCGAGCCGGCCACCGGGGCGCCTCGCTGGACGTTCGAGACCAGCGATCACATCTATGCCTCGCCGGCACTGGGTCAGGATTCGAGCGGGCGCACGGACGCGATCTACATCGCCTCGGCCGACGGCTCCGTATACGGGCTGTCGCCGAGCGGCCGGCTGCTGTGGCGCTACGACACCGGCGATCCGATTCGCTCCTCGCCGGTGCTGGGAGCCGCTCCGGGGGGCGGCCACCACGAGATCCTCTACGTCGGCTCGTCCAACGGCAAGCTCTACGCGCTGGACGCCGGCACCGGTCGCCGGCGCTGGTCGTTTGACACCACGCCGCGTAACCCGGTGCTCCGCGACCGCAACGATCTCAACGCCTCGCCCGCGCTCGGGCGCAGCGGCGTCTACATCGCCGGCGAGGACGGCTATGTCGACTACGTCCCCTACGACTACTGCCTGCATCGCCGCGATCCTCGGTGCTCGACTGACCCTGGCGAGGACCTCGGCAACGACGTCGATCGAGTGTTTCCGGTGAGCGCCGGCGGCAGCACGCTGGACACATCCAGTCTCCAGGGTGTCGCGCCGGCCACCGTGTTCAATCTGCGGCTGATCGTCCGCCGGCACGGACGAACCATCAACGCGGCGATGCTTCACCCGAATCGGATCGTGAGCGTCTCGCCGAGGTTCGCGTTCACGACCGAGGAGTCCGGCGACGGACACTTCCTGTACGTGATCCCGCGCGGACTGCTGCGGCGCGGCACCACGTATCGATTGCGGATCGCCGGCGCCTACACGAACAACGGCGTCCGGATGGGCAATTTCAATCCCGCGGGACCGCCGGCGGGACGCTTTGACCAGACGATCACGATCCACACCGCGAGGCCGTGCGGACCACTGCCCCTGTTCGCGCGCCGCGATCGTGTGAGCGCGATGACGATCCGCCGCCTGGCGGTGCCGATGCCGGCGTTTCTGGCCTCGGTCAACCAGATCGGCTTCGACAGCTACGACTGGATCGCCTCGACTGTCGCGCGGACTGGCTCGCGAGTGCTGCTGTGGGTGATCGGCGCGTTCAAGGATGCTCGCGGCGTCGAGCGGGTGGATCCGCACAGCGCGTTCGGGTTCCCGATGATCGGCCGCTACGCCGGTCGCTCGCTGATCCTCTCGAGCCCGAACGTGTCGCTGGAGCTCAGTTTCGGGTTGGTGCCGTTGCGCCGCTTCGATCTGCGCGGCGATCTCGGGCCGGACCTCAGCTTCCGGCCGGGAGCCTCGCTGTATGCGGACACGGTCTGCGCGACGGTTCCGAACTACGGCCCGGAGCTGACCTTCACCGGGATCTGCAATCCCCGCGGCGTACTGGCCGCGAGCGGGACGTTCCTGTCCCAGGCCTACACGGGGACGGCGAACGTGCGGCCGGCGGGCGTGCGTATTGGCTCCGTGCGGTTGGTCGCCCCCGGTGCGGGTGCGAGCGGGCACGTCGATGCGCGGCTGGCGGGGCCGGGCCTACCGTCGGCGGCCCGGCACGTCGCGGCGATCCTGCTGACGAACGCTCTGACGGGCACGCCGGTGGGGATCGACTACCGCATGGAGACCTCGGTCTCCACCGATCGTCGCGGCCGGATCGCGGCGGTGCACCTGAGCTTGCCGGCCGGGACCGAGCTGCCACGGCGCCTGCGGGCGTATGTGATTGTCGACGCCTTTCCGGTGGGCGCGCGGGTGCTCGGCCGCTAGGGCGCGGGTACTCGGCCGCTAGGGCGCAAGGTCAGGTCCTCGCCAGGGCCGCGAGGTCACGTCCTCGCCGCCGTGCGCTCGGGCTCGGGCTCCGGTGCGCCATCGCGGCGCGCGGCCTGCCCCTCCGCCACCGCCGAGGTCCCCTCGATGTTGATCCGCGGCAGCCGGCCGTCCAGTGCCGGCGGCAGGTACCAGGTGGCGCGCCCGAGTAGCTGGAGCACGGCCGGCAGCAGCACGCAGCGCACGATGAGCGCATCCAGGAACACCGCCACGGCGAGGCCGAAGCCGAACTCCTTGACCGAACGCTCGTCGCCGAGCATGAACGACAGGAACACGCAGATCATGATCGCCGCAGCCGCGCTGATCACGCGCCCGGTGTAAGCGATGCCGTCGGCAACCGCCCGCGACGCGTCTCGGTGGCGCACCCACTCCTCGCGCACGCGCGAGATCAGGAACACCTCGTAGTCCATCGAGAGCCCGAACACGACGGCGAACATCAGCACCGGGATCCACGGCTCGACAGGGCCCTTGGAGATTCCCAGCGGCCCGGCCAGAAATCCCTGCTGGAACACGAGCGTCGTGACCCCGAGCGCCCCGCCGATGCTGAGCAGGTTCATCAGCCCCGCCTGGATCGGGATCACCAGCGAGCGGAAGATCACGAACAGCAGCAGCGCCGAGAGCACCACCACGATCCCGATGAACAGCGGCAGCTTGCCGGCCAGCACGTTGGAGAAGTCGATCGAGGCGGCGGTGAACCCGCCCACCAGCGCGTTGACGCCGTACTGGTGCTTGAGCGGCGGCAGCACATCGTGTCGCAGGTGGTTGACGAGGTTGGTCGTGGCGTCGGCCTGGGGAGCGGATCCCGGATAGGCCTCCATCACCACGACCTTGCCCGACGGCGAGACCCGCGGGGGCGTGACCGCGACGACATCGGGCGTTTTCGACACCGACGCGCGGATCGCGTCGACGCCGGAGCTCTGGCCCGGGTTCGGCAGCTCGACCGCGATCAGCAGCGGGCCGTTGAAGCCCGCGCCGAAGCCCTGCGAGAGCAGGTTGAAGGCGCGATACGTGCTCGTGTTGGAGGGGTCGTTGCCGGCGTCGCTCGAGTCAAGCCGCATTCCCACCAGCGGCACGATGAACAGCAGCATCACCGCCAGCGATGCCGCCGCCAGCGAGCGGGGGTGGGACTGGACCGTGACGCTCCAGCGCCGCCACGACGATTCCCGCGGCGGCTCGCCCCTCGCCGCCCGGCGACGGGCGGAGCGGCTCGGGCGCACTACCTTGTGTCCCCAGCGCGAGAGCAGCGCCGGGAGCACGGTCAGCGAGGAAAGCAGCACCATCAACACCGCCACCACCGACGCGATCGCCAACCCGTAGAGGAAGGTCACGCCGGTCGCGAACATGCCCAGCAGGGCGATGGTCACCGTCGTGCCGGCGAGCAGGATCGCCCGGCCGGAGGTATCCATCGCCTGCACGACCGACTGCTCCACATCGCCGTTGCGGCCGTAGTTCTCCCGGAAGCGGGTGACGATGAACAGCGCGTAGTCGATCCCCACCCCGAGTCCGATCATGATCGCCAGCTCGGGAGCGACGTTCGACATGTCGGTGATGTGCGTGGCCAGCCCGATCAGCGCGATGCCGGTGATCAGCCCGAGTCCGGCGGTCACGAGCGGCATCCCGGCGGTGATCAGCGAGCCGAACGTCAGCAGCAGGATGACCAGCGCGGCGACGACGCCGACCGACGTTGCGGGACCGATGCTGAAGCCCTCGGCCTGCTCGATCACCTGACCTCCGGCGGCCACCTTCAGGCCCGGCACATCGATCTGATTGATCGCGTTCAGCACCGGCTTGCCGGTAGCGTCGGGCAGCAGATTCGCGCGCTTGTCGTAGTTGATCGTCGCGAACGCGGTCCGTCCATCGTGCGAGACCTCCACCCTCCCGGCCGTGCTGTACGGGCTGACCACGCTGACCACGTGCGGCATCTTGCTGACCTTGGCCAACAGCGGCTCGATCGCGGCGCGCACGTGCGGAGCGTCGACGGTGCCGTTGGCGTAGTGGAAGACGATCGTGTCCACGTCGCCGCCCTGCGCCTTGAACTCGCTCGAAAGCAGGTCCTGGACCCGCTGCGCCTCCGTGCCCGGCAGGCTGAAGTTTGTGGCGTACTGGCGTCCGATTCCGCTGGCAAGCGCGGTCGTGCCAATGGCGATCGCGATCCAGCCCACGATCACCCAGCGGCGATGGGCTATGCACCAACGACTCAGTCCAATCATCGCGTGACTCCTCGGGGGGTAGGAGGCTCGGACCCACTGTAGCCACCTCCCATGTTCGGCTCTGTGACGGCCGTCGCACATGGATATGGAGCGACGGCGGCTCGACAGCCCGACACCATCGCCCGATTCGGGTGATGCTCCCGCTGCCTCGCCGATTACGCTCAGCTCCCCGATGGCGGTGACGGTTCATATCTGTCCGACCAAAATGTCCAGAGACGATTACGACCGCGTCATCAAGGAGCTCGAGGCGTCCGGCAGCAGCGACCCGCCAGGCCGCGTGTTCCACGCCGGGTACGGCAACGACGAGGTGCAGATGTTCGAAGTCTGGGAGTCACCCGAGCACTTCGAGGCGCACCGGGACAGTCTGTTCGCCGCGCTCCAGTGCGCGGGCGTCGACGGCGGCAGCGTCGACATCCACGCGCTCCATTCGGAGCTCCCCGACTAACGTTTCAAGGCGCCCTGCAGAGCGACCCAGCGCTCGATCAGGAACCGGGCCACCGACACGCTCGGCGGAAGCGTCAGCTCCGGGTTGCGGTCGCCCAGGGCATCGCGAACCGCGTCGAGCGGGAACCAGTGCACTTCCTCGAGCTCCCCGTCGCGCCCGCGAGGCTCACCCCCGTCCGACTGCGCCTCGAAGCCCAGCATCAGCGAGGCGGGAAACGGCCACGGCTGAGAGGTGACGTACGCGAGATCGCGCGCGAGGATCCCCGACTCCTCTCGGACCTCGCGGACAACGGCCTCCTCGGCCGATTCGCCCGGTGAGACAAACCCCGCGAGCACCGAGTATCGCCCCGGCGGGGAGACCGATCGCCGCCCCAGCAGCAAGTGGCCCTGATGCTCGACGGTCATGATCACCACCGGGTCGGTGCGAGGAAAGTGAACCGCCCCGCAGCGCGGGCAGCGCCGGGAATAGCCGGCCTCCTCGATCAACGTGCTCGCCCCGCAATTGGCGCAGAAGCGATGCCTGCGATGCCAGTTCAGCAACGCCGCGAGATAGGCGGCGAGACCAGCCTCGGCGTGCGGCAACGCGGCGCCGGCCTCGCGCAGCGAGATGATCTGTCCGCCGTCGATCAGCTCGGCGCGCGCTCCGGCCGGTAGCGCGTCGAGATCGACTGCGAACAGCGCCGTGCCGTTTTCCAGCCCGAGCAGGATCGGCTCCCGAGTCGCCTCGCGAGGGAGGTCCGTCCTCAGGATCGAGGGAACGGTCCCGTCACTGATCAGCACTCCGTCGGGGGCGGCCGCCACCGCCCGCGCGGACCGCTGCTGGAGAAGCTGCTCCATCCGCGCGGGATCTTTGCGCTCCGTGGCCGCACGGTCGAGCGGCATGCCGGTGAACGGTCGCGCGTTGGAGGGGTTCTCGGAGATGGACATCGGCGTTCGGCATAAGCGTACGGGCCGACCCTGTGGCGCGGACACGCGCCCGCACGGGGCGCGCCCGGGGCGGTCGCGAAGGCAATCGCGGCTGCGACGGGAGGAGTCCGCATGAGCCGGCTTCCGATGACCCCCGAGCGGGTCTGGGAGAAGCTATCGTCGCGCCCATGAGCGCCAGATACGTACACACCTGCATTCGTGTGAGGGACATCGAGGCATCGATCGCCTTCTACGGCCGCCTCGGTTTCGAGCATCGCGGCCAGTTGAACTTCGAGTCCGCCTACAACGTCTACATGGGGCTGCCCGGGGATGGCGATGTCCTCGAGCTGACCGTCAACGTCGGCCGCGATCAACCCTACGACCTCGGCGAGGGCTACAACCACATGGCGTTGGTGATCGACGATCTCGACGCCCTGTTGGAGCAGCTCGCCCTCGCCGGCATCGAGCCCGAGCGCCCGCCCTACGCGCCGGGTGGCCGCGAGGAATACCGGATCTGCTTCGTCGGCGATCCGGACGGATATCGGATCGAGCTGATCGACGGCGCCTTCCCGACCCCCCAGGATCCGCCCCACTCCTCCCAGCGCACGCTGACCCCGGAGCCATAGAGAGACCTCCATCCCGCTCCGACCACCGACCTCCATCGCACTCCGCCCACCGCGCCACCCAGCCCGCTCCGACCACCGACCCCCATCGCACGCCGCCACCCGCGCCACCGACGCGACCCAGCCCGCTCAGACGCCCGCGCCGGCCGGCTCCCCGTCGCCCGCGCCCATCGGCGCGGCTCCACGCCGGTTCCCCGCGAGCGCGCCGCCGGGTGCGGCTCCATGACCATCCCCGCCGGCCAGCTGCTCGAGCGTCCGCCGCATCCCGCGCTGCACCGCGTCGATCAGATAGGGACGGAGCCCCGAGGCGGGGATGATCCGCTCCACCGAGCCGACCTCCACCGCCCGCTCGATGCTGTGGATCGAGTCGAACTCGGCCGCGAACTCGCCGAGCTTGTGCGAACGGACCTCCGCCCACATAGCGTCGCGCTCGGCGCGCAGGGCCTGGCGCTCCGAATCCGCAGACGCCGCGATCCGCTCGTCCAACGCCCTCCCTCGTCCAGCCCCGCAATCCGCGGATCCGCCAACGCTCGTCGCTCCACCTCCCGCGTGAACACCACCGCCGCGGCCGGCGCGCCACCGATCACCGACGCGTACGCGCCCTCGACCGCGCTCGACTCGAGATTCTCGTTCAGCGCCCGCGAGAACACCACGAACGCGCCGCCGTGAAAGCGTGAGATCACGCAGAACGCGATCGGACCGTCGAAGTTGACGATCGCGCGACCGATCTCGGCGCCGTACTCGAGCTGGAGCCGCCGCATCGACTCCGGCGAGCCGTCGAAGCCCGCCAGGTTGGCGAGCACGACCAGCGGCCGGCTGCCGGAGGCGGCGTTGATCGCGCGCGCGATCTTCTTCGACGCCAGCGGGAACAGCGTGCCCGACGTCCACTGGTCGGGCCCGTCCGCGGGCACCAGCCCGTGACGCGGCACCGGACGCGATTCGATTCCCACAAGCGCGACCGGCCACCCGCCGAGGTGGGCATCCCACGCCACCGCCACCTCGGCCTCGCGCATCCCCTTCCAGCGCTCGAGCGGCGGATGGTCGCGATCGACCACGGCCCCCATCACGGCGCGGATGTCAAACGGCTTCTTGCGCCCGGGGTTCGTGCTCTCGGCAAAGATCTCGCCGACGGTCTGCAGGTCTGACCCGGGCGCGAAATGCGGCGAAACCCCGACGTCGCGATCCGCGGGATCGATCGTCCGGACCTGCCGCGGGAAGCGCTCGCCCGGAGCGACGTACGCGTGCTCGTAGTAGCGCAGCAGCACCTCGCACGCGCCCGCGATGTCCGAGGCGCGGTACTGGGCCTGCCCGTTGGGTCCCATCGTCCGCTCCTGGCCGCCGATGCCGACGTTGTCCTCGGCGGAGACCCCGCCGGAGTAGTCGAGCGCCTGCTTGCCGGTGAGGACCATCGAGCTCTCGGGGGTCATCACGAGGATCCCCTTGGTGTGCATCAGCATCGTCGCCTCGGCGTTCCAGTAGGGCTGGGCGCCGACGTTGACGCCGCTGACCACGACGTTGATCTCGCCGCCCGCCTGAGTGAAGTGCACGATCCGCCGCAGCACCGCCGCGACCCAGTCCATGTTCTCGGTCCCCGAATCGATCGCGATCTTGGCCCCGGCGGAGACCGCGAACCACTCGCACGGCACCTCGAGGGCATCGGCGAGATCGAGCGCCGCGATGATCCGCCGGCATTCCGGCTCCGCCAGCGAGCCCAGCGAGCGGGTCGGGTCGCCGAGCAACACGACGCGCAGCATTCCCTCCGGGTAGCGATCGGTCCGGCTGCGCACCAGGCCCACGACCACGCCGGCGCCGTTGGTGGCGAGCGGGCGCGCCACCGGGACCAGCTGTCCGTCCTCGTCGAGGTCGTACTCGGTGAACTCACCCGGCGGAATCGCCGCACCCGCGCCGCCGCGCCCGGGGGCGAGCACCTTGAGGATCTCGGCGGGGTGCAGCAGCCCTCGCCGCCGCGCGGCGACGATCCGCTGCGCGCCCTCGTCGAGCGGCTGGAGCGGTTCGCTGGGCAGCGGATCGATCTCCGTCACGACGCCACGGCCGGCGGGATTGAAGAACCGCAGCACGACCTCTCGCTCGCCGCCGGCGCCCGGGCCCGCAGCGGCTCGCTCGCCGTCGGCGCCCGGGCTCGCAGCAACTCGCTCGCCGCCGGCGCCCGGCCCGGCGAGCCGCGTGCGCAGCAGCACCATCTCGAGCCCGAGGCCGGCCGAGATCCGGCCCAGCCTGGTGATCACCGCACGCGCCTCGTCGGGCTCGAACTCCATCACCGGCCAGGCGTAGAGCATCACGCGATTCCAGTGCAGGCGCTCGCGCGAGGCCCGGCGCGACTGGAACGCCCGCATCGCCTCAAACGCCTGGCGCGCGACTCGCTCGAGCGCCGGCAGCGCCACGATCCGGCCTCGCTCGTCCCGCACCGGAGTCAGGTCGCGCACCTCCGCGACCCCGATCAGCCGCTCGTCGCGATGGTTGGCGCGAGCGACGGCGCGGAACAGGTGGACGTCCGGGTCCGAGGCGACGCGCCGCAGCGCGAAGTTCTCCAGCCGCCACAGGTCCATGCGCTCGGCGATCATCGGGTGCATGCCGCGCATGTCCTGCGCCTCGGCGAACTTCCCGTCCGCACCGCGGATGAACGTGATCACGTCGATCGCCCCCGGACCGGCCTGCGGTGCCGCCAGGACGAACGTCACCCGAGCCAGCGCCGCGGCAGGCTCGGCCGCCGCCACGAGCTCGCGCAGGACGGGTACGAGCTGCTCCGCATCTTCCACCTGAGGCGGGGACGCGTACAGGTCCGCGCTCAGCTCCTCGCCATCCGCGGCCTGGTCGACCACCGCCCGGAGCACTCCGGCCAGCCGCGAGGGATCGGCGAACGCCGCCGCGACGCGGTGCGAAACCCCTCCGTGCGCGAACGAGGTCAGCACCAGCGGCACATCGCCGGCCAGCCCGCGGTGCTCGACCCGCTCGAGCCGGCGCACGCGGTAGTAGCGGCGCGTCATCGCCTCGACCAGCGCCTGGCGGACGGTCGGACCGGCGTCGGCGATCCGCCGGAAGACCAGCGGCGCGAGCGGCTGCGGGCATTCGACGAGGACCCGCATGTGCTGTTCGCGCTCGGCTCGCTCGGACCCCGCGGCGAGCGCCGCGAGATGCTCATCGATCTCCGCGTAAACGCCCTCGCGGGCCCGCTCGATCACCGGCCGGTCACAGCAGCGCCAGCGAACCTCGCGCGAGAGCTCGGCCAGCCCCGGCTCGCTGCGCGCCAGCGCCGCCTCCAACCGATTGAGCACATCGCGGAGCTCGTCGCAGTCCTCGCCGCCGCCCGGCTCGGCGCGCCCTAACTCCCGCTCGAGAATCGCCCGCACCGCGGTGCTCGCCGTGTCCGCACGCTGGCGGGAGAGAAACAGGCGGTAGCACGCCGCCTCGAGCGCGGGCGTCCGTTCGAGGTCCCGGATCCCGTAGCGGGCGAGCGCGCCCTGCAGGGCGGCGAGGAACCGATCCGGCAGGCCCTCGGCGCCGGCGTCGAGCGAGCGCAGGAACGCGTGCCAGTGCTGCTGCGGGCTGGTCGGCATCCCGGCGCTCGAATCCGCATCGCTGGCATGGCGGCGGCTGAGCGCGCGCAGGTCTGCGTAGACGTCGAGCAGCCGCCGTTCGCCGGCGGGGTCGGCGGCGCCGGCCAGCAGGCCGTCGACGATCCGCCGGGCTTCCATGGGCGGCACGTCGTAGCCGAGTACGAGCCATTCGAGGCGGGCCAGAAAATCCGCGTCGCCGTCCACGTCGAACGGAGCGAAACGAAGGCGCTCGGAGCCCAGATCGGTGGCCGCCTGGTCGCCCAGCGGCTCGATCTGGAGCAGCGCCCTTCCCGGCGCCACGTGGGTGTTGGCGGACACCAGCACGGCGCGGACGCGGCCGCCGACGGGCGCGGTCAGCGACGACTCCATCTTCATACTCTCGGTCACCGCGACCACGTCGCCGGCCTTGACCGCGTCGCCTTCCGAGACCGGGATCGCCACCACCACTCCGGGGCTGGGGCTGCGAATCAGGCCGCCCTCGTCGCGCGAGATGCGGTGCGGCACGCCGTCCACCTCGACCAGCAGGTCCGCGTCCTGCACCGCGGTCAGCGTCCGGTAGGAGCTCCCGCCGTAGGAGATCCGGCGTTCGTGCTCGCTGATCTGCTCGAGCTCGGCCTCGATCCGGGTTCCGTCGACCTCGACGAGATAGCGGTGCGGCCCGATCTGAGAGACCGCGAAGCGGTAGCTGGCACCGCGGTAGCGCAACTCGATCGTCCGACGCACCTCGGCCATCGCCTCGGGGCGTCCGCGCCGCGCGAACGCGTAGAACCGCCCTCGCTCGCCGGCGGTCGCGGCGTCGCAGAGCTCGATCGCCGCTCGGATCAGCGCCACGTCGGCGTGGCGCGTGGACTGGACCTCGCCCCGGCCCTGCAGGCGATCGAGCCAACCGGTGTCGACCTCGCCCGCGCGCAGCTCGGGGCGGCCGAGCAGCTCGAGCAGGAACCCCTGGTTCGTGGTCCCGTCCTCGATCACCACCATCGTGTCGGCGATCGCCCGGCGCAGGCGCGCGATCGCCTCCGCACGGGTGCGGCCATGGGCGATGATCTTGGCGATCATCGAGTCGAACTCGGGCGAGACGCGATCGCCCTCGGCGAAGCCGCTGTCCACGCGGATCCCCGGGCCGCCGGGCAGGCGCAGCAGCGCGATCCGCCCCGGCGTCGGCACGAACCCGAGCCCGGGGTCCTCGGCGTTCAGCCGCGCCTCGATCGCGTGGCCGCTCGGTGGCGGGACGTCGCCCTCGAGCCGGCCCCCGGCCGCCACGTGCAGCTGGAGCTTGACCAGGTCCACGCCGGTCACCATCTCGGTCACCGGGTGCTCGACCTGGAGGCGGGTGTTGACCTCCATGAACGAGAACCGCTGCTCCTCGGGCTCGTACAGGAACTCGACGGTGCCGGCGCCGCGATAGCCCGCCAGTTTCGCCAGCCGCACCGCCGCGCCCGCCACTTCGCGCTCCTCCTCGGCCGACAGGACCGGGCTGGCCGACTCCTCGACCACCTTCTGGTGGCGGCGCTGGTAGCTGCAGTCGCGCACGCCGAGTGCCCACACCGTCCCGTGGCCGTCGGCCATCAGCTGGACCTCGACGTGGCGCGCGGATCCGACCAGCCGCTCCATCAACACGCGCGGATCGCCAAACGACTGGCCCGCCTCCGCGCGGGCCCGCTCGAACGCGCTGACGAGTTCGTCCACGCGCTCGACGCGCCGCATCCCCCGCCCGCCGCCCCCGGCGGCGGCCTTGATCATCAGCGGGAACCCGAGCTCCTCGCCGGTTCGCACGGCGTCGTTGACGGTCTCGACCGCGCCGCCGCTCCAGGCCGCCACCGGCACCCCCGCGCGCTCGGCCAGCCGCTTGCCCTCGACCTTGTCACCCAGCGCCCGCATCACTGCGGGGCCGGGGCCGACGAACACGATCCCCAGCCGCTCGCACAGCTCCGCGAACTCGGGATGTTCGGCGACGAACCCCCATCCCACCCAGGCAGCGTCGGCCAGTGCCTCTCTCAGCGCCCGCTCGAGCGCCGCGTAGTCCAGATACCCGCAGGGACTGGCCGGCCCGATGCATACTCGCTCGTCGGCCTGGCGAACGAACAGCGCGTGGCGCTCGGGGTCGGTGTACAGCGCGATCACCCGGATCGGTTCCTCGCGCTCCCAGTCGAGCTCGCGGACGGCGCGGATCGCCCGCATCGCCGCCTCCCCGCGGTTGACGATCGCGAGGCGTGTGAACGGGCGCTGCTCCATTAAGCCGGAGTCGAGGCCGAAGTCGGGGCCGGAGTCGTCTCGAGCGCGCCTCCCGCGCCCGACAGCGGCGCGCCCATCGCGTGAAAGCCGCCGTCCACGTGCAGGATCTCGCCGGTGATGCCGCGCGCCAGGTCGGAAAGCAGGAACGTGATCGCGCCCGCGACCGGAACCGCGTCCTCGCCGTCCCAGCCGAGCGGCGCCTGGCGGCTCCACATCTCCGAGAGCTCCTCGAAGCCCGGGATCCCGCGCGCCGCCAGCGTCCCCAACGGACCGGCCGCGACCAGGTTCACGCGCACCCCACGCGGGCCCAGATCGCGCGCGAGATAACGCGCGGTCGCCTCGAGCGCCGCCTTCGCGACCCCCATCCAGTCGTACACCGGCCACGCCACCGAGGCGTCAAAGTCCATCCCGACGATGCTCGCCCCGGTCGACGGATAGAGCTCCGCCAAAGCAACCGACAGCGCCTTGAGCGAGAACGCGCTGGTCTTGAACGCGGTGATCGCGCTCTCGGGCGGGGTGTGCAGGAACCGTCCGCCGAGGCCATCCTCGGGCGCGAAGGCGATCGAGTGAAGCACGCCGTCGACTCGGCCCCAGCGCTCGCGCAGGTCAGCGGCCACCGCCTCGAGATCACCCGGCTCGTTGACGTCGAGCTCGAGCACATCGGCCGGGTCCGGCAGGCTGTTGGCTGCGCGCTCGGTCAGCCGCCGGGCCCGGCCGAAGCCGGTGAGGACAACTTCCGCGCCCGCCTCCTGGGCCTGGCGCGCGGCCTCCCACGCGATCGACTCGCGCGTGATGACGCCGGTGATCAGCAGTTTCTTGTCCGTCAGCATCACGCCTCCAAGCACAGGACGACGTTGTGGCCGCCGAACCCGAACGCGTTGCTGAGCGCGATCGCCGGGCCTCCGTTGACATCCAGCGGCCGGGGCTCGCCCGGCACGTAGTCGAGGTCCATCCCTTCCTCGCGCTCTTCCCAGCCCAGCGTGGGCGGCGCGATCCGGTCACGCAGCGCGAGGATCGTGGCCGTCGCCTCGACCGCGGCCGCGGCCCCCAGCAGGTGGCCGATCGCCGACTTCGTCGAGGACACCGGCACCCGGGCCGCGTGCTCGCCCAGGGCCGCCTTGATCGCCTTGGTCTCGGCGCGGTCGTTGAGCGGCGTCGAGGTGCCGTGGGCGTTGATGTAGTGAACGTCCTCCGGCTCCACGCCGGAGTCGCGCAGCGCGCCCTCGATCGCCCGGGCCGCGCCGGCGCCCTCGGGATGCGGCGCGGTCAGGTGGTGGGCGTCCGAAGTGGCGCCGAAGCCGCGCACCGTGGCCAGCACCCGGGCACCCCGCGCGGCGGCCTTCTCGGCCTCCTCGAGCACCAGCACCGCCGCGCCCTCGCCCATCACGAAGCCGTCGCGCCGCGCGTCAAACGGCCGCGAGATCCCTACCGACGAGACCGCATCCAGAGCCGCGAAAGCGGCCTTCGAGAGCGGCGTCAGCGCGGCTTCCGAGCCGCCCGTCACGACCGCGTCCGCGTCGCCGTACTGGATCATCCGCGTCGCCTGGGCGATCGCGTGCGCGCTCGCCGAGCACGCCGACACGGTCCCAAACGTGTCGCCCAACAGGCCATAGCGCATCGCGAGCATCCCCGGCGCCGCGTTGCTCATCATCAGCGGCACCGACAGCGGCGGCACCTTGCTCTCGCCCTGCTCGAGCAGGATCTGCTTGCCGCGCTCGAGCGTGCCGATGCCACCGATGCCGGTGCCGAACACGCAGCCGATCCGGGCCGGGTCATACGGGAGCTCGTCGCGATTCCAGCCGGCGTCCTCGAGCGCCTCATCGCCGGCCACCATCGCGAACTGACTGAAGCGGTCGGCGCGACGGGTCTCCTTGACCGACAGGTGCTCGGTCGGATCGAACTCGGTGGCGACGGCCTCTCCGCCCTCGATCCCTCGGGCGCCGGCGCGCCAGCGTTCGTAGAGGGTCCGCGCACCTACCCCCAGCGGGGTCACGGCACCGATCCCGGTGACGACTACGTGGCGTTTCATCCGGCTTTGCTCACCACCGAATCGACCGCGTCGCCGACGGTCTTGATCTTCGCGACGTCTTCGCCCTTGAGCGCGACCCCGTATTCCTCCTCGATGATCTGAGAGACCTCGGTCAGGTCCAGGGAGTCGACGTCGAGTTCCTCGAACGTCGCCTCGCGGGTGATCTCCGAGGGCTCGACGCCGAACTGCGTCAGCGCATCGGCGATCGTCTTTTCAACTGCTTCGGTCGTGATCGTTGCTGGCATGGTTTCGCTCCTTTGCTGTGTCGTGTCCTAGATTCCCCACTCGATGACGTCGGCTCCCGGTGGTAGACGAACAGGTCGATGTCCTCGAGCTCGAGTCCCGCGCGGGTGACCGCCGCGAGCGTCGACTCCGACAGCCGCCGGGCCGCGCTCTGAAACGTTTCGTGACCTTGCACCGTAAGCAGGCGATCCTCGTGCGAGGCGGTGATCACGTCGCCGAGGCTGCCGTCGGCCGCGAGCACCACCGGTCCGATCGCGCTTGGCGATCGGCTCGTTGGGCACGACCTCGGAGGGCACGTAATGGCCCAGCCCAGGCACCGAGGCGGTGCACAGCGTCGCCTCGCGCTCGGTGCCAAGCTCGGTCTGGGTGAACACAGAACTCATGCGCTCTCTCAGGCTTGACCGCGCCGCGCCCGATGTACACCGAAGTCCCCGCCGGTTCCCCCCGGGCGGGGGGGTGCAACGCTCCAGTCCGACGACGTTCTCCGAATCAGTCAAATGAGAGCGGGCCCCAGGGGGCCCGCCGGGGGGTGGCCCGGGCCGGTCCGGGCCGCCATGCGGAAGCGGCCGCAACGTGACCCGGATTGATTCGCCTGCGCTCGGCGTCACGTTTGGGCCGTCTACGAGCCGTAACGTGACGCGCATTGTCCCGGCTTGATTCTGCGTGACGTTGGGGCCAGGCGCTGGAGGCGGTCGACCTGACCCGGGTTCGGGGAAATGCGCGATGGCTTGACGACTCAGTCCGCCGGCGCCTCGGCGCCATGGCCTGGCGACTCAGCCCGCCAGCGCCTCGGCGCGATGGCCTAGCGACTCAACCCGCCAGCGCCTCCGCGCCATGGCCTGACGACTCAACCCGCCAGCGCCTCCGCGCGACCGAGGACGACCCCGGCATCGGCATCGCGATCCGCATCGGGATCGCCGAGGTGCCTCGCGCCACACCGCGCGTCCCGCCTCGACCTCACCACGCCCAGGACTCGCTCGGCCCGCTGTTCCTCGGTTTCGGAGGACGTTTTGCGCGCAGCCCTTGTGAGCGCTGCCTGCACGTTGCTCATCCCATCGTCCGTGAGCCCGAGTGTCGGCAGCCACACCTCGAATAGCTGGCAGAGCGATTCCGGATAGAGCAGCATCGCAATCGCCGCGTCGACCCGCGGCGCGACGTCTCGCTGATTCTCCCGATAACCACATCGACCGATGAACGCGAGGACGAACAGGTGAAGGGCGACAACTCGGTCCCAGCGTCGCCGCTGGCGCCGGCCGCCGTTTCGCTCGTCGTACTCGTCCGGCCGCAGGCGGTCGAAGAAACCCAGGACCTCTTCGACCTCGTCCTTCACCTCGAGTGCCTCGCTGCGCTGGAGGAGGCCCATGCACCGCCGGCGGTCGAAAATCAACTCGTCCTGCTTCGTGCGCGTCTGCGGCAACTCCGCGGTCTCGCTGTAGCACAGGTCGAGCAATGGTCGCAGGGCGTCACTGCGGAAGTGATCGATGCCCGGAAGCCCGTCGTCCGGCGTGATCTCCGCGTGAATCGCGACCCACAGAAAGCCCTTGGCGTAGCGCAGCAGATCGAAGTCCTTCTCCTCCGCGATCGACGGCTCGACGTAGAACGCTTCTCCCTCGAAGCGGCGGGAGATCGCCATCAGCTGCAGGAACCGGAAGACGACCGACTGAAAGTAATACTGCTTGTGGTCGAGCCACTCTTCGCGCGGTGGGCACAGGTCGTCGTAGTGCCCGTCGTAGAGCTGAGCGGCGCGTCGGTCCCAGTCGAGTGCAGCTTCGAGCATCCGACCCTTGTAGGTACTGATGAGTTCGCGGAGTTTCTTGCGCTCGTCCTGCTCGTGCTGCTTACGCAGCTGATAGTCGAAGAACCGCCGGTTGATGACGAATTGCGTCAGAGCGGTAACGCAGCCAGAGACCCCGGTGGAGACGAGGAGCAGCTGTACTAGGTTGACTGACATATCCACCTGCCTCCCGTCGGACCATAGGACGGCGCGGGGACCGCTCCATGTGACGAATGTCGCGAGTGATCTCGGCTCCGCGGCCGATCATCGTGTACGCGCCGACGCTTTCGATCGATGGCGCGTCGTTCGCGTCATCCGGTCAGGGCCCGGATCATCGCCTCATCCGACCACGTCGCAGTAGGGCGGGATGCGAGAATGGGATCAGGAGAACGAGACAGACTGGCTACCGAGCACGGCGCAAACACTGGGGCCCCTCACGATCGAATGGCAATCTGCGACCGCTGCGGCACCGAGAGCCCACCCGGCTTCCGCTTCTGCGGCGGATGCGGCGCTGCGTTGCCCGAGGCCGACCAGACGCATGACGCGCGCAAGGTCGTAACGGCGCTGTTCTGTGATGTCGCCGGATCGACCGGGCTCGGGGAAGACCTCGATCCGGAGGTGCTTCACAACGTCCTCAGTCGCTATTTCGAAGCGATCAGCGCGACGATCGAGCGCCATGGTGGCACGGTGCAGAAGTTCGCCGGCGACGCCGTGCTGGCCGTCTTCGGGATCCCGTTCGTGCACGAGGACGACGCGTTGCGCGCGGTGCGAGCCGCCGACGAGATCAGTGACTGCCTGCCGGCGGTGGCGGAGGAGATCGGTGTGGCGCTCCGCTTCCGCACCGGGCTGAACACCGGCTTGGTGCTCACGGACGAGGGTCGGACGCTCGCGATGGGCGATGCCGTCAACGTGGCGGCACGCTTGGAGCAGGCGGCGCAGCCCGGAGAGATCCTGCTCGGAGCTGAGACGCTGCGGCTGGTTCGTGACGCGGTGGAGGTCGAGACGCTCGAACCGCTCAGTCTCAGGGGCAAGTCCGAACCGGTCCCGGCGTTCCGGTTGTTACGCGTCGATCCGGTGGCGCCCGGACACGCTCGCCGGCGTGACGTCTCGCTGGTCGACCACGAACGCGAACTGCGTCTGCTCCGTGAGGTCTGGGATCAGAGCGTCGAGGAGGCCGGTTGTCATTTATTCACGCTGCTCGGCGCGGCCGGGGTCGGGAAATCGCGACTCATCGACGAGCTGCTGGCCGACGTCGGTGGGGCAGCGACCACGCTGCGCGGCCGATGCCTCCATTACGGCGAAGGGATCACGTTCTGGCCAATCGTCGAGGCACTGACACCCCTGGGCGAAGGGAGCCAGCCCGTCCGCGCCCGCCTCTCGGGCGGTGGCGCCGCAACGCCCGGAGAACTGTTCTGGGAGGTGCGCCGGCACCTCGAGTCGCTGGCCTCCGAGCGGCCGGTGATCCTGCACATCGACGACCTGCACTGGGCCGAGCCGATGTTGGTGGAGCTGCTCGACCACATCGTCGATCTTTCGCAGGGGGCGTCGATCTTGGTGCTCTGCGCCGCTCGCCCCGACTTGCTGGAGGAGCACGCCGGGTTCGGCGCCGGAAAGCCCAATTCCACCACCGTCTGGCTCGAGCCGCTCGGGACGGCGGACTGCGAGGAGCTGCTCCAGCACCTCGGCGACGAGCTCAGCGGGCCGGCGCGCGCGCGGGTCATCCGGACCAGCGAGGGCAATCCCCTGTTCCTGCAGGAGATGGCGGTGCTTGCACGCGACGGTGGCGAGCTCGACGTCCCGCCCACGATCCACGCTCTGCTCGCGGCGAGGCTTGAACGTCTTCCGGCCGACGAGCGTGAGCTTCTCGAGCGAGGCGCCGTCGAAGGTCAGGTGTTCCACCGGTCCGCGGTCTCGGTGCTCGGGGGCCGCGCCTCACCCGTCGAGGTCGAGTCACAACTCGCCGGTCTCGTCCGCAAGGACCTGATCCGGCCTCATCCATCCAATGTGCCGGGAGACGAGGCGTTCCGCTTTCGCCATCTCCTGATCCGCGATGCCGCCTACGAACGCCTACCGAAGGCGAAGCGGGCGTATCTCCACAAGCGGTATGCCCGCTGGCTCGAACAGACCACCGTCAATTTCCCCGAGGTCGATGAGATCGCCGGCTGGCACCTGGAGCAGGCGGTGCGCCATCAGCGGGAACTACGACGCGAAGTCGATTCCGGGCTCACCCGGGGGGCGGCCGAGCACCTGTACGCCGCGGGCCAGCGCGCCGGGGCCCGCAGCGACGTGGTGGCGGCCAGGAACCTGCTCGAGCGAGCGTTGAGCCTCGCACCTGAAGGCGATCCGGTCCGCACCAGGATTGGCGTCGAGCTGGCCGAGCAGCTGATCGAAGCGGGCGACCTCGCGCGCGCCGATCAGCTGCTGTCGTTCGCTGAACGGGATCAGAAGGACCTCGGCCCGGCCTCACTGACCCGGCTCGAGTGGTTGGTCTACGCGAAGCCGGACGAAGCCAGCCCGAGAATCGAAGCGATGCTTCCGCGGATGCTCGAGGAGCTCAGCCGATCAGGAGACAACCGTGGCCTGGCCAAGGCGCACATGCTGGCTTTCTGGATGCGGTGGACGGCCAGCCGGGCCACGCTCGCCGGCGAGGAGGTACGACTCGCGGCGCGACACGCGCGCGAGGCCGGGGACGCCGGTCTGTGGTCGCGAGCATTGGGGTGGTACGTGGCGACGCTCATCTGGGGGCCACAGAACGCGAGGACGATCGCCGCGGAGCTCGTGGCGATCGAGGCGGAAGAACCGGGCCCGTATCTTGCCGCGTTCGTCGATCTCGGACGCGGCGAGGTCGAGCGACTGGACAGATGCTTCGCCAAGGCTCACCGGCTCACCGAGCGCGCGCTCGAGGGCTTTCGCACCCTCGGGATGCACACCATGGCGGCCACCTGCGAGCAGTCGCTGGCATGGATCGAGCTCTCCAGGGGAGACGCCGCCGCGGCGCTCGCATCGCTGCGCCGGGCCGACGTGATCCTCGCCGAGTGCGGGGAGCGTTCGCTGCGATCGACGACGCAAGCGATGCTGGCGCGCGCATACGAGCTGCTGGGTGCCGCCGACCACGCCCAGACCGCGATCGAGCTCGCCGAGGAGCTCAGCGCCCCGCAGGAGGCAATCAACTACGCAATCACGCACGAGGTTCGCGCGCGACTCGCGCTCGCGGAGGGGGACCATGAGGCGGCCGAACGATGCGCGGGGAGCGCGGTGGACTACGCGCTCAAGACCGATTTTGTCTATCTCCAGGGTGGGGCGAGGCTGGGATTTGCGCGCGTGATCTCGGCCAACGGCCGCAGCGAGGAGGCGCGATCGCAGGCGCACGCGGCGCTCGAGCTGTTCGACGCCAAGGGTGATCGGCCTGGAGCCGACGCGGCGCGGGCGCTGCTCGAGACGCTCGGCGGCGAGGGCTGAGTCGCAACTGGCGCTGGGCGGCGTCAGCCAGATCCGCTGGGCTAGTCCCAGTCGGACTAGAAGACATGCGAGACGCTGAACGCGCTCCTTACATTCTTCTCGTCGACGTCAAGCGGCGGCTGACCTTCACCCGTTGACGGCAGCACCAGGTGGACTTCGGTTTCCGTGTTCTGGTGGATCGCCACGGTGGTCCCCTCGGGCACCGTCAGCCCCGCGTCTGTCAGCTCTTTATTGGGGTTGGCGATCAGCTGCTGTCGGTAGTGGTCGTCCGCCAATGCTTTTGCGGCAACGCGCTGCAGAATCTGGTAACCCTCGTGGTGGCTGGGATCGCTACTCACGTTCTCCTCCTTGTCTTGATCGCGGCTGGACGCCGCCGATTACAGCCCCCGACCGCCGGAAGCGCGAAAGCCAGCGCTCGAGCTTCGCCTCGGACGGATGCTGACCCGGTAGCTGGGCGCAGCAGATCTGGGTGGTTCGATGGCAACCGATCGCGATCGCGGTTCGGTCCTCGGCCGGCAGGCGCGTGAAGAACCGGATCGCCTCTTCGACGTGGTCGAGGTCGAGTTCGTTGGCGTGCAAGCGGATGCCGGACGCGGCGTCCACACCCGGCGGGAGCACTGCGTCCAGCGACGCGAACCACTCGTCGGAGAGCCTCAGCACGCGGCGCTCGAGCGCATACACGTATCCCAGGAACTCAACCGGTTGTGGCCCTCGCACGACGCTGCGTGCATACTCCAGACCGGCCGTCACCGCCGGCGCCGGTGGCACGGCCTCGACGAGCGCCCCCACCTCGTAGCCGAGCGCTCGGAGATCTTCGAGCGGCATCTGATCATGACCCTGTTCGTCCTCGAGCTTCTGGCGCGCGAACCCGGCGAGGTCGGGGCGTCCGGTTGCCTCATATCGCTCGATCAGGTCGGGCAGGAGCGCGACGCTGTGATGGGCGCAGTGCCATTGACTCGCCAGGTGCCATGCCCAGCGCACGGCGGTGATCGGCGGCGCTTGCACGCCGGGAGCCGCGCGCTCCGCGGCAGCGATCGCCCCGTCCAGCAGGCGACGAGTGGTTTCGATGCTCGCCGGCAGCGAGTCCGGCATCGGGCCGTCCAATCCGAGCGGGACTGCCGAGCCCGCGCGCCTCGGCCGCCCGGAGCGCGCCGCCCAGCCCGAGCCCTCCGAACTCCGATGGCTGGATCCAAGCCCGGTTGCTCGTGGCGACCAGGACCTCACCGTCCGCCAGACGCGCCCATTGCACCGTCATCAGATGCAACCCTAGGCCGAGCCCGCGCCGCGAAGCGTGTCCAGCTCGTTACGGAGTTGCTCAATCTGGAGCTCCGGCCGGGCGGTTACATCTTCGTCGGTGATGATGACCCACGCTTCCTCGATGCAGGCGGCCGTCCAATCCAGTGTCGAGGACTGAAGCCCACCCCACGTCACCCACGTGTCGCTCACTTCGTCGGCCTTTACCTTGAGGATGCAATGCTTATCGTGAGGGTCAGGTTGGACGCCGTCGAGGCCCCACGGCTGCTTGTGTGCAAACCGCTGCGTCGCCTCAGGGGTCAGATTTACGCCAACGTAGAGCCCGTGGAACGCGGCCATCGCGCTGTCGCACGCGGCTCGGTTCGTGTGGTCAACGGGCGCGAACGCGGCGATCGCTCCTGACGAATACCAGCTGAGCAGGACATCTGCGATGACGGCCCCCACGTCCTGGCCCCGGTCGTAGGTCAGGTACTCCTCGACCAAAGGGTTGGTCTTCTCCCACCTCTCCCGTTGTCCGTAGGCCTTCGCCTTGGCCATCCTGTAGTGCTGTCGCGCGGCGAACGCGCAGTCGCCGACGCCGTTCGGCTGGACACAGTTCGGATCGGGTCCATTGCACAGCATGACCCAGTTGGTGATGCCGCCGGAGACGTCGACTGGATACGTGACCGCCTGGAAGGGCTGCGCCATGTAGGCCGGCAGCCACTCGATCGGAAACCGTTGAGGTGGCGGCTTGACCGATCGCCTGCCCGTTTTCCCCGCCGCACGTGGACCCGCCATTTCCCCCCCTTCGGGTCACGCGCAGGTTGGATCCGCACGAGTTGCCCGAGGTTGCCGCGCAAGCGTACGCTGGCCAAAGCCGCCGTGTCAAGGAGTGCCGACGAGCCCGCAGTCAACTGTCGGCGGATTCACTCGGCGGTTGGTGTTGGGCCATTCACGGGTCGGAGCGCATGAACCAGACATGGGGTCCGCCGGCCGGAGCGTCGACGTCTTCGACCACGCGGAAGCCGCAGCGCTCGTAGATGGAGACGTTGCGGGGAGTCCCGGTCGACAGGAACGCGCCGACCCCGTCCGCCCGCGCCCGCGCCATCCCGGCCGCGATCAGCGCCGCCCCGAACCCGCGTCCCTGGTCCGCCGGCTCGACCGCGATCGAGTCGAGCTGCCACAGCGGCTCATCGGGGTTGTGCGAGTCGACCCAATCCCAGAACGCGTCATAGCGATGGCCGCCGTCGTCGGTCAGCGCGCTGATCCGCGGCTGGTTCCACGGGTGCTGCTGCCAGGCCGCGAACTGCTCCGGCGGGATCCAGACTGCGGCACCCTGGGCGTCACCCGCCTCCCACACGATGCCGAGCCCGAGCACGTCCTCGAGGGTCCGCGTACCGCTCATCTCCCGCGCCAGCCTAACCAGCCAGCGGACTTGAAACAGCTCAGGTGACAAACATCACGAAACTGCTCCGTCGGGGCGCTTAGTTGGGTGCTGCGACAAACATCACGAAACTGCTTCGTCGGGGCGCTTAGTGTGGGTGGTGTGATGTAAGGACCAATCCTCCTGCGGGCGGCCGATAGCGGACGCCGATTCGCCGAGGATGTGAAGGGGGTGTCAGGAGTGTCGAGAATCATTGTGCTCGGCGCTGGAGTGTGCGGGCTGGCGGCGGGAATGATGCTGGCGCGGGACGGCCATGACGTGACGATTTTGGAGCGCGACGAGGGACAGGTTCCCGAGTGTCCCGAGGAGGCGTGGGAGCGCTGGTCGCGTGAGGGGGTGGGTCAGTTCCGCCAAGCCCACTTGCTGCAGGCCGGCGGCCGCGCGGTGCTCGAGACGGTGCTGCCGGACGTCGCCGCGGCGCTCGCGGCAGCCGGAGCCGCCCGATTTGATGCGCTGCGCACGATGCCCCCGACGATCGGCGATCGCGCGCCGCGCCAGGGCGATGAGCGGTTCGTGACGATCACCGCTCGCCGGCCGGCGTTCGAGCAGGTGCTCGGCCAGGCGGCGCAAGCCGAGCCAGGGCTCGACATTCGCCGCGGGATCGCCGTCAGCGCCCTGACATCGCGAAGGCTGAACGGCACACCCCACGTGACGGGCGTGAGGAGCGACTCGGGCGAGGAGCTGGCGGCCGACCTCGTCGTCGACGCGATGGGCAGGCGCTCGCAGCTTCCGCGGTTGCTCAAGGAAGCCGGCTCCAACGCCGTCCACGAGGAGGTCGAAGACGCCGGCTTCGTTTATTACACGCGGTTCTTCCGCTCACGCAACGGAGCGGTGCCACAGCCTCGCGGTCCTTTGCTCGCACCGGTCGGCACCTTTTCAGTGGTGACGCTGCCAAGCGATAACGGGACATGGTCGGTGACCGTGTTCATCTCGACCGGCGACCGGCCGCTCAAACGCCTGCGTGATCCGGACCGGTGGACATCCGTGGTCGCCGCATGCCCACTTCAGGCGCACTGGCTGGACGGCGACGCGCTCACGGGCGTTCTGCCGATGAGCGGCGTGATCGACCGCTACCGCCGCTTGGTGGTGGACGGCCAGCCGGTGGCCACCGGCATTGCGCTGCTGGCTGACGCGTGGGCGTGCACAAATCCCGCACTGGGCCGCGGCATGACGTTCGGGCTGCTGCACGCGCAGCAGCTGCGCGATGTCGTACGTACTCATCTGGAGGACCCCCGGGAGTTCGCGCAGGCCTGGGATGCGGCCACCGAGGCCAGGCTGACGCCCTGGTACCGCGAGACGGTCCGGGAGAACCGGGGTCGGCGGCGAGAGTACGAAGCCCTGCGCAACGGGATCGAGCCCGATGAACCAAGCGACCCGGTGGAAGCGCTGCGGGCAGCGCTGATGACGGCGATGCCGCATGATCCCGATCTGTTCCGCGCGTTCCTCGAGTCCCGATGCTGCATCACACCGGTGTCGGAGACCCTGGCTCGTCCCGGGTTGGTCGAGAGGGTCCTCGAGCTGGCGCGCGACCGGGAACGGCCCTCGATCCCGGGGCCCAATCGCCAACAGCTGCTTCACCTCCTCAACTGAACGATCCGGAGAGCCAGCTAGCCTGACCCCGGTGAAGTGGGCGCGCGGACAGGCTGGGGCGCGGAGGGCCGCCGGACCCCTGACGACGGCGCTCTGCTGTGCGCTCGTCGCCGGATGTTCGACTGCGTCGAGCAGTTCATCGTCCGCGGCGGGTAGTTCTTCGGCCTCGGTGGCCACCGGCGCCTTGCCGCGGCGCCATTCTGCACCGCACCGTCGGCACCACGCCGCAGCGCGACCCCGGGCCCACCCGCGCCCTGTGCCCGCCCGATCTTCACGAGGCCTGCCGGTGAGCGCGGCGAGCTCGACCGTGGTGCAGCCACAGCCCCCCGGTGGGTCCTGCCACGCTCGCGGCTCGGGGCTGTTCTCAGCGCCCGATCCCCACTGCACCCCGGGCGCGGTCAGCCCCGCCGTGACCCAGGCGAACATCGACTCGACGATCTGTAGCCACGGCTACACGGAGACCGTCCGGCCGCCCGAATCGGTGACCGAGCCCGAGAAGGCGGCGAGCCTCGGCGCCTACGGCGACACCGGATCGCTGCACGACTACGAGTACGACCACCTCGTCCCGCTCGAGCTCGGCGGCGCGAACAACGACCCGCGCAACCTGTGGCCCGAGCCCGGCGCGTCACCGAACCCCAAGGACCAGCTCGAGGACCGGCTCAACGCGATGGTGTGCGCCGGCGAGATCCCGCTCGCCACCGCCCAGGAGGAGATCGCCACGAACTGGATCGCGGCGTACCGCCGCCTGGTTGGATGAGCCCGGGCCACACCCCCCCTTATAAACCCCTCACGGAAGCCGCCCCGACCAGCGCGTCGACGCCGCCGCCGCGGCGAGCAGCAGGATCAGCCCGCCGACCGCGAACTCGGCCGTGACCTCGCGCTTGCGGGTCACCCTTCCGAGCTGGTTGCCGAGGTGCTTGTAGATCGAGCTGAGCTCGTCGGCGCTCTGGGCGTTGAACGAGCGCCCGCCCGAGAGCTCGGCGATCTGCTGCATCAGCTGCGGGTCGGGCGGCACCGGCACCGGCGGTCCGAACCCCTGCGGGTTGGCCAGCGTCCCGTCGGGGGTGCCCAGCGCAACGGTGTAGATCGGGATCTTGTCGTGGGCGGCCTGACGCGCGACGGTGAGCACGTTGACGCCGGTGTTTGCGTCGCCGTCTGAGAGCAGCACCACCGCGGAGGGCGGGTGCTTGGCGTCCCCGCCGCGGAGCAGCTGCAGCGCGAGCTCGAGCGCGTCGCCGGTGTCGGTGGCGCCGCCCGCGGATTGTCCGTCGATGATCGACCGCGCCGGCTGATGGTTGGCCTCCGGCGCCTGCACGCCGTCGGGTGAGCTCCCGAAGGCGATCGCGCCGACGCGCACGTTGGCCGGGAGCTGGTCGATGAACGCGTTGGCGGCGTGCTCGGCGGCGGCGAGCCGGGTCGGCTGGACGTCGGTCGCGGCCATCGAGCCGGAATGGTCGGTGACGAGCATCACCGACGCCTCGCCGACGGCGGCGCTGTAGCTGACGTGCGGGCGAGCGAGCGCAAATGCAAGCGCTGCGATCGCGGCCAGCGCGAACGCGGCGGGGAGATGGCGCTGCCACGAGGGTCCGGCGTCGGCGGCGAGCCTGAGGGTGGAGACCGCCGGGAAGCGCACGGCGTAGCGCCGGGCCCGCCGCCGCGCCCGGACCGAGGCGGCGATCGCGAGCGGAACCAGGAGCAGACCAGCCAGCCAGATTGGCGCGGCGAAGCTCATCGCAGGTGACGTCCGAGCGCCAGCAGCCAGTCCTCGTCGGTGGACAGCGCGACGTGGTCGATCCGGAGCCGGCGCAGCTCGCGCGCGACCGTCGCGCGACGCTCGCGCTCGAGCTTGGCGAACCGCTCGCGCACGCGGCCTCTGGAGGTGTCGACCTCGATCCGGGCGCCGCTCTCGGGATCGACCAGCGCCAGGTGTCCGACCGCCGGCAGCTCCGCTTCGCGCGGATCGACGATCTCGACTGCGAGCACCGAATGTCGGATCCGCAGCGAGCCCAGCGGCCGCTCCCACGCGTGGTGCTCGCGGAAATCGGAGATCACGACCACGAGCCCGGGCTGGCGCGCCAGCCGCGCCACTCGCCGCAGCGCGCCGGACAGACCATCGGGGTCGTGCTGACCGTCGGGCGCGACGCCCTCGGCCAGCATCCGGCGCAGCGCCACGATCCCTGGCTTGGAGCCGCGGGCCGGGAGCACTCGTGGCGCGGCGGCGCCGAACGCGACCAGCCCGACGCTGCCCGCCCGTCGCACACCGAGGCGTCCGAACACCAGCGCCACTCCCTCGGCCACATCCGCCTTCAGCCGGCGTGAGGTGCCGAACGCCATCGAGGGCGAGACGTCGAGCACGATCCAGGTCGTCAGCGCGCGCTCGGGCACGTGCAGACGAACGTGCGGCTGACCGGTGCGAGCGGTCGCCGCGGGATCGATATGCCGCACGTCGTCGCCGATCTCGTAGGGCCGCAGCTGTGCGAGCTCGGTGCCCACGCCGACCCCGGCGGCGCGCCGGTCGCCCGGGAGCATCCGCGCGATCAGCCGGCTGACGGCCACGTCGAGCGCCTCGATCAGTGGCTGGGGAAGCGGGCCCGGACCCTGCCGCGCCGCAGGCGGTTGCAGCGAGGCCGTGCTCACACCGCACGCACCGCCGTTGGCGTCTCGCGCGTCAGGCGGCCAGCGCCGGGTTCGTGGACCGCGGCGAGAATCCGCTCGAGCAACTCATCCGCGCTCATCCCCTCGCTCAGAGCGTCGTAGGAGAGCACGATCCGGTGGCGCAGCACGTCCGCGGCAAGATCGCGGATGTCCTCGGAGACCACATGACCGCGCCCGCGCAACAGCGCGAGCACGCGCGCCGCCTGGACGAGGCCGATCGGCCCGCGCGGGCTGGCGCCGAACTCGATCAGGGAGGCCATCTCCTTCAGTCCGTGCTCGGCGGGGTGGCGGGTCGCGTCGGCGAGCGCGACGGCGTAGCCGATCGCCTCGCGGTCGACCAGCACCGTCGCCGCCGCCGCCGCGTAGCGGCGCAGCTCATCGAGCGACACGCACTCGCGCACATCGGCCGGAGCGCCGAGGCTGCGACCGACGACCGCCGCCTCCTCCCCCACGCTCGGGTAGTCGACCAGGATCTTCATCAGGAAGCGGTCGACCTGGGCTTCGGGGAGCGGATAGGTGCCCTCGGACTCGATCGGGTTCTGGGTCGCCATCACGATGAACGGCAACGGCACCCCGTAGGTGGTCCCACCGATCGTCACCTGCTGCTCCTGCATGACCTCGAGCAGCGCCGACTGGACCTTGGCCGGGGCGCGGTTGATCTCGTCGGCGAGCAGGAAGTTGCAGAACACCGGTCCGAGCTCGGTGTCGAAGCCGCCGGTGGCGGGCCGGTAGACCCGCGTGCCGACGAGATCGGCGGGCACCAGGTCCGGCGTGAACTGGATCCGGCTGTAGGAACCGCCCAGCACCGCCGCCAGCGTCTTCACGGTCAGCGTCTTGGCCAGCCCGGGCACCCCCTCGAGCAGCACGTGCCCACCGGTGAGCAGGCTGACCAGCAGCCGCTCGAGCATCGCGTCCTGCCCGACGATCACCCGCTTCATCTCATACAACGCCTCCTGCAACGCGTCGCGCGCCTCCCCGCGCAAATCGTTGGCCTGCTCTATCTCGGTCATCTGTCCTCCGTGTTCCGTGGTCGTGGTAATCCTCAGACGAGGCGGCCGAACCAGCGCAGCGACAGCACGCTGCCGAGCAGCAGCAGTACCAGCCCCCCGCCGGCGAAGCTCGCGGTGATCTCGTGTTTGACGTGCTTGTGGCCGAGCTCGGCCGCCAGGTGCGCATAGACCGCGCTCAACCCCGCCGTGTCCGCCGCCGTGAACGTCCGTCCGCCGGAGAGCCTCGCGACCTCGGCGAGCTCCTGCGGGCTCGGCGGCACGTACACCGTCACGGTCGTCGAGCCGCGCTTGACCTGGACCTTGCCATTCGGCGTCCCCAGCGCGACGGTGTAGATCGGGATGTGCTGCGCGGCCGCCTGGCGCGCCGCCACGAGCGGGTCGCTGCCGACATTCGAGGCGCCGTCGGAGATCAGCACGATCGCCCCCGGCGGACGCTTGCCGCCAACCAGCGGGAGGCTCTTGAGCTCCCGCATCGCGGTCAGGATCGCGTCGCCCATCGCCGTGCCGCCACTCGAGCGCAACTGCCCGAGCGCGGCTTGCACCAGCGCGTGGTCGGGGGTCGGCGACTGCAGCACAACCGGCGTCTTTGCGAACTGAAGCAAGCCGACCTGATCGCGGCTCGGCACGTGCGCCACGAACACCGCGGCGGCGTGCTGGGCGGCGCGCAGTCGCGATGGAGCGACGTCGGTGGCCGCCATCGAGCTGCTGACGTCGTTGGCGAGCATGATCGCGCCGTTGCTGACCGGTACCGCGACGCTTCGCTGGGGCCGTGCCGCCGCCACGATCAGCACCGCGAGCGCGAGCACGAAGGCGAGCATCGGCACGTGCCGGCGCCAGCGCGGCCGGTTCGGCGCGACCGACGCCGTCAGCGCCGGCGCGGTGAAGGCCGCGGCCGCGCGGGCGCGGCGGCGCTGCTGGCCGGAGTACCACCTGATCACCAGGGGGATGCCGAGCAGCGCGAGCAGGACGAGCGGCGAGGCGAAGCTCATGGCGTGTGGGCCGGCCGGGCCGCGAGCGTCACCAGCGTCGAGTAGCTGACCTGACCGCGGTCGAACTGAATCTGGATCTGGTTGCCGGCGCGCAGTCCGGCCAGCGCCGCGTTGACGTCACCGGCCGCCTGGATCGGCTGATTGTTGATCTGGGTGATCAAGTCCCCCGACTGCAGCCCAGCCGCGGCGGCGGGACTGCCGGGAGCCACGGTGGTGATCATCACGCCGCCGCTGTACGGCGAGTTCGTCAGGCCGACCCCGAGCCAGACGTGGTCTGCGCTCGCAGTCTGCGAGCCGTGGCCGGACCCGACCAGCAGCGACGTCACCCCAAACGCCACGCCGGCGCTGAGCAGCGCGACGACGAGGAGGGCGAGCACCACGGCCAGCCGCCGTCCCCGGCCGCCCAGGCGCCCGCGCGCGGTTCGGATCGCCGCGCGGGCGTGCGCGATCAAGCTGGCGAGAGTCCGGCGGGCCTCGCGCAGCCAAGCCAGGATCCGCTCGATCGCCGAGGGCCTCGAGCGGGGCGGGGGAGGCTCGGGTCCGGGGCCGGGGCCGGCGGGCTCCTCGGACTGGGCACGGCGCCTGGCCAGCTCCTCCGCGACGGCCGCGGAATCGAGCTGCCAGTCGCCAGACCACAAATGCCGTGGAGAGCTCATCGCTCGGATGCAAAGTATGAGACGTGCGTGAGATCTTCTTAAGAGTCCGGGGGGCGGACGCGCATTGCCAGGCGAGCACGAGGGGCGCCGCCGGGACGGCTGGTCAGCTGACGAGCAGTCCGTTTAGCCCGATCGCCAGCAGGGCGGCGCCGGCGGCACCTGCCACCGCGGTCAGCGTGAGCTGACCCAGGCGGCGGATCCGCGCCTCGGCTGCGGTGATCCACCCCTCCGCCCGGTCTCCCGCGAGTCGGCGACCCGCGAGAATCGCGACCAGCGGCGCGACGAAGATCGCGTTGTAGGCGATCAGCAGCGAGATCTCGAGCGGCGCTACCAGGCGTGCGGCGAGGATCGCCGAGATCGCGCCGAAGTACATGAACGCGGTCGGGAGCTCGACCGCCATGATCCCGGCGCCGAGCGCGAACGCGGACGCTCGTGTGTAGACCCGGCGCGGGCGCGGCTGAGCGCTCGTGGTGGCCCGCGAGCGCCACATGAAAATCGCCACAGCCAGCGCGAAGACTCCCAGAGCCGCCAGCAGAGCGTGCTCAACCGGGCCCTGGACGTGGTGAAGCAAGGCGATCAGCACCCGCCCAGGCCCGAATACCAGCACCATCCCCCCGGCCAGGTACACCGCGAATACGCCCAGCGTGTAGCTGGCGAGCCGCGCCGCGGCGGGAGCGCCGGCGAGCCACAGCGCCGGAATGATCGTCGACGGGTTGACCGAGTCGGCGAGCGCGATCGATGCCACGAGCAGCGTGAGCCCGAGCATCGGGCCTCCCTAGGGGGCCGCTCGCGGGGCGGTCCGGCTGCTCGTTACTGCATCGACCCGTCTCAAGGTGGAGACCGTACCAACGAGCGAATCTCGCTACGAGTCGAACTCCAACACGGAGTAGGCGCTCGAGCCGAGAACCTCACGCACCCCGTCGCGCTCTCCGAGGTCCTGCTGCCACCAGACCACGAACGGCTGGTTCCGTCCCATGTCGAAGATCGCCATCACCGTGCCGCCGTGCAGCGGGTCGCGCCGGCCGACCTCGGTGACGCAATCAACGCGCCCGCGACGCGTCCACAAGCTGACGATCCGGCGGCCGCTTGGACGACGGCCCAGGTCGAGCTCGACCTGTCTGCACATCTCGCCATAGGCATGCTCGAGGCGGCGCGCGTCGCCGCCAACTCCCGGGATGAAGAACGTGGTCACGTCGGCTACAGCCCGCGATTGCGAGCGTCCTTGTTCAGCGCTGCACCCATGGCCGCCGGTTGGACCATTGCGTCAAGCTCGGCCAGCCGCCGGCTCTGGCGCTCTGACTCGCGGTGCACGGAGTCCTGAAGCCCCTGCAGCAGCTGCTCGAGATGGGCCACGCGGGCCTCGAGCGCGGCGAATCGGTCACGCTCCTGATAGCCGGCCGACGGATCCGACGGTTCCTCTGATGCCGCGGACGCGCGGCTGATCTGCCGGATCCGCGCGATCAGTCCCTCTCGCTCATGGACGCTCATCGGGGTCCTCCCTTCGCCGGCGCGCTCACAACGTGATCAGAGGGAGATTCGCGGCGTCGGCGAGGAGAACCTCACGGGCGACAACGTCACCCGCAGGTTCAAGGTAGCACCGGTCGGCGCAAGGTCCAAACGCGGCGGCGAGGCGATAGCCTAGTCAGCCGTTCTGACCTGTGACCGACACGACGGAGATAACCCTAGTCACCGGCGATCGCTACCGCGTCGAGGGAGAGGCCGCGCACGTCGAGCGGATGATCCTCGACGCGGCTCGCGGTTCGATCATGCAGTTTGCGTGGATGGTTGAGGCCGAAACAGGGGAGCGCCTGGGCATCAATCCCGAGTCCGTGGTGATGCTCCGAGCGGTCGAGTCCTAGCCGCGCTCGTCGGCTGGCGGCGCGTCGGCCGCGTCGGCCGCCGGCACGTCGGCCGCGGGCACGTCGGTCGCTGGCACGTCGGCCGCCGGCAAGTCGCCCGCCGGCAAGTCGCCCGCCGGCGTGTCGGCCGCGGGCACGTCGGCCGTCAGCGCGTCGCTGAGCTGCGTCGGCTGATTCTCCGACGCCTGCTTGCGCGCATTCTTCCTGGCCTGCTTGTCCAGCCGACGCTCGCGCAGCTTGTGTTCACGGGCCAGCTTCGCAAACGTGGTTTTCTTCTTGCCGCTTGAGGCCATGGTTGTCCGTCCTTAGTAGTGAAGTTTCCCGGCCGACCATCCGCACGGCGCCCTGATGGTGGCCGACACCAGTTGGTTCTACCGCAGCCTCCGAGAAGCGGCGGGCCCCGGCCGCGCGCTGAGCGGCGGTCGGGAGATCCGCGAGCTAAATCACCTGCACGTTTGCCGCCGCCGGGCCCCTTGGGCCCTGCTCGGCGTCGTAGCTCACCTTGGCGCCCTCGGCCAGCGACTTGAAGCCGCTGCCCTGGATCGCGCTGTGGTGAACGAACAGGTCTTTGCTCGAATCATCGGGCGTGATGAAGCCGTAGCCCTTGTCGTCGCTGAACCACTTGACAGTTCCTGTAGCCATGCATTCCCTCCCGGGAGATCGTGTGCTGCGAAACGCGGGAGGTGCAAGAGCAACAACTACGAACGCTGGCACTACTTCGCCGGGCTGGCTGCCCGGCACGAACCCTTATTCTACTTGCTCGACCGGCACAGCCGTTGCCAGCGCCATCGCGCCGAACACGCCCGCCCGATCGCCGAGCTCGGGGGCGACGAGGAAGTCGTCGATGTGCTCGGCAAGCAGCGGCGTCTCCAGGTAGCCCGCCACCAGCGCGCGTAGGCGCTCGCGAACCATCCCCAGTAACCCCCTGCGGTCCATCACGCCGCCGCCGACGATCACCAGCTCAGGGGAGAAGACCGAGACGATGCTGAGGATCCCCAACGCGAGCTGCTCGGCTTCGATCCGCCAGGCGGGATGCTCGTCTGGAAGCTCATCCGGGGAGGCCTGCCACCGTGCGGCGATCGCAGGACCCGACGCGAGCCCTTCCCAGCAGTCGCCGTGCACCGGGCAGATGCCGTCGAACGCCCCGTCGTGCGGGATCCGAAGGTGGCCGACCTCGGGATGGACGAGACCGTGCCATGGCTTGCCGTCGATCAACAGCCCCCCACCGACGCCGGTGCCGACGGTCAGATAGCACAGCGAGCGCGCGTCGCGACCCGCTCCCCAGCGGTACTCCCCGACCGCCGCGGCGTCGACGTCGTTGTCGAATACCACCGGGACGCCGAGCGCGTCGCGGATGAACGGCGCCACCGAGACGTGCTGCCAGTCGGGTTTCGGCGTCGTGGTCACGTACCCCCACGTGGGGGAATCAGGTTTCAAATCGACGGGACCGAAGGATCCGATGCCGATCGACCGAGGTGCCGGTCCGGCGCGGAAGAAATCGACGATCCGCTGCAACGTCTGATCCGGCTGAGCGGTCCGAAATTCCTCGGTGCGGAGGATCTCATCAGGACCGCTGCCCAGCGCACACACGCACCACGTGCCGCCCGTCTCGACGCCACCGTAGAGATCGCTCACGATCGCGCCATCGTACGCGCCTGCAGACCCGGTGGTTCCGGGCGCAGACACGGTCGCACCGAGAGCGGTCCTGGCGAGGGGGGCTGGCGAGTTTGCCCGGGAGCGCATCGGGGCAGCGAGGAGACATGCGCCAAGTCGTCCTGGTCGCGGCCGGCGAGCTACGGATTGAGGATGGACCGTTGCCGGAACCGCAGCCGGGGGAGTTGCGGGTCCGCGCGCAGGCAGTCGGCATCTGCGGGTCCGATCTGCACGCGCTCGCCGGCGAGCATCCGTTCATCGACCTGCCCGTGGTTCCGGGCCACGAGGCCGCCGGCGTCGTCGACGCCGTGGGCGAGGGCGTGAAGGACTTCGGCGTCGGCGACGCGGTCCTGCTCGAGCCGAACCTGATCGACCACAGCTGCCCGTACTGCCGCAGCGGCCGCTACAACCTGTGCGCACACCTGCAGGTCGTCGGCTGCCAGACCAGTGGCGCCCTCGCCGACGCGTTCGTCGCGCCGGCGGAGCGGTTTCATCGCGTGCCGGAGGGGATGACGATGGCCGAGGCGGCGATGGTGGAGCCCCTCTCGACCGCCACTCATGCCGTGCGGATCGCCGGCGACCTCGAGGAGCGGACGGCCGCGATTCTCGGCGCCGGGTCGATCGGACTACTGACCATGATGACCGCCAGGGCGGCCGGCGCACGCGCGATCGCGATCACCGATCCGCTGCAATCCAAGCGTGCGCGGGCGCTCGAGCTCGGCGCCGACTTGGCCGTCGATCCGACGCGGGAGAACGCGGTCGCGGAGATCCGCGGCTCGCTCCCGTGGAGACCCGACGTGGTCTTCGATTGCGTCTCCTCGCAATCGTCAATCGACCAGGCGATCGCACTCGCGCTCAAGGGTGGAACCGTCGTCGTCGAGGGGGTCGCGACGGGGGCGGTGACGATTCCGCTGCACCTCGTGCAGGACCGAGAGCTCCGGCTCCAGGGGACGGCGATGTACGTGCGCGAGGACGTCGAGCGGGCGATCGAGCTGATCTCGAGCGGCCAGGTGCCGGTGGCGGGGCTGATCACGAGATCGTTCCCGCTGGCGCAGGCCGCTCAGGCGTTCCGAGCCGCCGCACAGGGGATCGATGGCGAGCCGGCGGTGAAGATTCAGCTCGAGCCCCAGAGCTGAATCTCACTCCGACGCACGACTGGCCGTGGAAGCGGGCGCATCGGCCGCATCCGCTCGGCTATCCGCACCGTTCGAGCCGGCGGCCGGCGTATCGCCGCCGAGCCGCTCCTCGGTGTTCGGATCAAACGCATAGAGCTTCGACGGATCGATCCGCAGCCGCACGTTCGTCCCCGGCCGCCGCGCGTCGTACCCCTCGGTCCGCGCGACGAAGCTCGTCTCGGCGCCGGCGATCGACGCATGGACGTAGGAGTCGGCGCCCAGCGATTCGACTAGGACCACACTCCCTCGGATTCCCTCCTCTTCCGAGTCATCGCCGACGGAGACGTGCTCGGGCCGGATCCCGAGCATGATCTCCTTCGCGTCGCGCTCCCCCGCCGCTTGCGCCAGCTCCTGCGGCAAGCGAATCGACTGATCTTCCAACCGCGCACATCCCTCATCCAATGGGACCTTGATCAGGTTCATCTGCGGCAACCCGATGAACCCGGCCACGAACGCGTTGACGGGATTCTCATACAGCTCGCGGGGAGGGGCGTACTGCTGCAGCGCTCCATCCTTGAGCACCGCGACATGGTCGCCGAGCGTCATCGCCTCGCCCTGATCGTGGGTGACGTAGACGGTGGTGGTTTCCAGCTCGCGCTGGAGCTCTGCGATCTGCACCCGCGTCTGGACGCGCAGCTTCGCGTCGAGGTTTGACAGCGGCTCGTCCATCAGGAATGCCTTTGGCCGGCGGACGATCGCACGGCCCATCGCCACCCGCTGACGCTGACCGCCCGAGAGCTGGCGCGGCTTGCGACCCAGCAGCTCCTCGATCCCCAGCATCGAAGCGGCCTCGCGGACGCGCTTGTCCCGCTCCTCCTTGTCCACCCCCTGCATCTTGAGCGCGAAGCCGATGTTCTCGGCCACCGTCTTGTTCGGGTAGAGCGCGTAGTTCTGGAACACCATCGCGATGTCGCGATCGCGTGAGTCGACGCCGCTGACGTCCTGTCCGTCGATCTCGATCCGTCCCTCGCTCAGCTCTTCGAGTCCCGCCAGCAGCCGCAGCGCGGTCGTCTTGCCCGATCCAGACGGACCGACCAGCACCATGAAGCCGCCGTCGGGCACGGACAAGCTCAGCTTGTCGACGGCGAGCGCGTCACTGCCGGGGTACCGGCAGCTGACCTCGTCATAGTTCACCTCAGCCATCGACGGAACCTCCTGCGGTCGGCAAAAACGTCACTTGATCGCCCCCATCGACAAACCCCGCACCAGCTGTCGCTGTGCGATCCAGCCGGCGATCAGGACGGGCACGGATGCCAACGTCGCCGCCGCGGCGAGCTTAGCCCAATACAGCCCTTCGCTGGTCACGAACCCGACCAGGAACACCGGCATCGTCGCCGCGCGGATCGAGGTCAGGTTCAACGCGAAGAAGAACTCGTTCCAGGAAAAGATCGCGCAGATCAGCGCCGTCGCCGCCAGCCCCGGCGCCACCGTGGGAAGGACCACCTCGGTCAGCTCTCGCCCTACGTTCGCGCCGTCCATCCGCGCCGCCTCGAGGATCTCCCCGGGCACCTCGAGGAAGAACGAGCGCATCATCCACACTGCGATCGGCAGGTTCATCGCCGTGTAGAGCACGATCAGCGTCGGGATGCTGTCGAGCAGTCCGATGTCGCGGACGGCGAGGTAGATCGGCACGATCGCCGCCACCACCGGCAGCATCTTGGTTGAGATGAAGAAGAACAGGGCGTCGCGCCAGCGGCCGACCGGCCGCAGCGACAGCGCGTATGCGGCCGGGGTGGCGAGCGCCAATACCAGCAGCACGGAGATCACCGTCGCGATCGCGGAGTTGGCCAGGAACGGTCCCATCCCGGCGCTGAACACGGCCTTGTACTGCGTGAGCGTCGGGTGGAAGATGAACTTCGGCGGGTTGCTGTAGGCGGCCGACTCCGGTTTGAACGACGTCAGCACCATCCAGAACACCGGGAAGAAGAAGATGATCGCTGCGAACCAGGCGACCGTCCCCCAGGCGATCCCGGTCAGCCGCTGGCGCATCGAACGATGGGGACGGCCCGAAGCCGGAGCGGACGGCCGGAGTCGAGCGGCGACCGTCGCCATCAGGCCTTCGCCTCGTTCTCGATGAACACCCGAAACACGGTGCGCAGCGCGACCGTCGCGACGATAATCGTCCCGACGACCGTCACGACGCCGAGCGCGGCGGCCTGGCCGATGTCGAAGCCCTCAAACGCGCGCTGGTAGATGTAAAACGGCAGGTTGGTCGTGGCCGTGCCCGGGCCGCCCTGTGTGATCATGTAGATCGCGTCGAACGTGTTGACGACGTAGATCGAGCCGAGCAGGACGCCGAGTTCCAGGTACGAGCGCAGGTGCGGGAGCGTGATCTCGCGGAACGAAGCGAATGCGCTCGCGCCATCGACTCGCGCCGCCTCCAGAACGTCGCGTGGCTGCCCCTGCAGACCCGCGAGCAGGATCAGCATCTCGAATGGCGTCCATTGCCACACGACCGCGGCCATCACCGAGCCGAGCGGATGGCTGGAGACGAACGCGACGCCGCCTCCGCCGAACCAGCCGAGCACCCAGTTGACGATCCCGTAGACGGGATCGAGCAGGGTCGTCTTCCACAGCAGTGCGGCGGCCGTCGGCATGATCAGAAACGGCGAGATCAGCAGCGTCCGGGCGAGGCCGCGGCCCAGAAACTTGCGGTCGAGGAGGATCGCCAGGCCGAGGCCGAGCAGCGTCGCGATCACCACCGATCCGAACGTGATCTCGATCGTGTGCAGCAGCGCCCCGTAGAACACCGGGTCTGAGAACACGGCGCTGTAGTTGTGGAGCCCGACCCAGTGCGGCGAACCCGGCTTGGCGATGTTCCAGGACTGGAGCGAGTAGTAGATCGTCAGCAGGAACGGGATCTGCGTCACGACGATCGTGAACAGCAGCGCCGGCATCAGCGGGAGCCGGCGGCCCCAGCTCTCGCGGGAGCGCCGCTGCTGGGCCTGGGCGCCGGGCAGGTGGACGGCTTGGTCAGCGGTAGCTGTGGCCATTACTTGTGGTACCCGCTGCCGACGGTTTTGGCGTAACCCTGCGAGGTCGAGAGCGCGCTGTGCACGGACTCCTGTCCGGCGATCGCGGCGGTGACCTGCTGGCTGACCCGGGTGCCCAGGTCCTGGAACTCCGGAATGTCGAGGAACTGCACGCCGGTGTAGGGCACCGGCAGGAGCGTCGGGTTGTTGGGCCTGGCGGTCTCGATCGCCTGCAGCGTCTGCGGCGCGAAGGCCTTCGCGGCCTTGCGGTACTGCGGGATCGCGTAGGTGGAGAGGCGGCTGCCCGGCGGCAGGTTGGCCCAGCCGAGCTTCTGACCGACGAGCTGGATGTACTGGCGGGAGGTTGCCCACGACATGAACTTCCACGCCGCTTCCTTGTTGGGCGAGGTGGTCGGGATCGCCAGCGACCACGTGTACAGCCAGCCCGAATTGTGGGTTCTCATCACCGGTGCGCTGACGTAGCCGTTCTTGCCGACGACCGAACTGCTCGACGGGTCCTCGATCGTCCCGGCGGCGGAGGTGGCGTCGTACCACATCGCCGCTTTGCCCTGGCCGTACAGCGTCGCGCACTCGGAGAAGCCGTCTTCGGCGGCGCCCGGCTCGCCGTACTTCCCGAGCAAGTTGACATAGAACGAGACGGCGTTCTCGACCGGCGGAGAGGTCAGCTGCGCCTGCCAGTTCGTGTTGTACCAGCGACCCCCAAAGGTGTTGATCACGGTGTCGAGCGGCGCCAGCACCTGCCCCCAACCGGACTCGCCGCGCAGGCAGATTCCCGAGATCCCCTTGCTCTTGTTGGTGAGCCGGCTGGCGAAGCCCGCGATCTGCGCCCACGTCGGATGCTGCGGCATCCTCAGGCCCGCCTTGGCGAACAGGTCCTTGCGGTAGACCAGGAACGAGGACTCCCCGTAGAACGGGACCGAGTACATGTTGCCGTTGTAGGACAGAGAGTTGCGGATCGACGGGATGAAGTCGCTCTCGTCGTACCCGGGCGTGCGATCGATATACGGCTGGAGGTTGGTGATCCACCCGAAGCGCGCCCACATCGGCGTCTCGTAGTTGGAGATCATGACGACATCGAACTCGTTGCTCTTGGTCGACACCGACGCCGTGATCTTGGCCCGCGACTCGTTCTCCGGCAGGGTCACGTAGTTGACCTTGATGTTCGGGTACTGCTTCTGGAACGCCGAGGTCAGCGCCTCGACGTCCTGCATCTGCGGGTTCGCGACGATCGCCACCCGCAGCGCCACCCCGTGGGGACCCCCGCCGCCACCGCCACCGGCGCCGGCAACCGAACAGCCGGCCAACGCAAGCGTGGCCGCGATGGCGAGCAGATGCTTCCTGCCAACTATCCCTCGGTCCTCCCGATTGACTACGCGGGCCTTCGGGTACCTGGTTCCCGCGCATGAACGAACTAAACGCGCGAGATCAGTTCAGATGGCGGTGGCGGGCGCAGTTCAGGTGTCCGGGGTGGGATCGGTAGATGCGCGCGGCGGTCTGGCAGCGCCCGCGCGAGCTGAAGGTGCAGGAGCGCCCCGACCCCGAGCCGGGCGCCGATGAGATCGTCGTCCGGGTCGGCGCGTGCGGCATGTGCGGCACCGACGTGCACATCGCCGAGGGGGAGTTCCCCCCCACTCCCTATCCAATCGTGCCGGGCCACGAGTTCGCCGGCGAGGTGGTGGCGGTCGGCAGCGACGTCGAGGAGCTGTCAGTCGGCGCGCACGTGGCGGTCGATCCCTCGCTGTTCTGCGGCCACTGCGACTTCTGCCGGGTGCAGCGCGGCAACCTGTGCCAGAACTGGAATGCGATCGGCGACACAGTCGACGGCGCGTTCGCGGAGCTCGTCAAGGCGCCGGCTCGCAACGCCTACGCGCTGCCCGAAGGCGCCTCGGCGCGCACCGGAGCGCTGGTCGAGCCGCTCGCCTGCGCGGTCCACGGCATGCGGCGCCTCGACCCCGACACCGGCGACTCGGTGCTCATCACCGGCGCCGGCACGATGGGCTTGCTGCTCCTCCAGCTGCTGAACCACGGCGGTGCCGCCGGCATCACGGTCGTCGACCGCAACGAGCGGCGGCTCGAGATCGCCCGCTCGCTCGGCGCGGACCACGTCGACACCGATGTGCAGGCGACGATGGCCGACCATCGAGACGGCTTTGACGTCGTTGTCGACGCGACCGGTGTTCCCGCGGTTGTGCAGCAGGGGCTCGAGGCGGTGCGACGCGGCGGCAAGCTGATGGTGTTCGGCGTCGCGCCCGAGGAAGCGCGCGTGGAGGTCTCGCCGTTCCGGATCTACAACGACGAGATCACCTTGATCGGATCGATGGCGGTGCTCTACACGTTTGTGCAGGCGATCGAGCTGCTGCGCAGCGAGGCCGTGGAAACCGAACCGCTGTTGACGCACACCTTCCCGCTCGACGGGTTCGAGGACGCCCTCGCGACCATGCGCGCCGGCGAGGGGATCAAGGTTCAGGTGCTGCCGAACGGGTGAGCGGCACGCTCGTCGGGATCGACGTCGGCACCTCCGGCGTCAAGGGTGTGGCGATCGACGAGCACGGCGAAGTGCTCGCCGTGAGCGAGGAGAACTACCCGCTCTCGACGCCCCGGGTTGGCTGGGCAGAGCAGGATCCCGAGCAATGGTGGCGCTCGAGCGAGACCGTGCTCGGGCGGCTGCGCGAGGAGGCGGGAGCGCCCCAGGCCATCGGGCTGAGCGGGCAGATGCACGGGCTGGTCGCGCTTGACGACCGAGACGAGGTGATCCGTCCCGCGATCCTCTGGAACGATCAGCGCTCGGCGCAAGAGTGCGACGAGATCGAACAGGTCGTCGGGTTCGAGCGGCTGATCGAGCTGACCGGCAACCGGGCGGTCGCCGGCTTCACCGCACCGAAGCTGCTGTGGCTGCGTCGGCACGAGCGTCGCTCGTTTGAGCGGATCGCTCGTGTGGCGCTGCCGAAGGACTACGTTCGGCTGCGGCTGTGCGGCGAGCACGCGACCGACGTCTCGGACGCGTCGGGGACGTTGCTGTTCGACGTCCGCCACCGGCGCTGGAGCGATGAGCTGCTCGGTTTGCTGGAGATCGATCCGGAGTGGCTGCCGCCGGCGCTCGAGAGCACCGAAGTTTCCGGAGCCACATCGTCGGATCGCATTTCCATGGCCGCGGGCGCTCCCGTGGCTGCGGACGTTCCCGCGGCCGCGGGCGTTCCTGTGGCCGCGGGCGGTGGGGACCAGCCTGCCGGCGCCGTCGGAGTCGGCGCCGTTCGCCCGGGACCGGCATCCGTGGTGCTCGGCAGCTCGGGCGTCGTGTTCGCTTCGCTCGATGAATACGCCGCCGATCGCCAAGGCCGGGTCCACGCGTTCTGCCACGCCGTGCCCGCCCGCTGGCAGGCGATGGGGGTGATGCTCTCGGCGGCAGCATCGCTGGCCTGGTTTCGCAAGGCCGCCGGCGGCGGTGCCGGGTACGACGAGCTGCTCGAGGCGGCCGCGCGATGGCCGGCCGGGAGCGAGGGACTGCTGTTCCTGCCCTACCTGGCCGGCGAGCGAACGCCGCACGCCGATCCAACGGCCCGGGGAGCGTTCGTCGGGCTCGAGCTCCGCCACGACACCGGGGCGCTGGCCCGAGCGGTGCTCGAAGGCGTGGCCTTCGGCCTGCGCGACTCGCTCGATCTGCTGGGTGATGTCGGAGCCACGGTGCAGACCGGCCGAGTGTCGGGCGGTGGCGCGCGGAGCAAGCTGTGGCTGGCGATCGTGGCCTCCGTGCTCGAACTGCCCCTGGAGCGGGTCGCGGTTGACGAGGGCGCCGCGTTCGGCGCGGCGCTGCTCGCCGGCGTCGCCGCCGGAGTGTGGGGGGATGTCAACGAGGCGGTGGCGGCGACCGTGCGCGTTCGTGAAGTAGTTGAGCCCGTGGCGGAATGGGTCGAGGTGTACCGCGAGCGGCGGGAGCAATTCCGGGCCCTGTACCCGGCGCTGCGGGAGGTGGGTTTTGGCTCCGGCGCGTCCGGTTAGCCCTGCCCGCGGCCGGTTGACCGGCGCGCTCGCGCGGTCCGTCGGCTCAGGCCGCGGCGAAGCTCGGCTGCCACCTCGCCCCCGTCGACCACCGCTCGTGGCCAATACTGCCCACGTAGGGTCAGCCTGCGCGCCCTGCGACTACACGGCCAAACCTCACCGGCAGCGATGATCGACGACTACCTCGTCTGCCGCCGGGCCTGGGGATTTGACCTCGGCCGCCTGGAGCTTCGGTGACGATCTGGCACGGACGGGCCGATCGGCTGGTCCCGCTGGATCACACGCTCGCCCTCGCGGCGGCGATTCCCGGCTCCACGACACGCGTGGATCCGCGGGGCGGACACTTCTGCTACAGCCGCCGTCTGGCCGAGATCATGAACTCCCTGCGGCCCGCTCCGGTCACGCCGGCCGCCCAGCAGGAGCTCGAGCCAGCGGCGGTACTGCGCGCGGCCTGAGAACGGTGGCGGCCGCCGAGAGCTGTTAGGCCCTGCCGGATCGCTGCGACGGCCGCCGCCGGGGTTGCCGTCCCCCCAGAGGTGTGGAACCCTGACGGTGCCGATGACGAACGCCACCGGCAGCCAAGTCCTGACGGACTCAGTATCGGGAGAATCGCCCTCTTCGCGGGGCCGGCGGTGGGTGCTGGCGCTCTGGATCGCCGCGGGCGCCTTGCCGTTGATCGGTCTGTTCTCGCTCCTGTTCCGTAAACACTTGGACCCCAGTCTGGTGGACCACAAGCTTCACTTCGTGGTGTTCCTGGGAGTTGGCGCTCTCGCATCGGCGCTCGCTTGGGCAGCGGGAGAAGCCGCTAACCGGCGAGACGACGCGCGGGTCCTGCTGATCTCGCTGGCGTTTCTGGCCACCGGTGGCTTCCTCGGCTTGCACGCGATCGGGACCCCGGGGATTCTGTTCTCGAGCCAGCTCTCCGGGTTCATGGTCGCGATTCCGGTGGGCTTGCTGGTCGCGTCTGTGTTCGGGTTCTGCTCTGCGTTCGTGGACTGGCGACCTGGGTTTGCCACGATCGTGATGAGGCGACGGGGGCTGCTCAGGGCCACGGTGCTCACGGCGATGGCCGTGTGGTTCGTATGGACTGTGGCCAATCTGCCACCGCTCCGCAAGGCGAGCAGCGAGGGCGCCAGCGACAGTCTCCTCGGCACGCTGGCGATCCTCGGCGTGATCATCTACGCGCTCTCGGCCGCCCGCTACTGGCTCGTCTATCGGCGTCAGATGCGGCTTCTGCCAGCGAGCGTGATCGCGTGCTTCGTACTGCTGTCTGAGGCGATGATCGGCGTCGCAGTGACCGGCGAGCGCAACTGGCACGCGAGCTGGTGGGAGTGGCACGGGTTGATCGTCGCGGCTTACCTGCTCATCGGCTTTGCCGCCCGCCGCGAGTGGCGCGATGAACGGTTCCGGCACCTCTACCTGCCCACAACGCGGCAGCGCAGCCAGGAGATCAGCGTGCTCTTCAGTGATCTGGCCGGCTTCACCAGCTTCTCGGAGCGCTCCACGCCGATTGAGGTCGCAACCCTGCTCAGCGCCTACCACGAGCTTGCTGCCACGCTGATCTTCGGTCAGTTCGGAGGCAGGATAGACAAGTTCATGGGTGACGGGATGATGGCGTCGTTCAATACCCGGGGAGACCAGCCCGATCACGCGGTGCGCGCTGCCGGAGCCGCTCTGGCGCTCCAACGGGGGCTCATTCGCCTTGCCGACGAGCACCCCGGGTGGCCGAGGGCGCGAGTCGGAGTGAACACCGGGGAAGCGGTGATAAGCGAGGTCGGAGGACCTGGCCGCGTCGAGTACATGCTCGTCGGTGACACCGTCAACACCGGCTCTCGGCTGGAAGGTCAAGCTCCGGTCGGAGGTGTGCTGATCGGGTCCGAGACCTACCGGCAGCTGCCCAACAACGCGGTCGTGCGGGCAATGGGCGGGGTCAAGGTCAAGGGCAAGGAGGCGCCTCTGGAGACATATCTCCTGCAGGCCCTCGACTCGACCGTCGGCACGTAGGTGTGGCGCTGGCGCCGGACGTGCAACCACCAACGCGCGAGACTCAACGGTGCAACCAGGTCTGCGCCGATTGGGGGCTAACGTGATCGTTTCAGTGGCAGGCCGATCGGCGACGATCTTTACGGCGACACTGTTCGCACTGGCCCTCGCGTGCACGCCGGTGTGGGCGGATGGAGATCCCGCTAGCGACGTACTGCTCACCGAGAACGTCTTCTATCCATACAAGCCCCCGGTGTCATCGCCGATCCAGAAGGCGCTGACCGCCGAAGCCGCTGCCGGATGCCGCGCGCGATTTCCGATCAAGGTAGCGCTGATCGCCTCACCCGCTGACCTCGGCGCGATCACTGATCTGTTCGGAAAGCCGCAGAGCTACGCCGCCTACCTCGACCAGGAGATCAGCTTCCAGAGAAAGCAACGGCTGCTCGTGGTGATGGCCTCGGGATACGGCACCGAGGGCTTGAACCGTCCCGCGGACCTCGCTGTCGCTTCCTTGAAGAAGCCGGCAAGCGGTCGGAGCAACGATCTTGCGCGAGCGGCGACAACGGCGATCGCCAAAATCGCAGCCGCCGATGGCCACCTGATCACGAGCGCCCCCGGCGCCGCTTGCTCGACTACCGTCAGCCCGATCAACTACACAAACCTGATTGTGATCGTCGTTGCACTCGTAGCGATTGCGACGTATACAGCGGTAGCGCCGAGGCGGGCCAAACGGCCTAGGACGATCTAGCCGCCGTGAGACTGACGTCACTTCGGCCGAAGACCACCCGCCTGTCAGGCTGGGTGCGCTCGCCGCTGTTGTGGTTAAGGATGTAGGGGGCAAGGAAGAGAGGCTGGGGTTCACGTCGGCATGTCGGGCTCAACGGTCGGGGGTAGCGGTGGTCCGCTGCTCGTCGTCGGGCCAGACAATCAGCCGATCGAGATCGGTACTGCCAGCGAAGGGCCTGTGGACTGCGCCACGGTCACCGCCGATTACTTCACCACCGTCGAACCGCTGTCGCCGTGGGTTAAGTGCAGAGATCCGAGCTGTCGCCCCGTTACCGCCGGCAACGACTACGCCACCTCTACCGCAACTACTGCACCACCTCCTGCCACAACTATTACACCAGCTCCTACGACAACCACGCCGCCGCCGACGACCGCACTGAAGCTGCCCCGGTAGGTAGCGCCTGTTCTACGCCGCTTGCTGAAGGAACCACGCGATCGATGGGGCGAAGATCTGGGAGAGCGTGAACGCGAACGCGTTGCCGAGGATTCCGTTGCCGGCCAGGTTGTGGGCCGCTCGGTCCAGCCCGGCCCGCAGCGCGCGGTCGATCGTCTGCCTGGTCCAGCGAATCCTCTTGATGCCCGGGGCGGGGACGAATGACAGGACGAGCTCCTCGCGAGTGGTGTGGAGCTCGCAGGCGGCCCCGTCCAACGTCGCGCGCGCGAAGCGCTGGACGGTGCCGTCGAGGCCTCCACCCGTGGGCCCCGGCTTCGTCGTGCACGGGTCGGCGAGCCGCGGCTGACCGAACGACACCGCGCCGAGCGCGAACTCGATCGCGATCAGGGCAAGTGCTGCCAGCGCGAGCGCCGCGAGCGCACCCTTCCCCCTGCCGGTCGTCATCCGAACGCGCTCCGGCGTGCGAACAGGATCGGGATGAGTGCGAGCGCGGCGAGCAACGCGCACAGCGCAAGCGCCCGTCGGAAGCTGCGGGTGAGGGCGTCCTGGAGCGCTGCGACCAGCGAGTCGCGAACCTGACGCAGGCGCTCATCGTGTGCGGCGCCATGGTTGTTGAACGGCTGCGCCAGATCCGGCACGGTCCCCCTGGGCGCGCGCCCCAGCGCGGCGCGGAGGTCAAGCGCGATCGGCACCTCCTGGCGGATCGGGACGTCGGCGTTCAAGAGCACCTTCGCGCCACCGAGCAGGGCGTCACGACCTCCCTGCTGCAGGTCGTGGGAGAGCAGCGGCGCGACCAGCACGAGTGAGAGCACGAGACCCGCGTGGCGCGCGCCGATCGTCACGGCCCCCTCGTGCACGAGCCCCGCGTCTGGCCTGACCGCCCGCCGCGTCAGCACCGGGACCGCCAACCCCATTCCCGTCCCGCACAGGGCGAGTGCCGCGACAACCAGCACCGTGCTGGTGGCCGGCAGCAGCGCGAGAACGACCAATCCGGCGGCCAGCAGCAGCGCTCCGGCGGTTGCGGCCGTCCGCGAAGAGAGCTCGCCGGTGAGTCGATGGGCCGCCAGCGCTGCCAGCGGCAGCGCGCTCAGCGCCGCGGCGCCGGCGATCGGCGATCGCCCCCATACCGTGACCAGCAGCAGCACGGCCAGGAACAGCGCTCCCACGAGCGCACCGAACAGCAACGCCAGGCCAAGGTTCGCCGGGACGCGGTTGCTCCCGCCAGGCCCGCTCGTGGGGTGGGAATGAGACTCGAAGGCCGCCACCAGCGCCAGAACCGCCACCGGAGCCTGGAAGACGAAGATCGCCCGCCAGTCGAATAGCTGCGTGAGGATCCCGCCGAGCGCCGGCCCGAGTGCCGCCCCGAACGTCCCTGCCGCGACCCACATCGCCACGCCGCGCGCTCGCGAGCCAGACAGCGCTGAGAGCAGCGCGAGCGAGCCGGCGAGCAACATCGCGGCCCCTGCGCCCTGAACACAGCGAAATGCGATCAGAGCCGGGAGGCTCCACGACACCGCGGAGCCGACGGAGCCGGCGAAGAACAGTGCGAGGCCCGCCCGGCTCAAATTCCCCACATCCACCCGCCTGAGCACCGGGATCAGCACAAACGCGCATACGGCGAGTACGAGGTTGTAGGAGGTGATCACCCACGACACCCCGACAATCGAGGTGGCAAACCTCGAATAGAGATCGGGCAGGGCGAGGACCACGATCGACGAATCGGCGAATGCCACCCCAACCGCCGCGGCCATCGCGAGCGCCAGTAGGGTCCTCGGCAGCTTCCGCTCAGGCACGGCGCGAGTCTCCCGATCGGCTCACGCGAACGCCGACGCCAGCGGCGGATCCGCACGCACAACGCCATTATCCAGCTGTCAGGGACGATTCCCGGTAGGCTCGGCCAGTGCTTGCGCGCAATCTCGTACTCGGTGTGCTCGCCGCGTTACTCATCGTCGCCCCTTCCCTCGCATCAGCCGCCCAGCCTGTCCATCGCTACTACCTCGCGCTGGGAGACTCCTTGTCACAGGGCGTTCAGCCCAACTACCGCGGCGCGTCACTCGAGACCGACCAGGGCTACGCGGACCAGCTGTTCGCGATCGAGCGCCGCCAGATTCCGAACCTCAGATTGGTCAAGCTGGGCTGCCCCGGCGACACGACGACGAGCATGCTCACCGGCCACGGCAACGAGGCCAACGCCCAGCTGTTTCACTGCGCTCGGGCCGGTGGCTCGCAGCTGACCGCGGCCGAGCGGTTCCTGCGCGCGCATCACCAGCCGGGTGAGGTCGCGGTGGTCACGATCGACATCGGCGCAAACGACGTCGACGGCTGCGCCGCGCCGGGGGTGAACGTGGGCACGTGCGTCGCCGCCGGCGAGGCGTCGATCAAACGCAACCTTCCGCGCATCCTGCGCGGCGTCAAGCAGGCGGCGCCCGCCGGCACGGTGCTGGCCGGCATGACGCTGTATGACCCGATTCTCTCTGGCTACTTCAACGCCGATCCCTCGGTCAGAGCGCTCGCATCACTCTCGGTCACGCTCGCGAAGCTGATCAACAACGAGATCACCGCTGCCAACCACGCCGCCGGCTTCAGGACCGCCGACGTAGCCGGCGCGTTCAAGAGCTACGACGGGACCGTCAGCGTTTCGTACAACGGGCAGCTGGTTCCGGTCAACGTCGCGACGGTCTGCAGCTGGACTTGGGCGTGCACGCCTCCCCCGAGCGGCCCCAACATCCACGCCAACAAGAACGGCTACGCGGTGATCGCCAAGGCGTTCGCACGCGCCATCGGCCGGCTGCCTCAGATCGCCCTGCCGCCGCCCACGGGCGGGCTCGGCTGACGAGTCAGGGTCGTGATCGCCATCGACAACCTCGAGAACGCCCGCGCCGTCCTGGACTGACTCCCGCGCGGCGCCGGCCCGCACGGGGCCGGCGGGCACGGTGCCGGCGGGCAGGGTGCAGGCGGGGCGCCCCTCACCTGGCAGTTATCGTGCGCACGGCGTGCGGACCCTGGTCATCTCGGACCTCCACCTCGGCGGGAGGCTTCAGCACAGCGTGCTGACGCGTCCGGAGCCGCTCGAGCGGCTGCTCGCGGCGGTGGACGGGATCGAGCGGCTGGTCCTGCTCGGCGACATCGTGGAGCTGATGCAGGGCCGCCAGAAGCACGCGATGGAAGTCGCCGAGCCCGTGCTGCGAGCGCTCGGGCAGCGGCTCGGACGCGATCGGCAGGTGATCGTCGTCCCGGGCAACCACGACGCGCCGCTCGTCCGCGGGCTGGGTCCGCGCCCGAGGCGCGGATCTGCATCCTGACACCACCGTCGAGCCAGACGCGAGCCCCGTGCTCGCCCGACTGGTCTCGTGGCTGGAACCGGCCAACGTGCGGGTCCACTACCCGGGCGCATGGCTGTCGGAGAACCTCTGGGCAACGCACGGTCATTACCTCGACCGGCACCTGCTACCGGTGTCCGCGTACGGGATCGCGCGGGGCCTGCTCGGCCGTGCGCCCCGGGATGGCGCGTTGCCGGCCGACTACGAGCTGGCGCGGCGCCCGTCACTGGTGCGCACCACGAGATGGTTGCCGCGGCCGCTCGCGACGCTGCTCGACGACGCGGCCGAGCTGGCACGCGCCTCGACGATGCCGCGGATCCGCCGGCGCGTGTTCGATCCCCGGATCGCGCCGTTCACGTCAATGCTCCTGGGACTCCAGATGCGACGCGCGAGCATCCCGGCGCTCGCGAGGGTCGTCCACCGGCTCGGAGTGCAGGCCGAGTGGGTGGTCTTCGGCCACGTTCACCGTCTCGGCCCGCTCGCCGGCGACGATCCCTCGCAGTGGCGGGGACCCGGCGGGCTGCCCCGGATCCTCAACAGCGGCTCGTGGATGTACGAGCCGTTGCTCGTCCATCGGGCACGGTCGCCGCATCCGTACTGGCCCGGTGGTGCGGTGCTGCTCGA
>CAWCYH010000003.1:0-269577 GCA_963799745.1 uncultured Solirubrobacterales bacterium | reverse complement strand
GGACGGGCCCGGATGCAAGCTCTACTTCCGCCGCGACGAGCTTGACGACTGGCGCCGATCAGGTCGGGCGCCGCGGAGCCAGTTGAGGGCCGTCGCATGAGCAGGTCGAGCGACACGCCTCGCCGCGTCCGCGTCGAGCGCAACATCTATCGCCGGCCGACCGGCGTGCTCGAGGTCGGCTTCAAAGACGCCACCGGCATCCAGCGCTGGCGCACCGTCGACGGCGGGATCATGGCGGCCCGGAAGGTTCGGGACGAACTGCTTGCGCGCCGAGGACGTGGCGAGGCGGTCGCGCCCAACGCCAGGCTCCGGTTCGGCGAGGCAGCTGACCTGTGGCTTGCCGGCCCGGTCCTCGACCTGCGCCCCGCGACCCAAGCCGGCTACCGCAGCGCCGTGGAGCAGCACCTCCGCACCCGCTTCGACAACCGCAGACTGGACGGCATCACCGCAGACGAGCTGGCAGCGATCGTCCGCGACCTGCGCCAAGACGGCAAGAGCGAGGCGACGATCCATGCCGTGCTCGGCGCCGCCGGTCGCATCTTCAAGTTCGCCGCGCGGCGCCTGGGCTTCAGCGGCGTGATCCCCACGAGCCTGATGCTCCCGTCCGAGCGGCCGAAGGTGTCGCTCGCCAAGCGGCTTCCGATCTTCATGCCCGAGCAGATCGAGCAGACGCTGGCCGCCTCAACCGAGCCATGCCGGACGCTATTCACGGTCGCGGCCCTGACCGGCGCCCGGATCTCGGAGCTGTGTGGCCTCACCTGGGCGGACGTCACCATCGACAACCTGGATGAGGCCGAGATCACGTTCGGCTTCCAAGTCGACCGGCACGGCAACCGCCGCCCGACCAAGACCGACGGCTCCGCCCGCACCGTGCCGATCCCGCGCGACCTCGCGTTGGTCCTCGCCAGGCACATGCGCTCAGCACACGATCCGCGATCCGAAGCATTCGTGTTCGCCACCCGCACCGGCCGGCCGCTCGGGCAACGAAACGTCGCGCGTGAGCTGCGCAAAGCACAGCAGCGCGCCACCGACGAGCACGGACAGCCGACTTTTCCGGTCCTGCACCAAGCAGACGCGTCCGGCAGTCCGATCCCGGCGCCGGCTGGCTCGGTGCCGTCGATGCACTCGTTCCGGCACACCGTCGCGTCTCGGGCGCTGCTGGCGGGCGAGAGCGTGGACGAGGTGGCGTTCTTCCTCGGCCATCGGGATGCCACGGTCACGCGTGTCGTCTATATCCGCGAGATCGCTGACGCCCGGCGCCGGCACATGCGCCGCTCGCGGATGACGGCCGAGTTCGGCGGCGCCCTTCGCATCGCGCTCGGCGACGACGCGTAGACATCGCCAAACCGTCAGACAAAGCGCCCTCGCTCGGGTCCGGGAGCGGGGGCGCTTCCCATTTCCGGAGGCTTCCAAATCGCTTCCATCGCCCGCCTGAATTCGGCACCCCGGACCCGCACGACCGCCGGAACCAGTGCAGTTGCAGGCGATTCCCTAGAGCCGACGCCCGGACTCGAACCGGGGACCCCTTCATTACGAGTGAAGTGCTCTACCAGCTGAGCTACGTCGGCGACCTGCATCGGCGAGTGTATCGGCGGTTCGGGCTCAGTCCGGGAGCGGGCCCGCGCCGTCCGTGCTCTGCCGCCAATCCTCGAGCAGGATCGCCCACCGCTCGTGATCGCGCCACCGGCCACCGATCTTGAGGTAGCGGGGGGAGAAGCCTTCGCGGCGAAATCCGCCGCCCTCGGCGAGCGCGAGCGAGGCAAGATTGCCCGGCTGGATGTTCGCCTCGATGCGGTGCAGGCGCAGCGTCTGGAAGGCGTGTCGGAGCACGAGTTCGAGCCCTTCTCGCATGTAGCCCTGGCGAGCGAATGGCCTGCCCACGGCGTATCCCAGGTAGGCGCTCTGCAGGTAACCCCGCGTGATCTGCGACAGGTTGAAGAACCCCACGATCGCACGGTCCTCGTAGCGGCACACGAGCATCGCCTCGAAGTCCGGGCGTCGGGCGTCGGCCAGGTAGGCGGCGAAACGCTCCTGGTCAGTGGGAGCCGATGCCCACGGTCGGTGAAACGATCGACTCTTCCGCATCAAAGTGACGAACTCGCTCTGGTCCGCCCGCGCGGGCCCTCGAAGATAAACGCGTCCCTGCTGGTTCACGACCTCAACGCGTGCTCCAGCCGATACGCGAGGGCCTCGCACGCGAGGTCCTCTGAGACGTTTAGCTGAAAGCGGATTCTCGTGTCCTCGACGAGTTCGATCGCAACCTGCAACTGCCGAGGAGCCGCTCCCGCATCTGATGCCAGCTCGGCAAGGCGGTCAACGTTGCGGACGAGATCTTCGCCACCCCAGGCCAGATAGGCAAGGTCCACGAACCAGAGCGAGACGAGCTGGAGCCCGAGGTCGAGGGCCGAGGTCTCGACGCGTCGCCGCCCGCGCCGGATCCGTTCACTCCATTCGGTCTCGACCCGCCTTCGCTCCTTGCGCGGATAGAGCTCCAGCTCCGCCATCGCGCGCGACTCGAGCTCGGTGCGACTTGCCTCTCCTCTGGCCCGCACTGCCGCGAGCAGCCCCGACCATGGCGCGCGGGTGGAGACTTCGCCGGCGACAGCGGCGCGAGCGAAGAGCTCCGCCGCTGCCCTCAGCCCCTGGCCCTCGCCGCCGGCCAGCACTCGGGCGCGGTCTGCATCGCCGAGCGCCAGCCTGGCGCATGCCGCCGCGGTGTCCGCCGAAATCCCCCCCTCCTCCAGACCAGCAGCGACCTGCTCGAGTGGTTGCGGTTCAAACCGCACCAGCTGGCAGCGCGAGCGAATCGTGGGAAGGACTTCGCCCAGCCTGTCCGTGAGCAGAATCAGGTGCACGAAGGAGGCCGGTTCCTCGAGCGTCTTCAGCATCCGGTTGGCAGCCTCGTCGCCCAGCTCGTCGACGCGTTCGATCACGAACACGCGGCGGCTTGCCTCAAACGGAGTCTTGCTCGCCGACGCCACGACCGGACCGTCGATATCGCTGACGAGGATCTCGTGTGCTCCGCTCGGAGTGATCCACGTCAAGTCCGGGTGCGTTCCCGAGGTCACTCGGCCACGTGCGCCATCGGGGTCCGGCGATCCGGCGGCGAGCAGCTCCGCAGCGAGCGCCCGCGCTATCGAACGCTTGCCCGAACCCCCGGGGCCGTGGAACAGGTAGGCGTGGGAGGGTTGCGCCTTGGGTGCGAGCGCGGGTGCAAGCACGACGCGGGCATGCGGATGATTGTCGAGCTGGGGCAACACTCGTGGCGATGCTACCTCCCCTGTAGGGTCGCACCTCGGCCATGGCGCGCGGAAAACTGATCACGATCGAAGGCCTCGACGGGGCCGGCAAGACCACGCTTGCGTCGTCACTCGCCGAGGCGCTGCGGCGGCGCGGGATCGATGCCCGGATCCTGCGCGAACCCGGTGGGGTGCCGGTGGCAGAACGGGTGCGAGAGCTGGTGAAGGATCCGCTGCTGCAGGTCGGGCCGCGAGCGGAGGCGCTGCTGTATGCCGCAGCTCGGGCGCAGCTCGTCGAGGAGGCGCTCGAGCCGCTCCTTGCCGCTGGCAGCTGGGTCCTGCTAGACCGCTTCGTCGATTCCTCGCTCGCTTATCAGGGGGCTGGAAGAGAGCTCGGAATCGCCCCCGTGAGGACGATCAACGAGTTCGCCACGGATGATCTGCGACCGGACCGCACGCTCCTGCTGGCGCTCGATCCTGCCGTTGGGCGCTCCCGTTCGCAGGCCCGAGCGGAGCCCGTCGACCGGCTCGAGCGAGAGGACGAACAGTTCTTCGCGCGGATCGCGTTCGCGTACGGGCAGCTGGCCACCGCGGAGCCGCAACGGATCCGCACGCTCGACGCAAGCCAGCACCCCGACCGCGTGCGGGACGCGGCCCTCGCCGAGCTCTCCGACCTATTCTGAGTATCCGCGAGGGTGGGCCTGGGCGAATGTCCAGGCGTCACTGACCATTTCGGCCAGGGTCGGCTTCCGCGGCTCCCATCCCAGCTCGGAGCGGATCCTCTCGGCGGCCGCGACCAGCGTCGGCGGATCGCCGGGCCGCCGAGCGGCTTCGATGGTGGGAATCTCGCGGCCGGTGACTTCGCTGGCGGCGGCGATCACCTCGCGGACCGAGAAGCCGCTGCCATTGCCGAGGTTGAATATCCGGTGCTCGCCCGCGCGAATGCCATCGAGCGCGAGCAGGTGAGCGTCGCTCAGATCCTCGATGTGGATGTAGTCCCGAATCGCGGTTCCATCGGGCGTTGGATAGTCGGTTCCATAGATCTCCACGCGCGGGTTGACTCCGAGGGCTGCGAAGAGGATGTTCGGGATCAGGTGCGTCTCCGGATGGTGGTCCTCGCCGAGCTCGCCACTGGCGCCGGCGACATTGAAATAACGGAGGCTGACGGCCCCGAGGCGATGGGCCCGGCAGAAGTCGCCGATCATCCCGTCGACGGCGAGTTTCGATGCCCCGTAGGCGTTCGCGGGCCGGGTGGGGGCGGTCTCGGGGATCGGGACCTCGTCGGGCTCCCCGTACACCGCACAGGTCGACGAGAAGACGAGTCCCGAAACCCCCGTCGCGTTCATCGCCTCGAGCAGGTTCAGAGTCCCGCCCACGTTGGTGCGGTAATAGCGTTCGGGATGGCTCACCGACTCGCCCACGAGCGCCAGCGCGGCGAAGTGCAGCACCGCGTCGAAACCCTCGCGGAGCGCCAGCAAGACCGCTTCTCGGTCGAGCAGGTCGGCTTCGACCAGCCGCGCGCTGACGGGGACCGCCTCGCGGTGACCGCGCTCCAGGTTGTCGAGCACCACGACCTCGTGGCCGTCTTGGAGCAGCTGCGCGGCGACGATCGAGCCGATGTAGCCCGCTCCACCCGTGACCAGCAGCTTCACGTGCGCGGCTTCCCGATCCTGTGGTCCATGACCGAGCACATATAACAGACCTAGATCGCGGGGGATGGGCGGATGACGCGGAGCGGCTCAGCAGCTCGAGCGGCGCGGCGAGCCGGAGCGACGGCTACGCGAAGCTGAGCGGAAGTAGGTGCAGGCGAATCTGGCGCCTCCCTCCGCCAGCGGGCCCACCCCGCGAGAAGGATTTCTGGCGCCGGGAATGCGTCCGGGCCGGAGTAAAATCAGACGAGAAAGCAGGCTCCGTCAGAGCGGGCCCGCGACGGTGGCCGAGTTAGTTTTTCCGTCCGGGCCGTCCGCTTACATTCGCTGCCCGCTTGGCCACTTCAGCGCCGGGCGAAAGACGCGGAAGAAGCGGAAAACGAGAGGAGCAGGCAGGCATGGAGCACACCCCGCAGACCCAGATCACAGCCGGTCCAGCGGTGGGCGAGGGCCTCTCGATCCGCCGTCATTTCACGACGCCCGGACAGCATCCGTTCGATGCAATCGAGTGGGAGCTGCGAGAGGCGCGGATCGGCCACGGAGACAAGGTCTCCTTCGAGCAGCGGGATGTCGAGTTCCCCCGGAGCTGGTCTCAGAACGCCACCAACATCGTCGCGCAGAAGTACTTCCGCGGGCAGCCCGGTTCGCCGGAGCGGGAACGCTCGGTCAAGCAGATGATCACCCGCGTCGCCGGCACGATCGCGAGCTGGGGCCGCGAACGCGGCTACTTCGCCACCGGCGAGGACGCCGACGCGTTCGAGGCGGAGCTGACCCACATCCTGCTCCACCAGATGGCGGCGTTCAACTCCCCCGTGTGGTTCAACGTCGGCTGGCATCCGGTCGGCAGCCCGAAGATGCAGGCCAGCGCATGTTTCATTCTGTCCGTCGAGGACAACATGGAGTCGATCCTCGAGTGGAACACCAAGGAGGGGATCATCTTCCGGGGCGGATCGGGCTCGGGTATCAACCTGTCGAAGATCCGTGGCTCGATGGAGCCGCTCAGCCGCGGCGGCACGGCCTCCGGGCCGGTGTCCTTCATGCGCGGAGCCGACGCCTGGGCCGGGTCGATCAAGTCCGGTGGCGGCACCCGTCGCGCCGCCAAGATGGTCGTGCTCGACATCGACCATCCCGACATCCGCGAGTTCATCTGGTGCAAGGCCAAGGAAGAGGACAAGGCCGCGGCGCTGCGCGATGCCGGGTTCGACATGTCGATCGACGGCGACGGCTTCCACTCGATCCAGTACCAGAACGCGAACAACTCGGTGCGGGTGACCGACGAGTTCATGCGTGCGGTCGAGAACGACGAGGATTGGCACCTGCTCTCACGGACCACCGGTCAGCCGATCGGCGATCCGATCCCGGCGCGCGAGCTGATGCGCGAGATCGCGGAGGCGGCGTGGCGGTGCGCGGATCCTGGCGTGCAGTACGACACGACGATCAACCGGTGGCACACGTGCCCGGTGTCGGGGCGGATCAACGCATCCAATCCCTGCTCCGAATATATGCACGTCGACGACTCGGCCTGCAACCTCGCTTCGCTGAACCTCATGAAGTTCCGTCGTCCCGACGGAACGTTGGACGTTGAGTCCTTCGAGCACGCGGTCGACATCGTCTTCCTCGCCCAGGAGATCGTGGTCTCACCGTCGAGCTATCCGACCGAGCAGATCGCGACGAATGCGCGTGCGTTTCGCCAGCTCGGCCTGGGTTACGCGAACCTCGGCGCATATCTGATGGCCGACGGCGTCCCATATGACTCCGACGAAGGCCGAGGGATCGCGGCTGCCATCACCGCCCTGATGACGGGTCGCGGATATCTCGGCTCGGCGCGCATCGCCGCGGCAATGGGACCGTATGAGCGCTATCCCGAAAACCGCGACGCTCACAACGCCGTTATGCGCATGCATCGCGATGCGGCGCACTTGATCGCGGATGACACCTGCAGCGACTCGCCACTCCTCGCAGCCGCCCGAACGACCTGGGACGAGGCTGTTACAGCTGGCGAGGCACACGGCTATCGGAACGCACAAGCCGTAGTTTTGGCTCCCACTGGAACCATAAGTTTTTTGATGGATTGCGATACCACCGGCGTGGAGCCTGACTTCTCGCTGGTCAAGTTCAAGGAGCTCGTCGGCGGCGGCCAGATGACGATCGTCAACCGCACGGTGCCGCTGGCGCTCCAGACGCTCGGCTACTCCGACGAGCAGATCGAACAGATCGAGGCGTACATCAACGAGCAGGGCACGATCGTGGGAGCACGCGACCTGGCCGACGAGCATCTGCCCGTGTTCGACGTCGCGGTCGGCGAGCGGGCGATCTCACACATGGGCCACATCAAGATGATGAGCGCGGTGCAGCCATTTATTAGCGGCGCGATCTCTAAGACCGTAAATCTGCCTGAGACGGCCACTGTCGGCGACATCGCGGATGCTTACCTCCAGGCCTGGCATCTCGGCATCAAGGCGCTCGCGATCTACCGCGACGGCTCGAAGACCGCGCAGGCGCTTCGGACCGACGCGCAGAAAGACGCGCCTGCCCCGGCTCCGACCCAGGAGGACATCAATAAGGCGGTGACAGAGGCGCTGGCCCAGGCCCCGCCGAAGCGCCGGCGGATGCCGCGCGAGCGTCAGTCGATCACCCACAAGTTCTCGATCGGCGGCCACGAGGGCTACATCACCGCCGGCATGTACGAGGACGGAACCGTCGGCGAGATCTTCCTCACCGACATCGGCAAGGAAGGGTCAACCCTGCGCGGGATGATGAACTCGTTCGCGACCGCGATCTCGATCGCGCTGCAGTACGGCGTGCCACTGGAGACGCTGGTGCGGAAGTTCAGCTACATGCGCTTCGAGCCCGAAGGCATGACCTCGAACCCGGAGATCCCGTTCGCGAAGTCGATGCCCGACTACATCATGCGCTGGCTGGCCTCGCGCTTCCTCGACGTCGACCTCCAGGAGGAGCTCGGCATCCTCACGCCCGAGGTCCGCGCGCGCAGGGCGGCACAGGACGCGGCCAGCTCGCGCGCTGGCGACACCGCCGCCCCGGACGCCGCGTCCGGCACCGGCACAGACGGCGGTAACGGCTCCGCGACGAACGGCGGCACCACCGGCGCGAGCGATCCAGCGACGACCGCCCCCCGTCCGGCAACCGCTGCCTTGACCGACGAGCCGCCCGTTCTCCCCGCAGTTCGCCACGGCCTCGACCTCGGGCCGGCCTGTCAGCAGTGCGGCGGCATGATGCAGCGAACCGGGAGCTGCTACACGTGCTCGAGCTGCGGGTTCAATACGGGCTGCGGATAGCTGGAAGGAGGTCGTTTGACCCGGCCGCGCCTGCGCGCGTGTTGTCTGGATCAGTGGGCGTGGCGTTGGTCGTAGAGGTGTGTGGCCCAGAGGTAGGAGGCCACGCCGATCGCGATGCTCCACGCGATCGCGCCGATCGCGTTCGCGCCGATGTGCGTGCCGGTGAGCAGCCCGCGGATCGTTTCGGTGACGGGGGTGAAAGGCTGGTATGTGGCGAATTGGCGTAGCCCGGCTGGCATGCTGGCGGCGAGTACGAAGCCGCTGCCGAGAAAGGGCAGCAGGGTCAGGAACATCGGCGTGTTGCTGGCGGTCTCGACGCTCTTCGCGGCGAGACCAAGTGCGGTAGCGAGCCAGATCAGCGCGAGCGCGAACAGCGCTATGACGCCGATCGCGGCGAGCCAATCGGCCGCATCGGCAGTCGGGCGGAAGCCGAGTGCGATCGCGACGCCGAGGACGACGACGATGCTGACCATGGTTTGGATCAGGCTTGCCAGCACGTGGCCGGTAAGCACGGACGCGCGGGCGATCGCCATCGTGCGGAAGCGGTCGATGATGCCGCCGGTCATGTCCATGGCGACCACGATCGCGGTGCCCTGGACGGCGGCAGCCACCGTCACCAGCAGGATGCCGGGCGTTAGATAATTGAGGTAGCCGGCGCGGCCGGCGTGACCACCGGCGAGCCCGCGCCCGAGCCCTGCCCCGAGCTGGCCGCCGAACACGTACACGAACAGCAGCAGGAACACGATCGGCATGCCGACGAGCATCAGGGTGAGCGACGGGTAGCGTCGCAGGCGCCGCAGGCTCCGGCGCAGCATCGTGGTCGAATCGTTGATGGTGTAAGCGAGAGCGCTCATAGCACGGCCGCCTCCTGTGCGGCGGGATGGTCGGTGACGGCGAAGAACACGTCGTCGAGATCGGGGGTGTGGATCGACAGCTGCGCGATCTCGACGCCGGCATCGTCGAGTTCCTCGAGCACGCGGCGCAGAGCGGCGACGCTGCCGTCGCCCGGCACCTGCAGGGTCAGCTCGTCCTCGTCTCGTGAGGCGCCTTCGAGCGCGCGCTCGGCCGCCTCCAGGGCGTCGGGGGCTGTGAACTGCAGTCGGAGATGCCCGCCGGGGATGCGTCGCTTGAGCTCTCCGGGCGTGCCCTCGGCGACGATCCGGCCGTGGTTCAGGACCGCGATCTGGTCGGCGAGATGGTCGGCTTCGTCGAGGTACTGGGTGGTGAGGAAGATCGTGACGCGCTCGGCGGCTACCAGGTCGCGGATCGCATCCCACATGGTGCGCCGCCCGCGCGGGTCGAGCCCGGTCGTCGGCTCGTCGAGGAAGATCACTCGGGGGGAGCCGACGAGCGTCATCGCCAGGTCCAGTCGCCGCCGCATCCCCCCGGAGTAGGTCGAGACCGGCTTGCGGGCGGCGTCGAGGAGATCGAACGCGTCGAGCAGCTCGGACACTCGCCGCCGGCCCTCGGTGCGCCCGAGATGGTTCAGATCAGCCATCAGGCGAAGGTTCTCCTCGCCTGTGAACAGGTCATCCACCGCCGAGAACTGTCCGGTAACGCCGATCGATGCCCGCACCCCGTCCGGATCGGCGACCACGTCGTGGCCGTCGACGCGCATCCGCCCGGCGTCCGCCGCGATCAACGTGGACAGGATCCGCACGATCGTGGTCTTGCCCGCCCCGTTGGGGCCCAGCAGGGCGAAGATCGTGCCCTCGGCGACCGTCAACTCGACATTGTCGAGCACCGCCGCCCCCCCATACGACTTGCACAAGCCGGCAACCTCGATCGCCGGTCCACCTGCGCCAATCATGATCGATTTCCTCCTTTACGTTGAGATGTTTTCGGGAGGCGCCCGGAGGCGACCAGCGCTTCACGCCGGGCGTTCCACTCCTGCTGGAGCACCGGCATTCGCTCGACGAGGAACTCGGCGAATGCGGACATCTCCAACAGGACCGCTTGGCGCTCGGGCGGTGCGTCGCGCACCACCTGCAGGCCCTCCTGCGCAAGGTCGCGCAGCTCCTCGTACTCGGAGATGTCCATTCCCATCGCTTGCGGCGAGTTCAGATCGATCTGCACCCGGTCCATCCGCTCCCCGGCAGCGCGCGAGCGACGGACCACGCGCATTGCCTCAAGCACCTTGACCGCGCCGGCGATCGCGCTGCGGCTGGCCAGCAGCGCGTCGGCCAGCTCGCCGATGCTCTGCTCCGGCGGGTCACAGACCGCGAGATAGCCGAGCAGCCGCCCCACCATCGGCGGAAGTCCGTAACGACGCGCGTAGAAGCGGCCCATGTGATCGGCGAACGTGATCTCTGCATCGCTCGGCATGGGAGCCAGTATACACAGATCGCGGAGATAACACAAATCTATGTGATCTCAGGCAGATGCTCCGCATCCCCACCCACGCCCAGCGATGAAGCAGGTCACACGCGCGCTCACGTTGCCGCTCTGGGTTCCCCCTGCGCGACGGTCTCGGAGCTAAATGAGTGATTCCATGTCGAGAAGCTCTGACCGGCTCCGCTCACCAGGTGAAGGGCCACGACAGACGCGGCCCACGACACCAGGAGACCACCATGCCCAAGTACCTGCTCCTCAAGCACTACCGCGGCGGCCCGGAACCGCACCATCCGTTCCCCCCGATGGACCAGTGGGCCCCCGAGGACGTGGAGGCGCACATGGCCTTCCAAAGGCATGTCAGCGAGCTGCTCGAGGAGAACGGCGAGTACGTCGATGCCCAGGCGCTCACGCCGGCGCGCACCTGGGTGCGCTACGGCGGCCCGGACGCCGCGCCGGTCACCACTGATGGCCCGCTGCCCGAGACCAGCGATCTCGTGGCGGGCTGGTACATGATCGACGTCGAGTCCCGCGAGCGCGCGCTCGAGCTCGCGGCCTACGTCTCCTCCGAGCCCGGCCCGGGCGGCGAGCCGCTGTATGAGTGGATCGACGTCCGGGAGGTCATGTCCGCTGCGTCCTCGGACGACTGACCCGGCGTGATCGACGAGCCGACGCGACGGCTGGACGAGGGCGCGCTGCGCGCCCTCGTCCCCCGGGTGCTCGCGGGCCTGGTCCGGCGGGGCGAGGACTTCGACGCCGCCGAGGACGCGCTGCAGGACGCGCTGCTGGAGGCGCTGCGGGTGTGGCCCGAGCACCCGCCGCGCGACCCGCGAGCGTGGCTGGCGGCGGTCGCGACCCGGCGGCTCGTCGACGCCCGCCGCAGCGAGGCCGCACGTCACCGCCGCGAGGAGGCGACGTACGCCGAGCCGCGGCCCGCCGCCACCGAGGAGGGCGACGACACCCTCTTCCTGCTCTTCTGCTGCTGCCATCCCGACCTCGCGCCCGCCTCCCAGGTGGCGCTGACCCTGCGCGCCGTCGGCGGCCTCACCACCCGGGAGATCGCCGACGCCTTCTACGTGCCGGAAGCGACGATGGCGCAGCGGATCAGCCGGGCCAAGCGCGCCCTGCAGGGGCGCCGCCTGGACCAGCCCGGCGACCTCGCCGTCGTGCTGCGCGTGCTCTACCTCGTCTACACGGCCGGCCACGCGGGCCGGGTGGACCTGGCCGCCGAGGCGATCCGGCTCGCCCGCCAACTCACCCTCGCGACCGAGGAGCCGGAGGCGCGCGGGCTGCTCGCGCTGATGCTCCTCAACCACGCCCGCCTCCCGGCGCGACTCGACGCAGACGGTCGCATCGTCACGCTCGACCGGCAGGACCGCGGCCAGTGGGACACCCGCGAGATCGCCGAGGGCGTGCGCGTCCTGCAGTCGGCGCTGGCCATGCAGACGGAGGAACGGCGCCCCGGCCGCTACCAGATCGAGGCCGCGATCGCCGCCCTGCACGACGACGCGACCAGCGCCAAGGAGACCGACTGGCCGCAGATCCTCGCCTGGTACGACGACCTGGTCGCCCTCACCGACGACCCGGTGCGCCAGGCCCCCGCCGCCGTGCTGGGCCGCGCGGTCGCGGTCGGCCACGTGCTCGGTGCCGCCGCGGCGCTGCGCGAGACCGACCGGCTGCGCGAGGTGCTCGGCGAGCGGCACCGCTGGCACGCCGTTCGCGGCCACCTGCACGAGCTCGACGGCGATCTGCCAGCCGCCGGCGCGGCATACGCGGATGCCGCCCGTCGGGCCACGGACGTCGCCGAGCGCGACCACCTGGTCCGTCAGGCTGCCCGCGCGCGGGCCGGCGAGCTACCGTCGCGCGCATGACGATCCAACGCATGGACCACGTGGGCATCGTGGTCGACGACCTCGCGGCCGCGACGGCGTTCTTCGTCGAGCTCGGACTCAAGCTGCGGGGCGAGGGGCCGGTCGAGGGCGGTTGGGTGGACCGCGTGGTGGGACTCGCGGGCATCCGGGCGGAGATCGCGATGGTGGAGACCCCGGACGGCCACGGACGCCTCGAGCTGACGAAGTTTCACGCCCCGTCGGGCCGGGGCGGCGACCAGCACGCGCCGGCGAACACCCCCGGCATCCGCCATGTCGCCTTCGCAGTCGACGACATCGAGGCCGTCGTCGCTAGCTTGCGAGCCCGCGGCGCGGAGCTCGTTGGCGAGATGGAGCGCTACGAAGACAGCTATCGGCTCTGCTACGTCCGCGGCCCGGAGGGGATCATCGTCGAGCTGGCCGAGCAGATCGGCTGAGGGCTCCGGCTGGCCGCCAACCGCCTCGCCAGCGGAAGTGGTCGTCCGAGGCAGTCGAGCGGGCGGTTGGCGATCCATAACCAGCGGCGGGGAGAGCGGTTAGGGCGACCGGACCCGGGTAGAGCGCGCCTATGGTGCACTTGGGCGACCCGCGACGCGTTCTTGATCGAGCGGGAGAATCGCGCCGGAGCTGGCAGCCCGCGGAGGGGCTGGCCGGGCCCATCGGCATCGGTGTCGCCGCTGGGGTAGCGGCCGCGGCCGGCGTGACGTTCGGCCGCAAGGCGGTGATGACCGCCAGGATCGGAAAGGGACATCCCCTCAAACATCGCGTGCTCGACGTGGCGGCCGGCACGATGCAGCCGAAATACCCGCTGGACGCGATGAGCACCTACCTCAATGGCTTCCACATGTACGCCGACGAGATGGGCCGGCAGGTCGAGGCGACGCATTTCTGCATCCATCTGCGCCATGACCTGCACCAGTGCGTGATCTTCGACCGCAATGCGCCCGATGCCCGTCTGATCGGGATCGAATACATCATCAGCGAGGAGCGTTTCCGCAGCCTGCCCGAAGACGAGAAGCGGCTATGGCACAGCCACCACTACGAGGTGAAGTCCGGCACCCTCGTCGCCCCGGGAATTCCTGATCTCGCGGAACATGCCTACTTCAAGGACCTCGTGACGACCTATGGGAAGACGTTCCATACCTGGCAATATGACCGCGACGATTTCCCCTACGGAATCCCGCAGCTGATGATGGGCATGACAGAGGACGGGCAGGCCAACGAGGCGCTGATACACGACCGGGACCGCAGGCTCGGCATCTCCACGCCGCATAAGCGGCAGAACCGGGCTGATATCCCGACGCCGAAGGTGGTGCCGGGCGCCAACTACTGGGAGAGCGGCCGGACTGTGCAGACGCGCCTGGAGGAGATCGACTTCAAGCGGTAGCCACCCCGGCCGCTGGAGCTGATCATCGTGAGACGCTGGAGCTGATCATCGTGAGACATCGTCTGCTGCTCCTCATCTGCGTGATCGCCGTCTCGGAGGCGGTTCCGATCGTCGTCAGAGGCGCCTCGGCGGCAACAGGCAGTCGCCGGGACCGAGCACCGGTGCGCCGCAGCCTGCCTACGATCGCGGGCAGGCCGGACATGGGCGACGTTCTCCGCGCCTCGCCCGGCCACTGGAACCGGGCTCGGAAGCTCAGCTACCGCTGGGAGCGGTGCAACGCCGCCGGCGCCCGCTGCAGGGTGATCAAGCGACCAAAGGGCCGCCATCGGCACGCGGGGCGGACGCACAAGCTCACCGCCTCTGACATAGGCCACCGGATCCGCGTCACCGTCGTGGCGACGAACGCCTGGGGAGAAACTTCGGCGACCTCGCGGCCTACGGCCGTCGTCAGGAAGGCGCGCACGACCGGCAGCGCGCCGCCCGGTTCGGGCCAGAACCCCACCTCGACCCCGGGCCCGGGGCCGACCGTCGGTGGCACCACTCGCGGCTACTTCTCGACGGTGCCGTCCTCCGAGACCGGCTCGCCGCCCGCCGGGATCCCGCGGCCGGACGCAACGTGCGCCGCGAAGGTCACGCCGACTCCGGAGAACCGACCGCAGAACACGTCCGCCAACCACAGCGTCCCGTCCAACCCCTCCTCGGTCACGTGGAGCCCGACGCTGAACCCTTGGACGGACTTCATCGCCGATCGCAACCACGTCACCGGCGATTACACCGGGACCACCGACGAGATCTTGCAGTGGGTCGCCTGCAAATGGGGGATCGACGAGGACATCGTGCGCGCCGACGCGGTGGTGGAGTCCGACTGGCTCGAGTCGACGGTCGGCGACAACTGCGGGGTGGTGGGCGAGGCGTCGTACGGGATCCTCCAGGTCAAGAACAAGGACTGCTCCGGGAACTGGGTCCACGGCGGATGGCCCTCCACGCAGGACGACACCGCCCTTGACGCCGACTACTGGGGCGCGCGCCTGCGCGCGTGCTTCGACGGCGCGTTCTACGATGGCGGCCAATGGCTGTACGACGGACAGACCATCGCCGAGGTAATCACCGAGCACGGCGAGGACTACGCCCTGTGGGGATGCATCGGCTCGTGGGACTCAGGTAGCTGGTACGACTCAGAGGCGCAGAGCTACATGGCCAAGGTCCAGAGTGACTTCGAGTCCAAGCCGTGGCTCAAGCCCGGCTTCTGAGAGGCACACAGAAGCCGGATCGCGCCTATGCTGCGCCAGCTGCGTCAACGGCGGCGACCGACGGCTCGCCGGATGCAGGGAGCCACAGTCAGCTCGCCGCTCCACACGAGGCGCCGAGACCGCCATCCCCTCCCGACGCGCGCTGGTGTCGACGCCCGATTCGAGCTGACACGTGCTCGTGCTCAGGGAACAAATCTCAGCGCTGCGCAGCACACCTTCCTTGTCCTCTACTCGCGTCAAGCGGAGCTATCGAAATGACGACGAATCGGGATTCCGATGAACCTCGACGACAGCGTGAGACGGTCTTTCCGGTGAAACGGCATTGGTGAGGCGAAATCCCGCGTCGTCGGCCACGAAATGTCCTGTGGCCGTGCACGTGGAGCCCTTTGTCGTTACGGCTCAAGCACACGTCGGCCACTACTTCGGAGAACAAACATGCCTCATATCGTGAAGCCTTCGCGGATCGACACGCACTCTAAGTGCTAGCTTCTGGCGCGTCATGAGGCTCCCGCGCTGGCTACGGTCGCGTCGGCCGACTCCGGTCTTCGTGATCTCCTATAACCGTGGGGATATGCTGCGGGAGGTGGTCCATTCCTACCACCGTCTATCGGACCAAATCGAGGTCATCGTCCATGACAATGGCAGCGATGACCCCGCGACACTTGGGCTCTGCACGAGCTGACGCGGTTCGGGGCCAAGGTGATAAATGGGCGGCGCATTCGGTTCGTGAATGAGCTGACTTGGTAAATGAAACCATCGCAGCTACTTTGGTGGCGCGCCAAGTTCGCGTTACGTCGTGACTGACTGTGATGTAGATATGTCAATCGCGGCACCCGATGCATTGACGATTTACGGCGAACTGCTCTACCAGTACCCGCACGGCGTGTGTAGACCGATGCTGCGCGTGCATGATATCCCGCGTGACTATCCCCTGTTCAATTGGCGATGAACCGCCACGTCGAATACTTTGGCATCAGACTCCGCGTTGACAGAACTTCCGCTCGTCGCACGCGATCCTTCCAGCGCCGTCGACACGACCTTCGCGCTCCATCTTAAGAGAACGACTTCCGACGTTGAAGAACGCATCCGAGTGTACTTCCCTTACGAGGCACGTCATCTCGATTCGTACCTCACTGAGCCGCAGCCCCGCCAAGCAGCTACAGCAGACGTCCTCTGAGGAGATTTCTCACTGAACAACGTCCGCCAACGCAACGCATATATGAGCCATTGCGCTATCGCCGCCTGCTCTACTCACCATAACCCGACGACAAAGCACTCAGCTACCTAACACCCCCTATTCCTCCCTCGCCTGCGTAAGGCTCACCTCACCGCCGCATGCTCGACGCGCACCCGCTGAACCCGATCCTGCCCGCCCAAGACAGCCCTCGGGCTGAGGCGTTCTACCGCAATGCGCTGGGACTCCGGCAGCTGAGCCCACCCGGCGCGGACCCGATGCTGTTCGGAGCTGGCAACGACACCACGATCGCGCTGACGGAGCTTCCCGACCGCGTTCCACCCCCCTACCCCCTCGTCGCCTTCATGGTCTCCGACATCGAGCAACTCGTCAGCGACCTGATGGCACGTGGCGTGGTCTTCCTGGAACCGGGCGCCTCGAGCTTCCGAGACGTCCCCGGTACCGTCGAGGGTGTCATCACCGACTACGGTCCCGTCAAGTCGGCGTGGCTGCGCGACAGCGAGGGGAACATTCTCGCGCTCAACGAGGCGGTCCAACCTCTGTGAGACTACGGCTGTGAAGGACTCCTCCGCCCGCATCGCCGCGGTGCTCGAGGAGGCCGGCGAGACGCATCACCGCGTCTATCGCATCGTCGATGGCGACGATCCCGGTGGGCATCCTGGTGAGGCGACTGGCTGCTGAACCTGTCAGAGCTGCCCGAGATCCTGGGCGCGACCCCCACGCCCTGGGCGAGGTGGCGGTGCGCCACGGCTCGGCTCGCGATGCGGCGAGCGCACGGGTCAGCTGGCGCCGTCATGGGTAGGGACGCTTCCGATGAACCCGGACGATTCGCAGTTCGAGGTCCTGGTGGGACAACTTGACTACTCGCTGTTCATCGTCACCACCGCCGCCAACGAACATCGCGCCGGTTGCTTGGTGGGCTTTGCCTCGCAAGTTTCGATTCATCCTCCCCGATTCTTGGTCTGCATCTCGGTGAAGAACGAGACGTATCGAGTTGCCTTGCAGGCCGAAGGCCTGGTCGTGCACTTCGTGCCACAGGACGCGGACGAACTGGCGCTCCTGTTCGGCGGCGAGACGGGCGATGAGATCGACAAGTTCACGCGCTGCGAGTGGCGGCCTGGCCCAAGCGGGGCACCCGTGATTGACGGGCTCGAGAACTGGTTTGCCGGCCGCGTGCTGGAGCGCCTGGATCTGGGCGACCACTGCGGGTTCCTGCTCGAGCCGATCGACGGTCAGAGCGGTCAATCGAGTTCCCCTCTGATGTTCCGCCGAGCCAAGTGGATCGAGCCCGGTCATGAGCCATGAACCGGCTCCGGCACGTCCCCGCGCCTCCGTGATGAGCGCTCTGCTATAGACCTCGCGATGGCGGATCTGCCAACACGGCCGCTCGGCGACTCGGGACTCGAGGTGTCCATCGTCGGCCTCGGGTGCAACAACTTTGGTCGCCGGGTCGACCTTGAAGGGACGCGGGCCGTCGTCGACGCGGCTCTGACCGCGGGCGTGACCTTCTTCGACACCGCTGACACCTATGGCCGGGGCAGCAGCGAAGAGTTCCTGGGCGAGGTCTTGGAAGGTCGTCGCGATCAGGTCATGCTGGCGACAAAGTTCGGCATGGATATGGGCGACGGCAAGGGCCCGCGCGGTTCGCGCGACTACATCCAGCAGGCTGTCGCTGCGTCGCTGCGTCGCCTTCGGACTGATGTGATCGACGTCTACTGGTATCACCGGCCCGATGGCCAGACGCCAATCGCCGAGACGCTGGAAACACTCGACGAGCTGGTGCGGGCCGGCACGGTGCGCGCGATCGGCGCTTCGAACGTCAACGCGCAGCAGATCGAGGAGGCAGACGCGGTCGCCCGCGAGCGCGACCTGGCGCGGTTCGTCGCGGTGCAGAACGAGTACAGCCTGCTCAACCGCGAGGTCGAACGCGAAGTGCTGCCCGCCTGCGAGCGGCTCGGCATCGGTTTCGTGCCCTACTTCCCGCTGGCCTCCGGGCTGCTCACGGGCAAGTATCGCCGCGGCCAGCGCGGGCCGGAAGGTGCGCGGCTCTCGTCCCGCGACGCGATCGCCAGCGACGAGCAGTTCGACCTGCTCGACGCCCTCGAGCACTACGCGGACGAGCGGGGCGTATCAATGCTGGACGTGGCGGTCGGTGGGTTGCTCGGGCGCCCGGTGGTCTCCTCGGTGATCGCGGGAGCGACCAAGCCGGAGCAGGTCCGAGCCAACGCAGCCGCCGGCCGCTGGCAACCGACCGAGGCTGATCTCGTGGCGCTCTACGAACTGCTCGGCTCGCCCGCCGTGTAGCGCCGAGGGTCTCCACTGCGCGGGCCGGGGGACCCATCACCCGTTTCCGCGCGAGTACAGCACGGAGGTAATCTCGGTGAAGTTCGTTGAACCGGGTGGCAAGCCGCTCGTACTCGGCCGCGTGAGCTGCTAGCCGAGCCTCTGTCTCGGCAAGCCGTCCCTCGAGGTCCGCAGAACGGACCCGGAGCGCCTGCACCTCATCAGAAAGCCGACGCCGCTCTTCCCCAAGCACGAGACGTTCGATCTCACGACCCACCACCGCATCGACGTTGTCGGTTCCACCCCGCAGATGTTCGGGCACGCTCACTCGTTGATCTCCGGGTGGAAGAGCGTCGAGCAGTTGCCACAACTCACGCTGCCGGCTTGTGAGAAGCTCGAGCTCGTCGCGAACTCCCGGATGGTTGTGCCGAAGTCCGGGCTCAAGCGCCTCAGATGCGTTTTGCGGCTCGACCTGATCGGCGCGGCTCGTGTCGAGGTGCGAAGTGGCGATCGCGACGATCCGCTCGGCGACGGGGCCATCCTCCAAGAGGCGTGTGTAGGGAGCGACCGTTACCGGCCTTTCACTGATGTAGTCGAGAAGTAAGCGCATGTGAAGCTCCCACATCGCGAGCCCGAACGGCAGCGGGGTGTGATCACGCTGAAGAAGCGACCGAGAGATCTCGATCGGATTCCGGACCACGAGCACCGCATGGAGGCGATCGGCCAAGACACAATCCCACAGTGGCAGCATCACCCCGATCCGGGGATCCTTGAATCACGATCGGCTTGCCACCGGACTCTCTCACGATCCGCTCGAACTCGTCGCGCAGCCTGGGAACCATTTTGTCCGCCGCGGCCAGCTGGGCTTCACGCAGCGAGGATTCTGCCACGAGCCTCCGAGCTCGTTCAGCACCTGCATGTTGATCTCCACAACACTGCGGTTCTCGTGTGCCGGCGACGTTGGAATCACTCGGCGGCAACACGTCGCCTTCCCGCCCCACGAAGAAACCGCACGCACGAACATCCCCGCCACCGCACTCGTCCCGCTGCGGCTCATCCCGAGCACGACCACGCCGACGCGGCCAACCATCAGCTCAACCAACTCGCGTCATCGATGGACTGCTGCCAGTAGTCCTGCGTAGGACCGCACGAGCGCCGCCCGTTCCTCCTCGATCAGCGGGCTCGCGCGATCGCATCCCTCCCGTACCCACCGATCCGAGTAGCGCATCGCCAGGGCGCGCTGCTCGGCCGCGAGCCGCACGCTGAAGTCGGGGACCTCGTAGACGTAGGCGTACAGCGCGGCGAGTGCATCCACGAGCCCACGCTCCCCGCCCTCGGGGCCGCGCTGATACTCGCGGTGGACTCGCCACCATTCGACCTCCAGCGCCGCCGCTCGGGCCGCGTCAAAGGGCTCGTGATATCGGCTGGCGACAAGTCGGTAGAAGCGCTCCATCATCCGACGCGCCGCGTCGGGATCGTTGGCGGGGAACGGCGCCCATAGCTGATTGGCCCGCAGCACGAGCCATGCGCCCCAGAGGGTGGCGGGCCAGGGCAGGCCGAAGGTGTGACGCGTGAGGCCGACCGCTGAGCGCAGGAACAAGATCCACTGGCGGCGGTAGTAGCTGACCCACGCGTCGGACTCGAGATTCCCCACTCGGCATGGGTCAAACGCGCGATGTGGCTTGATCCGCCCGTCACCCCGGTCGCCTCGAGCGATGCCCAGACGCATCATCATCATCGTCGCGAAGCTACTTGATCCGCGAGATCCGGCCCGACTCGACTCTCACCCGCCGCCGCGCCGATATTCCTCGGCGGCGGTCGCGTAGCGATCGAAGGCCTGCTCGACCTCGTCTCGACCCGAGGCCGGTAGCCAGAACAGCCCCCGGTGGACCCCGGCCCGCTCGAACCGTTCGATCCGCGCGGGATCCCGCATCAGCCCCGCGATCGTGATCGGGATCGGGTCCCTGCCGGCCTCCGCGGCCCGCCGAGCCAGCTCCTCGAATCTCGGGATGATCTCATCGTCGCGCACCCGGTTGGGCATCCACTCGTCGCCGAACGCCAGTACCCGGTCGAGCACCCGGGGTCCGTTCCCGCCGACGAGGACGGGCGGATAGGGCCGCTGAAGCGGCTTCGGCCAGCACCAGATCCGGTCAAAGCTCACGTGGGTGCCGCTGTAGCTCGCCTCCTCCTGGGTCCAGATCGCCTTCATCGCCTCGATCCGCTCGCGCATGATCGCGAACCGGTGGGATGGGTCGGTGCCGTGGTTACGCATTTCCTCGCGGTTCCAGCCGGCGCCGACGCCGAACAGGAAGCGACCGCCGGAGAGCACGTCGACCGACGCGACTTCCTTGGCGGTGACGATCGGATCGCGTTCGATCACCAGACAGATCCCGGTTCCGATTCGCAGGCGCTGACTCGCGGCAGCCGCCGCCGCCGACGCGACGAACGGATCGTAGGTGCGGCTGTATTCGGGCGGCAGCTCCCCGCCGCCGGGGTACGGCGACTCGCGGCTCGCCGGAATGTGGGTGTGCTCGGGGAAGAGCAGCGATTCGAAGCCGCGCTCCTCCGCCATGCGGGCAAGCTCGCCGGGGGCCGGCACGTCTTCGCTCGGGAAGATGGCGACTCCGAACTCCATCCCGCCGCACCCTATCCGACGCGCGCTACCTTAGAGGTATGGCCGACACACAACGAGATATGGAATTGACCGAGGATCAGTGGCGTCAGCGGTTGACACGGGAGCAATACGAGGTGCTGCGAGGTCATGGAACGGAGCCTCCCTTCAGTGGCCGCTACGCCGACGTCAAAGACGACGGTACGTATCGGTGCGCGGGCTGCGGCGCGGAGTTGTTCAGCTCCGACACCAAGTTCGACTCGGGCACCGGCTGGCCGAGCTTCTACGAGCCGGCCGTCGCGGAGAATGTCGAGCTGCGCGAGGATCGCAGCCTCTTCATGAGGCGCACCGAAGTCCTGTGCCGTCGCTGCGGCGGGCACCTCGGGCACGTGTTCGATGACGGTCCGGCGCCGACGGGCATGCGGTACTGCATGAACTCGTGCGCGCTGGAGCTCGATCTGGACGACGTGAGTCACTCGTCCTGATCGATCGCCGGGCGCGGGGGATCGGTCATCTGGCGCTCGTGCCTCCTGAGCGCGATGTAGCCGCCGACCAGCATCAGTACTAGAACGACCGCGCCGGCGATTCCGATCTGGGACAGGAGATGAGCGCCACCGCGGCCGGCAAAGTAGCCGACCAGCCCGAACGTGATTCCCCAGGTGATTCCACCCAGGGCGTTCCAGAAGAAGAACTGCTTGAACGGCATCCGGTTGATTCCGGCCAGCCATGCGGCCGCCACGCGAACCAGCGCCACCCACCGGGCCAGGAACACAGCTTTTGGGCCGTGCTTCTCGAAGAACCTGTCTCCGATCCGGATCAGCAGCAGTCGCCGCTTGTAGAACGGCCCCGGAGCCTCGAGCACCTCACGGCCGAAGCGGCGGCCGAGCAGGTAGCCGATGTTGTCGCCAACGATCGCCGAAGCGATCCCGATCAAGATCACCAGCCAGATCTGGAGCTTGCCCTGACTGGCGAGGACCGCCGCCGTGACGAGCGCCGTCTCACCCGGTGAGGGGACACCCATCGACTCGAGACCGATGATCGCCGGGAGTAGATAGCCAAGCTTGCTCGAAACGCTGATGATCGCTGCGAGAGCGAGCATCAACGCTCCGGAGGAACCGGAGGATTCCTCATGATCGCCAGCAGTGACAGTCCTGCCGGCAGCGTTCCACCGCGCGCGAGCCAGCGGGCCTCCAGCCGGAGCGGTCGCTCGAGCGCCCCGTTGAGCCAATCGGGACCGATTTTGAGGTCGGGCGTGTACTCCCCGTTACGGCGGAAACGTCGCTGCGCGAGGCGAACGACGGCCGCGGGAGCGAGCAACAGCGTGTTGAAGGAGGTCATCCGCTCGACCTGCCAGCCAGCCGCGAGCCCGGCGAGCCGCAAGTCAGCGCGGCCATAGCGGCGGTAGTGGTGGTTCGCGTCGTCGTGCAGCGACCACAGAGCCTGATACGCGGGGACGGTGACGAGCAGCCACCCTCCCGGCTTGGACACCCGTCGTAACTCGCGCAGTGTCAGGCGATCGTCCGGGGTGTGCTCGATCACGTCGAGGCAGGTGATCAGATCGAAAGTCGCCTCATCCCACGGCAGCGCTTCCAGGCGGCCGATCCTGACCTCGCCCAAGCCGCGGTTGCGGGCGAGTTGGGCGGCTTCAGGATCGAGCTCGATCCCGTGGACCTCACCGTAGGGCGCGAGCTCGTCCAGCGTTCTGCCGGACCCGCATCCAGCGTCGAGCACGACCGCCCCCTCAGGGAGCGCCACACGATCCAGCTCGGCGCGGATGATTTTGCGGCGACCGCGATACCACCAGTGCTGCTCGTCGAGCTCGAGCATCGCCTTCATAAGCCGTTCGTCCATCAGCACTGATGCTGCCAGCTGCACGACACCGAGGTGTTGTCGACGCCGTCTGACCGTGCCCAGGTCAGACCGGCAGCAGCTCGCCCTCCGGGGCATGTGCCGCTGGGAGCCTGAGCGTGAAGGTGGCCCCGAGCCCCGTGCGAGTCCTCGAGCACCAGCTCACCACCCATGCGCTGCGCAAGTTCACGCCCGATCGCCAGTCCCAGCCCGAAACCCGCTTGGCCACCGGTTGCTCGGCCCCGCTTGAAGCGCTCGAAGATCATCGCGCGCTCTTCGACCGCGACCCCCGGTCCCTCGTCGCTCACGCTGAGGGAGGCACGATCGCCATTGCGCAGCTCGACTCGCACGTGCGAGCCGTGGGGACTGACCCGCACCGCGTTCTCGAGCAGGATCCGGAGGATCCTGGCGACGCTGCCTGGATCTCCCCAGGCCCAGACGGGCCCGGAGGAGTCATCGAGCATCGAGCTCAACTGGCGTGCCGCTGTCCCGAGCTCGAACTCCGCAAGCACCGCCCGACCGAGTTCGCCGAGCTCCACGGGCTCCGAGCGCAGCTCGACTTCAGCGTCGATTCGCGAGAGATCGAGCAGGTCGGCAGCCAGACGGCCGAGACGGCGCGACTGGACCCGCGCCCGCGCCAGCAGCGGGCGCGCCTCCGCCAGGTCGGGCTGACCCTCGCTCAAATCGTCATCGAGCAGCTCGAGCATCCCCTCGAGGGAGGTCAGTGGCGTTCGCAGTTCGTGCGATGCCGTGGCCACGAAAGCCCGGCGAGCCTCCTCCTGCTGCTGGAGCCGACGCCACATGATCGCGAACGCCTCCGAGAGATCGCCCACTTCGTCCCGTGTTCGGTCGATCGGGACCTCGACCGCGGGCCCAGCTTGGGCCAGCTGCAGCGCGGCCTGGCTGAGGCGCCGGAGCCTGCGGATCAGCCGGCCGGACAACGGGATTCCGAGGATCAGCGTCAGCAGGAGGGCCGCCAGCGCCGCGTACAGGAACGCCTTTCGGACTGCCGCGACCGCGGCATTGACCTCGCCGACCTTCCGCACGACCAGCACCCAACGCTCCGTAAACGGACTGCCCTTGTCGGGCGGGAAGCTGGTGGTCCTGAAGGGGATCGCGGCCTGCGCATATTGGACGCCGCCGATCGAGCCGAACGTGTACTGGGGGACGCTGGTCCGGAACGCGGCTGCCGCATCCTTGTAGGGATCAAGCGCCGCAAGGTCTTGATCGGGCCACGCGACGATCGTCTTGGCGCTCCCGGACGCGTCTGCATCGCTCAACAGCGCCACATCGGACGCCCCGATCCGCTGACCGAGCTCGTGCTCGTCGCGGAACAACACCTCACGCACGGCGTTGCCCTGGGCATGTAGCGGCGGCGGCACCGCGGAGTACACAGCAGCCCCGATGTCAGCGCGCGTGAAGCTCTGGGTCGAGCCTTTCGTGACCTGCCCTTTCAGCGTGTTGAGCTCCGCGCCGCGAAGCGAGTGCTCCAGTGGCCCCAACAGCGCCACCGCCGCAACGGCGAGCGTCGCGGCTGCCGTCACCAGCACCACGCCGACGATCCGACCGCGCAGGCCGAAGAACGCACCTCGCCGCGGTCGTCTACGCATGGCTAAGGCCCCCGCAGCCGGTAGCCGGCTCCCCGCACGGTGAGGATGTAACGGGGCTTCTCGGGCTCGGGCTCGAGCTTCTCGCGCAGGTGGCGGATGTGCACGTCGATCGCCCGCGGGTCCCGGTACGCGCTGTCACCCCAGATCGCGCGGAGCAGCTCCTGGCGATTGAGGAGCCGGCCGGGATCCGCCATCAGCGCATCGAGCAGCTCGAACTCGGAAAACGTCAGGCGCACCGGGTTGCCCTCGATCGTGACCTCGCGCTGCGCACGATCGAGCACGATGTTCCCGACGATGAGCACCTCATCGCCCATCGCGCGCGTCCCCGTTCGCCTGAGTACGGCGCGGATCCGGCTGCGCAGCTCGGCGAGACCGAACGGCTTGGTCACGTAGTCGTCGGCGCCGGCTTCCAGCCCCAGCACCGCATCCGCCTCGGAATCGAGCGCCGTCAGCATGATGATCGGCACGACGTTGCGCCGGCCACGCAGGGTCCGGCACACGTCGTATCCATCGGGACCCGGACCCAGCGCGACGTCGAGCAGGACGATGTCGAAATGATCCGTGCTCGCGCGGTCGATCGCGGCACGGCCATCCGCTACCGCCATCACCCGGTGGCCTTCCCTCGAGAAGGAGCGCGTCAGCATTTCGCGAAGATCGGACTCGTCGTCTACGACCAGGATACTGAGCGAGGCGTCGCTGCCCCGGCTGACGGAATTCTGAGGCACTGCAGGGTGTTCAAGCGGCATGCTTGAGCCGATCGTAGCGAGCAGCCTTCCTAATCTGACCCGCTGCGTCGGCGTCGACCCGCAACGAGGCCCGCACTGTCTGCGACACGTTCCGTCACCGCAGGCTACCCTCTCCACAGTGGGGAAGAGCCGTCCGACCTGGGGCCTGCTGGTCGTCGTTGCCGTACTTGCCGCGGCGGCGATCGTGCCGGCGACTGCGTCTGCCGCGACCGCGACCACCGGTGAGGCAACTGACGTAACCAGTGGCTCGGCGCTGCTGAACGGAACCGCGTCCCCGACCCCAAGCACGCCGGGGTCGTACTACTACTTCCAGTATGGGACGAACCCCGCGGCTTACAGCAACCAGACCCCCCAAACGCCCCTCACCGCCTCTCAACCCGTATCGGTACCCATCAGCGGCCTCTCGCCCGGCACCGTCTATCACTTTCAGCTGGTCGTGGGATCGCCCGCCGAGAGCAACACCCTCGGGCAGGACACGACATTCATGACGCTTACCGCAGCGGTCGCGACCACCAGTCAGGCCACGTCGATCACCAGCACCTCCGCACGCCTGAACGGGGTGGCGAACCCAGGCGACTCGACCTCGGCCTGGTTTTTTCAGTATGGCCCCACGACCGCCTACGGTCGCCAAACGCCCGCGCAATCGATCGGGGCCGGCCTCACCCTCATCTCATTCAGGGTGACTGGCCTCAGCCCGAGGACCAAATACCACTTCCGGCTGGTCGTCAACCAGAGCAGCGTGATGCCGAATTACGGCCGCGACTTCGTATTTACGACGGCCACCGCAAACGGTCACGCCATCCTGACCAGCCGAGGGCTGAAGGTCCACCACGGCTTCGCGGCGATTCCATTCAGCTGTAACGGAGTCCATGGAGCACTATGCAAAGGCCAGATCGGGCTGAAGGCTCGCGGCAAGGTCGGCCGCCACGTCGCGACGGTCAGCTGTGGCAATGGCAGGCTCTCGACGTCGGCCACTCACCGCCAGACGGTCCACGCAAAGCTGGGCCGATGCGGGGGGCTGTTCCGGAATGCTCGGCACGGCCGGCTCCACGCGACGCTGCGCGCGGTCTTCACCACCGATCAGCGGCCGCTCCAAACCGGCGTCACGCTGATCAGGCCCTAGCCGCTCGGCCCGCTCACGCCGGTTCGAGCTCGCGCATGCTCGGCCGTCGCTCGCCGGCGGGAACCGGCTGGCGCCGGGGCACCAGTTTGCCCGCGGCCGCGACCGCCCAGAGCACCGTCAGCCACGTGAGCGTGGCCAGCATCACGTGCACCCAGACGATGTCGCTGGGCAGCTTTAGCTCGTACTGGACGCTGCCCACCAGCCCCTGCGCAGCCAACAGCACGCAGAGCACCGTGACCGGCTCGAGCGCGTCCTCGCTAGCGCCGCGGTGGCGGCGTAGCAGCCAAACGCCGATCGCCGCGATGCCGAACAGCGCCGCAATCGTGGCATGGCGGTGGACCACCCACGTGAGCGTGTCCTGCGCCCTTGAAGTGGAGCCTATGAATCCGCTGCCCGGGCGAGCCGCCCGCGTGGGGCCCGGCGGCGGTTGCTGCGGTGCCGGCGAAGATCGTCAGCGCCGAGAAGGGAGCCAGGCCTCGCACCGACCACACCGCCAGGCGGTCGGTCGAGCGGGGGCGGGCACGCCGGCTCGTATCGGCTTCGCCACGCGAGCGCGACCGCACCGACCAGAATGATCATCGAGAGTCCGAAGTGCGCCATCACGAAGCCCGGCGCGAGTTTTTCGCGCACCGTGAATCCGCCGAGCACTGCTTGGGCGAGCACCCCGAGCGGCAACGTCAGCGCCAGCAGCGCGAGGTCGCGGCGGAAGGGGCGCCGGGTGAACGCGAGTACGGCTGCCACCACCGCTGACCACCCCCACGACCCCGATACCGCGCGGTTGCCGAACTCGATCAGAGCGTGGGTGCTGAGCGGCGGTAGCGCGTTCCCGCCGCACTTTGGCCAATCGGGACAGCCGAGCCCAGAGCCGGTCAGCCGCACCGCGGCGCCGGTCAGAACGATCAACGACAGCGCGGCCAGCGTCACGTAGGCGACGCGGCGATATTGGACGGGTGTGACGGCTAGGCGAGCGCGCACGCTGCCCTGGATGCTAACTGGAGAACTCAGAACGGCAGCCGGTCAGAGATCTGAGACAAGTCTGGGGCCCGCGAATCGCGTGCCGAGGCGATCAACTCGAGATCCCGCGGCCAGCCAATCGCGACCGCGGGATCGTCGAAGGCGAAGCCGGCCTCGAGTTCCGGGGCGTAGTAGGTCGAGGTCTTGTAGATCACATCGGCGATGTCGCTGAGCACGCAGAAACCGTGCGCGAACCGCATCCGGACAGTAGAGCCCGCGATGGTCCGCGTCGCTCAGTTCGAACGCCTCCCATTGACCGAATGTCGAGCGACTGGCGGCGGAGATCGACCACCACATCGAAGATCGCGCCGCGGGCGCAGCGGATCAGCTTTGCCATCCCGGGTTGCAAATGCATCCCTCTCACCACTCCCCGGCGGGAGCGGGAGTGGTTGTCCTGGACGAACGTGTCCGAGATGCCCAGATCTCGCAGCAGATCGTCGCGATAGGTCTCCAGAAAGAAGCCGCGGGCATCGCCGTGCACGACCGGCTCGATCAGGATCGGCCCGTCGAGGCGCGTGGGCAGGGAGCGCACGGGGCTGCAATCTAGTGGACATCACCGCTCATCCCACGAGCCGAGCAGCCTCGTGGCCCGCCGCTCGGCATAATCGCCCCGCGATATGCGAGTGCTCGTCACCGGCGGTGCCGGATTCATCGGTGCCAGCGCGGCGATCGGGCTCGCCGAGCGGCACCCTGCCTGGGAGATCCTCGCGCTCGACAACCTTCGCCGCCGGGGTGCCGAACTGAATCTCCCGCGTTTGCGCGAGGCCGGCGTCTCCTTCCGGCACGCGGCCGCCCGCCGGTGGTTGCGCCTCAATAGGGCGGGCCCCGTGGAGCGCGACTCTGCTTCAAAGCGTCTACCCAAGCGTCACGGCCCGTCCTGTCAAGAGCAAATGGCGCCTGCCGCGTTTAGTGCGCTCGGCCGAGGCGTCTGCTCGAGGCGCTCGTCAGACATCAAGCAGCTCGGACCCGCGCCATGGCCGAGCGGTCGCTCGACGCCGCGCTGGGGGCGAACTGCTAGACGTGCTTCCTCGCCGGTTCGAAGCGACCGGTCTCATATCCGCTATGCGACACATGGGTAGCCAAAAAGCGTGAAGTCATCGTGGAACCACCCATTAATTTTCCGACGTGCCGCAGGGCTCATACGATCTACATACCGATAACCGTGCTGATTGCCGGCGAGATCGCTTCCGGGGGAATCGACGTTGGCGTTAGCGCCGCTATCGGCCTCGATTCCGAGCGTCTCACATAGGCGCTCGAAATCACGGTCAAAGTTCTCAACCCTCCCAATAAAGTCAGCCGACTGTTCACCATTGTGATGGGTCCAATAGTGCGAAGGGTGGAGTGGAAAACTGGTGTTTCGCCCGACGTCGACGATTTGGTGATCCTCTATCAGGTCAAGCCATGCCTCGAACCGAAACCCAGCCCGGCAGAGCTGATAGAAGTTATCGGATAACTGCGTTGTTACAAGCCTGGTCACCATCGGGTCAGGAAAGGCCGCAGCCGGCTGTTGTTCAATGTCCTTCTGTAACTGCCGAAATCCTGAGTACACCCGGTCGTATGGGTTCCGGATGAACGCTGCAGTTAAGTACCCCAGGCGCGGATTCGGGCAGTGCGGCAAAGTCAGCGTAAGTCAGGTGCTGATGCACGACCCTCTTCAGTATGGGATTGAAATGGTAGAACGTGCTATACGGGCTCTCACAATACCCGCCAAGGCGCGCGCGTATCGTGCTACTCGCCGTCTTCCACGGTGCCAGTATGATGAATCGCTTGCGGTGAGAGATGATCATTTCCAGGGTCTCCTCAACCTGTCGGCTCGGGCCACAAGACGGCCCGCACGGGTCTCGAAGTCAGAGGGGCTCGTCGCTTCGCTGGTCCATTTGGGTCGACAACCACGCGCGGCGTGGACACCTTAGCGCCGGATGCCGACCCGAGACGTTCCGGAGACGAGGGCTGAGCGAGTCGTCGAGTGCGCCGAAAAACGGACGAGGATCCCCACAGCTGGCCCGGGCCTCAACCTCGCCCGTTCACGCCGCGTGCTATTGAGAGTCGCGCTGCCGGAGTCGATTGCCACGGTCTTGCGCGAACCGCGAGCACGCCGGCTGCCGCTGCACGCGGTCTGGCGCCTCACGCTTGGATACGAAGCGTGGTATCCGTAGCCCGCACGACCAACCCTTGCGACTACTCGACGAGTTCCTGCCCCTGATGGCGCCGGCAGTGGACAACTTCGTGTGTCGCATACTCCTTTCCGGCGATCGGCGGAGACCGCCGCCGATTTCATCTCCCGGAGCACATCGAGAGCCACGTGTCGGATGCGATCGGTCGGCTCGATCAGCTCGGGTTCGTCGGAGTCCTCGAACGTCCGCAGGCGACCTGGGAAGGCCTGGTGTCAGACTCGCGCCGGCCCGCGTCAACTTGACCGCATGGCGGGCGTCGTGCCCGATGCCCTCCCGGTTCAGGACCCGATCTCGGATCGCACGCTTTAGCTGCTCGACGCCCGGACCGCGGCGGACGCCCTGGCCTACGGGCACGCGCTGATCGCGGGCGGCACCGACGCCCGGGTTGAAAGTGCATCCCTATGACTACCCCCCGGCGGGAACGGGAGTGGTTGTCCTGGACGAACGCCTCCGGGATGCCGAGCTCTCGCAGCCGGTCGCCGCGATAGGTCTCCAGGAAGAAACCGCGGGCGTCGCCATGGACGACCGGCTCGATCAGGATCGGTCCCTGGAGGCGCGTGGGCAGCGAGCGCACGGGGCTGGAATCTAGACCAGCGCCATCGGCAGAGCCGCCTCGCGCCCCGCCGCTCGGCATAATCGCCGCGCGATATGCGCGTGCTCGTAACCGGCGGGGCCGGATTCATCGGCGCGAGCGTGGCCATCGGGCTCGCCCGGCGCCACCCCGAGTGGGAGATCGCCGCCCTCGACAACCTCCGCCGCCGCGGCGCCGAGCTCAACCTCCCGCGCCTGCGGGAAGCCGGCGTCTCCTTCCGGCACGGCGACGTCCGGGTGCTCGACGACCTCCTGAGCACCGAGCGCGCCGATGCGCTGGTGGAGTGCTCGGCCGAGCCCTCGGCGCTCGCCGGGTTCGACGGCAGCCCCGACTACGTCGTGCAGGCCAACCTGCTCGGCGCCTACAACTGCCTCGAGCTGGCGCGCCGGCGCGGCGCCTACGTCGTGTTCCTGTCGACGAGCAGGGTCTACCCTGTGGGCAAGCTCCGCTCCCTGGCCCTCGAGGAAACCGAGACCCGCTTCGAGCTCGCCGCCGAGCAGCCGCTTCCAGGAGCATCGCCGGCCGGGATTGCCGAGGACTTCCCCCTCGACGGCGCCCGCACCCTCTACGGCACCACGAAGCTGGCGGCGGAGCTGCTGATCGACGAATACCGGGATGCCTACCGTCTGCGGGCGGTCATCGATCGCTGCGGAGTGATCGCCGGGCCGTGGCAGATGGGCAAAGTGGACCAGGGCGTGTTCACCTACTGGATGCTCGCCCACCACTTCAAGCGGCCGCTCAGCTACATCGGTTTCGGCGGCACCGGCAAGCAGGTCCGCGACCTGCTCCACGTCGATGACCTGCTGGAGCTGCTGGACGAGCAGCTGCGCGATCCGCGGCGCTGGGACGGCGCCAAGGTCAACGTCGGCGGCGGGCGCGAGGTGAGCCTGTCACTGCTCGAGACCACGGCCCTTTGCACCGAAATCACCGGCAACGATGTCGAGATCACGTCCGCCCCGGAGACCCGGCCCGGCGACGTCCCGGTCTACATCTCCGACTGCCGGCAACTGGCATCGCTGACGGAGTACCGGCCGCGCCGCTCCGCCAGGGACGTCCTGGCAGACGTTCACGCCTGGATCGTGGACCACGAACGCGCGCTGGAGCAGGCCCTGTAGAGCACCCTCAGGTGCCAGCGTCATCACGGCTCCGGCCGTCGACGTCCGATCGTGTGTCATGACTGCACGAGTAGTTCGAGCTTGTGATGGCGTGTTCCCCGCATCGAACTGGCTCAGCTCCTGGCCGTCAGGGATCTGAGCGATCCAGTCGGGCACTCCCACGAGGCGCGCCGGCTCATCAGTCAGCGGGCCGCCGGCCGATTACGAGGAACTGCTTTCCCAGCACCCGCCAGGCCAGTGGCGTCTGCAGGTAGCGGCGGACCAGTGCCGTCGACTGCGGAAGCCTGCCCGTGAACGAGTAGGGCAGGAACCGTGCATCGACTTGCTCGGGCACGAAGCCGGCGGTGTAGAGATGTTCCTTGACCGCAAGGTGGGTGAAGGTCAGCGTGTGATCCGCCATGTCGAAGTATTGTCGAGCGCAGTAGCGAAAGTTCGGGCCCATGACGGCAATCCGGCCTCCCGAAGCGGTGGCGACGCACAGCCGCTCGAGGAATGAAGCCACGGCCTCCTGAGTGGGCAAATGCTCGAGAAAGTTCGAGACGAAGATTCCGTCGAAATGCGCCGCGGGCAGCTCGGCGTCGAGCGCGTTGGCGATCACCACTCGAACGCTCGGCTCGTACGTCCCTTCGACGTAGGCCACCTGGTCCATGGCCCAGCGCTCTCTGGCCGGGATCGCGTTGATGAATTCTCCCCGTCCGGCCGCCGGGTCTAGCACGACCGCGGGCCGCCCCAGTTGCGCGTAGATGTAGGCGGCGATCTCTCGCCAGATGGCCGCGCGGGCCGACTGGTCGACGTTCCGAAAGCGATACTCGTACAGACGCTGGTAGTTCACGCTCTTGCTCGTGCCGGGTCCAGGACCTCGGCGCCGGGACGATAGCGGCTTCGCTGCTGCCGGTACCGGCTTCTCGAGCCGGGACTGAGGTCGGGCGGGCGTCGCCACGCGGTGTGGTTGACTATGGCGCCCAATGCCCACAGCGATCGTCACCGGGTCCGGCGGTCTCATCGGCTCCGAGTCCGTCCAGCACTTCGTCGAGGCCGGCTATGACGTCATCGGTCTCGAAAACGACATGCGCGCGCGCTTCTTTGGGCCTTCTGCATCGACCGCCCACACCACGCAGCGGCTCAACCGCATGTTCGGCGATCCGTTCAGGTGCGAGGAGATGGACATCCGCGATGCCGACGCCGTAAACCGGTTGTTCGCTCAGCATTCCCGCGCGCTCGAGCTCGTGATCCACACCGCCGCGCAACCCTCCCACGACTGGGCAGCGTCGGACCCGCAGATCGATTTCACCGTCAATGCCAATGGAACCCTCAACCTGCTGGAGGCGACCCGACACAGTGCACCGGAGGCGACGTTCATCTTCTGCTCGACGAACAAGGTCTACGGCGATCGCCCCAATCATCTGGACCTGATCGAGGACGACCGGAGGCTCGAGCTCCCTGAGCAGCACCGCTACTTCCACGGCATCGACACCTCGATGTCGATCGACGCGTCGACGCACTCTCTCTTCGGAGTGTCAAAAGCTGCGGCAGATCTCCTTGTCCAAGAGTACGGGCGATACTTCGACATGCCAACGGTGTGCTTCAGAGGAGGCTGCCTCACGGGGCCCAATCATGCTGGGACCCAGCTGCACGGCTTCCTCTCGTACCTGATGCGCTGCACGATGACCGGCGATCCGTACACGGTGTTCGGATATGGCGGCAAGCAGGTGCGCGACAACATCCACTCGGCCGACCTGGTGGGCGCGTTCGACGCTTTTCATCGCTCGCCGCGCCCGGCGGCCGTCTACAACATCGGAGGCGGCCGCGAGAGCAACTGCTCGATGCTCGAGGCGATCGAGCTGTGTGAAGAGATCGCGGGCCGAGCGCTCAACTGGCAGCTCTCCGAGGTGAACCGGATCGGCGATCACCGCTGGTGGATCTCCGATCTCGATCCGTTTCGGCGGGACTATCCCAGCTGGGCCATCACCTACGACATCGAAACCGTCTTGCGCGAGATCCATGAGCAGAACGCCGACTTGTGGCTGGGCGCACGATGAAGCTGTCGGTCGTCATCCCCGCCAACGATGAGGTGGAGTCCATTGCTCAGACCGTCGAGCAGACGGCCGCGGAGCTCGAGCGAGCCGGCATCGAGTACGAGATCCTAGTGATCGACGACGCCAGCGAGGACGGCACCGGCGAGGTGGTGCAGAGGATCGGCGAGCGCAACCAGAACGTGAGGTGCGTGCGCTCGCATCTGCCCCCTGGTTTTGGACACGCGGTTCGCGTCGGTCTCGATCTTTACACCGGCGACGCGGTGGCGATCATGATGGCGGATCTCTCCGATTCCCCGAGAGACCTAGTCCTTTATTACCGGGTTCTGGAGCAGGGTTATGACTGCGCGTTCGGGACACGCTTTGGGCACGGCGGCTCGACTCACGGCTATCCGCGGCTCAAGCTGATCCTCAACCGGATCGCCAACGCCGGCATCCGCGTGCTGTTCCAGCACGGATACAACGACACGACGAATGCCTTCAAGGCATACCGTCGGCACGTGATCGATCAGCTGCAGCCGCTGCTCTCAAATCACTTCAATCTGACGGTCGAGTTGCCGCTCAAGGCCGTGGTACGCGGCTACACGTATGCCGTTGTGCCGCTCACCTGGACCAACCGTCAGCACGGCAAATCGAAGCTGAAGCTGCAGGAGATGGGCAGCCGGTATCTGTTCATTGTTCTATACGTATGGCTGGAGCATCACCTGAGCCGCGGGGACTACCGGCGTAAGGACGCAGCCGCTCCCTTGATGCGGAGCCCGGGCAAGCATGTGCCGAGCGGCAACGGGCAACGCATAGTTTCTTGACCGATGCACGGTGACCCGTGCTCGAGGTCGGACTGGTGACCGGCTGACAGAAATGACCGGGGCCGCAGACCTGATGATCGCCGGATCTCATTAGGCTTGGCGGCCGTGTGGGACTGCGCCGCCCCGGATAGCCGTGAAAAGGCAACGATGGTGGGCATCTGGGGCCTTGCCGTGCTCGGTTGCATCCTAGGGCTGGCCCTTGAACCGTCGGCGAGCACACATCTGAGTGTCGCCCAGCAGACGCTCGCCGTGGTACGTGTCCTGACGACGACGGCGCTCGCAATCGTTTTGGTGCTCGGCCCGGGCCTCGCTCTGCGGATAAGTCGCGCTTCACGCCACCTCGACATCGCGTTCGTTCCGCTTCCGGGGCTGGGGCTACTTGCATTTACCGGTGGAGCGGCGTGGGCGATTGGAAGAGCGGGGTGGATTCATCCCCGAATCGTATGCGCAGTCGTGGTGATCCCCGTCCTCGGCTGGCTGCTCATAAGCCTCGTTCGAGCCGGGCCAGAAGAAATACTGAGCCGTGATGAGCGCCGCGCGCTCATCGTCATCGCAGCGGTGCTCGGTATCGCCGTCGCACGCTCGCTCTGGTCTCTAGGCCCACCGGGCGAGCTGTACGGGGGTACCACCAACCGCACGCTAGAGGTCGGCAACCTCTCCGACAGCCGCATCTCCTGGCAGATCGTTGATCTCGTCGGACACGGAGTCTCGCCCTTCAGCGCCCTGGCCAGTTCGCATTTCCTTCCGTACACCTTTTCTGATCGCGGACCCTTGGCGGGGCTCGCGACGGTGCCCGTGGTGATGCTGACCGGAGGCCACCCCCCGGCTTTTGTCGACAACCCTCCATGGTCGCCGTTTGACGCGGAGGGGTTCATGAGCTATCGGCTGGCGATGTTGGTCTTCGCCACTAGCGCCTTTCTGTCCCTGTGGACCCTCACGCGCCGGGTTGGGGGAGTGAAAGCGGCTCGCTTCGCGTTGCTGCTCGCAGCCACGACACCGTTCCTGGTCCACGAAGTGTGGTTCACCTGGCCCAAGCTGCTCGCCGCTTCGCTTGTCCTCCTCTCGGCTGTGAGCCTCATCGACGGCCGTCCGCTCGTCGCCGGACTGCTGGCCGGAGCCGGCTATCTGGTTCATCCGCTCGCTCTAGTCGCACTGCCGGCGCTGGGTTTGATCGCTCTTTGGCCGCTCCAGGGCGCTCGCGTGCGCCATCCGCACGTCACGCGTGCCCTACTTCTGGTTGGCGGAGTTGCCGTCTTTCTGATCGGATGGCGACTCTTCAATGGGCCCCACTACACCCAGTCCACGTTCCTCAACTACCTCACTCAAGCCGACAAACCACCAGGCATTTCGGTCACCATATCCAGTTGGCTCGCTGATCGGCTGATCTCGGTCGGAAACACGGTCGTACCTCTTCGTGTCTTCTTCTTTTCATCACGAGACCCGTACGTCAATTCCATTTATGGACCCTCCCCCGCGATCGTTCACTTCTTCTTCCAGTACTGGTTTACGCTGCCATTCGCCGTCGGCATTTTGTTCTACCCACTCCTGCTGACAAGCTTGTGGCGTGCCCTGAGGAGATGGACCTGGGCGATCACGGCGACGGTGTTGGTACCGTTCGCGGCCTTCGCGGTCTGGTGGGGCGCCGAATCCGTCGGCCTGCTTCCCGCCGGCCTTCATGTTTGGATCTTCACCCTGGTGGTGGTCGTCGCGATCGAGCAGCAAAGCCGCCAATTCCCCTGGTTGCGGGCTCGCTGGGTGCGTGGATTGCTTGCCCTGCGTGCGCTCGAAGTCCTGCTCGTGGCCGCGTTGCCCACGGTCGTGACTACACACCACATATACAGCCGGCATTTTCTGGTGAATGACGCAGTGGCCCTGGTGGCGATGGTCACCCTGGCTGGGTACCTGGGAGCGCTGGTGTGGCGGGAGCCGCCCGATGCACCGGGATCCCACTCGACCGCCGGCGCTGCCGCCGATGCGGCGGCAGCGGAACCTCGGTCTCGGCCCAGCGTATGACGCTACGCCTATGATGCTCACCTTGTCTACCGTCGTCTCCAGGGGCGAACCCGCTTCAGAACGGCGTGCCGGGCGCGCGCGGATAGATCCATCGACACTCCTCTTCGTCGCGCTCCTCGTCCTTGGCGCGGCGCTCATTCTGTATGAGACTCGCGGTCTCAGCTTCTTCGCCGACGAATGGGACTTCGTTGTCGATCGCCGCGGGCTGTCGCCGAGCACGCTTCTGCGTCCGCACGGCCCCCATCTTGTGCTCGTGCCGATCCTCATCTACAAGCTGCTGCTGGCGCTGTTCGGCGCCAGCTCCTACCTGCCGTTCCGGATGCTCGCCGCGTTCGACCTCGTCCTCCTCGCGGTCGTTCTGGGGATCATTTGCCGGCGCGCGTGGGGGAAGTGGTGGGGTCTCGCGCCGGTGCTGCTGCTGGTGACTCTGGGACCAGGCGGGATCTCGCTCCTCTGGCCATTCCAGACCGGATTCGCGTTCGCCATCGCCGCCGGTCTTGTGGCATTGGTGGCCCTGGGCCGTGATGGGTTGCGCGCTGAGCTCGTGGCGTGCGGAGCCCTCCTGTTGTCGGTGGCGTCCGTCAGCGAAGGGATCGGCTTCCTTGCCGGGGCGGCCACGATGATCGTGATCCGGGGCGATTGGCGCCGGCGCGCCTGGATCGTTCTGGTCCCGGCCGTTCTCTACGGGCTCTGGTACCTCAAGTACGGACAACAGGCGAGCGAGAGCCAGTTGTCGCTCTGGAGCACGTCTCTCGTCTACACGATGGATGCTCTCGGGGCAACGATCGCGGGCGTGCTTGGCCTTTCGTCGGTTTCATCCCAAACCGGCGTGCTCGACCTCACGTTCGGGCCGCCGTTGGCGCTGGCGGCGGTCGCCGTGCTGCTCGTCGCGCTGTACCGCGGCTGGCGGCCGCCGCCGGTGTTTTGGGCCGTACTCACGACTGTGATCGTGCTCTGGGTCGCCGCGTCCTTATCCAACACCGCGACCTTCTTTCGGCCGCCCAACGACCCCCGCTATTTGGCGAGTGATGCCGTGCTGCTGATGGTCTGTCTGTGCGCCGCCGTGCCGCGGCCTCGGCTCGCGGCTGTCGGCACGATCGCCGTCATATGCGGATTGGTCATCATCGCAGCCACCAACGCCCGGCAGTACACGGAATCGCGCAACTACATGCTGGCCTCGGATGTCGCCAGCCGCGCCGAGCTTGGTGCTCTGCTGATCCTCCGTGGTGTGGTCGGGCCGGGTTTCTCTCCCAATGAGTCCGAGTTACCGGGGGTCCTGGTCAATGGCGACGCTGGCCAGTATTTCAGCGCCATCGACGCCTTTGGCATCATCGCCGATTCGCCGGCGACGATGCTCGGCCTCGACGAAGCTACGCGCGAGGGAATCGACCACGAACTGGAGCGGGGTGAATCGGTACGCATCTCCTTCGAGCCGACCGCCGTTACGTCGGCGCCCCGTCCGCCGGCGATCGTCTCCGGTACGGCGGGCACTCGGGGAAGTTGCCTGGTGCTCGGCGACACGCCACTAGTAATTCGCGCCGGGCCGCGGCAGTACCAGCTGGCAGCGACAGGACGCGCCGCGCTGACGGTGGCAATGGCTCGGTTCGCTGGCTCATTCGACATTCCGCTGGGCGGGGTTCCGGCTGGGCGTCGTGCGACGGTCCGCGTCCCACTTGATCGTGCGGCTCAAGTGCCCTGGCGGATGCGCCTCACCGGCAGTGGCGCTCGTGTCTGCGCCGTAGGCTAGGTTCAGGGAGCCGGGGAAAGGGGTGGGGGTGATATCGGCGAGTGCGCTCCGGCAAGACGCATTCGGTCTACCAACGCGTAACGTATCGGAAGATGACGCCATGCGCCCTCAGAGGACCCTCCGTTCGATCCGCCGTCGACTGCGAGGCGCGTCGGCGCCATCAAGCCGCTGATGGTGGGGAGTGAGATGTCGGCACGGGAGGTGATGGGCGTGTCTCCGATGGCTGGGCTGGATGATCAGGCTGCCGAGCCACGGCCTGCGGTGCGGGATACGCGTCAGGAGCTCGCAGCTGAGCTTTTGCGAGGTAGTGGGGTTGAGATCGGGGCTCTGCATCTGCCGATGGTCTTGCCGGCGGGTGTGAGGGCGCGATATGTCGATCGGATGACGGTGCCGGAGTTGCGGGCGCATTATCCGGAGCTCGAGGGCTGGGATCTCGCGCCGGTGGATGTGGTCGATGATGGTGAGCTGTTGTCGACGATCGAGCCGGAGTCCGTCGATTTCATCGTCGCCAATCATTTCCTTGAGCATTGCGAGAACCCGATCCGGACGATCGAGACGCATTTGGGGAAGCTGCGGCCGGGTGGCGTCCTGTTTTACGCGGTGCCGGACAAGCGCTATACGTTCGATTTCCGGCGGCCGCGGACGCCGTTGAGCCACCTGATCGCTGATTACGAGGACGGCCCCGAGGGCTCTCGTCGCGAGCATTACCTGGAGTGGGCGCGGCTGGTATACCAGAGTCGGTGGCGCCGGACGAGAACGGCGCAGCGTCGGGCCGAACCTGGAGGCCGAGCTATTCGATCCACTTTCACGTCTGGACGCAGGCGGATCTGCTGGCGCTGGCGCTGTACTGCGAGGAGCGGTTGGCGAGCTTCGAGATCGAGGCCGTCCGGCGCCGATCTCTGGAGAACATCGTTGTTCTGCGCAAGCACGGTGAGCCGATCGTCGAGTGGCGCCCGCGGTTGCGGCCGCGTCGCCCCGAGGCATCAAGCCGCGTCCGCCGAGCGGCCCGTTACCCAGGGGGCGATCGATGCTCGCCGCCCATCGCGGCTCGCGAACCTGCCTCGGCGCATCTGCCTACGTACAAATACCGGGGATGACCTCGGTGATCTACCGCGCGGTCACGTTCCCGCTGGCTTCACGCCGCTGGCGCGGTATCTGCGTCTGTAGCTCTGAGCGCCGTGAGCCCGCCCTCCAATGCAGACGCCTTGCTGGATCGACGCGCCCATCGGCGGTGGTCACCGCAGGCGGTCAACCGGCCATCAGCACAGCGGCTGCCGCTGTCGGCGATCCGACCAAGGCTGGACGAAGGATCGGCGGCGGCGGCCTGGTTGATGAATCCCGATGGAGTGCTGGGGCGGGCGCTGTGCTGCCCGCCGGGGCGACCTTCACCGTGCCGCTCACGCTCTCCGACGAGGTCTGGTTCTCGGCCCGCGTCGTGCTGCTGCCCCACGACTGGCGCGACGGGCGCGGAGTGCTCCGCTTGCGTCGCTGTCACGGAACCGAGTGGCCGCCGGCACGATCTCTGGTCGGGAGCGCTCCGCTCATCGGCCCGGCTGGGTCGCCGCGCGGCCAGCAGCTCGCCTGCCGGTTTCCCGCGCCACGTGCCTGCATCTCATCGTGCTTCCGGGCGTCCACCAGGACCGGGCCGTCGCGCGCGCGATCTGGGTCGAGCCCGAGATCACCGACCCCAGCGGCCTACCCGCTCCGCCCGCATCCCGACCCAGCGACACCTGCCTCAGCGCCGTCGGCGACGTCGGCTAAGCCACTGATCTCGGTGCTGACCCCCGTCCACGACCCGCCGCCTGCGATGCTCGAGGAGGCGATCGCCTCCGTGCGCGCCCAGACGTTCGGCGACTGGGAGCTGTGCCTCGTCGACGACGGCTCCACCGACCCGGAGATCATCGCCGCGCTCGAGCGCCACGCCGCCTCCGACCCCCGCATCCACGCTCGCGCGCCGCGAGCACGCGGGCGGGATCTCCGCCGCCACCAACGCCGCGCTCGAGCTCGCCACCGGCGAATACATCGCCCTGCTCGACCACGACGACACGCTCGCCCCCGACGCCCTGCAACACGTCGCCGACCAGATCGCCGCCCACCCGACCTCGACATGATCTACAGCGACGAGGACATCGTCTCGACGGCCGTCAGGTCTGGGCGCATCTCAAGCCCGGCTGGTCACCCGACACGCTGCGCACCAACGGCTACACCTGTCATCTCGGCGTCTACCGGCGAGCGCTGGTCCAGAGATCGGCGGGTTTCGCACCGAGTTCGACGGCTCCCAGGACGTCGACATGATCCTGCGGCTGATCGAGCGCACCGACCGGATCGCCCACATCCCCCGGATCCTCTACCACTGGCGCGCCCATGCCGACTCCACCGCGGGCGGCGACGCCAAGCCGTACGCGTACGTGGCGGCGCGCAATGCGATCGCCGGCCACCTGGAGCGCAGCGGCATCGACGCGGAGGTCGGATACGGGCCGCCGGGCCTCTACCGGGTGGCGCATCGGGTCGATCCGTCGGAGCATCGCGCTCGTGCTGGCCGTCGACGACGAGCACGGGCTCGAGGAAGCCGCCAGATCCTGGCTCGCGCAGCCCCACCCCACGTGGACCGTCGTCCTCGCCGCCCCGGAGCACGCGCTGGCCGCATGCGCCGGCGCCCTGCGGGCCGCCGGCCTGGCCGACTCTCGCGTGACGACGATCGCCGCCCAGGCGGCCGGAATTCGGCGACCGCCCTGGCCACCGCCGCCGCGATGCCGCCAGCGCCGAGCACCTCCTGCTCATGCAGACCCCGGCCGCGGGCCTCACCCACGACTGGCTCACCCGCCTGATCGGCTACAGCAACCAACCCGAGATCGCCGCCGCCGGCCCCATCCTCCTGGCCCCGGACGGACGCATCCAGCAAGCCGGCATCGCCATCCCCGACGGCATCCCGCTCCACCTCCTGCACGGCATGCGGTCGTCGATGGACAACTTCTTCGGCTACGGAACCTCGGTTTACAACGTGAGCGCGGTCAGCGGCGTGCTGGCCACCCGCCGCGACATCTACGACGGCTTGGCGGCCTCGACCCGGAGTTCCGGGACCTCGGCGCTCGATCGACTACTGCCTGCGCGCGACCGACGCCGGCCAGCGCGTCGTCATCGTCCCCGACGCCCGCCTGCGCGCCACCGGCCCCGACACCACCACCAACGACCTCCCGGCGATCTGGCGACTGCGCCAAGTCTGGGCCCAAACGCACAGCCACGATCCGTACTACAACCCCAACTACCGCACCGACCGCGGCGACTTCGAGCCCATCCGGGACTGACGCCGATGATCGCTTCGCGCTCCGAGTGGCCGCCACTCGCTTCCAGAGGCCATCGAGGCGGAGCCTGCCGGCGGCCGGCCGGTTGCCGTTGTCGGCGTTGCGGGAGAGGCTCGACGAGGGGTCGGCGAGGTCGAGCTGGCTGCTTCATCCCGACGGGGTGCTCGGTCGCGCGCTGCTGGTCCGCGCCGGGGCGACGTTCACCGTGCCGTTGAAGCTCTCCGGCGAGGGTTCGTTCTCGGCTCGGGCGATGCTGCTGCCCCACGATTGGCGTGACGGCCGCGGTGCCGTCCGCGCCACAGTGGCGGTAACCGATCTCGCTGGTCACGAGCGCGCGATCTGGTCGGGCAAGCTGCGGGCCTCGGACCGGGGCAATCCCCGCGGCCGACGCGTCGAGTGCGGGTTGCCGGCATCGAGCACCTCGCTGCAACTGGGCATCGAGGCCGTCGGCGCGCTGCGACCCTTGTCGGTGGCACGCGCGATCTGGCTCGAGCCGGTGATCACCGATCCGCACGCGCGCAGACCTGTCAGATCCGGCGTCCGATCCCCCGCCCGCTTCACAGCCGGGTCGACCCGACGCGCCGTTGATCTCGGTGCTGACCCCCGTCCACGACCCGCCCCCGCAGCATGCTCGAGGAAGCGATCGCCTCCGTCCGCGGTCAGACCTTCACCGACTGGGAGCTATGCCTCGTCGACGACGGCTCCACCGACCCCGAGATCATCGCCGCGCTGGAGCGACACGCCGCCTCGGATCCGCGCATCCACCTGAGACGACGCGAGACAGCCGGCGGCATCTCGGCCGCCACCAACGCCGCGCTGGAGCTCGCCACCGGCGATACATCGCCCTGCTGGACCACGACGACACCCTCACGCCGGACGCCCTCCAACACGTCGCCGACCGGATCGCCGCTCAACCCGACCTCGACATGATCTACAGCGACGAGGACGTCGTCGGCGACAGGGGCCTGATCGAGCGTCATCCAAAGCCGGGGTGGTCGCCCGAGCACATGTCCGCGCTGATGTACACGTGTCATCTCGGCGTCTACCGGCGGGCGCTGGCCGTCGAGCTCGGGGGGTTTCAGTCGCAATTCGATGGATGCCAGGACTACGACTTCGTGCTGCGGCTCATGGAGCGGACCGACCGCATCGCACACATCCCGCGGATCCTCTACCACTGGCGCGCCCACCGCATGTCCACCGCCGGCGGCGATCAGGCCAAGCCGTACGCCTTCCTGGCCCAGCCGGGCGCGATCGCCGACCACCTGGAGCGCAGCGGCATCGACGCCGAGGTGCAGTTCGCCCACCTGCCAGGGATTCACCGCGTCGTCCATCGGGTTCGGCCCTCAACCAGCGTCGACCTCGTGCTGGTCATCGACGACGATCGCGGACTGGCCCAAGCCGCCGCCTCGTGGCTGCTGCAACCGCATCCAACCTGGTACGTCGTGCTCGCCGCAACCGGCCACGCGCTCGACGCCGCCACCGCCGCGCTTGGCTCCGCCGGCATTCCCGACTCACGGATCACCGCCGTTCCGACCAGCCCTGACGATGATCGCGGCACCGCCCTGGCCGCTGCCGCCGCGGCCGCGACGGCCGAGCACCTGCTCATCATGCAGACTCCCGCCGCCGGACTCACCCACGACTGGCTCACCCGCCTGATCGGCTACAGCGGCCAGCCCCAGATCGCCGCCGCCGGACCCGTCGTCCTGGCGCCCGACGGACGCATCCAACATGCCGGCATCGCCATCCCCGAGGGCATTCCGCTGTACCTTCACTACGGCTCGCACACAGCGGCCGCGCCTCCCGTGGTCTACAACCTGAGCGCGGTGAGCGGGGTGCTCGCCACCCGCCGCGAGACCTACCACCAGCTCGGCGGCCTGAACCCACAGTTCAGAGAGCTTGCGCTGATCGAGTACTGCCTGCGCGCCACCGACACTGGCCAGCGCGTCGTCATCGTCCCCGACGCCCGCCTTCGCAGCGCGGTCTCCGACACCACGATCAACGACCTCCCCACGATCTGGCGACTGCGCGCAAGCCTGGGCCCGAGCCCACACCCACGACCCCTACTACAACCCCAACTACCGCACCGACCGCGGCGACTTCGTCCTGGCCGACTACGGCTGAGCGAACGCCCCGGACATCAGCCTGGGTGCGCGCTCCATCAGCGCCGTCGTGGCCGCCCCCGGCGAAGGATGCATCGCGGACAGGGTGCGTGACGACGCCCGACTCCGTGCGCCGCGCCAGTTCCTGGGGCACCAGCTGACCCCGCCAGTCCCGCTCGGCGATGCGACACCAGAGGTCGTAATCCTCGAACCCGTCCAGACGCGGATCGGTCGCGAACCCCCCGAGCGCTCGCAGCCGGTCGGTCCGGATCAGCGCCGGAGCGTGGATGTCGTTTCCTTGGCGCAGACGTCCGGGGTCCCAGCCGAGGAAGCTCATCAGATAATCGCCGCCGGCCTCCACGAAAGCCTCGGCGGCGCCGATTACCTCCTGCATCGGGTAGACGAAGGCCACGTCGGGCATCGCCTCGAGTGTGCCGGCCAGGACGTCGAGGCATCGCGGATAGAGCTCCTGTCCCGGGTCGAGGATCAGGCAGAACGGCGCCCGGGCAAAGTCCAGGCCGATGTTTCGGGCCGCGCCAAGACCCGAGGCTTGAGTCACGACGAGCCGCGCGGCGATCCGCGGGTGTTCGAACATCCAATCCGCGACCCTCGCGCGGGCGTGCTCGCCCGAGCGGCCGTCGACGACGACCAGTTCGAAGTCACGCAGCCTGCTGTGCGCCAGCGAGTCGAGCGTCGCCACGATCGGCTCTCGTAAGCGCGCACCGCGGTCACGACCGTCACGCGCGGCCCCCGGCGCGCCGCCCAGGCCGGGGTCTCGTGCGCCACCCGCGGGCTCGGGGCATCTGACGGACAAGGCCTCGATCTCGGGACCTGGATCCGGCACGAGGGACGGCGCCGGCGAATCGCCGACCGCGGGCTCCTCCCGTGGCCGGTCTCCCAGCGACGCGTCGGGAGGCGCCGGCTCCCCCACCAGCTCCACCACGGCCGCTCGGAGAACCGACACCGCCAGCGCGTACGGGACCCACGTGCTGAGTCGCTCGTAGGCCTGGGCGCGCACGCGAGCCAGGCGCTGCTCGTCGCCCAGCAGATCGTCGACCACGTAGGGAAGCGAGTCCGCGCTGGCCACGAGCAGATGCTCGCCCGGCACCAGCGGTGCGATGCCGCTGGAGTGCTCGGTTACGACGACCGCGCCCGCGTGGATGGCGTCCAGCGCCCCGCGCCAGTCCACTCGCGATTCCTCGCCGCGGTGCAGGCTGATGAGAACCTTGGTCTGGGCCAGCAGCGGCCAGCGGCCCTGGGCCAGGAACGAGCTGGTGTCCCCCGGGCTCGGGGCGGGCTCGGAGACCTGCAGCAGGCAGTTGTAACGCGAGAGCACCCGCGCCGCACGGCTCAGATACTTGGTCCGTCGCAGGCTGTGCGTGCCCAGGAACATCACGTCGATCGGCCGCGCCGCGGCTGGATCGAAGTGATCGAGGAACTTGGAGTATCCGGGCCTGAGCAGCCGGGCGGGGATCCCCAATCGATGCATGGCCAGCACCGACCGCTGATCGAGGACGAACACGGCGCCGGCTCGCCGCAGCAGGGCGACGTGCTCGTCGTCGTCGCTGACGGGCGGCGGCTTGGCGCACAGGAAGACCGTCCGCCGCAGGATGGCGTCGCTCGGCAGTGCCTGCCCACCCTCGGCGGCGATGTAGCCGCTGGGATCCAGCAGGACGTAGACGAGATTCGGCCGGGCGCCCGGAAATCGGCCGAGCTGCAGTGAGGAAGGGACGGCCTGGCGCTCCAGCTCGTACTGGAGTGTCCCCGCCAACTCGCGCAGCAGATAGTGCTGGCGCGCAGACATCACGAACGCCACCTCGGGCATCGGCCTCGATCGTATCGGCGGTCCGCCAGTCGAGAGGCAGCCGGTAGCCTCTGGCCGGTGGAGAGCGACCTCGCGGGAACCAAGAACGGAATCTCTGAGCGCTTCGTACCCGAGCAGGATCAGGGCCGGCTGATCGAGGTCGAGCACGTCTCCCGCTACCGGTGGGCGGCCCAGGCCGCGACCGATCGGACGGTCCTGGATGCGGGCTGCGGCACCGCGTATGGCAGCCGGCTGCTGGCCGCCGGTGGCGCGCGCGAGGTGGTCGGGGTCGACATCGCGCGGGGCGTACTTGAGACGGTTGCACCGGGGATGCCCGACTCGGTTCGGCTTCAGGTTGGCGACGTGCGTAGGCTCGAGTTCGAGGACGATTCGTTCGAGCTGATCGTCTGCTTCGAGGTGCTCGAGCACTTCGAGGATCCCTTCACCGTGCTCGACGAGCTGGTCCGCGTGCTGGCCCCGGATGGACTACTGCTGGTCTCCTCACCCAACCGCGGCGTCTACCAGCCCGGGAATCCACACCACCTGCACGAGTTCGTACCGGACGAGCTCGAGGCGGAGCTGGCCAGCAGGCTGGCCAACGTCCGGCTGGTGCGACAGAACGACTATGTGGTTTCGGCTCTGCTGTCGGATGCCACCAGCCAGCAGGGAGATGGCGCGGCCGTGGAGGATCTGGCGCTGCACAAGCTCGTGGCGGACAGCCCGGGACAGGAGGTCTATACGATCGCCATGGCCAGCGATGCCGTCCTCCCGGAGATGCGCGAGCTCGCCGCCATGACCGGGACGCTTGAGCTGCGCGAGTGGCTCTCGGTGTTTGAGACACAGACCGCCGCGATCGCCGACAAGGACAACTACATCGATGAGCTGCAGGCGCGGCTGGAGGATCGAGATCGGCTAGTGGAGCTGCTTGGCGATGCCGAGCGCCGACTGGCGGAGGTGCCCGAGCTCAAGCTGCGGATCGCAGACCTCGAATTCGAGCTCGAGGCCGCACGCAACGCCGCCGCCGCCGCCCGCCAAGAGGCAAACGAGCTGGATCAGATGCTCATTTACGGACGAAGGATGCTGAGGTACGTCAGACCGCTGATCAAGCCACTGCGCCAAGTCCGAAGGAAGCTGCGCGGCTGACCGTGCCGCGCTCCGCGCTGGATGGGACGCGGCAGGGGCGGCTCGCCAATCTGCCGCGGCGCATCTATCTGACCTACAAGTACCGGGGGTTCAAGTCCGTCATCTACCAGACCCTGATCTTCCCGCTGCGACTGACGCCGCTTGACCGCCTGCTGGCACTCGGTCCGGGTTCCAGGCGCGGATCCGCCTGGCGCGCCGGTGGTACCGCCGCCGCGGCCGACCCGTGACGATCGTCATCCCGAGCTTTCGAGACGCCAAGCTGGTGGCGCAGCTAGTTGCCAAGATCCGCGAGACCACTGATCGCCACCGCGTCCGGATCATCGTGACCGACGACGCCAGCGGGACCGAGCACGTCGCACGCACTGCTGGGCATCGAGGGAATCGAGCTACTGCAGGCGGCTCACAATGGCGGCTTCTCGATCAACGCCAACCGCGGGCTGAGGGCAGCCGATCCTCGCCACGACGTGGTGCTCCTCAACTCTGATGTGATCCCTCTGCGGGGCTGGCTGGAGTGCCTGCAATACGCCGCCAGCAGCGGTGAAAAAGTCGGGATCGTCGGCGCCAAGCTGCTGTATCCCGACAACCGGATCCAGTACGGGGGCACGATCCGCAATCGCCGTGCACCCGAGTGGTTCGACCATCGCTATCGCTTCAAGCCTGCCGACTGGGGGCCCGCCGACGTCGAGGGCCCGACGCTTGCGGCCACCGGCGCCTGCATGTACATCCGTCGCGAGGTCCTCGAGCAGGTGGGCCTGTTCGACGAGGAGCTTCCGATGGCCTACGAGGACGTCGACTACTGCCTGCGCGCATGGCAGGCGGGCTACCGAGGTGGTCTACGCCCCGTCGGCCCAGCTGCACCACCACGAGTCGATCACCCGAGGCACCGAGGTCGGCGAACGAGAGCGCCGCTCACAGCGCGTGTTCTGGAAGCGCTGGGCCGAGTTCTTCGACGAGCGCCCGGTGCTGACCGCGGAGGGGAGGCTGCGGGTCGTCTACGTCACCGAGGACACAGTCTTGGGCGGCGGCCACCGGGACGTCTTCGAGCACCTCAACGGCCTGGCCGAGCGGGGCCACGACGTGCAGCTGTGGACGCTGAGCGGCGCCCCGGACTGGTTCGATCTGCGCTGCCCGGTGCGGAGCTTCGCCGACTACGGCGAGCTCGAGGCGGCGCTGGCGCCGCTCGAGGCGATCAAGGTGGCGACCTGGTGGAAGACGGCCGAGCCGGTGTGGCGCGCCAGCGTGCTCAAGGGCCTGCCGGTCTACCTCGTGCAGGACATCGAGACCAGCTACTACCGCGACGATCCCGAGCGGCGCTATGAGGTGCTGGACTCCTATCGCCCCGAGTTCCGGTACCTGACCATCTCGGCGTGGAACCGTGACCGGCTGCGCGAGTTGGGGCTCGACGCGGCGCTGATCCCGCCCGGGATCGATCTGGACACGTTTCGCCCCCTGCCTCAGACGCCTCGCCGCCCCGACATGTTGCTCGCGCTCGGTCGCTCCCACCCCCTGAAGAACCTGCCGCTGACGCTGGCTGCCTGGCGTCGTCTGCCTGAGCCACGCCCGGAACTCTGTCTGTTCGGCATCGAGCCGGAGCTGGCGCGCGAGCCCGGCATTCGCTATGTGACGGCTCCCTCCGACGAAGAGGTCAACGAGCTGCTCAACCAGGCCACGGTGTTCGTGCAGACGTCGTTGCACGAGGGCTTCTGCCTGCCGATCCTTGAGTCGATGGCCACCGGCGGCGCGGTCGTCTGCACCGACGCTCACGGCAATCGGGACTTCTGCATAGACGAACAGAACTGCCTGATGCCGAAATCACGTCCCGCCGCGGTCGCCGCGGCGCTCAGCCGGCTCTCGGCGACGCAGACCTTCGCTCACGCCTCGGCCGAGGGGGCATCGCGACCGCGCGCGATCACGAATGGCCGACACGCATCGATGAGTTGGAACGGTTCATGTTCGAGATTGCCCGCCCCCGCAAGATCGAGCCTTCGACCGACGCGGTCCCGGCACCGCGCGGGCGCGGGAGCTAGCAGTGCAGCGGCCTTCAGGTTGAGTCAGCCCGCAAACGAAGTGCCCAGCTCAGCTACGCCTGCAGACCGTGATCGCGTCAGCGTAGCCGCTCAGGTCGTAGCACCCGCCTGGCCCCCAGGAATCCAGGTGGCACTCGACCAGTAGATCTCGCTCGGTCGCCAGCGCTGCGAACAGGCCGCGGGACATCGGCGCGCGCCAGCCATGACGCGAGGGCATCAGACCACGGTTGCGCCCGTCGGCGTGGTGAACGACTGCCACTCCCCCGGGCACGAGAACGCGGGCGATCTCCTCGAGGTACGCCGCCTGGTCACGCGGTGCAACGTGGACGAACACATCGAAAGACCACACGGCGTCGATTGAGGCGCTCGGAACTCCTGGCAGATCGGTACCTGACGACAGGACGTAATCAATGTTGCTGGCATCGCCGAATTTCTCCCGGCAGAGTTCGAGCGGGCGCTCGCTCACGTCGACGAGGACCAGTTGTGACGCGTGTGATGCAAGGACCTCGGTCCACCGCCCAGCGCCAGGCCCTATCTCGAGCACTGCCGCGCTGGCCGGGATCCACCCGCTCAAGCACGTCGTGGACCAGCGCGTCCTTCCACTCGGGCGACACGTTCCACTCGTCGCCGCCCTGGCTCCAGTCCCAGCCCGTCCAGCGCAGCCGATTCTCAGCAGACGAGTTGTCCTGCCAATGGAGATGCGCCGGACCGAGCACGCCGCGCCGTTGCTCGGCGGTCAACCGTCGGTCTTCGATCGCCCACGCCAGACGCTGCGGGGCGCGACGAACCAAGCCACCGATGCGCCGAAGCGGCCGGACGGGAGTAATCGCTGATGCGTGGCGGCCCACGGCGCGGACGTTCTTACCGCGGGAGATCGCTAGAGATCCTCCGCCACCCGCGGAGCGATCCGGTTGAACACCCAGAATCCGATTATGAAGATTGCCAGGACGATCCCAATGGGAATCACCAGCGCGGCCATCGAGCCCAGCAGCGCCCCGGCGCTCGGCGTTGCATGGGTGATGAATGCGTGCCGGAACTGCTGGAAGATCACGGCCAGCGGATTGAGCATGTAGATGTGGACGAGCGTCGGGCTCAGATGCGCTTGGACGGTCGAGATCGGGATGATGATCGGCGAGGCGTAGAAGATGACCTGGTTGAGCACCTCCCAGATCGGCTGGATGTCCCGGAAGTAGACGAACAGCGCCGACAGCAGCATCGCGACTCCCGTGCGACAGGACGACCAGCAGCGCCGATGATCAGCGGGACCTCCAGCCAGGTCAGCATCGGCCGAACTCCTGCGAGCAGCGCGAAGATCGTCACCACGATCAGGTTCAGGCAGAGGTTGAAGAACGACAGGAGCACGATCGAGAGCGGGATCACCATGCGCGGAAACTGGATCTTGCGCACCAGAGCCTCGTTGTCGACGACGCTTCGCACCGCGCCCATCGTCGCCTCGCCGAAGAACGTGAACAGGACGATCGACGCCGAGCAGCTGGGCGCCGTAGTAGTCGTAGCTGGGGCCACCGCCGTACCGACCTGCGCGACCTTGGTGAAGAACACGTACAGCACCAGGAACAGCAGCAGCGGCCTGACCAGCTGCCACAGATAGCCGAGCGCCGAGCCGAAGAAGCGCAGCTTCCACTGCATCACGGCGATGTTGAAGGTCAGGTGCCAGAACCGCCGCCAGTCGCCGGTGAGAGCGCCCGGTCCGTGAATCGGCCGGCCGAGCGACTCGTACGGCGGGGCCTGCACGCTCATGCTCGTGTCCGTTGTTCGACGGGTGCGCTGACGCGGCTGACCGCCGAGCGGACCGGCAGGTCGACCAGCCCACCGAGCGCGCCGGGTCCCGTGACGACGAACGAGAAGCTGCCCTCGAAGCGATCGATCACGTCCAGGCCCGACCCGCGGTGCGCGAGCTGGAATACCGGCGAGTAGCGTCCGGGGGCGAGGACGTTGTCGAACGTGAACGCAGAACACGACCTCCTCGCCGGCCGCGAACTGACCGGTGCGCTCGTTGTCCATCCAGGTGGTGGCGATGACGACCGCTCGATGCTCCTCGTTGTAGATGTAGACGCTGGCTGACGGATCGGTGACGTCGACCATGAACAGCACACGTGCGTTGAGCGTCACCCGCTGGTGCTGGGGAACGGTCGAGAGCCGTTCGCCGTCCTGGTTCTCCAGCCACACCTCGTCGACTCGCGCCTCGCCGTCGCCGGCGTGACCCTCCGCCGCGGCTCCCATCGACTCAGGGTCGCGGCCGAAGTTGAGTTCGAGGTAGCGGTCGGCCACCTCGTGCGGCTCGCCCAGGTACACCGGATCCCCGCGCTCCAGCAGCAGCGCGCGGTGGCAGAAGCGCTGCAGCGACCCCATGTCGTGGGTGACGAAGATGATCGTCCGGCCGCGATCGCGCAGATCGTTGAAGACGTCGAAGCACTTCTGCTGGAAGGCAGCGTCGCCGACGGCGAGCACCTCGTCGATCATCAGGATGTCGGCGTCGACCTGGATCGCGACCGAGAACGCCAGCCGCACGTGCATGCCCGACGAGTAGTTCTTGAGCTTCAGGTCCTTGAACTCCTCCAGCTCGGCGAACTCGATCACGCTCTCGTAGCGCTTGCGCGCCTCCCGGGGGGTGAGGCCGAGCATGATCCCGTTCATGACCACGTTGTCGCGCGCCGCCAGGTCCGGGTTGAATCCCGACGCCCGAGCTCGATGAACGTCGACAGCCGGCCGCGGCACCAGATGTCGCCCTCGGCCTGGTAGATGCCCGCCAGGCACTTCAGCAGGGTGCTCTTGCCGCTGCCGTTGCGCCCGGCGATCCCGAAGAACTCGCCCGGCTCGCACCGCGAAGGAGATGTCGTTGAGCGCCTGGAAGGTGTTGCGGCGGATCCGACGCCGAGGATGCAGAGCCCGCTCCTTGAGCGTGTGCACCTGCTCCTCGGGAACGCGTGAACGACTTGCTGACCGAACGCGCGACCACCACCGGCAGCCGCTCGCCGCCGACGGCTGGAGTTGGCATGGACGAGAGGGTACCCGAGAAAACTCCTGATCCGCGCAGGAGCGCCTTTTGCAGACGGTTAGGCGCTGATCGCTCACGGGCGGCCTTCGAGCGAGAGCCGCGCGATGAGAGACGGCGGTAGTCGCTGGGCGCGACTACCGAGCAGCTCCCCGGCTGCGCGCGCACCGTGATGCGACAGCGACGCGGCCAACATCGAGGCTCGCCCGCGCCGGGGAGCGGCCGCGGCGTGACGGCCCGGCCGCGAACCCAGCGCCAATCGGCCATCACGTTGCCGCGGAAGTTTCGCGCCACGACGCGGGGGCCGGCTACCCAGTCGTAGACGTCTCGCATCGCCCGGGCCTCGTCGAAGCTGCGGCGCAGCCACTGCCACAGGGAGTACTCGTGCGAGTGGACCACGGCCGCGTCGGGCACGTAGACCTTGGCGAAGCCAGCCCGGAGCATGTCCTGTGCCAGCAGATGATCCTCGGCATAGGCGATTTCGCGAAATGGCACCCGCTGCCACGCCACCCGGGCGACAGCGCCGTTGGCATCGGTAAAGAAGCCCCGGTGCCCGAGGAAGGCGCTCGGCGGCGCCGTGCGCTCGTCCGGCTCGAGCGCATCGATCCTCGGCCCGCTCGGCTCGCCGACTGAAAACGAGCCAAACCATGCGGTCAGCTCCCGCGCGACGCTGGCGCTCGCGCCGGCTGCGGGCCGATACGCGCCGAAGGCCAGGCCCACGTCCGGCGCCAGCGCGAAACCCGCGAGCAGCCGGCTCAGCCAGTGCTCATCTGCGGGCACCGCATCCTGGGTCAAAAACGCCACATGCCCGCCGCGGGCCCGCTGCATCAGCAGGTTCCGCGTACCCCCATGCGAGAAGCTCTCTCGCGGTATCTGGACCACGTGAGCGTCATAGCGAGCGGGCGAGTGCAACCGTATCGTCCAAGGACCCCGAGTCGCAGATCAGCAGCTCGAGCTCCCGGTCGACTCGCTGCGCTCGCACCGCGGCAAGCGTCTGCGCGAAATCCGGTCCTGCGTTCAGGGTGGGGATCGCCACCGTGACGAGGCTGTGCACGCCTTTCATCTTCTCGCGGTCGGTACCGAGACAGTTCCCCGCAGCGCCGGCTACAACCCCGCCAGGATCCTCCGCAGCCCGTCGAGCAACGTCTCGGTCGCCTGCCAGCCGAGCTCATCGCGCGCTCGACCCGACGTCCAGACAGCTGCGCCGGACCTCGCCGGGACGCTCCGGGACAAACCTGGGCTTGCAGCTCGCCGGCGCGCGGACACGTCGTTGAGCACCTGCGACCAGATCGAGCACCGAGGTCTCCTCCCCATGGCCGATGTTGACCGGACCGGTCAGCGTCGCATCGGCCGCCAGCAGGTTCGCCCGCACCACGTCACCGACCTCGACCCAGTCCCGCGTCTGGCGCCCATCGCCGAACACGGTCGGCGTGCGGCCTTCGACCAGACACCCGCAGAAGATCGCCACCACGCCCGCCTCGCCGTGGACGTCCTGCCGCGGCCCGTAGACGTTTCCGTAGCGCAGCGAGACGGTCGAGAGGCCGTGCAGGCGCGTGTACAGCTCGCAGTATCCCTCGGCCGCGTACTTGCTCTGCCCGTAGGGCGCCAGCGGCCGGATCGGGTAGTCCTCGGGCGTCGGCAGCAGCGTCGGCGTCTCCGTACAGGCCGCCGCCGGTCGAGGTGTTGACGATCCGCCGCGCGCCGCCGAGCGCGCGCCGCCTCGAGCACCGCGATCGTGCCGAGCACGTTCGCCTCGGCGTCGCCCGCGGGATGCTCAACCGAGTAGCGGACGTCGATCTGCGCGGCGAGGTGGAAGACCACCTCGGGCCGCGCCGCGCGAGCGAGCTCCGCTGCGACCGCCGCGCGTCGCGGACGTCGAGCTCGTGCAGCGAGGCGCCCGCGCTCCAGCGCCGCGCCCGAGGTTTGCGCGCTTGCCCGTCGAGAGGTTGTCGATCGACCGTGACCGCGTCGCCCCGGGCTACCAACGCATCGACGAGATTCGAGCCGATGAATCCTGCACCGCCTGTCACCACACAATCCATCAGCGGCCGGAGCTTAGCCATCCGCCAGTCAGGGAAGCCTGCCAGGGCAGGGAACCCTGTGCGGCCCGCTCACGCGGGTCGCACAGCTTTCTGCCTCCGGAAAGGAATGGCGGGCCCGCACCGCGTTTCACGCGGTACGGGCCCGGCCGAAGGACGACCCTGGTAGGGCTGGGGGCCGTCCGAGACCCGCGAGAAAGGGGGCGATGCTCGCGGGCCCGAGCGACTTCCGTGTCAGCTCACAGCATACCGCGCCACCTCCTAAACGTGAACTGACTTGACCGGAAATTGGCCTCTATGTGGAACAAACACCGCAACCCAACCTGCTCCTAGTCGTTCCAGACCTACCCTCCCAAGTCTGGGGCAAGTTGAAGAGTCAGCCGGGTCCTTTGCGAAAGTCAGGATTCCAGAGCGAATAATGCACACGGAAAGCACATTAAGCGCCAAGTTGTTGCCCATCGCCCCGCCGAGGACCCTCGACGTCCTCGGCGTGCCGCTGGCCCTGATCGACTACGCGCTGACGCTCGACTGGATCGAGACCATGATCTCGCGCCGGAACCGAGGTTACGTGTGTGTCTGCAACGTCCACACCGTGATGGCCTCGCGGGAGGATCCGGAGCTGCGCGCCGCGCTGATGCGCTCCGCGCTCAACGTCCCCGACGGGCAGCCGCTGGTATGGGCGATCAACGCGCTCGGGCATCCTCTCGGCCAGCGCGTGTATGGACCCGAGCTGATGGCGCGGGCGTGTGCCCGCGCGGCCGCGTCCGGCCAGCGGTTCTATCTCTACGGCGGACGTAACCAGGGCGCGCTCGTCCAGCTCGCGCTGAACCTCCGCCAGCGCTATCCCGGCTGTCAAAATCGTTGGGGGCTATTCGCCGCCGCTACCGCCCGCTCACCGACGAGGAAATGTGGGGCGTGGCCGAGGAGATCAACCGCGCCCGCGCGGACGTGGTTTGGGTCGGGATTGGCGTGCCCAAGCAGGAGAAGTGGATGGCGCGGATGCGTCCGCACCTCGATGCGTCACTGATGATCGGCGTCGGCGCAGCGTTCGACTTGCACGCCGGGCTGGTGCCGCAGGCACCCAACTGGATTCAGGAAGCGGGACTCGAGTGGGCCTATCGGCTCGCGCACGAGCCGCGACGACTGTGGCGTCGATATATGCGCTACAACCCCCGTTTCGTGGCCGCATTCGGCCGTCAGCTGGTTGCCCACCAGCGCACCACGCGGGCCAAGTAGCGTCGCCGCGACGTCCCCGTGGAAGCGCACGGGGATCCGCGGACCTGGACAATCCGCGCAGTGCAGAATGTTCCAACAGCATCGATCGCGATCCCGACGCGACGGCGGCCGGGATATCTCACGGTCACGCTCTCATCGATCGTCCCCCAGGCCGAGCGCGCCGGCGCCGAGGTGGTGGTCGTGAGCGACGGAGAAGACCCCGCCACCGAAGCGGTGGCCGCCCGGCACGGCGCGCGCTTCGTTTCGCTCCCGCAACCGGGCGGCATCAACGCCGCGCGCAATGCGGCGGTCGGAGCGGCGAGAGGCGAGCTGATCGTGTTCATCGACGACGACATCGACGCCCCTCCCGAGTGGTTCGATCGGCTGCTTGCGGGCGTACGCGCAGCCCCTGAGCATGACGTGTTCGGTGGCCCGATTCGGGCCCGTCTCGAGGGCGGTGGCCCCCGCGCGTGTGGTCGCCACCAAGCCCCGATCACCACCCTCGACCACGGTCCTCAGGATCGCGATGTTTCCTACGTGTGGGGTGCGAACATGGCGGTCCGCCGCTGCGCCTTCGATCGCGTCGGAAGCTTCGACGAGACGATCGTCGGTCCCGGCGACGAGGAGGAATGGGAGCACCGCTACACCGCGAGCGGCGGACGAGTCCGCTACGTAGCCTCTGCCGGGCTGGAGCACCGCCGCGCGGGCTCTGACGCGAGCCTTCGCGCCCTCACTCGCGCCGGCTATGGGCAAGGCCGCGCGGCGCGCCGTAACGACGTCCGCAAGGGCGTCGCTCCGCCCATCGCCGGCGAGCTCCGCACCCTGGCCGGCTGCCTGTGGCACATCTTCAGGCGCCGCTGCGCGATCGGGATCGTGATGCTCGCGCACACCGCCGGGCGCCTCCGCCAAGCCCTTACCGAGCGGCGGCGATGAGCAACGACGACTTCCTCGCGGGCCGCAGCGGCCACGTCGCCGGCGTGCGTCATACCTCGCGGGCGATCATCTCCGACGCGATCGCCGACGGCCGCGCCGCGGCCCGGCTCCAGCAGCTGCGGCTGCGGCGGGCCGCACGCGATTCGCCGCGCCGGCGCGTGCTCGCGCTCGCGCTCGAGCGAACCGACGTCGCGAACCTGCTCGCCCCGGCGCGCGAGGAGGTGGTCCGTTCCCGACACCACGTGCGATTCGAGAGCACCCCGGTGGGTGACCGGGGCAAGTTCGAGAACCTGAACGCAATGTTGCGCGCGCATCCCGCGGACGGCTACGACTGGCTGCTGGTCATCGATGACGACGTCGGGTTGCCGCGGGAGTTTCTCGACGTGTTCCTGTTCCTGGCCGAACGGTTCCGCCTGCGCCTGGCCCAGCCCGCGCACCGCAGTCGCTCCCATGCGGCGTGGGACGTCACCCGGCGGTGCGCCGGGACCGTCGCCCGGGAGACGGCGTTCGTCGAGATCGGGCCGGTGACCGCGTTTCATGCTTCGACTTTCGAGATACTGCTGCCGTTCCCCGAGTTGCGAATCGGTTGGGGTCTCGATGCCCACTGGTCCGCCTTGGCCCGCGAGCACGGATGGCGGATCGGGATCATCGATGCGACCCCGATCCGCCACGATCTGCGCCCGGTCGCCACCTCATACCAGCACCAGGCTGCGGTCGAGGAGGCCCGCCGGTTCCTCCGCGACCGGCCCTACGTCAAGGCGAGCGACGCGGGGCGAACGCTCGTCGAGCACCGGTCTTGGCAATGAGCACTGGCCCGCGCACGGTGTCGCCGCTCACGGCGGCGTCTCAACGCTCCGGCTCCGCTCCCGAACAGGCAGCCGGCGGCCGGCGCGAGGTGAGGGCCGACGCGCTGCTCGCGCTCTGCCTGGCCGCCGGCCTGGCCGTGCTCGCGTTCGTGACCACCGGCGGCGAGGAGCTCGCCCCCAACACCTGGACGCAGATCGCGCTTACGCTGATCGGCGCCGGACTCGCGGTTGCGGTTCTGATTATGGGCGCGCAGGAGCGCGCCTGGGGCGGCGCTGCCGTCACCTGCTTCGCCTTGCTCGCCGTGCTGAGCGCGGCATCGATCGCCTGGTCGGTAGCGCCCAACAGCTCCTGGATCGAGGCCAATCGCACGCTCTCCTATCTCGCCGTGTTCGGCGGGGGTGCCGCGCTGGCGCGACTGTGGCCCGCGCGGTGGCCCGCGCTCGTCGGCGCGATCGCGATGTTGGCCACGGTGATCAGCGGCTATGCGCTGCTCGTCAAGGTGTTTCCGGCGACACTTGACCCGAGCGATCCGTTCGGGCGACTCCGGGCTCCGTTCGAATATTGGAACGCAACCGGCCTGCTCGCCGCACTGGGCCTGGCCCCGTGCCTGTGGGCCGGCGCCCGACCGATGCGCGCCCGCTGGCCGCGCGCGCTGGCGGTCCCGGCGATCTCGATCCTCCTGACCGTGATCGTGCTCTCCTACTCCCGGGGCGCGTTGCTGGTGGCCGTCGTCGGGCTCGCGTTCTGGTTTGCGACCGTGCCGATGCGACTCCGCGGCGCGCTCGTCCTGGCCCTCGGGGCGGCAGGCGCGGCCGCGCTCAGCGGCTACGCCCTCGCCACCCACGCCCTCACCCACGATCAGGTTCCGCTCCACTCGCGCACGAGCGCCGGACACACGTTCGGGCTGGTGCTCGTGGGGGTGCTGGCGCTCGCGACCGTCGCGGGGTTTCTCGCGGCCTCCGCGATGGATCGCACCACGCTCTCGCCCTCTGCGCGCCGCCGCGTCGCGGTCGCGCTGCTGGCCGCCGTGGCGATGCTCCCGCTCGCCGGCCTGGCCGCGCTCGCGGCCTCCTCGCGAGGTCTGACCGGTGAGGTCTCGCACATCTTCTCGACGCTGACGAGCACCAACGGCGGCGCGAGCAACACGCCCGGGCGCCTGGTCGAGCTCGGCAACACCCGAGGGCGGTACTGGAGCGAGGGCCTGAAGGTGGGTGAGCACGCCCTGGTAAAGGGGGCCGGTGCGGGGGGATACGCAACCGCGGTCACGCGCTACACGACCGACGCGATGGTCGTCCCGCACGCCCACAGCTTCGTGATCGAGACGTTCGCCGACTTCGGCCTGATTGGGATCGCGGTGATGATCGCGCTGCTCGCTGCCTGGAGCTTCGCCGCATGGCGGACGCTCGCGGCCGCCAGGACCAGCGACCGCCTCCCCGAGCGGGTCGGGCTGCTCACGCTGCTCGCGGTCGTGATCACGTTCGGGGTGCATTCCGCGGTCGACTGGACGTGGTTCGTGCCCGGGACCGCTGTGCCGGCGCTGCTGTGTGCCGGGTGGCTGGCCGGCCGCGGCCCGGCGGCGGATGGGGTCGGGCGCGCACTCCAGCGCCGGCGGCTCACGGCGTCGCCGGGGATCGGCGCCGCCGTAATCGGGGTCGTGGCGATCACGTTGCTGCTGACCTGGGCGATGTGGCAGCCGCTGCGCTCCGCCAACGCAAACGCGGAGGCGGTCGCGGCATTTGGCGCTGGCAATACGAGCGCGGCGATCGACGACGCCCGCGCGGCCGCCGCCGAGGATCCCGTCACGGTCGACCCGCTGATCCAGCTCGCGGTGATGTACACGGCGATCGGCGATAACCCGGCCGCCCGTGACGAGCTGCTGAAAGCCGTCCGCCGCCAACCGGAGAACCCGCAGACGTGGCTTCAACTGGGCGAGTTCTATCTGCACCTCCATCGCGCCGCGGCGGCCCTCGATCCGCTGGAACGCGCCAAGTCGCTCGATCTCGGCTCACCCGAGGTGAGCCAGGCGCTTTCCCAGGCCCAGGCGGCGCTCGCGGGCGGCACGGCCCCTCGCTCGCCCTAGCCCCGGCGCAGCGGCGATCACCGCACCGCGCGGCCCAGCAGCAGCCGGCGAAGCAACGGCGCTCCTCCCACGGCGCGAACCTCGATCTCCGAGAAGTCGAACGCTCCCAACGTCTCGGCCAGCGAGCGCCGCGTATACAGGTGCAGGTGATCGCCGAGCGGCTCGGAGAAGCGCTCGATCCCGCCCGCGGCGACTCGCAGCCGCCCATGGGACGGTGTCGTCAGCAGCAGCCGGCCCCGCGGAATCAGCACCCGCCTGACCTCCGACAGCCACCGGGCCGTGTCGGCGACGTGCTCGATCACCTCGCTCGCCCACACCACGTCAAACGAGTTGTCCTCGAAAGGGAGCGGACCGCCGATCGCCGCGAGGCGGAAATCGAGCGCCGGATGCGCGGCCCTCGCCCGGCGGAGCGCGGCCTCCGCGATGTCGCAGCCGACGGCCTGCGCGCCGGCCTCCGCCAGCATCGCCGTGAACGCCCCGATCCCGCAGCCCAGATCGAGCGCCCGGTCGCCCTGGCGCACCCCGCCGAGCAGGAAGCTGCGACGGCGATCGAGGTCCGGTAGCGCCAGCTCCTCCGGGAGCTGGCGCCACAACTCTTCGTAGTACTCCCGCATCGGCCCGACCGTAGCGCGCGACCCCCAACACGAACCTTGGCGTTCTGGTACCGCGGGGTGAAGCCAAACCGCCAACGTCCGCGCCCCGAGCTTGGCGCGTTGCTCAGGCCGCCGATGCAGGCCCCACCACCCGTGCATGCACCTCGCCTGGCCCCAGCGGCGCGTGCTCGAGCGCGACCGGCTCGTCACCCAGGCAGAACCCGACTGCCTCGGTCAGCGCCTCCTCCAGCTCACCTAGAGTTCGGCCTGACGCGAAGCATCCCGGTAGCTCCTTGACCTCTGACCAGAAGCCCTTGTGCTCCTGATGTACAACGACCGTGAGCTCCACTGATCCTCCATTGATTTCAGACCGGCCTGCTTCAGTATCGCGTTGGTCAGGCCCTTGTCGTAGTCCTGCCCGCGGTGCTTCGGCAGCGTGATCGGCCGTTTTCCCGTCTTGATCATCTTGACCACATGCTTGCCACCCCGCGACGCAGTCCAGCCGTTATCCCGCAAGAGCGCGATCGCGGTCCGTTGACGAAGCAGCTTCGGCACCCCACGGACGCTACGGCAGCCTGCTTCCGAAGCAAGGCCCGCCGGCGGATTTGGCACGCGGCCGCCACACCGCGCACACACTTTTCACATCCGGCGCCAGGGCCGCTCAAGGTCTATCCGACGGCCTTCCGCCGGGCGACTCGACCAGGATCGTCACTGGCCCGTCATTGACCAACTCCAGCGCCATCATCGCCCCGAACACCCCACGGCGGGCACCGAGCCGCTCGCAGAAGCGCTCGTACAGCGGCTCGGCCACGTCCGGCGCCGCCGCGGCGACATAGCTGGGACGGTTGCCCCGGCGGGCCTCCCCGTAGAGGGTGAACTGGCTCACGCACAGGACCTCCCGGTCGCCCAGCGGCTCGTTCATCCGTCCCTCTGCGTCGCCGAAGATCCGCAACGCCCGCACCTTGTCGGCGAGCCAGTCGGCGTCGCGCTCGGTGTCATCGCGAGCCACGCCGAGCAGGACCACCAGCCCCGGTCCCACCTCCGAGACGATCCGTCCCTCGACCGCCACCGCCGCGCGGCTGACGCGCTGAACGAGCGCGCGCATGTTGTTAGGCGTCCCGCAGCTCGGCCGCGGTCTGCTCGGGCGGGACGATGTTCAGATGCACGCCGGCCCCCAGCTCCAGTCCGGCCAGGTATGTGAGCCGCGGCAGGATGTCGATCCGCCAGCAGAAGTGCTCGGCCCCGCTCGGAGCGGTGCGGACCCAGAGGTTCAGCGGCGGCGTCCCGCCGAGTCGGCGCTGCAGGCGGTTCAGCGCCTCGTGCAGCATCGCGGCGCCGGACGGCCCGCTGTCCTCGTATCGCATCCGCGCCGTGCGGGGGGCGATCAGCAGCTGGAACGGGACGCGCGCCCCAAACGGCGCCATCAGCACGGTTTCGTCATCGATCGCGACGATCCGCTCGCGCTGGCGCACCTCGGCCTGGACCAGATCCGCCAGCAGGTTGCCGCCCATCGTCCGGGTCGCGTAGGCGCCGAAACGCTCCCGCTCGCGAGCCACGGCGGCCGGCACGAAGTCGAGCGCGTAGAGCTGAGCGTGGGTGTGCGGGAGCGATGCCCCGGCCTCGCGCAGCTCGTTGACGATCAGGTGCACGTACGGCACGTCGGCGTGAGCCCGCATTCGCTCGCGCCACACCTCCGCCGCGGCCTCCACATCCGACACCGAGAGATGGGCGAGCGACACCACCGGCTTGGGGGAGTTGATGATCACCTCGTGGGCTCCCCGCGCCGGCGCCGCCCAGAACAGATCTGGATTCGCATACCGCTCGGGCTCCTGGACATCGTCGCCCAGCGCCGGATACAGGTTCGGCACCACCCGCACGGTCCATCCCGGGGTGTCCGGTCCGCCCCCGTTCGGCCGCACCGCGTAGATCTCGGGCGGCGTCCGGTCCTCGTGCCCCTCGGCGAACGGGTCGGACTCGGGGTCGATCGCCGGCGCCGGCGGCACCGACAGCCCACCCCCGGGTCGGTCGGCACGGTCGCCCGCGACGATCGCCCGCTGCCCGCTCAGCGGGTCGATTCGAAGCTCCGGCATCCCTGACGCGCGTAGCTCACAGCAGCTTCTCCATCGCGACGTGGTCGATCCGGGCCTCGGTGAAGACCCTCCCGCGAGGCCGATAACCGGCCTGCTCGTAGAGCTCCTGCGCGTAGGTCTGCGCGTGAAGCACGATGCGCCGGCCGCCGGCGGCTCGCGTCTCCTCGTCGGCCATCTCCAGCAGCGCCGTCGCGATTCCCCGCCGCCGCGCCGACCGCCTGACCGCTAGCCGGCTGAACTGCGCCGTGCCGCCGATCATCAGCAGCCGACAGGTGGCCAGCAGCTCGCCGCCGGAGACCGCGACCAGGTGGATCCCGTCCTGGTCGCGCCCGTCGAGCTCCTCGTGCTCCGGCACCCCCTGCTCCACACAGAACACGTCGTAGCGGAGCTGCAGCGCGGCCTCCATCTCGCGCTCGCCGCGAACCCGACGGATCTCGTAGCCGACCAGCGTCATCCGAGCACGTAGCGGCGGATGTCCCGTTCCAGCTCGGCCACGCTCAGATACGGACCGGCCTTGTCGTACACCTCTTTCCCCGCTCGGTCGAAGAAGAACGACTGCGGGTAGCCCGGATAGGCGTTGATCGCGGAGGCGATGCTGCCGTTCGGATCGGTGTAGCTCGGATAGGTGACCGGGAACTGGTGGAGGAACGCCTTCGCCGCCCCATTCTGATCCTTGGCATCGAGACCGATGAAGGCCACCCGACGGCCGAACACCACCGACGCACGCTGGTAGGTGGGGAACTCCGACTGGCACGGCTCGCACCACGAAGCCCACATGTTGACGACGACCGGGACACCCCGGAGCGTGTGCAGCCGCGCCTCGAATGCCTTTGGGCCGCCTCCCAGCAAGTCGTTCGCCTGCGCGTGGATTTTCGCCAACGGGGCCGGAGAGCCCTTGAACGCCACGGCGACCGTATCCTTCGGGGGCGCGGCGCTGTGCGGGGTGGCGCCTCCACACCCGGCGAGGGCAAATCCGGCGAGCGCGACGAGCAGGATCACCGCCCCGGTGCACGCCGACCACGACTCGCGCTTTGCCACGCGCCACAGCTTGCCACAGCCGGGATTGGTCCATCCGCACCCGATCTGCTTAAATAGACGTTATCTTCTAAGGGAGAGTCGGCGAGGGGGCACCGTTTCTGAGGACTTACCTCGCCTTTCTCGGCACGGTGCCGAGAACACTTGAAGCCGCCGAGACCAGTCGCCGCGGCTCACACCTCGAACGCAAACCTTTCAATTCCGATGGGTGCTTCCACCCCCTTCCCAAGTCCTGCCGCGATCGCGCGCGCTGAACTGTTTACGCGCGAACGGTTCGTCTATGACGGCGAGACGCTCGAGGACGCCCTCCTCCCGGGGTCCGCGAGGCGCCGGGCGCTCGATGCTGCCCTGAGCGAGGTCGATACCGGCGCCAAGCAGCCCTCGATCGAGTGGCGGCGGAAGTTCTCGCTGCTCCTCGGGCTCGAGCGCCTGCTCTCCGAGGAGGAACCCCACCTGGTCGACGGCACGGTCCTCTCCGCCCACCAGGTGGACGCGCTGTCGGGCACGCTGACCGCGCTGCTCGCCGAGGCCCAGCGCAACGGCAACGGCAATGGCGCCGGCAACGGACTGGCACCGGAGCCCGCGCAGCTCGCGTCAGCGGCGATCCCCGGAGAGGAGGACGCCGAACTCGAGCTCGACGGAGATGAGCCCGAGGACGAGGAGCCCCAGGACTGGCAGGACGACAACGGTCTCGACGAGGACATCGAGGTGGCCGAGCAAGCGGAGGATCCGAACGCGGCCCGCCGCTTCTGGTTCGAGCACGCCACCGGCGCCGGCAAGACGGTCGCGGCGCTCGGCTTCGTCGAGGCCTCGCGCACGGGCGGGATCCTGATCCTCACCCACCGCCGCAACCTCGTCGACCAGTTCAACGGCGAGCTGCGCGACCGTGGCTACCGCGACCGGATCTCGGCGCCGCTGCTGAACGGGCATGACGCCGCCAACGGCCCGGTGACCGTCGAGACCTATCAGTGGTTCGTCCGCAACGCGGGCAAGGTCTCCGACGCCTACACGATCGTCATCTGCGACGAGGCCCACACGGCGCTCGGAGAGAAGACCTCCGGCTCGATCCGTGCCTGGTCCGGGCCCGTGTTCATCGGCATGACCGCGACCGGCGCCCTGATCGCCCGGCACGTCACCGACCTGTTCCCGACCCAGACCTCGCGCTTTGACCTCGCCCAGGCCGCGCGGCGCGGCGTCATCTCACCACTGCGGTGCATCCGGATTCCCCCCGGACCCGGGGTGCGGACGATCGCCAAGGTGCCGCTGCGGCGCGGCGAGGTGGACACCGAATTCGACCAGGAGATGCTGGCCGAACTGCTCGACCAGACCCCGTTCAACGTCGCGATCGCGGACCTCTACAAGACGCGCTTCAACGGCGTGCCGGGCATCGTCTACTCCGCCGGGGTGCGCCATGCCTACAACGTCGCGCAGTCGTTCCGCGACCTCGGAATGAAAGCCCAGGCGGTGTCGGGCGAGACACCCAAGCGCCAGCTGGCGCGGATCCTGGCCGACTACGAGGCGGGCAAGATCGACGTGCTCGTCAACGCCCAGCTGCTCGCGGAGGGCTGGAACAGCGCCCGCGCGACGATCTGCATGCACCTGGCCCCGACCGCGTCAAAGCGGATCTACCAGCAGCGCGTCGGACGCGTCACGCGTCGTAATCCGGGCAAAGAGGCGGGGATCGTCGTCGACTTCGTCCATCCCGCGACCAAGCACGACGATCCGGTCGTCACCCTGCACTCGCTGCTCGACCGCGACGTGTACCGCGGCGGCGCGATCGTCGTCGGCCCGGTTCGCCGCGGCCGTGGTCGCCGCGTGCGGGTGGAGCGCCGGGTGCTGCCCGTCACTCCCGATCCCGACCGGCGCGCCGAGGTGTTCGAGCGCGAGCTGTGGCGGATCGCGGTCGAGCACCTCGACTACGGCGAGCAGCACGTGTGGGCGGCGCTGGCCGGCGCCCGCGTCGCTCCCAACGGCTGGCGCCGGGCGAAGGCGATGCTCCACTTCGATCGTGGCGGCGAGCTCAAGCGGCGCTTCCTGCTCACCGCCGTCCAGCGCAACCGCAATTCGCAGCTTCGCCTGCGCGCGCTCCAGGAGATCGCCGCCAGCCGCGACGCCGAGGCGTTCGACACCGCGATCGACATCATGGCCGGCTGGCCCCGCGACGAGCGTCGCGAGGGCGTGAAGATCATGCTCCAGGCCCTCGCCGAGCGGCGGATCGGCCGCCGCGATCAGGCCAATGCCTGGATTTGGCGGATGGCCGAGTACACGCGGGAGGTGCACGAGGAGTACGCAGTCCAGCGCTGGCCGGAGACCAAGCGGCTGCTCGGACTGCTGGTCAACTCGAGCGGCGCCGCCCACGCCCGCAACGCCCGCCGGCTCGTGCATGCCGCGCGCAAGGAGGACCGGCGGCTGTCGGCCGCGCTGCTCGCCGCGGCGCTGGCGCACACCCCGGAGGCCGAGGAGGCGCTGCGAGGCGCGCGCACGCGGATGGCCCGCAAGCCCGCCGCGCTGGCGCGCGAGCTGCTGCGCAACTTCCCCAAGGGACGGCGCAGCAAGAGCCGGCGCCGGCGTAAGACAGGGGCCGATGCGCAGGCGCAGGAGGCCGATGGCACCGTCGTCGGGACCGCGGTGCGGACCGACGACGGACAGCTCGAGGCAGGGGACGAGATCGAGCTGAGGCCCGATGAGGCAGGCGAGCCGGCCGCAGCGGAAGAGGAGCTCGACGACACGGCAGCGGATGAGGAGCTCGACGATCCAGCAGCGGACGAGGAGCTCGACGACACCGCAGCGGTCGAGGAGCTCGACGACACAGCAGCGGACGAGGAGCTCGTCGACCCGGCGCCGGCGGACACGCACGGCGCCGAAGAAGCTGCCTAACCGGCCTCGCCGGAACGTGCCGCCATAACCGGTGGAACGTTTCGGTGGCACCCACCAGCCTCAGCCGAGGTGGACCTCGCCCGCGTCCAGTGCCACCCGCCCGCCGGCGGTGCGGACCACGAGCCGCCCATCCGCGTCGATTCCGGCCGCGGTCCCCTCGCCCTCGGCCCAGCGCACATGCTTGTCGAGTAGCGCGTCACGCGCCCGCACACCGTCGAGGACGTCGGCCGCCTCGGCGCCGATCCAGCGATCCAGCAACTCGAGCAGTCGCGCCAGCGTCGGCTCGATCGCATCCGGCTCGAGTCCCAGCGTCCCCGCGCTGTGACGCAGCTCGGACGGAAACTCTTGAGGTTGGATCGCCACGTTGAGGCCGATACCGAGCACCGCCCAGCCCTCCTGGGGACGGCCTTCGACGAGGATCCCCGCCACCTTGCGCCCGTCGAGCAGCACGTCGTTGGGCCATTTGACCTGGGCGGTCGGGCCCGCGAGCTCCGCCACCGCCACCCCGGCCGCGAGCGGCAGCAGCGGCGGCGGATCACGCAGCAGGACCGAGCACAGCAGCGCCCGTCCCGGAGGGGCGATCCAGGTCCTGCCCTGGCGGCCACGACCGGCGGACTGCGCGCGCGCGGTGACGAGCGTGCCGTGGGGCGCTCCACGCGACGCCAGCTCGGCCGCGCGCGCATTCGTCGAATCGATCAGGCGCAGGTGCAGCCGCGGCGTGCCGAGGATCCCGCTCACTTCGGACTGATCCGGACCTCATCGTCGATCGCCAGCCCCAGTCGCTCGGCCGCGTTTCCGTGGCTGACCGCGAGCGCCAGCCTCCGGTACGCGTCCTCGTAGACCAGCAGCTCACCGGCGCTGACGTCCGCGAAGGTCCGGGCGACCTGAGCCTCGTGGGGGCGGCCGGAGGGCACCGTCAGCTCGACGCGATGCCCGAGCTTGACGCCGCTGTCGGCGAGATCGTCGTGGTCGACGTCGAGCTGGACATTGCCGAATCGATCGACGTACAGCGCGTGGCTCACGAGCGCTCCTTGCTCGCGGCGCGGCCGAGGCAGCTCCAGCTTCACGTGCTGATCCGGATCGCGCGGTTCGCCCGCTTCCGCCAGAACGGCGCCGGCCGCGAGCCGTGCCGCCACCGGCGCGAAGATGTCGCGACCGTGAAAGGTCGCCGAGACGGGTTCCAGTCGAAACTGGGAGGTCGAAATCTCCACCGCCTCGATCGCGCCACCGCCCGCCTCGGCTGCCGGGGCGAGCAGCCCGTTGTCGGGTCCGACCAGCACGCGCCCGTCCGCGAGGCGCAACGCGATCGCCCGCCGCTGTGCACCGACGTCGGGATCGACGACCGCCAGGTGAACGCCGATCGGCATGTAGGGCAGGGCGCCCGCGAGGATCACGGCACCCGCACGCACGTCGTGGCGCCGGATTCCGTGGGCGATGTCGATCACCCGCGCATCGGGACAGATCGCGGCGATCACGCCGTGGCAGACGCCGACGAAGTCGTCCTCCAACCCATAGTCCGACAGGAACGTGATGACCGGAGCGCTCACCGCGCTCCCGACGCTAGCGGTCGCGCTTGACGAACGCTGCGGCCTCCAACTTCACGACCACGATCAGGTTGCCGAGAGCGACGTTGGCGTCGAGCAGGTGAAGGCCCCACGTGCCGTCGGGGCTCGGGTTGGGCGTTGGCGCTCCCCCCTCCGGGGTGATCTGCAGCACGTTGGCGCCGTCCGCCGATGAGCACTGCGCACTGAACGCTCCCGGTTCTGTCGACCACACTGTCGGTGGCATCGGCTGCGTGATGCCAACCAGCTTGATCCCCGCCGCGAGCGTGCTCTGGGGGTCGAACGGCGCGCTGGGGAAGATCGGGTCGACCAGCCCGCTGCCGCCGCGCAGCGACGCGGGGTTCGTGCACAGCACCGATTCACCGGGCACCGTGGAGCGCCCGAAAAGGCTGTTCGGGAGGACCGGCGTGTCGAACGTCGAGAACGCGATCACGCAGCCGAGCTGGGTCTTCGAACGGCATGCCGGGATGTGCTTGAAATCGCCGCCGATACCCTTGCCGGTCTTCACCAGCACGTTGCCGCCCATCAGGATCGCCGACAGCAGCCTGTGTCGCACCGACGGCTTTGGATCGACGTCCTTGGCGATCAGTTCGCGGAGCACGAACGAGCCCTGCGAGTGGCCGATCAGCACGAACCCGCGGCCGTGGTTGTACCTGGTCAGGTAGGTGTGGAAGGCGGCGCGGACATCGGCGAGCGCCAGGGCCGGGTTGGGCTTGGTCGTGGTCGCGCCCAGACCAATGCCGTCGAGCGTCAGCTGGCGGTACATCGGCGCGAACACCCGGCAGTACTGCGAATACCGGGCCGGCTGGTAGAGCGCGATCGACCGCTCTTCGGGATCGATGTGCAGGTTGGCGTTGCCGGTCTTCTGGTCGCTTACCGTGGGGTAGACGTAGAAGCAGTCGATCGCGGGCTTCTTGACCGCCTGCGGATGCTCGACGCGCAGCTTCGTCAGCGTCGGTGTATAGACGGTCGTGGACAGGCCCGGCGTACACGGGTCGGGCTTCTTGCCGGGGAAGCACAGCCACACGGTCCGGGCGCCGGCCGGCGCCGCGGCGATCAGGGCCGCGAAGGCGGCAACGGTCAAGCCTGCGAACAACGCTCGAATTTTCATGGCGGCGATCCTAAGCATCCTCGTCGCGGCGTGCGCCAGTTGCCGGCGGTCGGGTCGGGGGTGGCCCGGTCGGGTCGGGGGTGGCCCCGAGGTGCGAACTTTGGCGCTCTGGTTCCACCCCCCGGAACCAAAGCGCCAAAGTTGGGGGCGTAGCCGGCGATGAACCCTTACGCCACCGTGACCGAGCTCGACAGGGTGCCGAGGGCGGCGCCGGCGCTGACGAGATGCTTGCCGAACACGGCGATTGATCCGGTGGGCGGCGGCACTCGACAGCTTCGGCTCACCGCTGAGGGTTCCGGACTTGCCGGAGACGGTACGGGTGATGTTGATCAGGTGGGCGAGGACCATGAGATGGCCCGAGTTGCAAGACGATGGCGCGTGCGCGTCGCGCGGGCGCCACCGAGCCGAGCGTCGCGCTCCGCACTACCCGCCGCCCCGAGCCAAGCCTTGCGCTCCGCCCTACCGGCCGCCCCGAGTCGAGCCTCGCGCCACGCCCAACCGCACCCCAGAACCGGTCTCCTGACGGCCCCAACGTGCCGGCGAATCACCCGCCCCCAATCCACGCCACGTTAGGGCTCGCCCGCGGCTCTAAAGTGGCGCCAAGTCCACCCGGAGGAATCCACGTCACGTCATGGCCCTCCCGCCGGTCCCCTCTCCGCCCAGCCCGCCTCAACCCGCCCGCGCCACCGCATCCCCGACCAACGCCTGCACCAACCCTTCGACGTCGTGGCGCGTCGCCTCGACGTCCGGCTCGCGCCCGCGCGCCCTCAGCGCCTCGCTCGTCACCGGCCCGATGCTCACCAGCCTTGCCTGGTTCCCGAGCCGGGCGCCGGCCGCGTCGAAGAAGAACTTGACGGTCGAGGACGAGGTGAAGGTCACGTAATCGACGTTCGAAACCGCCTCCAGCTCACCTTCGCCGAGCGGCTCCGCCACGGTCTCATACAGCGCCACCACATCGACCTCGGCGCCACGCGCCCGCAGGGCATCGGGAAGCACGTCGCGCGCGCCGGCAGCGCGCGCCACCAGGGCCCGCTTCACCGGCACCTCGCTCAGCGCCTCGACCAGCCCCTCGGCCACGAAGCGCTCGGGGACGATGTCCGCGATCACCCCGTGCTCGCGGAGCGCCGCCGCGGTTCCCGGGCCGATCGCGGCCACCCGCGCGCCCGCCAGCGCGCGGGCATCGTGACCGGCCGCCGCCAATCGAACAAACAGGAGCCGCACGCCGTTCGGACTCGTCAGGCATACCAGGTCGTAGCGCTCAATCGCCGGCGCCGGCCCGGAAACCGCCACGATCCGGATCGCCGGCGCCTCCACCACCTCGGCCCCCAGTGACTGCAACCGGGCGGCGAGCCCGCTGGCCTGCGCCCGCGCCCGGGTCACTGCCACGCTCACGCCGGCGAGTGGACGGTGCTCGAACCACCGCAACCGCTCGCGCACCCCCGCCACCGGGCCGAACAGCGCGATCGCCGGTGCCCGAATCCCCTCGCCGGCGGCCGCGGAGGCGATCGTCTGAAGCGTCCCGCTGACCACCCGCTGGCCGGGAAGCGTGCCGCGTTCGATCACCGCCGCGGGTTCGTCGGCCGGCCGCCCGCCGGCGATCAGCCGCTCGCAGATCGACGCCAGCTGACGGACGGCCATGTAGATGACCAGCGTCCCGGGGAACGCCGCCAGCGCGGCCCAGTCGAGCGCCGTCCCGGACTTGGCGGGATCCTCATGACCGGTGACGAACGCCACTGCGCTGGCGAGGTCCCGGTGGGTCACCGGGATCCCGGCGTACGCCGGCGCGGCCACCCCGGCGGTCACTCCCGGCACCACCTCGAACCCGACGCCCGCGGCGATCAGCGCCTCGGCCTCCTCGCCGCCGCGCCCGAACACGAACGGATCGCCTCCCTTGAGCCGGACCACAACGCGCCCGCTCAAACCATGCTCCACGAGCAGCTGCTCGATCTCGGCCTGCGAGGTCGAGGGGCCGCCGCCCTCCTTCCCCGCGTAGACGAGTTCCGCCTCAGGCCTGGCCCCTTCGAGCGCCGCGCGTGGGATCAGCCGGTCGTAGACGATCACCTCGGCCGTGGCGATCAGCTCGAGCGCGCGCGCCGTGAGCAGCCCCGGATCACCGGGTCCCGCGCCAACCAGGTAGACCGTCACGCCGAAGCCTCGACGCTCCGACCGGCCCGGTACAACAACTCGCCGGCGCCCGCCGCCAGCATCCGCTCCGCGACCTCGGAGCCGACCCGCTCGGCGTCGCCACGCAGCCGATCCTCCAACCACGCCGAGCCGTCCGGTAGACCGACCCACGCCCGCAACTCGAGCACCCCCTCCCCGACCCGCCGCGCATGAGAACCGACCGGCGTGTTGCACGACGCCTGCAGCGCGCGGGTCAGCGACCGTTCGGCCCGGACGCAGGCCATCGCATCCTCGTCGCGGAGCGCTCCGAGCAGCGAGGGGTCGACGGCGCCGATCCGCGCCTCGACCGCCAGGGCGCCCTGACCGGCCGCCGGAATCAGCTCGTCCAGCAGCCCGCCGGCCTCGGACTCGCGGCCCAGCCGCTGCAGGCCGGCGAACGCGAGCACGAGCGCGTCGAGCTCGCCGTCGGCCAGCTTTCGCAGCCGCGTGTCCACGTTGCCGCGGACGCTCACCACCTCGACGTCGTCCCGAGCAGCCCGGATCTGCGCGGTCCGGCGCAGGCTGCTGGTGCCCACGCGCGCGCCCGGCCTCAGCCCGGCAAGCGATTCGGCGCCACAGATCGCGTCGCGCGGATCGGCCCGCGGCGGGATCGCCACCAGCTCGAGGCCCCCGGCGAGCTCGGCCGGGACGTCCTTGGCGGAGTGGACGGCGAGATCGATCCGCTCCTCCAGCAACGCCTGCTCCAGCTCCGAGACCCAACGCGCCTTGTCCCCCACCGCCCGGTCGCGATCCCCCGAGGTGGTGATCGTGACCACCTCAATGTCTTCCCCCAGGCGCGCGGCCACGGACTCGGCTTGCGCGAGCGCGAGCGCGCTCCCGCGCGTCCCGATTCGCATCAACGGCGGCGGCGATCCGAGATCGCGTGAACCTCGGCGAGCTGCTGGAGCAGCCCCTCGGCCGCGAGCGCGGGTTCGTCGCTCCCGAGCGCAGGGTCGGCGGCCGCGAGCGCGGGTTCGTCGGCCGCGAGCGCGGGTTCGTCGCTCGCGAGCGCAGGGTCGTCGGCCGCGAGCGCGGGTTCGTCGTTCGCGAGCCCGAACAGGTCCCGGACCATCGCCGCCCGGGCGTGGACGCGATCATCGCGGAGCTCCTTCATCCGTAGCGTCGGCTCGTGCAGGAGCCGGTTGACGATCGCGCGCGCGAGGGCATCGACGCGCTCGAGATCGCGCGGTGAAGCCGTCTCCCATTTTCCGTCGTTCTCTCGCACGAGCTGCTCGGCGACCTCGGTGGCGTGGGCCCGGAGCGCGGCCAGCGTCGGCAGGACCTCGAGCGATCCCAGCCACGCGGCGAAGTGCTGGATCTCCTCCTCGATGATCCCCTCCGCCTTGCGCGCCTCCGCCTGACGGACCTTGCGGTTGCGAGCGATCACCGCCTGGAGGTCGTCGATGTCGTAGAGCGACACGCCCTCGAGCTCGGCGCACGCGGCGTCGATGTCGCGCGGGACCGCGAGGTCGATCAGCAGCATCGGCCGCCGGTCACGGGCGTCCATCACCTCCGCCACCTCGCGCGCCTCGAGCAGCAGGTGAGGGGAGGCGGTGGCGGCGACGACGATGTCCGCGCGGCCGAGCGCTCCGGGAAGCTCGTCGAAGGTCACGCTCGTGCCGCCGTAGCGGCGGGCGAGGCCGATCGCGCGGTCGCGCCGGCGGTTGGCGACGAACACCGTGCGGACACCGCTGTCGGCGAGCGCCCGCGCGGTCAGCTCGCTCGTCTCGCCGGTGCCGATGATCACGACCTCGCGGCCGTCGAGAACCGGACGGCTCCCGCCGTCCCCGCCGGCCCCTGAGCGCCGTTCGGGCTGACCAACAGGAGCCAGCAGCTCGCGGGCGAGCGCGACCGCCACCGCCGGCAGGCTGAGCTGGCGCTCGCCGATCGCGGTCTCCCTGCGCACCCGCTTGCCGGCCCCCAGCGCCGCCTTGAACAGGTGGTTGGTGAGCGGTCCGACCGTCTCCTTGGCGAGCGCGGCGTCGTAGGCGCGCTTGACCTGGCCCTGGATCTCCGCCTCTCCCACGATCATCGACTCGAGCCCTGCCGTGACGCGGTACAGGTGGCGCGCCGCGTCACAGTTGCGGTGCGAATAGATTGCCGAGGCGAGGCCTGTGGGGCGGATTCCGGCCTGGGTCGCGAGCATCGCCAGCACTCTGCTCTCGGCTTCCACCGGGTCTCCGACCACCAGGTAGAGCTCGGTCCGGTTGCAGGTCGAGACGGCCACCGCCTCGTGGATGTCGGCCGCGCCGCGGAGATCGCGCAGGAATTCGGCTGCCTTCGTGTCGGGTAGGACGAGGCGCTCGCGGATCTCGACCGGCGCGGTCTTGTGCGAGACGCCGATCGCCAGCAGCTCGCTCACGCTAGGCCTCCGCTCGCCATCCGGGCTCGCCTGATGGAGGCCGCGTGAGTCGTCCGGCTGCCACCGTCTCCCGCTCACGCTCGAACTGCCGCGCGGCCGCATCCGCGCGGGCCTGCGCTTCACGGCGCAGCTCGCGCAGCTCGCGCTCGGTCCGGTTCAGCCTGCGGGCCATGATCGCCACGTACACGAGCACCAGCGCGACGAACACGATGTAGGCGCCGGCCACGTACTTGCCGGCCGTGTGCAACGGCAGCGCCGGCGCCGCGAACAGAAGCGAGGTCATGACGGCGAGGCACTCCTGCCCAGGGGCCGCAGCGCGTCCTCGCCGAGCATCGCGCGGCGCAAGGTGCGCAGCTGCATGCGGGCGCTCTTTGCCGTCATCTCGTACTTCCACAGTGTGACGAACAGCAGCGTGATGCCCGCCAGTGAGACCAGAAACGTCAGTCGCATCGACCCCGGCAGGTTGCCGCCGGTCAGCGTCAGCACCCGGGGATGGACGTACTGCTGGGCGAGCCGGACCGCGAGGAAGTTGAGCGGCACGAACGCGCCGGCGACGATCGCGAACACGCTCGCGTAGCGCGCCTGGCGCTCGGAGTCCTCGATCGAGAAGCGCAGCGGCTGGTAGGTCGCATACATCAGCACGACGATCAGGTAGGAGACCAGGGTCGGCTCCTGCCAGACCCACCAGTGCCCCCACGAGGCCTTGGCCCAGATCGAGCCGGTCAGCAGCCCACCGACGGCGAAGATCAGCGACATGTGGATCGCCACGTAGGAGCGCATATCCCAGCGCCGATCGCCGGTCCGCAGATGCCCGATCGCAAACACACCGCCGGCGATGAACCCGCACAGCGACACGATCGCCAGCGGCACGTGGATGTAGAAGATCTTCTGGATGAATCCCTGGTCGGCGTCCAGCGGCGCGTAGAAGAACACCAGCGCAAGTGCGACGGTGATCGTGGCGATCGTGGCGAGGCAGAGGCCGCGAAGCCCGCGGCCGTACGTGGTCAAAACTCAGTCCTCCAAGAGGAAGTCGAACACCGCGTAGGACAGCAATGCGAACACCAGATCATAAAGAGCGAGGATCGCCAGCCACTTACCCGGAGGCGAGCCGGAGGCGTGCGCCTTGAGCAGCGGACCGGTGGCGCGGGCGGTCGCAATCAGGGCCGGAATCAGCAGCGGCAGCCCGATCACGGGGCCGATCAGATCACGCGCCCGGGTCTGAACCGCGATCGCCGAGACCAGCGTCCCGATCACCGCCAGCGCCAGGTCCGCGAGCGCCAGGACCGCGATCAACCCGAGCAGCGCCGGCCCCAGCGGCGGTCCGAGCAGCAGCAGCCCGAAGGCGGGCACCGCGATCACCTCGAGCACGGCGAGGAACGCAAACAGCGCCGCCGCCTTGGCCAGCAGCAGCGCCGTGCGGTCGACGGGAGCCAGCAGGAACGCCTCGAATCCTCCCTGCTCGCGCTCGGCCACGAACAGGCGATTGACGCCGAGCATCGCGGCGAACAGCAGCGTCGCGGTCAGGACCCCGCCGGCGAGCTGACCGGCGATCGTCTCCCGGTTCAGTCCGAAATGGAAGATCACGAACGTCGCCAGCGAGAACAGCACCATCGCCGGCACGGTCTCGAACGTCCGCAGCTCGAGCAGCAGATCCTTGCGCAGAACGGCGCTCGCGGCCCTCATCCGTAGAGCTCCGCCAGCTGCGCCTCGGCGACCTGCCCCGCGCCCGCGAAGATCGCCGCGCGGCCCGCCTTCAGCCCGAGCACCAGGTCCGCCTCGGCGAGGGCCGACCGCGGGTCGTGACTGGTGAGCACCCGGGTGGCGCCGCTGGCGCGACCGATCAGCGGCTCGAGCAGCTCACTGGCGGCCGGATCGAGGTTTGCGCGCGGCTCGTCGAGCAGCAGCAGCTCGGGGCGGTGGAGCACCGCCCGGCACACCGCCACCCGCTGGACCATCCCGCGCGAGAGCAGGCGCACGGGTTCATCCCCGTAGCGCTCCATGGCCACCGCGCTCAGCAGTTCCTCGACGCGGCCGGGCTCGACGCCGTGCAGGCGGGCGTGATAGCGGAGGTTCTCGCGTCCGCTCAGATCGCTGTAGAGCAGCGGCTCGTGGGCCAGCAGTCCTAGCCGCCCGCGGACCGCGAACGCCTGCCGCGGCAGCCGCTCGCCGAACAGCGCGACCTCCCCGTCGTGGGGACGCAGCAGCGTGGCGAGGATCCGCAGCAGCGTCGACTTGCCGGCGCCGTTGCGCCCGAGAACGGCGAGCGTCTGGCCCGCCGGCACCTCCACCGACACGTCCCGCAGCGCGGTCCGCTCGCCGAAGTGGCGGGTGAGTCCGCGCAGCTCAATGGCCGGAGTGTCGGCCACCGGCCTCGTGTTCACCGCCGGCCTCGCCGCCCCGCCCGCCCTCGCGCTGCAGCGTCGCGACGACGTGGCGCAGGGTCGGTTCGATCACTCCGAACAGCTCGCCGATCGCCTTCGGGTTACCGGGGAAGTTGATGATCAGCGTTCGCCCGGCGATCCCGGAGACGCCCCGGGTCAGGATCCCCATCGGGGTGTACTTGAGCGACTCGGCGCGCATCGCCTCGGCAAAGCCGGGCGCGTCGCGGTCGATCACGGCTCGGGTCGCTTCGGGGGTCACGTCGTCGGGGGTCAGGCCGGTGCCGCCGGTCGTGAAGATCAGAGAGGTCTCGCCGCTCGCGTGGCGCCGCAGCCATTGCTCGATCGCCTGGCGATCGTCGGGAAGCACCTCGCGCGCGACGATCTCGGCGCCGGCGGCGGCGGCACGCTCGGCGAGCTCGGCGCCCGACCGGTCCTCGGTCCTACCGGCGGCAACCGAGGTCGAGATCGTGAGAATCGCGGTCTTCATCGGCCGCGACTCTAATGACGACGCCACGCTCCTGATCGCCCGCCGGACTTCTCGAGCAGCATGACCGACGCGATCTCCGCGCCCCGCTCGATGCCCTTGATCATGTCGTAGACGGTGAGGGCGGCCACCGAGGCCGCTGTCAGTGCCTCCATCTCGACGCCGGTGGGACCGGTCGTGCGCGCCTCGGCGGTGAGCACGATCTGACCCTCGGCGGCGTCCACCGCACCCTCGACCCCGACGAACGACAGCGCCAGCGGGTGGCACAGCGGGATCAGCTCGGCCGTACGCTTGGCGGCCTGGATTCCGGCAATCCGCGCGACGCCGATCACATCGCCCTTCGGGGCGTCGCCGGCCAGCACCGCCTGGGCCGTGGCAGGCGAGACCGAGACGACCGCCCGCGCCACCGCGCGACGCTCGCTCGCCGGCTTCTCCCCGACGTCGACCATCCGCGCCCGCCCGGAGGCGTCGAGGTGCGTCAGCTCATGCCGGTGCATGCACGCGCTGCGCCGCCAAGATCAGATCGCGCACCGCCTGGACGTCCCCCGCCCGCAGCAGGTCAATCGGATCGGGCTCCCCGTTGACGATCGACTCGAAGAACTCCTTGCGGTCCTGGTAGGTCGGGAGCGTCGCCTTGGCCCAGCCGCGGGCATCATTGAGCAGGATCGCGAGCACCGCGTAGGGCTCGCCGAACAGCTCGGCGATCTCCCGCTTCATCCGCTTGGCCAGCGCCGGCGAGGCGCCGGCGGTCGAGATCGCCACGGCGAGCGGACCGGTCCGGACGATCGCCGGCAGGATGAAGTTGCACAGCGGCGGCACGTCGACGACGTTGACGAGCATCGCGCGCGCCTCCGCCTCCTCGAACACGCGGATGTTGACGTCGGTGTCGGCGGTCGCCGCAATCGCGATCAGGCAGCCATCGAGATCGCCGGCCTGATATTCGCGCCGCTCCCACCCGATCGAGCCCTCGAGCGCGAGCTGGACGAGCTCCGGGTGGGCTTCAGGTGCCACCAGCGTCACCTCGCCGTCACACGCGAGCAGCCCCTCGACCTTCTCGAGGCCGACGTCGCCGCCACCGACGACGAGGCAGCGACGGCCCTTCAGCCGCAGGCACGCGATGTAGAACGGCGTCGTCAGCATGTCCTGAACGCACGACTGGTCGCAGATGCCTTTGCGCAGCTGGCACACACAGTCCTTGCCGAGGTACGCCTGGGCGGGCATGTGAATAGGGTAGCCCGCCCCGGCCAGCCCGCCCCGGCCAGCCCGCCCGGACCGGCCCGGCCGGCGAGAGCGCCTCTAACGCTTGATCGCGTCGCGCGCCAGCCGCGCGCCCACCTTCGCGAGCGGCCCGACCCCCGCCCGCAACGCGCCGATCCGGATCGACGGCCGCCCGTAGAGCACGGTGGCCGCCTGGCGCATCGCCCGCCCGAGCGTCTCGTCGTAGGGATACCACCAGGCGTCGCGGACCGTCGAGGGCTCCCACACGCGGAGCTTCACGTTCACGCACTCGTAGAGACCGAACTTCGAATGGGTGCGCCCGAGCCCCGACTCCTTGACCCCTCCCCAGGAGCACTGACAGGCGCCGTGACTGAACATGTGGTCGTTGATCCACACCATCCCCGCCTCCAGCTCGCGCGCGATCCGCTCGCCCTTGCTGCGATCGGCGGTCCAGACCGATGCGCCGAGCCCGTACCGGGAGTCGTTGGCGAGCGCGACCGCCTCGTCCTCGGAGTCCACGATCGCAATCGGGATCACCGGACCGAAGATCTCCTCGCGCATGATCCGCATCTCGTGGGTGACCCCGGTCAGCACCGTGGGCGCGTAGAACGCTCCCTGGAGCCCGGCCGGCGGCTCGACTGGCCCGCCGCAGCGAATCGTCGCCCCGGCGGCCACCGCGTCATCGACCAGCTCCCGCACGAGCTCCGACTGCTCGCGCGAGATCATCGGGCCGATCTCTGTCTCCCAGCCCAGCGGGTCGCCGACCCGCAGTCGCCCGGCTCCAGCCACGACGCCGGCGATGAACCGCTCGGACACCTCGCGCATCACGTACACCCGCTCGATCCCCGAGCACGTCTGGCCCGCGTTCGCGAAGCCGCCCCACAGCGCGCCGGCCACCGCGTGATCGATGTTCGCGTCCGGCAGCACGATCATCGGATCCTTGCCGCCAAGTTCGAGCACCGAGCCCTTCAGCGCTCGCGCGCACACCTCTCCGACCCGGCGCCCCGTCCCGACCGAACCGGTGAAGAAGACCTTGGCGACACTGGACTCGACCAGCGCCTGACCGGTCCCGGGCCCGTGGAGGATCCGCACCAGGCCCTCCGGAATCCCGGCCCGCTCGAACGCCCTGCCAATCCGCTCGCCGATCAGCGGCGTCAGCGACGCCGGCTTGAGCACGACGCCGTTGCCGGCCATCAGCGCGAGCGCGATCTCTCCCAGCGGGATGCTCCACGGGTAGTTCCACGGGGAGATCACGGCGATCACGCCGAGCGGCTCGTAGATGAACGCCGAGCTCTTCGTCTTCAAGAACAGCTGCGGCATCGGGATCTTCTCCTCGGCGAGCAGCTCCCGACCCGCGCCGGCGATCCAGTTCAGGGCGTCGATCGTGGGCAGAATCTCCATCGTGAACGCCTCGTTGCGAGGCTTGCCCTGCTCGCGGACGATCAGGTCGCGGATTTCGTCGGACTCGTCGATCACCACCTGCGCGGCGCGCTCGAGGTAGCGGGCGCGGTCGCCGAGCGTCAGCTCCGCCCAGAACGGCTGCACCTTGGCGACGGCCTGCACGACGGCCTCGACCTGCTCGGGTGGCGTCACCGGGACCGCGCCGAGCCGCTCGCCGGTGGCGGGATTGCGGGACTCGAGCTGATCGCTCATGCGCGGCCCCGCTCGCGCCGGATCTGCTCGAGCCGGTCTCTGAGCGCCGCCTCGGCCTCGTCTGGCTCCCAGAAGCGGGTGCCGATCGCGCGATCGGGCAGCAGCTCCTGTGGCGAGACGTGCCCCGGGCGGCGGTGGGGGTTGTCGTACTGGCGATCGCTGCGGGTGGAGGAGCGCAGGTGCGGCGGGGGCGGATCGGCGCCGCGCTCGCGGATGTGATCCCGGGCCGCGATCACGGCCCGCTTGGCGGCGTCTGACTTGGGCGCCAGCGACAGGTAGATCGCCGCCTGGGCGAGCGCGAACTGGCACTCGGGCATCCCCACGTGCTCGACCGCGGCCGCCGCGGCAGTGGCCACCACCAGCGCCTGCGGATCGGCGTTGCCGATGTCCTCGGAGGCCAGCACGACCATCCTGCGGACGATGAATCGAGGGTCCTCGCCGCCCTCGAGCATCACCGCCAGGTAGTACAGCGACGCGTCCGGATCCGAGCCGCGGGTGGCTTTGATCCAGGCCGAGATCGTGTCGTAGTGGCGATCGGCCTGCCGGTCATAGAGCAGGGCGCGCCGCTGCAGCGCGTCCTCGGCGTGGGCGAGCGTCACCCGCCCGTCGGCTCCAGCCGCCTCGCACGCCAGCTCCAGCCCGTTGAGCGAGGTGCGGGCGTCACCCCCGGAACGCTCGGCGAGGAAATCGAGTGCCTCGGGGTCGATCCGGCTCGCGTCGCCGCATTCCCCGCCGGCGACTGCGCGATCGAGCAGCGCCCGGATGTCCAGCGCGGTCAGCGCCTCGAGCTCGTACACGTGCGTGCGCGAGAGCAGCGCCGAGTTGACCTCGAAGTACGGATTCTCGGTCGTGGCGCCGATCAGCGTCAGCAGCCCGTCCTCGACCGCCGGCAGCAGCGCGTCCTGCTGGGCCTTGTTGAAGCGGTGGATCTCGTCGAGGAAGAAGATCGTCTTGGTCCCCGTTCCTCTCAGCCGCTCGCGCGCACGCTCGATCACCGCCCGCACCTCCGCGCGCCCGGCCTGGACCGCGCTCTCCTCTTCGAATGCCGCGCCGGAGGCCTCGGCGACCAGCCGGGCCAGCGTCGTCTTGCCGCTTCCCGGCGGCCCGTGGAGGATCATCGAGTGCGGGTGGCCCTCCTCGATCGCCCGTCGCAGGGCCGACCCGGCGGCCAGCAACCGCTCCTGCCCCACGAACTCCTCGAGCGTGTGCGGGCGCATGCGGGTGGCCAGCGGCGCGTCGGCGGGCACCCCGGGGCCGCGGTCCCTCAGCTCGTTATCGAACAGGCGCTCCATGCCACAAAGTATGGGGGCGCGGCAGGTCTGCACCGGGTGAGAGCGGACCGCCCCACGAAAGCGGCGGTCGGGAAAGGTCGGGTGGGTGGCTAATCGGGCGCTCGGACCGTGACCAGGTCGTCGATGATCGTGAGGTCGGCGAGGTCGGCGGTGAGCAGGGGGACGCTGTGCACGTTCGCCGTCGCGGCGATCGCGAGGTCGATCGCGCGCCGTCGGGGATGCCCGCCGCGCTCGGCGACTGCTGCCGCAAGCCGGCCCCACTCGCGCGCGACGGCGGCATCGATCGGAAGCGGGTCGAAGGTCGCCTCGACGACGCCGAGTCGTTGCGCGCGCCGCCCCCGTTCGTCGGGGTCGGCTGCGATCAGCGTCCCGAAATGGAGCTCGGCAAGCGACGCCGCGCTGATCGCTCCCTCGAGCTCACCAGGATCGTTCATCCCGATTAGGACAGACGTGTCGAGCAGAACCCGGCTCACGCGAACGGATCGCTTAGCGCAGCCGGGAGCCGCTCGACATCCTCCGCCAGAGTTCGCGGGACGGGAGTCGCGAAGACTTGTCTCAGGTTCTCGCCGCTCACCCAGCGACGCTTCGCCGCAGGCCCAAGCCGCGCGACCGGGCGACCCGCCACCGTGATCGTGAACTCCTCCCCGGCTTCCGCGCGACGAAGGACCTCGGCAACGTTGTTGCGCAACTCTTTCTGAGGAATCGTTGCCATGGCCGGCATCGTAGCAGTTCTGCTACCGACCGCCCGGTCCACGCCCACGCGCTTGCACCCTGCCCACGATCGCCAGCGCCGCCTCGTGCAGCAGCCCGTTGCTCGCCAGCGCGTCGCCGCCGCCGGCGGTCGGTACCCCGCCGAGGTCGGTGAAGCGGCCACCCGCCTCCTCGACGATCACGCGCGGCGCCGCCAGGTCCCAGAGCGAGACCTCGGGCTCACAGGCGATCTCGGCGGCGCCTTCGGCGACCAGCATGTAGCTCCAGAAATCGCCGAAGCCGCGGCTCCGCCAGCAGGCGCTGCCGAGCGCCAGCAGCGAATCGAGTCCCACCGACTGATCCCAGCCGCGAAAGCCCGAGAAGCACAGCTGCGCATCGGCGAGCTCGCGGACCCGGGAGACGTGCAGTGGGCGGGGGGGCGCCCCGGGGCGGTCGTCGACGAACGCACCGGCTCCCCGTGACGCCCACCAGCGGCGCCCCAGCGCCGGCGCAGAGACGACCCCCGCCACCAGCCGCTCGTCCACCTCCAGCGCCAGCAGCGTCGCCCACACGGGGATGCCCCGGACGTAGTTCTTGGTGCCGTCGATCGGATCGATGATCCAGCGCCGGGCATTGCCACGCGCCTTCTCCGCGCCGAACTCCTCCCCGAGCACGGCGTCGGCAGCCCGGGCGCGGGCAAGCCGCTCTCGCAGCGCCTGCTCGACGGCGCGGTCTGACTCCGTGACGGGGGTCAGGTCGGGCTTGGTCTCGACCACCAGATCGGTCGAGCGGTAGCGGCTGAGCGTCAGCGAATCGGCGAGATCCGCCAGCTCGAGCGCCAGCTTGAGGTCGTCCCACACAGCGCCGGATCGTAGTGGCGGTAGGGTGCTGGGCACATGACGCCTGAGCTCCAGGACGAGACGACCTCCGTCCTTCAGCGGCTCGTCCGCTTCAACACCGTCAATCCGCCCGGCAACGAGCGGGAGGCGATCGAGTACCTGGCTGATTATTTAGAGGGGGTGGGGTTTGCGATCGAGGTGCTGGGCGCCACCGCGGATCGCCCCAACCTGATCGCCGATCTCGAGGGCCGGGAACCGGGCCCCACGCTGTGCTATCTCGGCCACGTCGACACCGTGCTGGCCGACCCTTCGGACTGGCAGCACGATCCGTGGTCCGGTGACGTCGAGGACGGGTTCCTGTGGGGGCGCGGCGCGCTCGACATGAAGTCCCAGGTCGCCGCGGAGGCGGCCGCGGGCGCCGCGCTGGCCCGCGACGGCTGGCGACCGGCGCGCGGGACGTTGAAGCTGGTGTTCGTCGCCGACGAGGAGACCGGCGGCGATCTCGGCGCCCGCTGGCTGACCGAGCAGCACCCCGACAAGGTCCGCTGCGACATGCTGCTCAACGAAGGTGGCGGCCACATGTTCGAGCTCGACGGGCGCCGTCGCTACGGCCTGTGCTGCGGAGAGAAGGGGCTCTTCCGCTTCAAGCTGACCGCCCGCGGGACCGCCGGACACGCGTCGCTGCCGAGGACCGGCGACAACGCGCTGCTGAAGCTGGCGCCGGTGCTGCAGCGCTTCGCGAGCCGGCAGCCCGGTTTCGACGTGACCGAGGGACCGGCGGGCCTGCTGCGCGGCTTGGGCGGCGACCCCGATGATCCGCAGCCGGCGCTCGAGCGGATCCGGGCCAGCGAGCCGGCGCTGTTGACGGTGATCGAACCGATGCTCGGGGTGACGCTGACGCCAACAATGGTGCATGCATCGGACAAGATGAACGTGATCCCGGCCCGGGCGTACGTGAAGGTCGACTGCCGGGTTCCGCCGGGGCACGGCGAGCCGACCGCCCGGCGGCGGATCGAGGAGGTGCTCGGCGAGAACCTGGACCAGCTCGAGCTCGAGTTCACCGAGACGGTCGTCGGTAACAGCTCGCCGCTTAAGACCGAGCTGATGGTGGCGATCGACCGCTGGATCAGGGCCACCGATCCGCAAGCCGAGACGGTGCCGGTGATCCTGCCCGGGTCCTCGGACTCGCGCTGGTTTCGCGAGGCGTTCCCGGACTGCGTCGCCTACGGCTTCTTTCCCCAGCGTTACATGTCGCTGCTCCAGGCCGCGCCGCTGATCCACAGCGCCGACGAGCGGATCGACGTGCGCGACCTAGGCTTCGCCGCGAGCTTCTACGCCGATCTCGCGCGGGAACTGCTGGGCTGAGACGTCATCGCCGAGCTCGCGGGTCGAGCGCGGCAACAGGCCCGCCGCGAGCAGCAGCAGGCCGATCACGCTGCCCACGCCGAGCACCGTCCGAGGACCGAACGCGGCGGCCAGCGGCCCGGCCACGAGGTAGCCGAGCGGCAGCAGCGCGAGCGATCCCATCCAGTCCCAGGCGCTGACGCGGGACAGCGCGCCCGCCGGAATATGGCGAGCCAGCGCGGTCTCCCACCAGATCATCAGCAGCGAGAAGCCGAACCCGGTCGCGAACGCGCACACCACGACCAGCGCCAGCGGGGCGCCGAGCGCGAACACGCCGTCCTGCACCGGCCACGCCAGCACCAGCAGCATCCCCGCCAGCAGCGGGCGCGCCGGGCGCCAGCTCAGACCGAGCAGCGCACCGCAGACGGCGCCGACGCCGGCGACGCTCTCCAGTACGCCGAACACGCCGGCGCTGCCGTACACGTCGCGCGCGATCACCGGGGCCAGCGCGTACCACTGCGCGTACACGCACATGACCGCGCCGGTGAAGACGGCGATCGTGACCCACACCCAGGTCCGCGAGCGGACCTCGCGCCAGCCGGCGCGCAGTTCATGCAGCACCGAAGCGGGTGCAGCCGCCTCGCCGCGGGGCCGCGGGGCGACCCTAGCCAGGAGCAGCGCACTGAGCACGAACGTGGCCGCGTCGAACGCGAACGCCTCGCCGGCGCCGATCCCAAGCACGAGCGCGGTCGCCAGCGCGGGCCCGACCAGGAACGCCAGGTTCGCGGTCGACTCGGTCAGCGCGCGGGCGTCCTGGATCAGCTCCTCGGGCACGGTCTGCGGTAGCAGTCCGCTGTAGGCGGGCTGGAAGAACGCCTGCGCCGCGCCGAACAGCGCCTCGATCACCACCAGGTGCCAGATCTGGATCGCCCCACTGAAGATCAGGATCGCGACGGCCGTGTGGAGCGCGGCACGGGTCAGGTCGGTGACGATCATGATCCGGTGGCGGGGGAGCCGGTCGGCCCACACGCCGCCGAACAGGAGCAGCGTGACCAGCGGCAGCGTCTGCGCCGCGAGGACCAGACCCAGATCCGTCGGTGAGCCGGTCCGCTGCGTAATGAACAGCGCCAGCGCCACGACCACGACCCGATCGCCGACCACACTGGCGGTCTGACCGGCGAACAGATAGCGGAAGCTGGGGTGGCGCAGAACGCGCAGATACGAACTCATGAGGCACTCTCGACGGGACGGACAGAAACGGCGGGACGGCTCGAGCGGCCGGCGCGGTCAGCGCCTGGCGGCTCGGAGCGGAGTCACGGTCGAGAGCGGAAAACCATCGCCATCCGAGCCTACCACAGGGGTCCGGTATCGGTAGATTGCGCGTCGCGGCCGGGTCAGTCAACAAGGAGGTAGAGAAATGACCACGCATCTGTGGCCCAGAGCAGCGTTGCTTGCGATCGGCGTGGTGGCGATCGCGCTCGCGGGCGCGGCCGTCGCACTCGGGTCTGGGTTCTCCCGCCCGGTGCTGAAGTCACCGGGTAAGGGAAAACGGGTTCACGCCGGCGTGATCACGCTGGTCGTGCAAGACGCGGGCGTGCCGAAGAACGTGCGCCCGGTCTACGTCACGATCTCCGACAAGCGCAAGCTCGACAAGTACGGGCGGCTGGTCCAGTACCACGGGTGCGGATCGAAATGCGACTTCGTGGGCCTCAGGCCTTGGGGCCACCACGCCGGGGAGTGGATCTACAAGACGCAGTTCAACTTCCCCGGCTACTGGGCCGTGACCCCCGGCAAGTACTACTGGCAGGCTCAGCATGTCGCGCCGCTGTGCGCGGCCAAGGGCTGTGAGGTGGCCAGCGCGATCCACACCTTCACGGTCGTGGGCTGAACCCGGGCGACACCACGGGGCGCGAATGCGCCCCCCTTAAATAAACTCCCCCCATGGCGACGGAGATCTCGAGTCGTCTCGATCCATCGGTGTTCCGCCTGCCGGTGGAGCGGATCCGGTCGGGGTACTACTCCGACGCCTATTTCGTGCTCACCAAGCGGCTGCTCGAGGACGACGAGCACCATCCGCGCGTGACGATGCAGGTGTTCCAGAAGCGCGAATCGGTGCTCGGCGGGATCGACGAGGCAATCGCGATCCTCAAGCTCTGCTCGGGTCACGCCGAGGGCGAGGAGTGGGTTTCCGGTTGGGAGGAGCTCGTCGTCCATGCGTTGCACGAGGGCGACCGGATCCTCCCGCGCGAGACGGTGATGACGATCGAGGGCGACTACAGCCTGTTCGCGCACCTGGAGACGACCTACCTAGGGGTGATGGCGCGTCGCTCGCTGGTGATGAGCAACGTCCTCGAGGTCGTGGAGGCGGCCCGCGGCAAGCAGATCTTCTACTTCCCCGCGCGCCATGACCACTGGCTCGTGCAGACCGGCGATGGCTGGAGCGCCCACGTCGCCGGCGCGATCGGCGTCTCCACCGACGCCCAGGCGTCGTGGTGGGGTGGGCGCGGGATCGGGACCGTACCGCACGGACTGATCGCGGCCTACGGCGGCGACACGATCAAAGCCGCGACCGTGTTCGCGGACCGCTTCCATGGCGAGATGAACATCACCGTGCTGGTCGATTTCGAGAACGACTCCGTCCGCACCGCGCTCGAGGTGGCGGACGCGCTCGGCCCGAAGCTGTGGGGCGTGCGGCTCGACACCTCCGAGGATCTGGTCGACGAGGCCCTGTGGGGGGAGATGGGAGGTTTCAAACCGACCGGCGTCAACCCGAGGCTCGTGGAGAAGGTCCGCGGGGCCTTGGACGGGGCCGGTTTTGGCGAGGTCCGGATCGTCGCCAGCGGCGGCTTCACGGCGGCGCGGATCAAGGAGTTCGAGGCAGCCGGCGTGCCCGTCGACGCCTACGGCGTCGGCTCGTCGCTGATCCGGGGCCAGAACGACTTCACCGCCGATGTCGTGATCGTCGAAGGCCGCCCGTGCGCGAAGGTGGGACGGGTCTATTCGCCCAACCCACGGCTGGAAAGGGTTCAGTAGCAGCCCCAGTATGCTCCCGGCCGCATGCTATCGACCATCGACCACGTCGGCGTGGCCGTCGAGGACATCGACTCGACGCTGGCGCTGTACCGCGACGCGCTGGGGATGCCGCTGGTGCACCGCGAGACGGTCGCCGAGCAGGGTGTCGAGGCCGCGCTGCTCGACGTCGGAGACGGGCACGTGGAACTGCTCCAGCCGCTCGGCCCCGAGACGCCGGTCGGCAAGTTCATCGCCCGCAAGGGCCCGGGGTTACATCACGTCGCCTATCGGGTCCCCGACGTCGAGGGCGCGCTGGCCTCGCTCGCCGCGGCCGGCCTCAGGCTGATCGACGAGCATCCGCGCACCGGGATCCGCGGCTCGCGCGTAGCCTTCGTGCACCCGTCGTCGACCGGCGGCGTGCTGACCGAGATCGTCCAGCCGGCGGATGGCCACTGAGGATGGAAGCCGCGAAACCGCAAAAGATCAGCATCGGCTTCGTGGGCGGCCAGGTTCTGGGCGCGCGGGTCGCTCCCGGGGAGCTGACCCGGCTGCGCCAGGCGCTCGGCTCGACCGGATGGCACGACCTCCCAGCCGAGGACGGGACGGTGGCGCTCGATCTGAGCCGGATCGTGTATGTGCTCGTCGACGACGAGGAGCACCGGGTCGGGTTCGGGACCTGAGCGTCGCGCGCGGGCGCGGGCCGGTCCCCGCCGTGGCGAGTGCGCATCGCGCGGCTGACGCCTACTACGCCGTACAGTCCCCGCTCGTGTCAGGGGCCGACCTCGACCAAGCCGCTCTGATCTTCGCGCGCACGAGATGCCACGCGCCCGCCGCCGAGCGGATCGTCGCCGCCGGCTCGCGGCTGGGCGAGCACGGCGCCGGCTGGATCGCGCTCGGTCTCGCCGGCTCGCTCCTCGACCACGACCCGCAGCGCCGGCGTGCCTGGCGCAAAGGTGCCGGGACCGTCGTGATCGCGTACGCGGCCAACCAGGCGATCAAGTTCCTGGTCAGGCGCAGGCGGCCCGAGCTCCCCGGGCTGCCGCCGCTGACCCACACCATCACCGCGCTGTCGTTCCCGAGCGCTCACGCGAGCACATCGTTCGCCGCGGCCGGGGCGTACAGCGGGCTCGCCCCCGCCGGCCCGCTGTATGCGGCGGCCACAGCACTCGCCGTGAGCCGTCCGTATCTCGGCGTGCACTATCCGAGCGACGTGCTCGCCGGCGCGCTCCTGGGCACGGCCATCGCGGAGCTGCGCCGATGAAGGTCGGGATCGTCGGCATGCCGAACGCCGGCAAGACATCGCTGTTCACGGCACTGACCGGCGCCGCCGCCGAGGCCGCGAACTATCCGTTCACGACGATCGAGCCGAATCTCGCGGTCGTTCCGGTGGCCGATCCCCGGCTCGATGCGGTGGCCGAGACGATCAGGTCCTCGAGGGTGGTCCCGGACACGATCGCCTTCCACGACATCGCGGGCCTGGTCGCCGGCGCGCACCGGGGCGAGGGACTCGGCAACCAGTTCCTGGCCAACATCCGCGAGACCGACGCGATCGTCCACGTCGTGCGCGCGCACGCGGACCCGAACGTCGTTCACCCGGAAGGTCGCGTCGATCCGCTGGCCGACATCGAGACGATCGAGACGGAGCTTCTGTACGCCGATCTCGAGCAGGCCGAGCGGCGACTCGAGCGGGTCTCGAAGAGCGCCAAGAGCGGCGACCGCCAAGCCATCGCCGAGGCCCGCTGGCTGGAAGAGCTGATCGACGCGCTGCGGGCAGGACGGCCGGCGCGGACCGTGCCGGCGCCCGCGGAGGCCCCCACCGCGCTCGGCGCGCTGCAGCCGCTCACGGCCAAGCCGGTGCTGTTCGTCGCCAATGTCGATGAGGGATCGACCGAGGTGCCGCCGGCGATCCTCGCCCACGCCGAGGCTCAGGGCGCGGTCGCGGTGGCGATCTCGGCCCGGCTCGAGGCGGAGCTGGCCGAGCTCGACCCCGCCGAGGCGCAAGCGATGCGCGCCGAACTGGGACTCGCCGAGTCCGGGCTCGAGGCGGTGGTCCGCGGCGCCTTCTCGCTGCTCGCGCTGATCGCGTTCTTCACCGCCGGCGAGGACAAGCCGGCGCAGTCGTGGCATCTGCGCCAGGGACTGTCGGTGTGGCACGCGGCCGGCCTCATCCACAGCGATATCCAGCGCGGCTTCGTCCGCGCCGAGGTGGTGCCATGGGACGAGCTCGTCGCTGTCGGCGGCTACGCCGGCGCCCGGGATCGCGGGACGCTCCGGCTCGAAGGGCGCGACTACACCGTCGCCGACGGGGACGTGATCACGGTCAAGTTCACGCCGTGATAGCGCCCTACAGATCGCTCAGCTGATCCGCCTTCTCGAGCCGCTCGGCGAGCCGGTTCATCCCGTAGCGCCGAGCCGCCGCGGCGCCACCGTCCAGATCAGTCGCCCGGTCCGGGGGACGCTCGAGCTCGGCGGTGCGCAGCGTGGCGATGTCGCGAAACGCGCGCAGCTCGTCCGCGTGCTCGCGCAGCGCCGCCGCCGTCCGCGGCCGCTCGACCGCCGCGGCGCTGATCGTCGCCTCGAGCGAGCCGTGCTTGCCGAGCAGCTCGGCCGCGGTCTTCGGCCCGATGCCCGGCGCCCCGGGCAGGCCGTCGGACGGATCGCCGCGCAGGGCGATGAAGTCGGGAACCAGCGCCGGCGGGATCCCGTAGCGGCGCCGCACCTCGTCGGCGTCGACCTCCTCGAAACCGGTCGTGCCGGACTTCAGGTACAGCACGCTCACGTCCTTGCCCACGCACTGGTACATATCGCGATCGCCGGTCATGATCAGCGCGCTCCCGCCGGCGGCGGTCTCGATCTGCGCGAGTGACCCCAGCAGATCATCGGCCTCCAGCCCCTCGCTCGTCAGCGAGCTCCAGCCGAAGTCCGAGCAGAAGCCCGGGGCCTGGTCGAACTGCCAGCCGAGGGCGTCCGGGACCGGAGGTCGCTTGGCGTGGTAATCCGGATACAGCTCCACCCGGTAGGCCGCGGCCTCCGCCCCGAAGCACACCACGATCGCGCGCGGATCCCGGTCAGCCGCGATCCGCAGGATCACGTTCGCCGCCCCGAGCAGTGCGTTGACGGGATGGCCGTCGACGCCCTTGATCGAATCGGGCAGCGCGAAGAACGAGCGGTAGAGCACGAACGGTCCGTCGATCGCGAGCAGCGGTCCGGGCACGGGGCGAAGGTCCTCCCTCGAGCCTCAGCTGACCGTCACCGCGGGGCCGTACAGCCCCCGGTACACGATCCGGTAGGTCCCGGGCCCCGGCAGCGCCGTGTCATAGGCCCCGCCACGGCCGATGCGCGCGTGGAGGACGGTGCGCCACCCCCGCCGTGTGCTCAGCTGGATCGTTGCGCGGCCGTGCGTGGGCGCCGGGAACACGGTTCCGTGCAGGCCGCTGACCGCTCCCACCAGCGCCTGGACCAGCGGCACCAGCGCGACCACGGCCCGCGACTCCGCGCTCACGGCCGAGGATCGCGGGCGGGCAAGTGCGCCGGTCGAGCCCGCCGCCCGGCCCGGCGCCGTCGAGATCGTGGTGAACGTGGCCCACGTCGAGAGCAGCCCGAACGCGCTCTGGAGCTGGCTGCCGGTGACCGTCGTGCGGCCCTTGGTCCCGACCACCACGGCGGTGATGATCCGCGGTGAGACGCCGTGCTCGGTGATCGTGACCCCGATCAGGTTGCCCTTGACCCAGCTCCCGAGCTTCGCCGCCGCGGCGGCGAGCGAGAGCTCGTAGCTCCACCGGTGATACGGGTCGCCGCCGGCACTGTCATAGCGGTCGGGCACGCCGCGAAGCCACGGCTCCGCGGTCGCGGCGGGCCACACGTTCCCGACGTTCTCGGTGTGGCCGCCGGAGCTGCTGAAGAAGTAGGTCACGACGGGGACGCCGCCGTAGGTGACGACCTGGCCCCGCGTCGCCGCCGTCGCGGTATCGGTCGCGGCTGTCTCGGCGGCGACGCCGCCGTACATCTGCGAGCGCGTATCGGCGTACAGGTCAAACGCGGTGCCGCCGACGTCGCTCGTGATCGCGTACGTCCGGGCCGCCACCGCCTGCGCTTTCAGCGCCTCGGCCGACCAGTTGGCGGGCATCTCCGCCGCGATCACCCCGCGCACGTAATCGTCGAGCCCGACCACGTCCACCGTCTGGACCCCTCCGGACCCGTCCGGCCGGAACTCGAATGCCCCGCGGTAGCCCCCCATGCCGGCGAGGCTCAGCGGGCCCGGCCCGGTCACGGTCAGGGGCGCGGCGAACGGCCCGAGCTTCTTGCCGGCGCCGCCGACGGCGACCAGCGTCAGCGAGCCGTCGGCGTTCGGGCGCACCATGTAAGTGATCGCCGGCGAGAGCTTCTTGTTGCCCGCGCGCGTCGCGCCGCTGAACGCCGCGGAGCCGGTGGACAGCAGCACCCGCACCCTCCGGCTCGGATCGACCGTCCCGAGCGAGGTGCCCTTGTAGTAGTGGGCGAGGATCCAGCGGTAGCTCCTTCCGTGCAGCGCGTATCCGTACGCCCCGTACTGGCTCAGCCCGATCCCGTGGCCGTTGCCGCCGCCCTGGATGTAGAACGTGCCGCCGGCGCGCGCCCCCGCCGCGGGGACGAGCAGCAGCGCGCTCGCCGCGCCGAGAATGGCGGCGATCCGGGTTGCTTGCTTGTAGGCTGCTGCTGTGGCCGAGCGCAAAGCTTCAGATGTGTTCGTCGAATGCCTGGAGGCTGAGGGTGTTCAGTACGTATTCGGGATTCCCGGCGAGGAGACGCTTGATCTGAGCGAATCGCTGGCCGACTCTTCGATTCAGTTCGTTCCCGTCCGTCATGAGCAGGGGGGTGCGTACATGGCGGACGCGATCGGCCGCCTGACCGGCCGAGCTGGCGTTTGCCTCGGGACCCTCGGCCCGGGGGCCACCAACCTCGTTACCGCGGTTGCCGACGCGTTCCTGGACCGCGCCCCGCTCCTCGCCCTTACGGGCCAGTCGGACCTCGAGCGCATGCATAAAGAATCGCACCAGTACATCGATCTGATCGGCATCCTGCGCCCGATCGTTAAGTGGAACGCGCGCGTGTCCAGTCCCGAGATCGTACCGGAGGTCGTCCGTAAGGCGTTCAAGGTCGCCGAGTCCGAGAAGCCGGGAGCCACCCATCTCGAGCTGCCCGAGGACGTCATGGCGCGTCCGCTCGACGCGTCGCCGCTGCCCCGGCGCGATCCTGTGCAGCCCGAGCCGGGGATGCGGGAGCTGCAGCGCGCGGCCGAAATCATCGCCAGCGCGGAGAATCCGGTCGCCCTCGTCGGCAACGGCGCGATTCGTGCCCACGCCGGCCGGGCGCTTCGCTACTTCGTCGGGTCGACCGGCATCGGCGCGGCGGAGACGTTCATGGCCAAGGGGCTGCTCGACTACGAGGATCCGCATTCGCTCGGGACCGTGGGCCTGCAATCCCGCGACTACGCGATGGCCGGGTTCGAGGATGCCGACGTGGTGATCGCGATCGGCTATGACCTCGTCGAGCATTCGCCCGAGCACTGGAACCCTCACGCCGACAAGCGGATCATCGTGATCGACAGCGTCGCCGCGGAGATCGACGAGTTCTTCGTTCCCGAGGTCGAGCTGATCGGCGACATCGCGCATGTGCTCTCGCGCCTGGCCGCCGGGTGCAATCGGGTCACGGGCAGCTCGGGCTCGACCCGCCTGCGCGACGTCGTCCTCGGCGCCCTCGGAGAGGCCCGCAGCGACGATCACTTCCCGATGTACCCGCCGCGGGTCCTGCTGGACATCCGCCACGCGCTCGGCCGCGACGATCTGCTCGTCTCCGACGTCGGCCTGCACAAGCTGTGGATCGGGCGGATGTTCCCCGCGCACGAGCCGGGCACGGTGCTGATCGCCAACGGCCTGGCCGGAATGGGGTTCGCGGTGCCGACCGCGATCGCCGCGAAGCTCGTTTATCCGGAGCGCAACGTCGTCTCGGTCAGCGGCGACGGCGGCTTCCTGATGAACGCCCAGGAACTCGAGACCGCGGTGCGGCTGCGCACCGCGGTGGTCAACATCGTCTGGGAGAACGGCCAGTACGGCTCGATCGTCTGGAAGCAGGACAAGAAGTTCGGGCGCCACTTCGGGGTGGACTTCGGCAATCCCGATTTCGTCAAGCTGGCGGAGGCGTTCGGGATGCCGGCCTGGCGCTGCGCGTCCGCGGACGAGTTCTCGCAGCGGCTGACGGGCGCGCTGGCGCTGGACGTGCCCTCGCTGATCGTGGTCCCGATCGACTACTCGCTCGACGTCGCGATCTCCGAGGAGCTCGGCGCCGAGACGGTGGCGATGTAGGGGGGCTCGGCCGCTAGCTCGAGAGCATGATGCTGGCTAGCACCAACCGCCTGGCGGATCTAAGGCACGAGATCGGCGGCGCCCTGCACATCGCGATGAGCGAGACGATTGCGGAGTGGCGGTCGCACTCGTGTTTTGGCTCGGCGGGAGGTCTCCCGGACTGCCCCTTATCGCTGAGCACGATCCCGATCGGCGGTGGGTCGTGGTCGGCAGCGAGCACGGCACGGTCACGCTCGATGACGGCGCCTGGTTCTTCGGGTGAGCGATGGAACGCTGTTCCACGCGACGCTGGACCATCGCCACGTTCGGCGCGCGCACCCCGCTAGTAGGCGAGCCCCGCGATCAGAAATCCCAACCCGGCTGCGCCCAACAAGCCGCCGCCCGCCAGCAGCCACTGCTTGCGTGCCAGGATCGAGATGCCCGCCAGGACGATCGCAACCTGGAGCGCAACCTCAGACACCGCGTAGCGCTTGTGGCGCTGCTCCGCCCGACCGCGGTCGGCCTCGTCGGTGGCGACTTTCGCCGCCAACCGCTGGTCAGCTGGATTCAACTCGGCCTGCGCCCGGCTCTCGAGCTCCTCCGCCTTGGCAACTGCCGTGGCTTCTTTCGGATTGCCGGTGCCAATGACACGAAGCAGGACCGCGTCAGAGCTAGCGACGATCGTCTTGATGTCATTGGCGTCAAACTGCGCTTGTGTGTCGGCACCCCTAGTCTCGGCCGTGATGACCCCGGTAGTGGCCTGGTTGCCCAGGTACGTGGCAATTGCCAGGAACGCCGCGAGCACCGCCACGACGGCCGCCGCGGCCCGAGCTAGTTTGTCCCCTTCGCCGCCGGACTTCTCGTGGCCCTCGACGACCTTCTCGAAGCGCTCGAGCGCCTCGTGAGATTCCATCGCGTCTTCCGCCTCTCATTTGCGGTCCGCGCAGCTTAGATTAGGTAGCGCGTCCGTTGTTTCGCGGACTCCCGTCGCGGCGATCGCCGGGCAGCGTCGGCGGCGAGCGCCGCCGACCCGTGGCGTCAAGAAGCTCGACAGGCATGAGACCTGAACGAGCGGAGAGTCGCAGGGACCGGCTTTCTAGATTCGGTCGATGCAGTCGCTGGGTCGGTTCCTGCCCTGCGGAATCTCGGGTCTCTGCGACCCGAGCGGCATCCGACGGACCCACCGCTGTCGTGTTAGCTGGTAAGGCAGGCCGTCAGCAAGCATCCGGCCTATGAGACGGGAAGTCTCCGGCGATGCCACCGGACGCCTGGTCCGGGCTACACGCAGCAGCCACCGGGTGCCACGGCGACGCCCACCTGCTGCCTACGCACGGACCACGCCGGCGACGACATCGCTGCGACGACCAGCTTCTGGATCGTCGCCTCTGCGGCTACGCCCCGACATGCTTCTGCTCCGCGCGTCGACGGACCGTTAGGAGAAATCCGACCTCCCGCTAGAACGGTCGCCCTCGTGGCCCCGAGCACTCCATCACACGACTGGTGGGACTGGTACGCGGCCTACATGAAGGCCCGCGAGGGCGGGAGTACTGCGGACGAAGCATCAGACGCCGCCGGGCGCTACATGGCGGAGGCTAAGCACGTTGTGGTGACGCCATGAGCACGATCGACACCAGTCCTTCCAACAACGGCAGGGGTTCGAAAGCGTGACCAGGACTGTCACCGGCGCAACACGCCAGCCCATCCGCGACGCTGAGCGAGTACCGCACACTGCATCCGGCCCGCTGCCGGATTCCGACGGAGGCACGCCAGACCTGTAGCCCAGACAGTCAAAACACCGACGGGGGAGAACGCACCGCCCTCGGCGGTGATGGCGAACGCCGCCGCGGCTACAGAGCTGCGTATCGCCGCGGCTACAGATTCCCCCGCGCCATCTCCCGCAGGTCCATCGCCTTGTTGTAGGTCTCCTCGTCGACGCCCTTCTCGGAGGCGACCTCGCGCAGCATCCGGCCGGAGCTCGCCGCCTCCTTGACGATCTCGGCCCCCTTGTCGTAGCCGATGTACGGATTCAGCGCCGTGGCCGCGGCGAGGGTCGACTCCGCCGAGCGGCGGCAGCCCTCCTCATTGGCCTCGATCCCGTCGATGCACTTCTCGGCGAACACGCGCGAGGTGGTGCTCAGCAGCCGGATCGACTCGAGCAGGTTGCGGGCGATCACCGGCACTCGCACGTTGAGCTCGAACTGGCCCTGGGAGCCGGCGATCGTGACCGCGGTGTCGTTGCCGATCACCTGGTCGCTCACCTGGATCACGACTTCGGGGATCACCGGGTTGACCTTGCCCGGCATGATCGAGGAGCCCTTCTGAAGCTCGGGGAGGAACAGCTCGCCGAATCCGGCCCGCGGCCCTGAGCCCATCAGCGCGAGGTCGTTGGCGATCTTGATCAGCGACACCGCCAGGATCTTGAGCGCGCCGGAGAGCTCGACCAGCGCATCGCGGTTGCCCTGCGCCTCGAATGGATCCTCGGCGGCGCGGATCTCGAGTCCGGTGGCCTCGGTGAGCCGCGCGCGCGTACGAGCCGCGAACTCCTTGTGGGTGTTGAGCCCGGTTCCGGTGGCGGTGCCCCCGAGCGGGATCTGCGACACCCGCGCCAGCGTGTCGCCGACCCGCCTGGCGCCCAGCCGCACCTGCGCGGCGTAGCCGGAGAACTCCTGGCCGAGCGTCACCGGGACGGCGTCCATCAGGTGCGTACGGCCCGACTTGACGATGTCGCGGAACTCTTCGGACTTGGCGCTCAGTGAGCGCTCGAGCTGCTCGAGCGCGGGCAGGAGACCGCTGGACACCTCGCCCAGCGCCGCGAGATGGACCGCCGAGGGGAACACGTCGTTGGAGGACTGCCCCATGTTCACGTGGTCGTTCGGGTGCACGGACTCGCCGGCGATCCGCGCGATCACCTCGTTGGCGTTCGTGTTCGTCGAGGTCCCCGAGCCGGTCTGGAACACGTCGATCGGGAACTGGTCGTCGAACTCGCCCTCGGCGATCCGGTCCGCAGCGGCGGCGATCCGCTCGGCGCGATCCTGGTCGAGCAGCCCGAGCTCGAGGTTGACGCGTGCCGCCGCGCCCTTGATCCGGCCGAGCCAGCGCAGCACCGGCACCGGGACGGTCTCACCCGAGATGGGGAAGTTCGAAACCGCCTTCGTGGTCTCCGCGCCCCAGAGCTGCTCCTTCTCCTGAACGCCCATGCCTGTCCTTTCGCCGTGTCGGTATCCGAGTTCTGGGGAAACGCTAGCGCTCAGGGCCGCTTAGCCGCAGAACCAGATCAACTCACGAGCCACCGCGACGGGATCGTCGTAGGCCATCAGGAAACCGGTGCCGGGGACGGTTCGCAGCTGGGCATCGGGGAGCAGGTCGAGCGCTTCCTGCGCGCTCTCGATCGGGTGTGAGGCGTCCTCCTCTGCCCACAGCAGCAGCACCGGGGAGTGGATCCGCGGGTAGGCGTCGAGCAGCTGGCGCTGGGCCGCCACCGGCCACCGTCGGGCGAACTTCGCCCACGAACGCGCGCGGTTGCCGTTCCCGCCGACGTCCGCGAACGCGTGCCGGACGAGGTCGCGGGCCGCGGGATTGCGCTGCGCCGACAGTCGCTCGCCGAGCGATGGCCGGAACACGAGCCTGGCGCCGTGCGCCAGTACGCGATCGAGTCCCGGTACAGCCGCCGTCCGGCATGCGGCTCGCCATGCGGCGCGCTTACCCGCGTTCGTGTCGCGGTGGTGGAGCCGATTGGACATCAGCACCAGCCGGTTCGGCCGCACCCGTCCCTCGCTGACGGCGCGCAACGCGAGCTCGGCGCCGATGTCGTGGCCCGCGAGCAGCGGACGCGGCCCGAGGACCTCGGCGCAGAAGCCGACGAGCACGTCCGTCAACCACTCGGGGGTGTAAGGGTGACGAGGGCGATCCTCGGAGTCGCCGTGCAGAGGGAGGTCGGGCAGCACGACGCGAAAGCGCGCGGACAGCGCCACCACCACCGGCTCCCACTCACGATGCGAGAGGCCCAGCGAGTGCAGCAGCGCCAGGCCCGGGCCCGTGCCCGTCTCGCGATACGCGATCCGGGCACCGTCACGGTGGTGATAGAGCCGCAGCTTCACATGCGACCTTTCGCTGAGGTGATTGGATTTGTGATGTTGGCAGCGTGAGGTTGTGCAATTGCTCTACGACCTTCGTGAACCCTGCCCAAGGTGCCTGAATGATCACATGGAGCAAACTCGCACAAGTCCCCTCGGGCTCTCAACCTCGCAGGCCGCACGCGCGCTGGGAGTCTCGCTCGGCACGATTCGCCGGTGGTCGGACATGGGCTATCTCGAGTCCTACCGCACTCCAGGCGGTCAGCGCCGTTTCAGCCACCAGCAGATCGAGCAGTTCATCGGCTCGCTGCAACGCGACGTCCAACCGGACCGCGGGCGCTCGTCGCGGATCAGCGCCTGAGGCCCCGTCGAGGCCTATCCCGCGCCCGCTTCCTTGATCCGCCGCTCCATCGCGAGCTCGGTGTCGAAGTCTGCCGCGTCCGCGTGCCGGTAGTCGACCCCCTCGCCGCTCAGGAGCTGCGCAAGCACCTCGACATAGTCGCCGTCGAGCTGCGACCCCGAGACACGTCGCAGCTCACGCAGCGCCTCGAATGAGCTCATCCTCGTGCGGTAGGTGTCGCTGGCCGTGAGCGTGTCGTAGACCTCGGCCACCGAGATGATCTTCGCGATCTTGGGAATCTCCTCGGCGGGGAGTCCCTGCGGGTAGCCGCGTCCATCGATCCGCTCGTGGTGGGCGAGCACGATCTCGGCCACCGGACCGTACATACCGAGGTCCTTGAGCATGTCGGCGCCAAGCTCCGGGTGACGCTGAATTGCCGCCCAGTCCTCGTCGGTCAGCGTCCGGCCCCGCTCGGCGACCCGGTCCGACAGCGCAAAATGGCCGATGTCGTGCAGCAGGCCGGCGGTGTGGGCGAGCTCGCATTCCACCTCGCTCATCCCGACCTTGCGCCCGATATCGCTCGCGAACCGCGCGACCGCCGCGGCATGCCGCGCCGCCCGCTGGTCGCGAATGTCCAGCGAGCGCATCAGCCCCGCGAGCACGCCCCACGAGAGCGAGACGTACTGCTCGGAACGGTGGCGCGCGCGCTGGAGCAGATGGGCCATGTAGGAGAACGCGAACACCGCCGAGAGGGCGAACGCGATGCCACGGAGGCCGACCTTCAGGTAGATGCTCGCGCCGGCGAGGACGAGCAGGACACTCAATCCCGCCCCCGGCAGCGATTCCGCAAAGTCGCGGATCCCGACTGGCGTTGCCCGGGGATGGACGACACGGCGGCAGATCGCGAACACGACGAAGCTCAGGGCGTACGCCGCCGAGGCGGCGAGTCCGAGAACCACGTAGAAGATCACCGTGTCGCTCGGCGGATTCACGAGCGCGCGGATCAGCAGGCCGATCGTCGCCGCTGGCACCAGACCGGCCGGCAGATTGATCAGGACGATCGTTCGCAGCGGCGTCTTCAGTCGCGCCGAAGACGCCAGCTCGGAAATGATCACTGCGGCGCACGCGCTGGCGGGGCCCAAGAAGGCGGCGGCCAGAACCAGCACGATGAACGTCGCTGACACGGCAGGTTCCCCCCGGCCGGGGCCGGGCACCATGATGCCCGACACGACGGCAGCAATCGCGAGCACGGGCGTAAGGCCTGTCAGGCGGTCCCCGGGGCCAACCAAGATCGACACGAGGACCGCCGCGAACAAGCCTGCCGTCACTAAGACAAGAGCGGTCCTCGTGAACCTTTGCGGCACGAACCGTTCTCCGACCGCACGGCGGAGCATGCAGCCACGTTACCGCGAACTGCGCTGGAAAACCAACTGTTCGGAAACTAGATCAGGTCTCGCGCCAGATCATCAGATCCTCCTCGCGCTAGTCCGGCGGTCCCAGCCCGCCAATGGTCGATGTCGTCCCTGCGGTCAGCCCAGGCGAAGCTCGCCCTCTCCGACGACCGCACCTGATAGAAAGGGCTGGGCCCGCCCCTCGACTTGCACAGGCTGGGGTCGTATATTTGCCCAATTCTACGTAGGGTGCTTATGAATCGCAAAGCTTGCCCCGAGCTTTCCTGCCCATGCGTTACCTGAAGACGAGCGAAGCAGCGACGCTGCTCAACGTCAGCCCGAATACGCTGCGCGCGTGGGAGCGGCGGTTCGGCTTCCCGAAGCCGCAACGCTCGCCGGGTAAGCATCGCCTGTTCACCCACGGCGAAGTGGCAGCCTTGCGAGATGCGTTGCAGGAAGGGCTGTCGATTTCTTCGGCTGTCTCGCGAGCGCGGGAGGGTCTTGCCGCCGACAGCAACTCGCTGGTTGGAGCGTTGGTCTCCTACGAGCGGGAGCGCGCTGATGCCGCGATCGAAGCGGCGCTGGCGCTGCGGTCGGTGGAGCGGTCGGTCGAGGAGGTGCTGTTGCCGACACTCGACGAGATCGCCCGCAGGTACACGGTGGACTCAGCAGCGTGGGCGTTCGCGGCACACTGGGGGGCAGACTGGCTGAGACGCGCGCAGCGGCTGGCACCGCCGCCGGTACGTCCCGTCTCGATCGTTGTCGGGGACGCCTCACGCGACGAGCTGGATCCGGACGCTGCTCACATTCGCGCGCTGGAGCTGTTCTGCGTGCGAGCAGGCGTGTGCGTCCTGAGTCTCTCGGCTCGAGGCGTGGCCGGAATCGGAGATGCCCTCGCGGTGCACCATCCGAACCTTGTTGTGCTCGCAGGGGGGCACCTAAATGACGACGCAGTCGCAAGATGGGCCTACGCGGTACGACTATCAGCGGGAGCGCTTCCGGTGGCAGTCTATCGCCGTGCTGGACAGCGCGTGAGGGTCCGCACGACAGGTAACGGGGTGCTCCCGAGCGGCCCGGGAGACGCCCAACGACGCATCCTCGAGTTAGTCGAAGAGGCGGGTAAGCCGGCTGTCGCCGTCGCCCCGACGGCGCGGCAGCCGGGCGAGTTACCCGGAGGCGCTCGCACCGCAACCTTGTAACCAGCAACAGCTTTGCGGAAGGGACTGATGACCAACGTGCAACTGAACCGCCGACGGGCCGCGCTGACCGTAGTACCGGCGCCCGAGCCCACTCCGGACGTGTCGTTCTGCAGCCATTGCGGCTCGTCGCCTGGTCAGAAGGCCAACTCTCGGGTGTGCACCACCTGCGAGATGGGGCTATTGCTCACCGCCGCCGGGGACGTGGCGCCGGCGCCCGGTAGCCCGTTCATCGTGATCGACGGCTCGATGTCGGTATGCGCCGTCTCGGCAGCGGCCGAGCAGCTGCTCGCGATCAGTGAAACGGACGCGGTCAACCGTCTCGTGACCGAGTTGGTCGTCCCCGCCGATGCCGAAGCTTCGGCCTCGGAGAATCTCGCCGTCGCCGTGACGTGGGCGGCGCGCGGTGACGAACGAGTCCAAACGGTCACCGTTCGCCCCGCGAACACATTCGGGGTCCGGATCCGGGCGCGGATTGCCACCTGCGGGCCGCCGCGCGCGGCGCTCCTGGTGTTCGACTAGCCACAGCGCTGGCGGACGACGCCGCTGGTCGACTACCCAAGACCCTGCCTGCACGGCGGCTTGCGGTTCTTGCAAATCGCCCCCATCCCCTCGATAACTCGTTCGAATGAGCGGCATCCGGACCAACGCTGCGGCGGTGATGCTCGGGATCAGCCCGAACACGCTTCGCAGCTGGGAGCGCCGCTACGGATTCCCGCGCCCCCTTCGCTCCGCCGGCGGGCACCGGCAATACGCCCTCACGGAAATCGAATCGCTGCGGCTGACGCTCGCCGAGACCCACAACGTCTCCTCGGCGGTCTCGCTTGCACGGGATCGCGGCGAGGGTCCCTCTTCACCGACTCGTCTGGCCGACGCGTTCGGGGCGTTCGACGAGGACCGGGCGGCGCGCCTGCTCGAGGAGAGCCTCGCGCTGCGCTCGGTGGAGCGGACGATCGAAGAGGTCCTGCTCCAGGCCGTCGCCGACCACGCCGGTCCAGATCGCCCCACGGTCGAATTCGAGTTCGGGTGGCGATTCGCCACCGGCTGGCTTTCGGCGCTCAAGCGACTGTCGCCGCCGGCCAGCCGCCCGGAGGGGATCCTCCTGCTCGACGCTTCCGCCCCGCTCGATCTCGACGCTCTCCATGCCCAGACGCTGGAACTGATCCTGCGCCGTGCGGGCCTCCGGACCCTCTCGCTCTCCCCCGCCACGGACCTGACCGGTCTCGGCCGCGCGCTGCGGGCACTAGTCCCGACAGCAGTCGTGCTGACGGGGCGCAGGGTGACGCTCGACGCGATCGGGCGGCTCGTCTTCGCCGTCCGCGGGGTCGCCCAGGAGGTCGTGGTGTGCGACTATCGCGGCGCGGTCCCACACACCGCCGCTAGCACCGTGTTGCGGCTCGGCGAGATGCCGGTCGTGGCCCGGGACCTGCTGCTGGCGCGGATCGAGCGTCAAGGCGGGATCCGGCCGGCACAAGCGATCGCGGGCTGAAAACCAATGAACAAGCGGTGGTCGTCGTTGCTGGCGGCTTGGGTGCCGGTTCTGCATTCCACCGTCGGTCCGCCTATTCGCGTGAGCGCACCCAAGCGGTGAAGGCCTCGATCGCGTCGACGACCGCCTCGAAGCGGAGGGAGTGATACAGATCGAACGCGTGCTGGCCCCCGGGCAGCTCGGCGTAGACAACCGGTTGGGAAGAGGTGCTGCGCAGCTGTTGCACGAAGCCGCGGGCGATGTCCAGGAAGAGCGGCGAGTAGGTGTCGTGATCGCCTTGCGCCACGAAGAACGGCGGCGCATCGGTCCGGACGTACGCCCCGGGCGAGGAGCTGGGTCCCTGTCCGTAGTAGTTACCGAGGTAGCCGTAGAGGCAGATGGCGGCGGTGACCGAGGTGTCGGCATGTTCGAAGCCGGGCTGGAAGGCGGGAGCGTTGGGCGTCAGGGCGGCCAGCGAGACCAAATGCCCGCCGGAGGAGCTGCCGGCCACGAACAGCATCGCCGGGTCGGCGCCGTACTCGTCGCCGTGCTCGCGCACCCAGGCGATGACCTTCTTGAGGTCGATCAGGTGGTCGGGAAACGTCGCGGCGGGCCGCAGGCGATAGTTGGCGCTGATGCATAACCATCCCTGGCTCGCAAGCCGGTAGAGGAGCGGCCGCGCCTCGCGACTTTTACGGCCGCTGAAGTAGCCGCCCCCGTGCAGGTACACCAACGTGGGGGCGCCGGAGGGATGCGCGCGGTGGCGGTAGACGTCGAGCAGATTGCGCCTGCCGGCATCGCCGTAGACGATGTTCGCCACCCGCTCGACGGCGCCCGGCCGAGACAGCCCCGGAAACGGCCAGAGCAGGATTCGGGCCAGCGGGAGGCGGCGGCGCAGCCCGGCGGCCATCTCGGCATCGATGGCTGCGCGCCAACCGGGTCCGAGACCCTCGCTCAGAGCGTCATCGAGGGCCGGAACCGCCCGCAAGCCGCGCCGGGCGACCACCAAGAGCCCAAGCATCGTCAGGACGGCCACACCGACGAGCACCCAACCGCCCGGCGAGTCGACATCGCCCTCCCCGATGGCCAACCCCGTGGCGGCCAGCAGCAGAACGAGGGCAACGAACGGCAACTCGTTGATCACAGCGCTGGAAAGCCAGCTCATCCTCACGAGCGCCCGCGGCCGGCGCGGCGGCGCCAGCGCGGACAACGTGCCTGATGCGACGAGCGCCACGGTCACGAGATAGCCGATCGGCACCAAGACCTCCCACCGTTGCCTGCCCGGACATGTGGCGCGATCCTCGCAGGCCGTCGATCCGCGCGCTTGGCTCCAGGGACGCGGGTCAGCGCCCTCCTACAATCCCGCGCCATGCCGCCTCCCCATCGCCCCGTCGATCCCCGCGCCTCGTTTCCGGATCTGGAGGAGCGTGTGCTCGAGCGCTGGCGTGAGCGCGACGTGTTTGCAGAGTCGGTGCGGCGGCGGCGCGACAGTCCTCCGTGGGGTTTCTACGAGGGTCCGCCCACGGCCAACGGCCCGCCCGGCTCCCATCACGTGCTGGCGCGCGTGTTCAAGGACATCTTTCCCCGCTACAAGACGATGCGCGGGTTCTATGTGGAGCGCAAGGGCGGGTGGGACTGCCACGGACTGGCGGTCGAGCTCGCCGTCGAGGCGGAGCTCGGCTTCACCTCGAAGAGCGACGTTGAGCGCTACGGCATCGCCGAGTTCAACGCGCGCTGCCGCGAAACGGTGCTCAGCCACGTCGAGGACTGGAACCGGGTAACCGAGCGGATCGGCTTCTGGCTCGACCTCGAGAACGCCTACCGGACGCTCGACTCCGACTACATCGAGTCGGTGTGGTGGGCGCTCAAGGCGATCCACGACCAGGGACTGCTGTTTGAGCGGCTGAAGGTCGTTCCGTATTGCACGCGTGACGAAACGACGCTCTCCAGCCATGAGCTGGGACAGCCCGACGTCTATCGCGACGTCGTCGATCCGTCGATCTACGTACGGCTGCCGGTGACCGAGGCGCATGGGGCCGCCGATCCCGGGGATGAGCTGCTGGTATGGACGACGACGCCGTGGACGCTCGTCTCAAATGCTGCGGTCGCGGTCCACCCGGAGCTGATCTATGTCCGCGCGCAGGCGAACGGGGGGCCGGTGTTCATCGTCGCTCAGGAGCTTCTCGAGCGGGTCCTCGAGGGCGCCGACATCCTCTCGAGCTTTCCAGGAACCGAGCTCGAAGGCGTCGGCTACGAGCCACCGTTCACGTTCATCCCGGCGAGCGCCTACGGCGAGCGCGGGCACACGGTGCTGCTGGCCGATTTCGTCAGCGACCAGGAGGGCACCGGGCTGGTCCACACCGCGATCGCATTCGGCGAGGACGACTTCCGCCTCGGCCAGCAGTACGGGCTGAACGTCATCAATCCGGTGCGGCTCAACGGCACCTTCGACGAACGGATCGGACCCTACGCGGGACGGTGGGTGAAAGATGCCGACCCGGACCTGGTCGAGGATCTCCGTGCCCGTGGCCGGCTGCTGCGCGCGGAGACGATCGAGCACAGCTACCCCCACTGCTGGCGATGCGGCACGCCGCTGCTGTACTACGCCAAGCCGTCCTGGTATATCGGCACGAGCCAGAGGAAGGACAGGCTGCTGGCGTCCAACGAGACGGTCAACTGGCATCCCCAGCACGTCAAGCACGGTCGCTTCGGCAACTGGCTCGAGGGGAACGTCGACTGGGCGCTGTCGCGTGAGCGCTACTGGGGCACGCCGTTACCGGTGTGGCGCTGCGCAAACGAGCACCTGCGCGTGATCGGGGCGTTCTCTGAGCTTGCCGAGCTCTCCGGGGTGACGCTGAGCGACCCCCACCGGCCGTTCGTCGACGAGGTCACGTTCCCGTGTCCGGAGTGCGGCGAACAGATGCGCCGCGTGCCGGAGGTGATCGACGTGTGGTTTGACTCCGGGTCGATGCCGTTCGCGCAATACCACGCCCCGCACGAGAACCTCGAACACTTCGAGCAGCGGTTCCCCGCCGACTTCATCTGCGAGGCGCTCGACCAGACGCGGGGTTGGTTCTACTCGCTGCTCGCGATCTCGACCCTGCTGTTCGACTGCGCTTCCTACCGCAACGTGGTGTGCCTCGGGCTGATCCTCGACGAGGACGGTCGCAAGATGTCGAAGTCGGTCGGAAACGTGGTCGCGCCGTGGGAGGTGATCGACCGCTACGGGGCGGACGCCTTCCGCTGGTACTTCTTCACCTCCAAGCAGCCGTGGGACGGCTACCGCTTCTCGCTGGAGACGATTGGCGAGGCGGTGCGCCAGTTCCTGCTCCAGCTGTGGAACACGTACGGCTTCTACGTGCTGTACGCGAACGCGAACGCGATCGATCACGACCAGTCCCTCGACATGGCGCAGGCCAGCGATCTGGACCGCTGGGCGTTCTCGCGTCTGCAGGCGACAGTGCAGACCGTGATCAAGCGCCTCGACGAATTCGACGCGACCACCGCAGGTCGCGCGATCGCGGAGTTCGTCGATGAGCTCTCGAACTGGTACGTGCGCCGCTCGCGGCGCCGCTTCTGGGACGGCGATCCAGCGGCGTTCGGGCTGCTGCGCGAGTGCATGCTGACGCTCGCCAAGCTGCTCGCGCCGTTCTGCCCGTTCCTATCGGACGAGATCTACGACAACCTCGACGGCTCGCAGGCGAGCGTGCACCTGTGCGACTTTCCGACTCCCCACGAGCGCGACCCCGAACTCGAGCAGGCGATGGCGGTCGCCCGGGAGACCGTCCGGCTCGGGCTCGCCGCCCGCGCTCAGTCGAAGCTCAAGGTGCGCCAGCCGCTGCGCGCGGCGGTGGTCGTCGCGACCGGGTTCGAGCGTGGGGCGATCGAGCGCTTCGGCGAGCTGGTCGGCGATGAGCTGAACGTGCGCGAGCTGCGGTTCGTCTCGGAGGCCGACGAGCTCGGCGAGGTCGAGATCAAGCCGAACTACAGGACGCTGGGTCCGCGCTTTGGAAACCAGATGCCCCTCGTCGCCGCGGCGGTCGCGGCGCTCGATCCCGCGCTGGTCCCGGCGTCCCTGCGCGAGGGTCGAACCGTGGCGATCGCGGTCGGGGGCAAGGACCACCCCCTCGAGCCGGATGATCTGTTCGTCTCGATGAAGCCGCTGCCGGGCTACCAGGTCGAGCGCGAGGGATCGCACGCCGTCGCGCTGGAGCTCGAAATCGACGAGGAGCTACGAGACGAGGGCCGGGCCAGGGAGATTGTCCACGCGGTCCAGGCAGCCAGACGCGCGGCGGGCCTCGAAATAACAGACCGGATCCTCCTCACGCTCGACGGCGACTCCGCCCTGCTGCTCGCCGCGCAGGCGCACGAGCCCTACCTCGCCCGCGAGACGCTGGCCGTGCAGGTCGGCTACGAGTCCCTCAATGGCGTCGAGGCGGTCGACATTGATGGACTCGAGCTGCGCGTAGCGGTGGCGCTGGCCTAGCGGTAGCGCTGGCGCCGGGCGTGTGCGCCTACGCCAGCGCCGGCTCCAACTCGGCTTCGAGCTTGCGCTTCGGATAGGCGCCGATTACGGTCTTCGCGGGCTGTCCGTTGCGGAACAGAATCAGCGTCGGGATCGACATGATGTTGAACGCCACCGCGGTCTGCTGGTTCTCGTCGGTATTCATCTTGACGACCTTCAGCTCGCCTTCGCGCTCCTGGGCGATCTCCTCGACGACCGGCGCGACCATCCGGCAGGGCCCGCACCACGGCGCCCAGAAGTCGACCAGCACCGGGAGCTCGGACTCGATCACCTCGGCCTGGAAGTTGTTATCGGTGACTTCGGCGACGTTGCCTGCCATTTTCGAGCTCCTTGTGGTCTGCGGTTACTTCAAAAAGTATAGCGGAGGGCACACTAGCCTACGTTGCAGGATGGCGGAACCGACCAATAGCGAGATCGCGGCGGCACTCGACGAGCTCGGCGACCTCTACGAGCTCGACGGAGCGATCGCTTACCGCGTGGTCGCGTATCGCAACGCCGCCAAGGCGGTGCGCGATGCTCCGATGTCGGTGACCGCGCTGGCGCGCCAGGGCCGCGCGACCGAGCTGCCCGGAGTCGGCGCGATCATCCAGGAGAAGGTGCTGGCGCTCGCCGACGACGGCGCGATTCCGGCGGTGGTCAAGCTCCGCGCGAAGTTCCCGCCCGGCCTGGTCGAGATGATGCGACTCCCTGGACTGGGCCCGAAGCGCGCGCGTCGGCTGTTCGACGAGCTCCAGATCGATTCGCTCGACGCCCTCAGGGAGGCCGCGAAGGGGCAGCGGATTCGCGCAATGAAGGGGTTCGGGCCGAAGGCCGAGGAGACCATCCTCGCGGCGATCGCCGCACACAACCCGGGCGAGCCGCGCGTCCGGATCGTGCTCGATCGTGCGCTCGCCGTGGGCGAGCAACTGATTGCGGCGCTGCGCGAGCACCCGACGGCCGAGCGCGTCGAGCTCGCCGGCTCGGCTCGGCGGATGACCGACAGCGTCAAGGACCTCGACGTGATCGCGACCGCCGGCGATCCGCTGGCCCTGGCGCGCGCAGCGGTCGCGCTCGACCTCGTCGAGACGGCGGCCACGCCGGGCGGGGCCGGAGTCCGTTTGCGCACCCACACGGGTCTCCAGGTCGATTTGCGGATCGTCGCACCGGATCAGTTCGGCAACCTGCTCCAGCACCTCACGGGCTCCAAGCAGCACAACATGGCGCTCCGCGACGCCGCAGTGCGCAAGGGGCTGCACGTCTCCGAGTACGGCGTGCTCGACGATGCCACCGGCGAGACCCATCGCTGCGAAACCGAGGCCGAGGTCTACGCGTTGCTGGGGCTCGAGTACATCGAGCCGGAGCTCCGGGAGAACCGCGGCGAGCTCGAGGCGGCGGCGAACCGGACGCTCCCCGAGCTCATCCAGCTTGGCGATCTCCGGGGCGATCTTCACGGCCACACCGCGGCCTCGGATGGCACCGCGTCGATCGAGGAGATGGCGAGCGCCGCCCGCGACGCCGGATACGAGTACCTCGCGATCACGGATCACTCGGCCAGCTTCGGCTTCGGCGATGATCTCTCGCCGGATCGGCTGGCCGAGCACGTCGAGCGGATCCGCTCGGCTGCGGTCGACGGAATCGAGCTGCTCGCCGGCAGCGAGGTCAACATCCTCCCCAATGGCACGCTCGACTACGACGATGATGTCCTCTCACAGCTCGACTGGGTGGTCGCGAGCGTCCATTCGTCATTCCGGATGGGCGCCCAGGAGATGACCGCCCGGATGGTGCGCGCGATCGGGCATCCGCTGGTCGACGTGATCGGCCATCCGTCGGGCAGGAAAATCGAAGGCCGGCGGCCTTATGAGTTCGACATCGAACAGGTAATCGAAGCCGCCGCCAGGACCGGCACGATGCTCGAGATCAACGCCAGCCCGGATCGCCGCGATCTAAACGACATCAATGCGCGGGCGGCGGCGGCGGCCGGCGTGCCAATCGTGATCAACTGTGATGCGCACCGGGTCGGCGGCTTCGAGGTGGCGCGCTACGGGATCGCCACCGCGCGGCGCGCCTGGCTGACCGCCGCCGACGTCGCTAACACGAGGCCGTGGGCCGAGTTGTCGGCGCTGCGCAAGCGGAGCCGATCGGCGGCGTGAAGTTGCCGCTTACCTGATCACGCGCCGCCTCGCGCTGGGCTCACTCGGCCCTGCCCGCTCGCCCGCCGCGGGCGCCTGGCTCCGGCCTGCCGGCTCGCTCCCCGCCGGCGCCTGGCTCCGGCCCGCCGGCTCGCCCCCCGCCGGCGCCTGGCTGCGGCCCGCCGGCTCGCCCCCCGCCGGCCGGACGCTGCCACCGGGGACCCGTGAGCCGCGCTGGATCGCCACGAACCACATCAGCCCCGCGATGCACAGCAACGCCGCCACGAAGAAGTTCAGGCGCAGACCCAAGATGTGGTTGGAGTAGTCGATCCGCAGGGTCTCCTCGAACATTCGAAACGCGGAGTAACCGGCCACGTACAGCGCGAACAGTCCGGGGGCGCGGATCTTGCGGTGGTGACCGAGCCACACCAGGAACGCCGCCAGCGACAGATTCCAGATGATCTCGTACAGGAACGTCGGTTGGAACGTCGCGTACTGCTCGAACCCGGGTGGGCGATGAGCCGGGTCGATTTTCAGCGCCCACGGCAGCGTCGTCGGCTTGCCGAACAGCTCCTGGTTGAAGTAGTTGCCGATCCGGCCGATCGCCTGCGCGACGAGCAACGCCGGCGCCGCGCAGTCCATGAACCGCAGCACGTCGGGCTTGTCCAGCCGGCGATGTAGCAGCCACAGCCCTGCCGCCGCCCCGGCGGCGATTCCGCCCCAAATGCCGAGGCCGCCCTTCCAGATCGCGAACGGACCCCACCAATGCGGTGGGATCTGACTCGGCGTGGTGATGAGAAAGTAGATCCGGCCGCCGATCAGACCGGCGGGAAATCCCCACATCGCGGTTTCGTAGACGAGCTCGCGCTTACCTCCCAACCGCTCCCATCGGCGCGTCGTGACCAGGATTGCCGCCGCGACCGCGAATACGTACGCGAGGCCGTATGCGTGCACGAACAGCGGCCCGAGGTAGAAGCCGTTCGACGATGGGCTGGGAATAAACGCGGTCATCCGCCAAACGATCCTGGCACGTCGGTGGCCTCACATCTCTACTTCGATTAAGCGCGCGGCCGCGCCGGGCGCCGGCCCGAGGCGCCGTTGAGCTCGAACAGGTTCGAGCGAAAGCCGGGCGTTCGGACAAGTCTGATCGGCTGCAGCGGCGAGGTCTTCTCCACATAGAAGCGGGCCCCGTCGCGCTCCTCGATCGCGGTCACAGCCGACGCCTGACGGCGCCACCCGAGCGCCCAGATGATCGCGAAGCCGGTGGCGACGGCGGGGACCTGAGGCAAAACGAACGCCACCGCCCCGGCGCCGACCGTCGATACGAGCAGCGGCCAAAGCCGGTTCAGAACGGTCCTTCCCGGGTTGAGCTCGGGCAGCATCGTCTGCGTGCGCGCAGCCGCGAGCAGCGAAGCGATCTGCTGCGAGGCTGAGGCCCGGCGGCCCAACCCGACGCCGATCAAGCCCGCGAGCGCCCACCAGCCGGCGGCGAATGGCACGAGCATGTCATCGCCGTTCCCGCTCGCGCCCGCCAGGGTCACGGCGCCGAGCACCGTCGCCGCCGCGGCACTGATCAATACGGTGGTGCGTAGAAAGTCGGGGAATCGCATCTCAGTCTGCGGCCAGCAGCGAGAGCAGCCGCTGCACGCCGTCGGTCCCCTCGACCACGATATCCGCCTGGGAGGCGATCTCCGAAGGGCCCTCCTCAGAGCGTACGCCAACGCGAACCGCCTGCTTGAGGCGGCCGTCCTGCACCATCTGCTCGAGCATCCGGAACGCGTCGAGGTCGGTCGCGTCATCGCCGACGTACAGGGCCGCCTCGAGATCCGCGTCCGCGAGCAACGTGGCGATGCCGGCGCCCTTGTCGATCTTGACGGGGGGCCTTACTTCGAGCACCTTGCGACCCCAATGGGTGCGCAGCCCGGCCTCCTGCGCGCGAGCGGCGATCGCGTCGATGGCTGCTCGCGCGGCCTCCTCATCCGGAACGCCCCGCCAATGAAATGCGACGATCGGTCCCTTGTCCTCCAGCCGGACCCGCCGGCGCCGGAGGTCCGCCGTGTCGGCTTCTCGCCCGAACTCGCGGATCCGGCGCGCCCAATCCTCGAGCCCAGGCTCGAGCACCGCTTCGCTCCAGCCGGCGCGCAGCAGCTCTGCCCCGTGCGATCCGAGATAGGTGATCGTTCCGATTGCGACCATCGCGCGGGCGTCTGAGGCCTTGCGGCCGCTGACGCAGGCCACCACCTGATAGCGCCGCGCGATTTTGATCAGCATCTGGCGCGTAGCTTCGGGCACGTGGGCGGCCGCCGCGTTTTCGACGATCGGCGCCAGCGTCCCATCGATATCGAGCAGGATCGCGGAACGGGACGGAGTCGATCGCACCGGCGCGAGCGCCTCGGACAGGAGCGCTGACGACACAGCAGTAGTATGCCGCCGCGGCCTGCCGGCCGCGCTCGCCCGCGTGCCCCCCCGCCGGACTCGCAATAGCATTGGGGCTGACGATGGACGACGCGATCCAAGGTGACGGCTACGCGGTCTCGAGCCTCGCGCAGATGGGCGACGGTTACGGCTTTCGGAAGATCCGCCGCAACGTCGGCGTAACCGCGTTCGGGATCAACGCGATCGTCCTGCCACCTGGGTACGAGACCGGCGTCCACTACCACGACGAGCAGGAGGAGACCTATTTCGTTCACCGGGGCGAGGTGGAATTCCGGTTCGGGGACGGCTCGCGGCACCTCGTCGGCCCGGGCGGACTAGCGCGCGTCGACCCCAAGACCCATCGGGGGCTGCGCAACGCCGGCGCGGAGGACGCGATCGTGGTCGTGGTCGGTGGCAAGGACGGCTACGTCGGCCGCGACGGCCACGCGGTCGGGAGCGACCCGCGCGGGAACGCTCCGCCGGGCGCCGCCTCCCTTTGAGCGCCGGGCCCGTACTGCTGCTGCACGGCCAGCCGGGCAGCGCGGCCGATTGGAACCAGGTCGCATCGGTCATCGGCGGTCGGGTCAAGCCGGTGGCGATCGACCGGCCCGGGTGGGACGGCGCGAGCCGGGCATCGGATCTCCGCGGCAACCGCGAGGCCGCGCTTGCCGCTCTCGACGAGCGCGCGATCGCCCAGGCGACCGTCGTCGGCCACAGCTTCGGCGGCGCCGTCGGCGCGTCGCTGGCGGTCCACCACCCGGAGCGAGTCGCCGGCCTGGTGCTGGTGGCGCCGGCCGCCAACGCGGCATCGCTGTACGAGCTGGACCGGTGGCTGGCCGCTCCGGTGCTCGGCTACCTCGCCAGCGCAGCGGCGCTGAGCGGGCTGGGGGCCGCGCTCATGGCTGCTCCGCTGCGGCGACGGATAGCGAGGGGCATGGCGATCGACGACCGGTACCTCAGCGCCGCCGGCCGGCGGCTGCTGACCCCTGCCGCCTGGCGGGCGTTCGTGGACGAACAGCGGGCGCTGATCCGCGATCTGCCCGCGCTGGAGGAACGGCTCGGCGAGATCACCGCGCCCACGACGATCGTGGCGGGAAGCGATGACCACGTCATCCCGTCGGCGTCGATCCGCCAGCTCACGCGCCAGATCCCGAACGCGCGGCTTCGCACGCTCGAGCACGCGGGGCATCTGCTCTATCTCCAGAACACCGCGTCGTTGGCGGAGATCATCCTCGAGGCGGCGGCCTAGCTCGCAGCCTGGACGGTGGCGCGGTCGGGCTCGGTAGGCTCGGGCACCACGGGCACCGCAGGCTCCTCCGCCGGAGGAACGGTTGCCGGCTGCTCGGGGTCGGCCGGAGTACCTGGATCGGGATCCACGGGGGTCACCGGAGCATCCGGGACCGCTGGCGTGGCCGGCTCGCTGGGCTGAGGAACCTCGGATTTCATGATCGTGCTCTACCCGCCCGCGCACCGTTGCAACCCGCGCTCAGGTCACGAGCCACCGCACGGGCCCCTCCCGCGCTCGGTCACGCGCCACCGCGCCGGCCCACGCCCGGTCAGGTCACCCGGCTGACGACGTTCAGGCTCTGACAACCCGCCCGCCTGGCGGGTGCGGTGTCGATCGCGGTCACCTTCCAGGCGTGCGGGGTGGGCTGGAAGAAGACCACCGGATGGGGGTGGATCCTGCCGAGGCGAGCCGTCCAGAACAGCTGGCCGACATTGGATCCGAGATCCCAGGCAAGCAGGCTCTGGTCGCCGATCGGAGCGCTCGGCTGTCCGCAGGCGAATATTCGGGCCGGGCCTCCCAGCACGGCGATCAGGCCCGGTAGGTGGTCGACCCACTTCGTGCGCAGCCGCTGCGCCTTGAGATCTGCGCGCTCGATGTGGACCCGGTTCCGCGCCGCCGGGATCAGCGATCCGGCGATCACCGCCACGAGCACGAGCGCACCGACGCTCCCGACGACGGCGGGGATCCGAACCCGGCCGAGGAGCGGCGGGAGGTCGAGCAGGATCCGGCCGATTGCGACGCCCGCGAGCACACACATCACTCCACCCGGCTCGAACAGGTAGCGGGGCACCCCGGGCCAGCCGTGCAGGACGAACGCGATCTCGACCACCACCCACAGGGCTGCCGCGCCGGCGATCATCAGCGTGGTGCGGTCGCGCCGGAGGACCGCGAGGCCGATCGCCAGCAGCGACGCCAGGTAGATCTGCGTCTCGTGCAAATCAAAGAACCGGTCGAGCTCCCCCAGGAGCTTGCTCTGGTGAAGCGCGCGCGGCGACTTCAGGGCGATGTTGCCGGCGGTGAAAAAGCTCTTGGAGGTCAGCCCCGGGATCCCGAACCACATCAGCGGGAGCAGCGCCAGCCCGACACCGATGAGCCAGCGCATCGAGGGGAACCTCCGCCACTGCCAGATCGCATAGATCCCGATCAACGGAAACGTCTCCGGACGGCCCAGCGCGGCCAGGATCCCGAACCCAAACGCCCACCGGTATCTGCGGTATAGGTGACAGTCGATGGCCCCCAGGCACAGCGACACGATCATCGTGTCCGACTGCGAGCTGAGGATGAAATGGGTGTAGTCGTTGATGCCGAGCAGCGCCGCGCCGGCGAACGCGCCCGCCACCCATCCGGTCCACCGGCGCCCAGCAGGCGGATCGGTGAGCCGGTAAGCGATCCGCGCCGCGAACAGCACACCGCTGAGCGAGATCGCGACCGATGTGATCATCCACAGCCACAGGGCCCGGTGGCCGATCAGGGCATAGGGAACCGTAAACAGAAATGGCAGTGGCTTCCATGACGGCGCGCCGTTGGTGTCGAGCTTCCAGTGGACCGTGAGGTTGCCCCACACCAACCACCCGTAGGGGTCATACCCCGGGCGCGTGTCGGCCCAGAGGACGACCACCAGCGCCGCGAGCAGTAACGCGAGCGCGGTCAGCACCCACCGTAGCCTCCAGACGAGCTCGAGCGCCGGCGCGCGGCGAGACTCGCTGGCCCGGCCCGCGCGGCCAGATTCCAGAAACCGAGGTGCTTCGGCGATCTGCTCAGGCACGAGACGCGGCGACGGTAGCAGCCGCGCAGGAAGTTGTGAGCCTTCGGGCAGAGGGGTCTCCGGGAGGACTCAGTTCCATCTGAGTCCTCCCGGAGTGGTCAAGGAAGTGGGGGCGCAGTTCCTTGACCGTTTGCTGCAGACTGCCCGTTGACGCCAGGATCTAAACAAGTTTTCACTTCTGACTGGAAGAATCGGCATATGAGCTACAGCACGGCCGACGCCCGCGAGCAGGTGCTAGACGAGCTTGCCGGCGCCGCGGAGCATCTGGGTACGGCGGTCGCGCGCCTCGGCGAGGCGTACGAGGAGATGGACGAGCAGTCGGCAGACCGGCTCGAGCAAGAGCTGTTTCGGCCACTTCGAGCCGCTTACGGCGTGGCGAGACGTACGCACGCCGAGTTCTCCGCTCGCTACGAGATCTCCGCGCGTCCGCTCGAGGAGTCCTCACCGGGCCTGCCCGCCGGAGCGAGAGAGGAGATCGAGCGCGCCGCCGAGGACATCCGCACCGCCGATGAGACGATCTCGCAGCTCCAGGACTCGATGCTTCCGGTCGAGGTCGGAGACCAACAGCTCCGCGCCGGCCTGACCCGGGTACGTGAGCTGATCGCGCCGCTTCCGGCGCGGTCTCGCGACCTGATGCGAACGCTGGGCCGCTAGGACCGCTACTGGAGGATGATTCCTCGTCCGGTTGGAGACGCGAGAGCTGCGACCGCCCTGGCGTGCAGGCGACCGCGGGAAGGCGCCAGGCTCGATCGCGCCACCGTCGCCACCGGGACCAGTCAGCCGGCCGCGTGTGATCGGCGCGTGCCGCCGGCCGCAAGCCGACGCACGCAGTCAGCGAGATCGTCCTGCGCCGCGTCCGCGCGGTCCTGCGCTGCTCGGTACACGACATACGCTTCCATGTTGGGCTGCTCCAGCCACTCCAGGTATGCCGCATCAGCCTCGGCTTGAGCCTCCCGTCGGACGAAGCTCAGCTCCTCGAGGATCGCCTGATCGTGCACAGAGGGACCGATCAGGGCGAACTCGTAGTTCTGTCCGCCAACGGTCAGCACGGTCCGTTCGGCGCGCTCTCGGCTCATCGGTTAGGCCCCTTTTCTCTGCGAAGTGGCACTCCCCTGCTCACCGGCGTCCTCCTCCGAGCAATGACCCTGCCGGGTGACCGCCATCCGACTACTTTCCGGTATCCCCTCCCGGGAGAAAGCGTGGCCGCGGCCCGGATGCCACCGCGTTTCCAAGCCGTTGCGGCCCATGCCTGAAGGTGTGGCACCGTTGTCCCCGGTGAAGCGCGTTGTCACCATCGGGGTCTACGGCTGGGAGCAGAGCTCGTTCTTGAACGCGCTGGCCGCGGCGGACGTGCGTCTGCTGCTCGACGTCCGCCAGCGGCGTGGCGTGCGAGGCCGCGAGTACGCGTGGGCCAACGCAGTGCGACTCCAGGACGCCGTGACCCGCGCGGGCGTGAAATATCAGCATCACGGCGAACTCGCGCCGACGACCGAGCTGCGTCAGCTGCAGTACGCGGAGGACGCGCGCCGGGGCATCGGCAAGCGTGCACGCACCGAGCTGGCCCGGGCATACCGCGAGCGCTACGCGCACGAGATCCTCGACCGGGTCGACCTTGCGCCGCTGGTGGCAGGCCTGCCGGCCGAGCAGGCGTCCGCGCTGTTTTGCGTCGAGAGAGACCCTCAGGCATGCCACCGATCGATCATCGCCGAGCGGCTGGCCTCAGAACATGACGTGATCGTCAGTCACCTCCGTCCGTGAGACCGCCGGTCAGCTCTCGAGCGCGCGCCAGGTCGGCCGCCGGTCAGCTCTCGAGCGCGTGCGCCAGGTCGGCCGCCGGTCAGCTCTCGAGCGCCCGGGCCAGGTCGGCCCACAGGTCCTCGACATCCTCGAGGCCGACACTGAGCCGAAGCAACCCAGGCGGGACGCGTGCGCCTTCCCAGCGAGCGCGAGCTTCGAGCGTCGAGGCGATCCCCCCGAGGCTGGTGGCGTTCTCGATCAAGCGCAGCGAACGCTCCACCCGAGCGGCGCGCTCGGCGTCGGCGACGTCGAAGGAGAGCAGCGGCCCGAACGCCGTCACGTATCGCGCGGCAACGCGATCACCAAGCCCGGGGTAGCGCACTCGCTCCACCGCCGGATGGACGGCGAGCCTGCGCGCGAGCTCGAGTGCGCTCTGCGACTGGCGCCGGGCGCGAACCCCGAGCGTCTTGATTCCTCGCAGCATCAGCCACGCCGGATCGGGTGCGGCGACGATTCCCGACACGGTCCGAAACGCCCCGAGCCGCGCCGCATCCTCCGCTCTTGCGCAGCTGACGACGCCGAGGAGCGCATCATGGTGGCCGGCGAGGATCTTCGATGCGCTGTGCAGCACGAAGTCCGCGCCGTGCTCGAGCGGGCGCAGCAGCAGCGGGCTGAGCACGGTGTTGTCGACCACCACGCGTGCGCCGGCCGCATGAGCGTCGGCGATCGCGACGTCGAGGTCCGGGAAGCTGAGCAGCGGATTCGAGCAGGGTTCGAGCCACACCAGGTCCGCGCGCGGCGGCGGGCCCGTCTGGTCGAAGCTCGCCACCTCGAGTCCCCAGCGGGCCAGCTCGTCTCGCAACAGGGCGACCGTTCCCCAGTAGCCGCCATCGGCGAGCGCGACCTTCGCCCCCGGCTCGAGCATCGCCAGCACCAGGACCGTGGTGGCGCCCGCTCCGGATGAGAACAGGAGCGCCTCGCCACCCTCGAGCTCGCCGAGCAGCCGTTCGGCCTCGACCCCGACGGGGTGCGCGACCCGCTGGTAGTAGAACGGCCCTGGCGTCGCGTCCTCGTAAGGCTGGATCGTCGCGCGCTGGAGCCCGGGCAGACGAGCACTGGCGAGCCGCGTCTCCCTCTCCATTCGCCCAGCTTAGTGGGGCCGATGGGAGACTTCGCACGTGTTCGAGTTGCGCCCCGCGGCGCGCGATGACGAAGCGGCCTTGTTGCGAGTGCTCGCGGCGCGCGACGAACATGATTTCGGCCTCACCGACTACACCCGAGACTTGCTGCTTGGCCAGTGGCGCATGGCGGAATTCGACCCTGGCGCAGATGCGATCGTGGCCGAGGATGACGACGTACTCGTCGGCTTTGGCGCGGTATTCACGCCGGGCTCGCTCGCGTTCGTCGATCCCGGGCACGAAGGGCGGGGGATCGGGACGGCGTTGCTGGCGTGGGTCGAGGCGCGCGCACGCGAGCTCGGCCGCGAGACCCATCGCCAACCGGTGGCGCACCGCAACCTCAGTGGGCAGGCGCTGCTCCAGGGCGCCGGCTACCGCCAGGTACGAGCCGTGCTGCGCATGGAGCGAGCCATCCGGGGACCGCTTCCGGTTCCCCCGGCGCCGGGCGGGATCAGCTTGCACGAGCTCGACGTGGCCCGCGACGCGGAGGCCCTGCACGCTGCCGACCGAGCGGCGTTCGCAGACAACCCGGACTACGAGCCGGAGAGCTTGGAGGCGTTCCGCCACGAGCACCTCGAGAATCGCGAGCTCGACCCCGGGCTGAGCCGGGTGGCTCGACGCGGCGCGAGCGTCGCCGGCTTCACGCTGTGCCGTCGCGCTGACCCGCGTACCGGCTACATCGACCTGCTCGCCGTCGAGGAGGGCGAACGCGGGCGAGGGCTCGGAACGGTCCTGCTGCTGACCGCCTTCGCATCGTTCGCTCACGCCGGACTGCACGACGCCCGGCTCGAGGTCGCCTCCGATAACCCCGGCGCCCTGCGTCTGTACGAGCGCGTCGGCATGACGCCGCGCGATCGCCTGGACGTGTTCGAGAAGCCCGAGCGGCGACGCGGCTCCGGCATCGCCGCGTGAAGTAGGCTCGTCGGCGTGCCAGCCTGGTTCGACGAGCTCGCGGAGTTCCTGCGCATCCAGTCGATCAGCGCCGACCCGGCGCGCGCGCCCGAGGTCCGCCGCGCGGGCGACTGGGTGTGCGAGCTGCTGCGCAACGCGGGCGGCAAGAGCGAGCTGGTCGACTGGGGCGGACACCCGCTCGCGATCGGAGAGCTGCGCGCGTCCCGCGACCACGAGAACGCGCCGACTGTCCTCTGCTACGGCCATTTCGACGTGCAGCCGCCGGATCCATTGGAGCTCTGGGAATCAGCGCCTTTCGAGCCCGAGATCCGCGGTGATTACCTCTACGGCCGCGGGGTCGCCGACGACAAGGGACAGCTGTACCTGCTGCTCTCGGCGGCGCGCGAACTGGCACGGGCCGGCCAGCTCCCGGTCAATGTCCGCTTCGCGTGCGACGGCGAGGAGGAGACCGGCGGCCACTCGATCGTGGAGTTCCTCGAGAGCGACGCGCGCGGGGCCGATGCCGCGGTGATCTTCGACAGCGGCATGATCCGGCCCGGACTACCGGCGTTCAACGTCGCGACGCGCGGACTGATCTACTTGCACGTGACGCTGCGCACCGGAGCGCGCGATCTGCACTCCGGCCTGTGCGGCGGCGCCGCCCTCAATGCGGCGCACGCCCTGAACCGCACGTTGGGCGCGGTGCTCGCCGTCAATGGGCGCCTGGCCGAGCCGCTGCGAGCGGGAATTCAGCCGCCGACCGAGGAGGAGCTCGAGAGCTGGCGCGAGCTGCCCGCGGGCGCGGATGAGCTCGCCGAGCTCGGCGCCCAGCCGATGGACGAGCGCGCCGCCGACGAGTTCTACGTGCGGACGCTGGCCGAGCCGGCGCTGGACATAAACGGGATCGAGAGCGGGTCGCCCCACCTGGAGAAGACCGTGCTGCCGGTCGTGGCCGTCGCGAACGTCTCGATCCGGCTGGCTCCCGGTCAGCGGGTGGACGAAATCGCCGCCGCGTTTGAGAGCCTCCTGCGCGATGCGGCGCCAACCGGTGCCCAGCTCGACCTCGAAGTGCTCTCCGCGGCGCCGGCGGGCGTAGTCGCGCCCGACGCCAGGGCGGTTCAGCTCGGCTTGAGCGCGTTTGAGCGGGCGCTCGGCGTCCGGCCTGCGCTGGTCCGCTCCGGCGGCACCCTTCCGATCGTGCCCGCGCTCGCGGACAAAGGGATCGCGACGATCATCACCGGCTTCTCGCTTCCCGACGCCAACATTCACTCGCCCAACGAGCGGCTGCGCGCCGACTATGTGCCGCTCGGGATCACCGCCGCCCGCGCGCTGTTCGAGGAGTTCGCGTCGCTCTGATCGAGGAGTTCGCGTCGCTCTGATCGAGCCTCGCGGGGTCAGGCGAGACTGGCGAGCAGATCGTCGAGCAGCTGGCCGTAGTGGCCGAGCGCAAGCGACAGATGCCCGTGGTCGGGCAGCAGCTGCGCCGTCGCTCCCGGTACGTGGGCGGCGAGCCACTCTCCGTGGGCCAGCGGCACCATCTGATCCCGCGCCCCCTGCCAGATCGTCACCGGCCGCGAGATGTCCTCGAGCGCGAACCCCCAATCGCCGATGAGCGCCATGTCGTCATCGAACCATCCGTACACGCCCGGCTCGAGCCCGGCGCGGGTGGCGGCGACGAAGTGCTCGGCAAACGCCCCCGTCAACGCGCTGCGGTCGACCTCCGACAGCAGCTCGCCGAGCGTCTCGTAGAGCTCGGCACCAGTCGCGGACACCATCTCCTCGGCGACCGGTTCAAGGTACGCCAGCAGCTGCGCTTCGCCCGCCTCGGCGGCGGCGAGCTCGTCGTGGTTCTCCTGCCCCATCCCCTCCAGCCAGTCCAGTCCTTCGGCGTGCCGGGGTGCGACACCGGCGATCGTCGCCGCGGCGATGACCCGCTCGGGCAGCAGCGCCGCACACGCTAGGGCGTGGGGACCGCCGCCCGAACCGCCCGCCGTGAGGAACCGGCCGATCCCCAGCGCGTCGGCGATCGCCGCGACATCTGAGGCGCAATCGGCCACCGAGCGCCCCGCCCAGCGATCACTGCGGGCATAGCCCGGGCGCGCGTAGACGACGTGGCGTACGCCGCGCTCGATGCCAAGATCGATCAGCGGCGGGAAGAGCCTTCCCCCACTCGGCGTACCGGTGTGAAAGATCAGGGCATGACCATCGTCGGGACCGGCGACCCCTACGTCGAGCCTGCCCCGTGGCCCGTCGATCTGCAGCCGATCAGCCATCTCCTGGGACCATAACCGCTGGCCCCGAGACAGCGTTAATCGTCACCGCCGCGCGCTGCCCGCGCCGCCTCACGGCGCGCCGCACGATAGGTAAGACGGGCCTCTTTGAGCGCCGAGACGACCTGCCGGCGGGCGCGCTCGAACGCCTTCTGCGCCTCGACCAACTGGGCTCGAGTCCGGGCTCCCTGGGCCAGCAGGTTGAACGACCACAGTCCCGTCTCGAGCAGCCGGGCGGCCCGCTCGACATCGGCGTTGACCGCCGCGCCCAGCTCACGTCCGCGCAGCCCCCCCTCGATGTGGCGGATCCGCGAGTCGAACGCGACCAGGCCGAGGTCGACGAGGGCACGGGCGGCAATCAGCGGCTCGGGATCGCGCGGGTCGACGTCCGCGGAGGCCGCCAGCTCCTGCGCCGCGACGTCCGTCAACCGGTTGTGGAGGTCAAGCCAGGCCGCCCTCAGCGACGGGTGCCCGAAGACCATGTCGCGGAAGCGCGGAAACCACTCATAGATCGCCTCGGGGAGCTCGTCCAGCGGCTCCTCGTCCTCCCGGATCGCCCGCACGACGACGCTCGTCAGCGACTCGCCCTCCTCGCGTTTCTTCAATGCCCTCGCCAGCCGCTCGACCGACTCATCGGCCGTGTCGAGGATCATCGATTCCTTGGTCGGGAAGTAGTTGTAGACCGTCTTCTCCGACACGCCGACGACCTCGGCGACCTGGGCAACGGTCACGTTGTCGAAGCCGCGGACGACGGACAGCGCCGTCGCCACGTTCGAGATGCGCTGTCGGGTCAGCCTCCGCTTGCGCTCGCGCAGCCCCTCGTCGGGGCGACGCTCGCGCCGCTCCTCGGCGCGCCGGACGCGGGCGAATACCTCGGCCAACTCGGGTCCCAGCGTGCGCTCCAGGGCCCGCTCGACCTGCTCGTCACCGGGGAATTCATCGACATGCGCAAGCGAATCGTCCACTCCAGGGAGGATAGCGGCAAAAGTTCAGTTGCAGAAATTTTTCAGTTGCTGTATATCTACCGACTATGAACAGATTCGCGATCGAAGCCGAGGCGCTCACCAAGCGGTTCGGCGACTTCACCGCGGTCGACCGTCTCGACCTCGTCGTGCAGGCCGGGACCGTCGTCTCGCTGCTGGGGCCCAACGGCGCCGGCAAGACCACGACCGTCCGGATGCTCGCGACGCTGCTGCGCCCAGACGGGGGACGGGCCACCGTCGCGGGGTACGACGTCGTCACCCACGCGGCCGACGTCCGGCGGGTGATCTCGCTCACGGGCCAGTTCGCCGCGCTGGACAAGAACCTGACCGCGCGCGAGAACCTGGTGCTGATGGCCCGGCTGCGCGGATCCGGCCGCCGCGAGGCACACAGGATCGCCGACGTGCAAATCGAGCGCTTCGACGTCAGCGAATTCGCGACCCGGCTCGTCAAGAACCTGTCCGGTGGGCAGCGCCGCCGAGTCGACCTCGCCGCAAGCCTGATCGGCCGTCCGCAGCTGCTCGTGCTCGACGAGCCGACGACGGGCCTTGACCCGCGCAGCCGCCAGGTCGTGTGGGCCACGATTCGGGAGCTGGTCGCCGACGGCATCACGCTGCTGCTGACGACGCAGTACCTCGGTGAGGCGGACGCGCTCGCTGACCGCGTGGTGCTGATCGACCACGGCCGCGAGATCGCCGCCGGCACGCCATCCCAGTTGAAAGCGCAGGTCGGCGACCAGCGGATCGACGTGGTCGCGGCCGACACCTTCGCCTTGGAAGCCCTGAAGGACGCCCTCGGGGTTCGCTTCGAGCTCACCGTGCTGCCCGAGCAGCGGACGATCTCGATTCCCGCTCCGCACGAAGTCGCCGATTTGACGCGCGTCTCGGCAGCCGTCGGCGAGTCGCGGATCGCGGTCGACGAGGTGGCGCTGCGACGGCCGACGCTCGACGACGCGTTCATCGCCTTGACCGGCAAGCCCACCGAAACGGATGAGCAGGACGACTACGAATTGGAGGAGGCGGCTGCATGACCGCGGCATTGCTCACCGCCCGCAGCCTGCGGGCTATCCCCCGGGTGCCCGAACGGCTGCTCGACGTGACGATTCAGCCGATCGTGTTCATCCTGCTGTTCCTGTACGTGTTCGGCTCGGCGATCCACGTTCCAGGGGTCAGCTACAAGGACTACCTGTTCCCCGGGATCATCGCCCAGTCGCTCGCGTTCGGGATCATCGGCGCCGGCGTCGCCACGTCCAACGACATGAACGAGGGCGTGATCGACCGCTTCCGCTCGCTCCCGATCAGCCGTCTGGCGATCATCACCGGACAGGTGATGGGTCAGTTCTGCGAGCAGCTGCTGGGAATGGTGATCGTGGTCGGCTTCGGGCTCTTGCTCGGCTGGAACCCTCACCTCACCCTGGTTCACGGCGCCGAGCTCGTCGCGCTGATCCTGCTCGGGATGTTCGCCTTCACGTGGGCGGGCGTGCTGCTCGGGATGCTCGTCCGCTCGCCCGATGCCATGCAGGGAGTGGGGTTCATCGTGATCTTTCCGCTCAGCTTCATGGCGGGCACGTTCGTGCCGATCGCCGGCATGGCCGCCGTGCCCCAGACGATCGCCCACTGGGATCCGGTCTCGGCGCTGGTGGCGGCCGTTCGCGAGCTGACCCAGGGCGTCCACTCGACCGGCTCCTGGCAGCTGATCCACCCCGAGCTCGCGATGGCGCTGTGGTGCCTGGCGATCGTGGGAGTGTGCGCGCCGCTCGCGGTGCGACGGTTCAATCGCAAGCTCGCCGAGTAGCCCGGCGGTCGCGGCCACTCAGTTCCATAAGGCCTGAGCGTGCGTCGGGTAAGGCGTGGGCGCCTGCAGGTCGCACCTTTTGTCCGATGTGCAAGCGGCCTCTTAGGTCCATGCTGAATTCACACCGATAGAGAGGAACCGCATGACCTCGATAACCGCCATCGCCGCCGCCGAACATCGCGCCGACCTGCTCCGCGCCGCCGGGCGCGCGCATCCGGACCCGAGCTCGCGGTTCTCGAACGACTTGGGCGGAGCGGGCACCGTCGCGCTGCGCTCCGGGTACGCCGATGAAGCTCAAGTCGTCGCCCGCCTCGCGCAGCTCGACGACGCGCCCGAGCTCGAGGGACAGGTCCTGATCGCGCTGATCGATGGGGACGCAGTCGCCGCCCTGTCGCTCAGCGACGGGCGGGTCGTGGCGAATCCGTTCGTCCGCACCGAAGACGCGGTCGCGCTGCTTCGCCTGAGGGCGAAGCATCTGTCTGGGGCAAGCCGGCGGCGTCGGTTCCGGCCGATCCTGCGCCCGCGTTTCACGTAGCGAGTCCGGCGGACCCGGCCCCCCGGGCGAGCCAAAGCCAAACGAACAAAAGCGAGCGGCGCCGGCGGTAGATAGGCAACATGTAGACGATGACAAAATGACGTCAACGGCAACTCGAGTTGATCGGGCAAGGCCAGGCCGAGGGCGTCTCCTGGACGGCTCCCGCGCGCCGGCGTGACGGCGATCGCCGTGAGTGTCGATCCTGTTCACGACGTGCCTCGGATCCCGGCTTCGGCGGGCGCCTTGATCTTCGACGCGGCGGGGCGACTGCTGATCCTGAAACCCAATTACAAGAAGGGCTGGACGGTTCCCGGCGGTCAAATTGAACCCAATGGCGAGTCGCCGTGGGAGGCTTGCCGGCGCGAGACCAAGGAGGAGTGCGGGTTGGAGGTCGCGCACGGCACGCTGGTGTGCGTCGACTTTCTACGCCCGAAACCAAACCGGCCCGGCGGCGCCCGGTTCCTGTTTGATTGCGGCACGTTCAGCGATCGGCAGCTCGGCGCGCTCAGGCTCGACCGGCGCGAGATCACCGAGCATCGCCTGGCGGCGCTGGCCGAGGCGACCGAGCTCTTGAGCGGGCCGCTTCGGCGCCGGGTGGCAGCCGCGGTCGGCGCGAAACGCTGCCTGTATCTGGAGGATGGGCGGCCCGTCCCCGGGCTGGCCTAGCGCGCGCTCATCGCAGCACGAAGCCGGTCCCGAGCGGGTCGCGAGGGTCGAGCCAGAAGCGGTGCTCGCCGGTGCGGAACGCGGTTCCCTCGACCTCGGTCAAGAGCCCTTCTGGCGCCCGGCCGATGGCCCGGGCACGAAAGCTCGTGTTGACAATCGAGTCCGCGCGCCAGGTCTCGCCGCCGGCGAGCGCTCCATCGGCGGCGAGCAGTGCGGTTCGAGCAGATGTCGCCGACCCCGTGGGCGAGCGATCAACCTCGCCGTCGGCGAAGATCGCCACGGTGCGCTGGTGCAGCGGAGCGAGTTCTTCATACAGAACCGTCCCGTAGATCCCCGACAGTCGCTCGTCGTCGGGATGGCGCGCGAACGCGCTGCCCTCGAGCTCCCGCTTCACCCGGCGGCCCACCGCGATCAGCTCGGGCAGGTGTTCGGGGACGACCCGCAGTCCCCACCGCGCCGCGGGCGCAAACGCGTAGATCGCGCCGCCACACGCCACATCGACCTCGACGCCGGCCGCCTCGACGCCGCGTGCCACGACGAACGCCGGCACGTTGCGAAACGCAACGCTCTCGACCGCGCCGGCGACCATGCGCACCCGCGCCACGACGCGGCCTGAGGGCACATCGATCGTGACGTCCACCTCGCCGTCGTCCGGCGCCGGCACCCGGCCGGACTCGACCGCCCACGCCCCGAGCGCGATCGTTCCGTGCCCGCACGCGGTCGAGTAGCCGTCCTTGTGCCAGAACAGCACCCCGAAGTCGGCGCCGTCGTCGTCGGGTGCGACCACAAAGCCGCCGTACATGTCAGCGTGTCCGCGCGGCTCGTGACAGAGCATCCGGCGCGCACGATCCACCTGCTCGCAGCGCGTCGCGTTGTCCCGGCGCTCGCGGACGCTCTCGCCGGGAATCTCGAGCACGCCATCTCGGACGATCCGAAACGGCTCGCCGGCCGTGTGGTAGTCCGTCGTTTCGATCTCCATGGCGGCAGTGTCTCGCAATCGAGCCGATGCGCTGCACGGTGGCGCTACCGTAGCGACGGTGCGAATCGCGACCTGGAATGTGAACTCACTCAAACAGCGCTTGCCGCGGCTGCTTCCGTGGCTGGATCAGCGCCGTCCAGACGTGGTCTGTCTGCAGGAGACCAAGCTCGCCGACGACGCGTTCGTCGAAGTGCTCGGCGACGAGCTGGCCGACCGCGACTACGCCGTCGCCGTCCACGGCGAGGCGACCTGGAATGGGGTCGCAATCCTCTCGCGCATGGGGCTGGACGACGTCGTCGCGGGGCTCGCCGGCGCCCCCGGCTTCCCGCGTCCCGAGGCCCGCGCGGTGGCGGCGACGTGCGGCGGGATCCGAGTCGTCTCCGTGTACGTGCCCAACGGGCGCGTCCCGGACTCCGAGCACTACCACTACAAGCTCGCGTGGCTGGCTTCGCTGCGGGACGTGCTCGCCGCTGGCCCGCAGGCCATGATCGTCTGTGGCGACATGAACATCGCACCGACTGACGAGGATGTGTTCGATCCCCAGGCATACGTCGGCCAGACTCACGTCACGCCGCCCGAGCGCGCGGCGCTGGGCGACCTGCAGGCGCTCGGCTTGCACGACGTGGTGCGCGATCGCTGGCCGAACGAGCGGGTGTTCACGTACTGGGACTACCGGGCAGGGATGTTTCATCAGGACCTCGGGATGCGGATTGATCTGGTGCTGGCCAGCGAGGTCGTCGCCGGACGGGTCCGAGCCGCGTGGGTTGACCGCCAGGCCCGGAAGGGCAGCGGCCCGAGCGATCACGCGCCGGTGATCGTCGACCTCGACGAGGCCCCGGACGGTCACATCGGGCCGGTCGTGCCGCCGCCGTCCGCCCCCGCTGCCAGGCGCCGGTCGGTCAAGCTGCCCCAGTCACGGTGACGGACCGCGCGGCCAGCCGCACGGGGCAGGCTGCGAGCGTGCGCTCTCAGGGCCGCGGGCGATCGCGATCGCGCGAGGGCTGGACGCGCTTGGGCTCGCCGGGCATCTTCGGATAGTCCGGCGGATAGGGCATGTCCCCGTGTCCCTCGGCGGCGTCGCGCTCGTACATGTCGAGCAGCGGCTCCAGCGAGTAGGCAATGTCGTCGATCGCGGCATGGCGATCGCCCACCTCGGCGAAGCGAGCCGGCATCGTCGCGACGGTGAAGTCCTCGGGCGCGACCTCGGCGAGCTCGTCCCACGCCAGCGGCGCCGAGACCGGCGCGCCGGCCTTCGGCCGAACACTGTATGCCGAGGCGATCGTGCGATCACGCGCGTTCTGGTTGTAGTCGACGAAGATCCGCTGGCCACGCTCCTCCTTCCACCACTTGGTCGTCACCTGGCCGGGAAGCCGGCGCTCGAGCTCACGCCCGAACGCGATCGCGGCGTGACGGACCTCGGTGAACGTCCAACGGGGCGCAATCCGGACGTAGATGTGGACACCCCGGCCTCCGGAGGTCTTCGGGAAGCCAGTCCAGCCGAGCTCGTCCAACATCACGCGCGCCTGCGCGGCGACGCCGACGGCGTCCGCGAAGTCGGTGCCCGGCTGCGGGTCGAGGTCGAGCCGCAGCTCGTCCGGGTGGTCGACGTCCTCGCGGCGAACCGGCCAGGGATGAAAGGTGATCGTCCCCATCTGCGCCGCCCACCCGACCACCGCCACCTCCGTAGGGCAGATCTCATCGGCGTGGCGTCCCGACGGGAACTGGATCCGCGCCGTCTGCACGTAGCCCGGAGCTCCCCGCGGGATGCGCTTCTGAAAGAACGCGTCGCCGCCGCCCTTCTCCCGGGTCGAGAGGACGATCCCGGGGTGCACGCCCTTCGGCCAGCGCTCGAGTGTCGTCGGTCGCCGCGCGAGCGCGCGCATGATGCCGTCGGCGACCGCGAGGTAGTACTCGACGATGTCGAGCTTGGTGACCGCGGCTGTGCGTTCGGTCGCCGGGAAGATCACGCGATCGGGACTCGACACCCGCAGATCGCGGCCACCGGCGTCGACGATCGTTGCTTCAGACGCGCCCATACCCCGGAGTTCTACGACAATACTCGGCACCGTAACGCGCACACTGGCTGCCGTCCGCCGAAAGGTAGCGGCCGCCCGGCCGAATGCTCCCACGGCCGGACGTGCGCTTTGTCACGTCGTCGGCGGGTTCAGATCGTCTATCAGTTAGCTGAGGCGAAATCATGAGACGTCTGACCCAGCCGATACCGCGCGCCGCCGACATCTTCTCGAGCGCTGCTGAGCGCGGAAGCACCCCACCGTCCAAACAGCAATCTGCAACGCCTGTCCCGACCGAAATCATCACCGGGTACCACCGCCAAATCAAGGTGGCCGTCAAAGATCGATGGAGGCGAGCCAACGCGATCTCGTTGCTACTGGCACTGGGCCTGTGCGCTGTGGCAAACGTCGTTCACTCGTTCTCCCTCGCCGTTGTCTGTCTGATCCTGTCGATCGCGTTACCTGCGGGGCTGATTCCGGAAGGACTGAGGTGTTGGTTCAGTTACCGACAGTGTCGTGATGACGGTCGACTGCGGGCAACGCTCACCATGGTGGGAATCGCGCTCTATCTCTACACCATGGGAGTGCTGTGGTTCGCCGGCGCGACACATCGGTTCGCCGTCCATGGCTGGCTCGGCTTTGACGCAAGCCACGCGCCGAGCCTGGGACGGTTCGGCGCCGTGTACCTGTATCACTTCGCGGACATGATTCCGCTGGTATCCATTCCTCAGACCGCGAGGTGGTCGGAGCCGATCGCGCAAGGCCACGTCGGCCTCGGGGTGATGGTCCTGACGTTCGAGGTCCTCATCATCGTGCCGTTGATCGCCGTGGCGAGAGCGGTGTGGCAGCAAACATCAGGCGACGCCGATCCCGAACCCGCGGACGACGCACAGCCGGCCGCCGCAGCCAACTGAGCCCCCACCACTTCGCTCGACGGATTTTTTATTAAAGGGGGGTGGTCACGAGGGCCCGCGTCGGCTGGCGGTCGCGGGGTCATCTGTGCAGGCCGCGTCCACCTCGGCTGCGTTTGGCAGCGAGGGCTGGGCCCCCGGGCGGGCGGCCGCGAGCGCCCCGGCTGCGCACGCCCTCCGCAGCGCGTCCGCCCGCTCCCGCCCCTCAAGCAGCGCGACGACGAGGGCGGCGCAGAATGCGTCACCGGCCGCGGTGCCGTCCACCGCTTCGATCCGCGGCGGCCGCGCTCGCGCGACTTCTTGCCCACCGTCGAGCAGCACCGCGCCCTCCGCGCCCCGGGTCAGCGCGACCAGTCCCGCCTGCGGGCCGACCAGCTCATACTCGTAATGGTTGACGACCAGCAGATCGGGCTGGAACTCGAGCGGGCCGCGTGCCGGCGCGGCGTTCAGGCAGAAAAAGCGTGCCCGGGCAGCGGCCGCGGCGACCACCTCGCTCGGGATCTCGAGCTGGCACATGACCGCGTCAGCCTCGCCCACGTCTACTTGCTCGGGGGCGAGTCTGCGATTGGCTCCCGGCGCGACCACGATCACGTTTTCCCCGCTGGCGTCCACCAGGATAAGCGCGACGCCGCCTTCACCGTCGTCGCGGATCACCCCGCTTGTGTCGACCCCCTCGCGCTCGAGCGAGCGCAACGTCAGATCATCCCGGCCGATCCGCCCGACGAATCGCACGCGCGCGCCGAGCCGCGCTGCTGCCACGGCCTGGTTGGCCCCCTTACCACCCGGAACCCGCTCGAACACCGCGTCGGTGACGGTCTCACCGGGGCGTGGCAGCCGCTCACAGCGGGCGACCAGATCGACGTTTGCCGAGCCGACGACGGTGATCCGGGGCGCGGTGGACACGGACCTGGATGCTAGGCCCCGGGGAACCGATCGAAGCTCGAGCCCCGATTACCGTGGCCCGGTTTGGGTATTGCCGGTGTATGGCTAGCGAAAAGCAACGTCAGGCGGCCCGTAAGAACGTCAAGCAGGCTCAGACTGCCGCGCGTCGCAAGCGGACGATTTCCAACCTGTCGAGCGAGACGCGGTCGGCGCTCGGCCGCGAAGGGGCAAAGGCAGCGGCCCGAAAGCGCGGCGACTCGCGCGGGACGGGCAGTGGCGCCGGCGCCATGACGGTGACCGAGCTGCGTCGCGAGGCGGCACGACTTGACATCAGCGGTCGCTCGAAGATGGGCAAGGCTCAGCTGATCCGAGCGGTCGGACAGAAGCGCCGTTCGGCTTCATCGGGATCCTGAGCCCATTAAGCAGCGGAGCCGCGCCCGCGCGGGGCCGGCCGCTCCCGTGAGCGGCGGGCGCGACGAGGGTCACGCGAGGTATCCGTCCAGCCAGTCGAAGATGCGCGTGTCACGCAACGCGCCGGCGAGCGGCTCGCAGTGGCGATTGGCGCCCTCGGCGGAGGTGAACTCCAACAGCTCCTTGGGTCCGGGAAGGCGACGAAGAGCTGCCGGGACGTGCCGGCCCTGCTCCAGCCGGGACTGGACCGTCTCCGGCGTAAACCCGAGCTCGAGCAACTGCCATCACGCAACGACCCCGTGCTGGAGATCCGCCAGCGCAGCGAGGATTGCGTCACGTGGGCCATCGAGTCGGGCTATTTCACGCACTCGATGGCCCACGTCGGACATGGACCTGAAGGTGACAGGAAATTCGTCACGCGTGGGTCACGTGGCGCGCCAAGTCTGTGACAAAGCGGATGGCGACCCCAGCGCCGGCGACCCCCAGTGCCAGCGACCCCCAGCGCCGGCGACCCCAGCGCCAGCGACCCCCAGTGCCGGCGACTCCCAGCGCCGCTTAGCCCAGCGCCGGCGCCCGCCGTTCAGGCGCCTATCCTCGCGGTGTCGCCGCCAGCCGGGCTGAAAACATGGGCTCGCCGTCAGCCGGGCTGAGAGCAGGTGCTCGCCGTCAGCCGGGCTGAGAGCATGTGCCCGGTCTCGGGGTGCCTGCTCCTCGCCGGTCTGGATCAGCGGACGGTTTGGTTGGCGTTCCGGGTGGTTGGGTGGTGCTCGGCGAGGCTAGGGTCGGGTGCCGCCGCCGGCGTTTCGATCTCGGTGCTCTGGCGGCCGGTGATCCCTGCTTTGAATTCGTGGATGCTGCGTCCGAGCGCGTGTCCGGCTTGGGGGAGGCGTTTGGGGCCGAGGATGATGAGCACGACGATCAGCAGGATCAGGATGTGGGTCGGGGTCAGGAGTCCGGTGGGCATCGAAGCTGTCTCAGTCGGGGTGGGGGTTGGGTTTAGCGGTAGGTTCCGGGGTTGAGGACCCCGGCGTAGTGCAGGAAGTGCGCGCGGGTGTAGCTGCGGTTGCCGGTGATGCTGGGGTCGGGGGTCGCTGCGAGCGTCAGGTCGCTGCCGAGGAACGGGCGAAAGCGCGGGTAGCGGTTCAGATAGCTGGTGGGGTCCGCGCGCAGCAGGCCGATCAGCGTCTCGGTCACGATCCGCCCGCCGAGCGGACCGAGGTTGATCCCGCCGGTCATCGTCTTGGCCTCCGCGAGGATGTAGTACCACAGCGGCGTGCTGGCCGCGAACGGCGCGTACACACTGCCGATCTGAGCCAGATCACCGCGGTCGAGCTGATCGACTCCGATCTGGCGGGCGAGCGCTTGACCGGACGGCAGTCCCCAGGTGAGCTGTCGCAGCAGGTTTCGCTGGGGCAGCACGGTCGGGGATGTCTGGGTGTGCGGCGCGATCGCCGGGACCGGGAGCGTGAACATCACGCTGGAGATGGTGGTGTCGATCTTTTTGTTGTTCTTGACATTCCCGTCGCCGAGATCAAAGAACGTCTGCCAGCCGACATAGCGCCGCCCGGCGGGATATCCGCCGAGCAGGTCATCGCGGTCATAGGCGACCGGGTCGCTGAAGTCCGGCTCGGTCTGATCGAACACCAGCGCGAAGAACGGATCGGCGCTCGCGCTCGCGCTATCGCCGGTGCCGCTGGTGAAGTTCGCCCGGTAAGACGGGCGGACCATGCTGTGCCCGAAGCGGTACGCGGCCGCGCCGAACTCGATCGGCATAAACGCATCCCCGGCCGGCGGGCGATAGAAGCGATTGCCGTGCGCCAACACGTCATTGACGAGCGCCTGACCGGCGATCTGCGGCAAATGCTCATTGACCAGCAGCCACTGGTAATGCCACAGGGTGATCTCCCGCGCGGCCAAAAACGCCACATAACGATTGCTCACATCAGCCCGCCGGGCGGACGGGAACACGCTCGCGTCAAAGCTCCCCAGCTCATCCAGCACCCGGTTATAGAACAGGATATGAGCGCAATGCAGCCCGGCCACGATCACGTTCTCATCATTACGAGGATCGCCCAGCAACGCCGTATAGCTCCCATCCCCGTTCGCGACCCGCGGAACGTCCTCGTGCACCCCGCCACTCCCGATCTTTAACCGCGGGCCGACCGAACCATCCCGGTTTGACACATACAGATCCGGGCGGATCCCCGGCCCCCCACCGAACACCGAATCCAGATCCAGCGCCGGCGTGCGCGTATTCGGCGAGATCAACGGATCCTGCGGCACCCCCAGCCGCGAGGTCTGATCAAACGTGATGTCATGATCGGTGAACTGACCCACGAACGTCGACCCCGCCGTCATCGTCGGGTTATCCGGATTACTCCCATACGCGTTATCCGCGGTCGGATTGCCATTCACCGACGGATCGACAATCAGCGCCTTCGCACCCGCCGCCAGATCATCACCCGCATCCATCATCCCGCCCGGCCTACCGACCTCTAACAACGCGCCGCGCACCGTGTCCGTGGCATCCGCGAACGGCCGCAACGACGGAAACAAACGCCCAAAATCGACGCTGCTCTCCGGCGCGCCACCATGCCCCGAATAGCGCCCCGCACGAACCGCAGACGGTGCCGACGCGGCCGCCGCAGCCGGGACTACCGCGCCCGCGCCGACGCCGACCGAGGCCGCCGCCAGCCCTGCGCCTGCCACCCCCGCGCCCTTCAAGAACTCCCGACGCGACGGAACCTTGTACTGCTTGTCATTGCCCATGAAGACTCCTGGTTCTTCCGTGGGTGGAGCTCTTACGCGTAGAAGTAGGGGTCGAGCACCCGCACCTGGGTGATCTGGTCTACCGGCAGCTCGTTATGAGCCGCGGTCTTTCGGATCGCCTCCGGGGTCGGCGCGTCATAGACGCAGAACGAGCGCGTCTTGTCCTCGCTGACGAACGAGCTGACCCAGGTGACGCCCTCCTCGACGTTTTGATCGATGACGCCGCGGCACAGCTCGGCTCCATCGCCGTTGATCGGGATGTGCAGCCCGTCGGGAAAGGTGCGCTCCACCATGTATCGCGGCATCTCGGTCCTCCTGATCGGTCGGTCCCTGGGCATGCCACGAACCTACGATCGCGCATGGCCGCGCGCATCGGGAGATCTCCCTATGTTGCGAGCCGCCGGTACCTATCTTGCGCCGACGTCTCCGTCTGGGCCCATCGCGCCGGCCAGCGCGGACCCTTGCGCCGGTTCTTCGTCGAGCAGCGCCAGCAGGGGCCATTCGCCAGCGGTGAGCTGGTCGCGCGCGCGGGGCATGGTGCTAGGAAAACGCCAACTCTGACGGAGGTTCGCTTGCACCCTGAACCGCCTTGCCAGGTAGTCACGAATGGACTAGCGTGGTTGGTATCGCACTTATCACGAGGCGCGCGGGCGGCGCTCGCGCGGAGAGGAGAAGGACATGGCGGTTGCCGAATCGGTAGAGCAGCAGGCCGACAGCTTCATCCGCTCATCCCATAAGCTCCTGATCGACGGTGAATGGGTGGAGGCGGAGTCGGGTCAGACGTTTGAGACGCTGAACCCGGCCACTGAGGAGGTGCTCGGCGAGGTGGCGCATGGGCAGGCGCAGGACATCGAGCGGGCGATAAAGGCGGCGCGCCGCGCGTTTGCCGACGACTCGCCGTGGCGGCGCATGAACGCGTCCGACCGGGGGCGGCTTATCTGGCGGATCTCCGAGCTGATCGAGGAGCACGCGGACGAATTCGCGATGCTCGAGTCGCTCGACAACGGCAAGCCCTACTCGGTGGCGCGCGCCGCCGACGTACCGCTGGCCGCCGACCTGTTCCGTTACATGGCGGGCTGGCCGACCAAGATCGAGGGCTCGACGGTGCCGATTTCGGCGCTGCCGGCGCCGGGCGAATATCTCGCCTACACGCTGCGTGAGCCGGTCGGTGTCGTCGGGCAGATCATCCCGTGGAACTTCCCGCTGTTGATGGCCGCGTGGAAGCTCGGCCCGGTGCTGGCGTGCGGCTGCACGGTCGTGCTCAAGCCGGCCGAGCAGACGCCGCTCTCAGCGCTGCGACTGGGGGAGCTGCTGCTGGAAGCAGGACTCCCGGACGGGGTGGTCAACATCGTCACCGGCTTCGGCGATGCCGGCGCGGCGCTGGCGGCCCACGACGACGTGGACAAGGTGGCATTCACCGGCTCGACCGAGGTCGGCAAGCTGATCGTCAAGGCGGCCGCTGGGAACCTCAAGAAGGTGACGCTCGAGCTGGGCGGCAAGTCGCCCAACGTCGTGTACGCCGATTCAGATCTCGACGTCGCGATCGCCGGCGCCGCCAACGGGATCTTCTTTAACCACGGGCAGTGCTGCAATGCCGGGTCGCGGCTCTACGTCCAGAAGCAGATCTTTGACGATGTGGTCGGTGGGGTCGCGGAGGCGGCGAAGAAGATCAAGGTTGCGCCGGGGACCGATCCCGACGCTGAGATGGGGCCGTTGATCTCAGACGAGCAGTTCGAGAAGGTGCTCGGCTATCTGGACTCCGGCCGTGACGCCGGGGCCGAGGCCGTCGTGGGTGGCGGCCGGGCATCCGACCGCGGCTACTTCGTGCAGCCGACGATCCTCACGAACACCAACAACGAGATGAAGGTCGTCCGCGAGGAGATCTTCGGCCCGGTCGTGGTAGCGGCTCCGTTCGACTCACCCGACGACATCCTGCCGGTCGCCAATGACACCAACTACGGCCTCGCCGCCGGCGTGTTCACACGCGACATCTCCAAGGCACATCGCACCGCCAAGCGGCTGCGCGCCGGCACCGTGTGGATCAACACCTACCACGTGTTCGACGCCGCGATGCCGTTCGGCGGCTACAAGGAGTCCGGTTGGGGCCGTGAGATGGGATCCCAGGTGCTCAACAACTACCTCGAGACCAAGTCCGTCGTCACCGCCCTCTGACGACCCACCCAGATGGCTATCGCCCGCCCGGCTCAGGCCTCCGGCCAGCGCCGGGCGGGCGTAGGACCCGCAGCTACCGGCCGATGGCGCGCCCGCGGTTACCCGGGCGCGCTGGAACCGCGAGTCGATCCTGAACGCTCTTCGAGCCTGGGTCATCGAAACGGGGCTGCGCCCGCCGCAACGACTGGAGCGGACAGCGGCCCGACGCCGCCGGTCAGCGCAGCGCAAATCGATCAGAGTTCGCGTGCGACGTGAGGTTGCTGAGGGTCCTCCCGCTCCCTTGATGATCTCCGCCACCGCGCGCGACGTGGACTTTCGCCACCGGGACCATTAGGGTGCCTTCGCCACCGGGACCATTAGGGTGCCGGTCCTGTCGGTGTGAAGCCAAAAGGAGCGAGGAAATGCTCAACCGGTTCCGGCCCCCTCCGCTGTCAGCGCTGTATCGTGCCGCGGCCGCGGCGCTAGCTGCCGTGCTGCTGTTGGCCTTGGCGGCGCAGGCCGCGCAGGCTCGCGTGCGTGTGACCGTCGCGGTGCTGTCGAGCCGGGCCGATCTGGTGAGCGGGGGCTCGGCGCTGGTGGCGATCTCGCCGGCACGGGCGGCGCACCGGCTGCGGGTCACGCTCGACCGCCGCAACGTGACAGGGGAGTTCGCGATCCGGGCCGACGGGCGCTTCGAGGCCTTGGTCAGTGGGCTGAGGCTGGGGCCGAACGTGCTGCGCGCCAGGGCGCCAGGCGGGTGGGGGGCACGGCTGACGTTGGTGAATCATCCGATCGGCGGTCCGGTGTTCTCCGGCCCACAACTGGAGCCGTGGACCTGCCCGCCGGCCGCGGTCGACAAGAAGTGCGACCAGCCGCCGAGCTTCAGCTATCTGTACATGTCGACCAATCCGGCCAAGTCGGGCTTTCAGCCCTACGCCCCGAACAACCCGCCGTCGGACGTCGCCAACACGACAACCGACCAGGGGGTGACGGTCCCGTTCATCGTCCGGGTCGAGACCGGCTACATCGATCGTGACCAGTACCAGATCGCGACCCTGTTCCAGCCCGAGAAGCCCTGGACGACATTCGATCCCCAGCCGCAGTTCAACCACAAGCTGCTGATCCTGCACGGCTTTGGCTGCGCGATCCAGTATCAGACGGGCACCGCGCCGGCCACGACCGGCGACCCCGCCGGCGACTATGCGCTCGGCAAGGGTTTCATGACGATGTCGACGGCGCTCGACAACAGCAGCCATGACTGCAACGTCGCCGTCCAGGCCGAATCGCTGCTGATGACCAAGGAGCACATCGTCAAGAGGTACGGCACGCTGCGGTACACGATCGGCACCGGCTGCTCGGGCGGGTCGCTGGCCCAGTATTGGATCGCCAACGCCTATCCCGGCGTGTACCAGGGAATTCTGCCGACGTGCTCGTTCCCGGACGCGTGGACCTCGGCCACACAGGTCGCCGACTACGCCCTGCTCGAGCACTATTTCACTCATGCGCTGTCGAGCTCGAGCTCAGGGGTGACGTGGTCTGAGCCGCAGGAGGCTGCGGTCGAGGGCATCCCTACGACTGCCAACGCGTTTCTGAGCGTCGGATGCACGGACGTGAACCCGCCCTACACCCCGGCGACCTGTCCGACCGGCTTCTTCTACGGGGCGGTCCCGTACTGGCCATGTGCGGGCGTGAGCAGCCAGCAGCTTTACAACGCGCAGACCAACCCCGGCGGGGTTCGCTGCTCGATTGCCGATCTGAACAAGAACCTGCTCGGTTTGCGCCCGCCGGACGTGTGGTCCGCAGCCGAGAAGGAGATCGGGCACGGTTTCGCAGGGGTCCCCTACGACAACATCGGCGTCCAATACGGGCTCTCGGCGCTGCGCGACGGAGCGATCACCCCTGCGCAGTTCGTCGACCTGAACGCTCACATCGGCGGGGCCGACATCGACCTCAACCCCGTGCCCGATCGGCGAGTCGCGGACGAGCCGGCGCTCGCCAACGCGTACCGCACCGGGCTCGTCAACGAGACGAACAACCTCAACCAGACGGCGATCATCGACTGCCGTGGCCCCAACCCAGGGCTCGCGCACGACTCCTATCGCGCGTTCGCCGTTCGCGCGCGCCTCGACCGCGAGCACGGCACGCATGCCAACCAGCTGATCTGGGAGGGCCCCGACCCGCTAGTAGCCGACTCCAACTGCGAGCTCAACAGCTTCATCGCGATGGACAGCTGGCTCGCGTCGATCGAGCAGGACAAGCATCACCTGCCGCTTCCCCAGAAGATCATCCGCGACAAGCCCGCTGATCTTGGCGACGAATGCTGGGATGGCGCCGGCCACAAACTCTCGAACGGACTCTGCCCACCCGGTGTGGTGCCCGTGTACGGCACACCCCGGACGGTCGCCGGCGACTCGATCACGACCGACGACCTCAAATGTCAGCTCACGCCACTGCGCCGCTCGGACTACCTCGCGATCGGATTCACCGACGCCGAGTGGAGTGTCCTAAAGCAGGCCTTCCCCAACGGCGTGTGCGATTACGCCAAGGCCGGGGTCAACCAGCAGCCCACGATCCCGTGGCTCACCTACCAGACCGCGTCCGGCCACGTCATCTACGGCGGCCGGCCGCTCGGGCCCCCACCGGTATCGACGCCGATCGGACCCGACCGCCGGCACAGGCGGCGCTGATCGCGGACGTCGGCTCGTAGCACGGCCCATCGACCTTACTCGGGCCTTCAACGGGGGCAGATGTCCGACCTCGGGTCATGCAGGACCGTTTGGGCAGTCCGCTAGCAAGCCCAAGCGGCGCGCTTGGCTCCTGTGAGGGTCAGTAGCCGCCGCCCGAACTCGAGCAGACGATGGCAAGCGCCAATGCCCCAAGGACCGGATTTGAGGCAGCTGGCACGGCATGCTACCTTGTGTAGCATGGCAGCGCCGAAGATCCGTGAAACAGCGATCTCGCAGCTTCGGCGAGGCGTGCTCGAATTCTGTGTGCTGGCGCTGCTGCGCGACGGCGAGCGCTACAGCTACGAGCTCGTCCGCGCGCTCGGTGATGCCGACGGCCTGGTGACGACGGAGGGAACGCTCTACCCGCTGCTCGGCCGGCTGCGTCGCGAGGGCGTGGTGGATACGACCTGGCGCGAATCGCCGTCAGGGCCCCCGCGCCGTTACTACCGCCTCACCCCCGACGGCCAGGCAGCGCTCGGCGGCTTCGTGATCGAGTGGACGCGATTCCGCGACTCGGTCGACGCTGTGCTTGGGAACGGAGTACTCAGATGACCACCGATACCCTCCACCCGCTCGCTGCCGAGTACCTGCAGCGCCTGCAACGCGCCGGACGTGGCCTCCCGCCCGGGCGGCTGCGCGAGCTGCTGACGGAGATCGAGGGGCACTTGTCCGAGGCGATCGACCCGAGCGCCTCGGATGCGCAGGCACTAGAGGTACTCGACAAGCTCGGCGAGCCCGAGACGATCATCGCGGCCGAAACGCAGCAACCGGACGAGCTCTCAGAACGTCGCCGAACAACGGAATGGGCCGCGATCTTCCTGCTCTTGTTCGGGGGATTCATCTTCGGCTTCGGCTGGTTTGCGGGGCTGGTTCTTTTGTGGAGCTCGCGCGCCTGGACGACGCGCGAGAAGTGGATCGGAACGCTGCTCATACCGGGGGGTCTCGCGACCAGCTTGCTCGTCGGACTGATCGCGAGTATCTCGCTCGGCGTGCCCACCAAACAAATCTGCCGCGGCATCGCCGGCGGCGCACAACACTGCACCAACGCCAGCGGAGCGAGCACCGGCTCAAGCATTCTCGGAATCGTGGTCCTTGCAGTTCTCGTGCTGGCCCCGATCGCGACCTCGGTCTATCTCGCCCGCCGCGCAGCCTAAGCCAAGTGGCTCCCGCCGTAAATACGGTCGGCACCGAGAGTGGTCCCAGGCGAGTGGCTGACCAGGCCGCAGGATGCGGGCGCCGCCGGCGAAGCCGGTGGTGGCCGCAGCGCTGCCCGAGACAATGCGGCGACGGAATCGAACGTTCCAAGCCGGGGGCTGCCCGCCCCTGCCAGTTTTGATGATCCGTCCACCCAGGTCTTCTCCCTGATATTCAGTCGGTCTGCCAGTCCCCCGAGCGCCACCACGGGCCGCGGCGCGCGCTCCGGGGGCCGCTTGCGCCGGTGAGGCATTGCCTCGGACGTGCGGGACCGGCTGGTCCGTTTACCTCGCCACTATCTGCGGGCACTCCGCTGCGCCATGGACACGGCGGCCGTGTCCGGCAAGGTCTTGGATATAGCGGGCGACGACGGCCTCGGACACCATGTCAGTGCGTCGCGGGCGCGACGCGGAGACCGCCGGACGGTCGCCGCGCTCGCGGGCTCGCCGCTCGCGGGGACGAATGGGATATTCAAGTTGGGCGCTTGTCATGCTGCCTCGCTTTCGAGTTCGTGGGTGATGAAGGCGTCGGCCTCGTCTGGGGCCTGCGCCAGTTGCATGGCGGTCCGGTTGCGCGGACGCAGCAGGACCAGCGCCAGCGCCAGGCCGACCGTGATCGCGGCCGCCCCGACGAGGAACGCCACGTGGTATCCGCCGATCAGCGAGCTGATGTGCCCTTCATGGGCGGCAATCAGGCCCTTGGTGTGGTTGGCGGCCACGGTGCTCAGAACCGCCAGCCCGATCGCGCCGCTGATCTGCTGGGAGACGTTGGTGATCCCAGACGCCAGTCCGGCATCGCCGGCGGGCACATCGGCCATCGCGATCGTCAGCAGCGGCATGAAGGCCATGCCGATCCCGAGGCCGATTGCGAAGCAGGCCATGAACACCGTCGGAAAGAAGGCGGTCTGCGGACCGACCGTGCTGAACAGGAGCAGGCCGGTGATCGCGCTGGCCATGCCCGCCACGAGCACGGGCAGCTGCCCGAACCGCTCGACGAGCCGCGTGGTGATTCCGCGCGAGAGGATCGCGACGGTGATGGTCCAGGGCAGGAACGCCGCCCCGGTCTGCAGCGCCGAGTAATGGCGGACGTGCTCGAGGTACAGCGTGCCGAGGAAGAACGTCGAGTACATGCCCGTGACCAGGAACCCGCGGACGAGGCTCGCGTGGGCCAGCCCCCGCAGGCGCAGGACCCGGAGCGGCATGATCGGGTTCTCGATTCGGCTCTCGAGCGTCAGAAACACGGCCATCAGGACCGCTGCCAGCGCGCCGAACCCGAGCACGTTGGTCGAGCCCCAGCCGCGGCTGGTCGCCTCGACGATCGCGTAGATCGCGCTCATCAGCGAGGTCGTGATAAGCAGCGAGCCGAGCCAATCGACGCCGTGCGCGAGCCCCTGCCCCAGGTCGCCCCGGATCAGCGCCTGGCCGAGGGCGAACGCGAGCAGCCCGATCGGCAGGTTGACGAAGAACACCCAGTGCCAGCTAAGGGTCTCGGTGAGCACGCCGCCGGCCAGCAGGCCAAGCGACCCACCCGCGACGGACACGAACACGTAGGCGCTCATCGCACGGGCGCGTTCTGCGGCTTCGGGGAAGTCGGCGATGATGATCGCCAGGATCACGGAGGCTTGGGCCGCCGCGCCCACGCCCTGCAGGAAGCGGGCGCCGATCAGTACACCCTGGCTGGGCGCCAGCCCGCATAGCAGCGAAGCGGCGGTGAAGATGGTGAGGCCCGCCAGGAACACCCGCTTGCGTCCAAGGAGGTCGCCGAGCCGGCCGGCGAGCAGCAGCAGGCTGCCGAACGTGACCAGGAACGCGTTGACGACCCACGTCAGGTTGCCCTGGCTGAAGTGGAGGTCATGCTGGATCGAGGGCAGCGCGACGTTCACGATCGTCACGTCGAGGACGATCATCAGCTGCGCCAGGCAGACGACCATGAGGGTTGCCCAGCGACGCTGATCCGGCTTGGGGGTTGGTAGAGAAACGATGTTCATGAATCTCCCGGTGGTTGAAAATCGGCCAGATGTGAGATAAAGTGGAGGCCGCCTCCGAAATAACTGGAGGCATCCTCCGGTACTATACGGAGGGGTCCTCCGCTTGTCAACCGACTTTTTGCGAATGAGCCCGACCGCACAACCCGAACAGCTCCTTGTCAGGCCCAAGCGCGCCGATGCGCGCCGTAACTACGAGAAGGTCCTGACCGCAGCCCGGGAGGCCTTCCTCGAGGGCGGCGAGGCGACATCGCTCGAGGAGATCGCCCGCCGAGCAGGGGTCGGGATCGGGACCCTCTACCGGCACTTCCCGAATCGGCAAGCGTTGCTCGAGGCGCTCTACGCTGGCGAGGTCGAGGAGCTATCCCGCTCAGCGGCGGAACTCGACGGGGAGGATCCGTGGCAGGCGCTGAGCCTCTGGTTCGGGCGCTTCATCGCCTATCTCGCGACGAAGCGAGCACTGGCCGACGAGCTGCTGAACTACATGGACAAGAACGCGCCCCTGTTCCAAGCTTCCCGCGTTTCGATGTACGCCGCCGGCGAGCCGTTGCTGAAGCGCGCGCAGGAATCCGGCGAGGTGCGCTCGGACGTCGAGTTCGGCGAGATCCTCCAGATGGTGATGGGGATCGGCAAGATCCCAACCACCGACCCCGCCCAGACCCAGCACATGCTCCGGATCGCCCTGGACGGGTTGCGCTACCGGTCATCAGACTGACTGCCCGCGCCCTGCGGGTCGCGGCTGATCGCCGGGCGGACTTCGCATCGGCACGGTCACCCGCCGGCAGCGTCGATGCCCTCCTCCATTGGCCGCTGGTTGTCGTCCTTCTCGAGTCAACGACGCCCGCCGCTCGTGAAAGCGGGAGCTGCGCAAGGGGCTCTCCAGTCCAGCCGGACCTGGTCTTCAGGAGGGCGAGATTTCGGTTGCGAGCGGGCGTTGCCGCGCTTTTGTTGCCGGCTTGACCTCCTTGCTCTATCCGACCTTCGGCTCGCAGCTGACGTACGTAGCGCGTGAGGGAACCGGTGCTGCCCTAGTACGTTCCAACGAAGGCTTCCGGTCGCACGCCGAACAGGTCACTGTTGTCGTCATCGCCCCTCATTTCATTAGACAGTAGTGTCGCGGCAATCATACTGGTCGAGGGTCCGTCTGGCAAACTTCAGCGGACACCCATGCCCGCCAAAACGCGTTCGTATCGCATGCAGCGCCGTGCTGAGTCCCAGGACCAGACCCGCCTGCGGATCACGGAGAGCGCCGTACGACTGCACGCCACGGTGGGGCCGGCCCGGACATCGATCAGTGCGGTCGCGGCGCTCGCCGGCGTCCGGCGCTCGACCGTCTATCGCCACTTCCCAGATGAGGCGGCGCTGTTTGACGCCTGCACCGCCCACTGGGCGGCCGCCAACCCGCCGCCCGACCTCGCTGCCTGGTCAGCGATCGATAACCCCGACGACCGCCTCCGCGTCGGCCTCGGCGAGCTCTACGCCTACTACCAGCAAACCGAGCCGATGCTCGAGAACCTATTTCGCGACGAGACCACCACGGCGCTCGTCCAAGAACGCTTCGCCGCCTTCCGCGGATACTTTCAGTCCGCGCGTGACACGCTCATGAGAGGACGAAAGCTCCGCGGCGCCGCTCGGCGACGCACCCAAGCCGCCCTTGGCCACGCCATCAGTTTCTCCACCTGGCAATCCCTGATCCGGGACCAAGGACTCAACCACACCGAGGCCATCACCCTGGTTCACGGGCTTGTCGCCGCCGCGGTCTGAGAAACCCAGAACCACAAACCCCCACCGACGCAATGCCTGACCTCGGTTAGAGCAGCAGCCCCCCGACCAAACGACCTCTCGTCGCCCTCGAGGTTGTAGCCCTCAAGGACCGGAAATTTTTCTTCCGAGGCGCCTCGCCCTCGGCTGGTAGACACGGCGCCGCAGCGGGATCGCGGCCGGTCAGACCGTTTCCATTCCCGCCGCCGACACGCAAGCTTCGAGCCCAACCCCGACCATCAGCGCTCACCGCTAGTGATCCTCACCACCGACGGCCAAGCGGTGCTCGACACGATCAACGACAAGAGCCGCCAACGCAACCTTCAAAACGCCACGATCGTCGGCGAGGACGGGATCACCGAGCTACGCCGACTCCTCGCCCGATACGGGGACGCTCTACGCGACTAGCTGCATACCGGCCCACCAATTCACTGCCGCTCGCACGAACGACCAGAAATGAGGTCAGGCGCTCGCGGTCGTCACGAGGCTGCCGCTTCCGATCTCCGGACTGCGAGAGCAGAAGCCGCTTCAGGGTTGGTTGGACGATGTTAAGCGGCCAGGGCGATGCCGAGGGAATCAGCACCCATGGGCTTGGGGGCGCCTTTTTCGTAGAACACGTCAAGCTCGGTGATAGTGAACCCCGCGTCTTTCAGTAGGTCGACGATCGGACGGGTGAGGTGACAGCCTCCAAAGAGGCGTTTCTGCATTGGTTCCAGGCGGTGTTGCCAGTGCCGTACGTGTTCGTCTGGGGCCAGTCCGTGTTCGACGAAATGCAGACTTCCGCCCGGTTTGAGGACACGCTGAAGCTCCCGCAGGGCGGCGGCGACGTCGGGGATCGTGCATAACGTCCACGTCGTCAGGGCGACGTCGTAGCTGTCGTCAGCGAGCGGCAGCGACTGGCTGTCTAACCCACACCGTTCGACGAGGATATTCGATGCCGCGAGGCGGTTGCGGGCGAGCTTCCACCCGACGTCCGCCGGTTCGACCGCGGCCACGCCGGTGACCGCGGCCGGGTAGAACGGGACGTTGAGCCCCGATCCGAAACCCACCTCGACGACCTGTCCATGAAGGCCTTCGCAGACCCGGCGTCGCAACGGTCTGGTTACCTTCATTCCGCAGGCGACGTTGATGATGCGCGGGAGCACTTGCTCTCCGTAGATCCCCATCTCGACCTCCTCGATCACGCCGAGTATCGCAGCGCACCCTGGCGTGTCAATCCCATCGGCGCAAGCCATGCCGACCAGGCGTCGGCGCGATGTGGTCTCCCGAATAACTCGCCATCCAGCTGCCTAAGCAAGATGATGGCGTGTGGGATCCGCAGACCCCCGCGCCACAGCTGTTCGCCCCCGGGGCACGTGCAGCGGTACCCGTCGACCGGCCGGAACCCTACTACTGCTTCAGGCCCGCAGCCTTCAAAAACAGCAGCCGACCATTCGTGGCTGCTGGGGCGACAAACGAGGAGTCTCGGTTGGCGCCGGCCCGTGGCCGCCGGCGTTTCGAAGGGGGAGCGTGCGGTCGCTAGAAGCGATCCTCTGTGCCTTCGGCTGCATGGGAAGGGAGGAGTCAGCGATCGTGCGAGTTAGATTGGGTTGCCGCCGACGTTGACCGGCCCCGGCCGAGGCGCTCGGCCTGCGGAGGCACGATCCGAGCAGCGATAGGTTGTGGAACGCGATGACTGGCGATCGACTGGAGCCTGAACACCCATGAGGCTCCTCGTCGTTGGCGCCACGGGCGGGCTCGGTCGGCAGGTCGTCACTGACGCCGTAGACGGCGGCCACGCGACCGCCGCGCTGGTGCGCGATCCGGCGCGCGCGGCTCTGTCCCCCGACGTCGAGACTGTCGCCGGAGACGTCCTTGACCAGGAGTCTCTCGCCCGTGCGGTCGCCGGGCGCGAGGCGGTGATCTGTGCGCTGGGCACTCCCAGTCCCCGCAAGCCGAGCACGCTGCTGCGCGACGGGACCGAGAACCTGGTCGCCGCGATGACCGAGCGCGACGTGCGCCGGCTGGTGTGCGTCACGCTCCTCGGGGGCCGGGGCGAGCCGGTCGAACTGCTCGCTCATCTACCGCGCGCTGATCCTGCGCGTGCTTTCACCGATGCTGTCCGACAAGGAGGCTCAGGAGCAGGTGGTCAGGGGGAGCGGTCTCGACTGGGTTCTCGTCCGCCCCCCGCGATTTACCCGAGGCAAACCCCGCGGCGATCTTCGAGCGCTGCGTGAGGAAGAGCCGGGGCGGCTCGGTCATGTCGTCCGAGCCGACCTTGCCCGGTTCCTGGTCGAATGCGCCACCGGCACCGAGTACTCCCACCAAGCGCTGTCGGTCGGCTCCTGAGGTCGGGTTCCGTGTACAACTCAACCGATGGACGGCCGCTCCTTTAGCGCAATCGTGCTGTCCGGGGTGCTCACCGGCAGCGAGCTGACCTCCTGGGGGATCGTCCACCCAAGCTTGTGGGAGCTCGAGCACACGGAGCAGGTCCACGCCGAGAAGCTGATGTACAAGCGGTTCGGCAGCATCGACCCGTTCCTGATGACCGCGACGACCGCGGCGTGCTTCGTTGCCGCCACTGGGCAGCACGGCAGATCGCAGGCGCTCGCGTTCGGCGCTGGCGGCTGCTACGCGACGATGCTGGCGATCACGCTGATCGGGAACATGCCGATCAACCTCCGCGTCTTCCGCTGGGATGAAAACCTCGGAGACCCCCAGGAATGGCGCCGGCTGCGCACACGTTGGGACCGACTCCACAACGTCCGGATCCCGCTCGACCTAGCCGGGTTCGTCCTAATTACGCTCGCCGCGCTCCACGCATAACCTTCCAACATTCCCGGGGCTGCTCGCTACCGAACTCCGCGGGCAACGGGGAAGCGCGGGCGCGGAATGCTGCTCGTGAGCATAACCAGGCACGTCGGCCGGTCCCGGTCGCGTCCCTGAGCCGTAACCCCGACAACGCGATCGCTCGGCCGACGGCAGAGTGCTGGTTCTTGATCGAAGGGGAAGCCAGTCGCGGGCGAAGGGGAAGCTAGTCGCGGTAGGGATCAGCACCCCCCTGCGCACACCACAGATGCGCTGTCGATGAACAGGCCGGCGTTGTCGAAGTGCCGCGGGTTGGGGATGAAAAGTGGCTTGACGTGGACGGTGGTGTCGGGCAGATCGTCTTCCATATGTGGGACGCGCTTCGCGGGGAACGTCAAGGTCGAGGCCTTTGGGTCCCACCGTGGTTGTCCGAGCTGGAGCACGATCGCGATCGGAATCGCTTTCCGGCCCAGGCTGTAGGACAGCACTGCGTTGGGATTGGAATCTGCGAAGTAGTGCTTGAAGCGTCTGACGAAGTCGACGTTGGCGACCACGTATGCCCTACGGACAGGGCGGTCGGTGAAGCGCGTCAGGTAGTTGCGCACGCCGACCAGTCGCAGCGTGAGATGCTGGTCGTTGGGCCCGGTCAGCGAGCCCGACGCGCTCGGGATCGCCCACATGTAGTTGAGTTGCCGGCGTGCTGGGGTGGCGGCGGATGGCGTCGAGGTGCCGGCGGTCAGGACCGAAGGCGCGGCGATTGCGATCACCAAGGCCAACGGGCTCATTTGCCCACACCAGCGAAAGCGCGTTGCGCGCCTCTTCGCACCGGTGCGGCACCCTCGTGTTTTGACCTTACGCGGTGACATGAAACCTCCTTTTGGTTCCCAGGCGAGGAGCTCAAGACGCGCGGCAACCAGCCAGAACGCTCCCAGCGATGTAGTGCTTCATTGAGACCCGGTCTGGATGAATACCCACGGATCGCCGACCCCCGGCGACCGGCAGCAGCGATTCTGACAACAGCAAGCACGCCGGTCAATCAGGCGCGCCGACAACCCAAACGGTGACGAGCGGCGCGTCACCCCTGGCCCGCGCAGGGCGCTCCGTAGACTGTCGAATCGGGCTAAACACGACAGCGAGCCGAGCGGCATCGAGGCCCAGACGAGGGCATCGAAGGGGACACGCAATCGAGGCCCAGCCGCTGCCGTCGCGCGGGAATCGGGGCCGCGCGTCCTGCGCGGCCTGAACTACGCGCGGCAGCCGCCCACCGCAATCGAACTCAGACGACCGAGCGAGACGCGCGCGGAAACCGTCGCGCAGATCGCGCATCCATGCGCGATGCGAACTCCGCGCGCGCGGACACAAAGGTTCGGCTTCCCAGCTCAGCCCAACCCCTCACTAGCGGTCACCCGCCGGCGCCAGCCGGAGGCCGCTCGGTCACGCGGACCGTACCGCTAATCGCACCGTTGACCCTCGACAACGGAGGGCGGTTCGCAACGCTGCCGTAGTAGGCCACAGCCCCCATCTGCCGCCCTCACCAACAGACGGAACACTGTACGCACAGCGAGTGCTGACACTGAGCGTCCCAAAGCGTCGCGGCTCTCAACGCGAGACGCCGCCCGGTCGCGAGCCATCGAGTCCGCCAGCCGGACGTCCGCGCTCGACCGCATGAACAGGTGCCCGACCTAGCCGTTCAAACCGGCCATCGCCCCGGCGCAAAGGCTGAAAACTATTCCGGGACGGCTTGGGACGCTTTGGGACGTTCGGTCGTTAGGCGAGCACGCTCGTGGACCGCTAGACCGCAGATTCAATCCCGCGAGTCCAGCCTCAGAGCCTCAGCGTCGCGTATATCAGCCACCGCGAACGCTTCCGCCAGCAGCTTCGCTTCGTCACCGCGATCGCGATGGTGCACGTAGCGCATCGTCGTCTGGATGTCGGCGTGCCCCATCCACGCCTGCACCGCCGGCACCTCGGCCCGACGCACCGCCAGCGTCCCAAACGTGTGCCGGAGGTCGTGGAACCGCAGCGCCCTGAGTCCCGCGCGCGAGAGAGCTGTCTTGTAGCGAACGCGCAGTGAGCTCGCGTCCATGAAGCTGCCGAAGGCGTTCGGGAAGACCAGATCGTCCTCGTGTACGAGTTCCTTTCGAGCGCCCAACGCGGCGAGCGCGCGGCCGACGTCTGGAACGAGCGGCACCGACCGGACCTTTCCGCTCTTCGGAGTACCAAGGCCGCCGTGGGCGTTGTAGCTGCGGCGCACGCGGATGGCCTCGCCGGCGAAGTCGACATCGCGCCACTGCAGTGCCAGGAGCTCTCCCATCCGCAATCCCGTGAACGCAGCAGTCAGGAACAACGCCGCATCCTGCTCGGAGCCGGCTGCTCGAACGACCGCCCAGACCTCCTCGGGCGAGAAGGCGTTGAGGTCGTCGGATACCCGGTAGCGAGGACGCTCGACGCCAGTAACCGGATTATGTGGCAGACCCCACACCTTCATGGCTCGCCGGAAGATGCCGTGCAAAATCACCAGATATTTCGCGACGCTGCGGTTGGAGAGCTTCAGCGTTCCTTTCCAACGCTCGAGCATCTCGGGCGTCACGTTCTCGATCGGAACGTCGCCCAACTCGCGCGTGATTCGATCGGCCGTGTGCCGGTACTCCGTCAGCGTCGAGCGCTTCACGGCCCGCTCGTGCTCGCAGTAGCGCAGCCACTCCGCCGCGGCGTCGGAGAGTGTTGCGCCGGTCCGCACCATGCCAGGCAACACCCCGCGGCGCGCCTCGTCCAGCACCCCTCGCAGCCAGTCATCGGCGGTTCGCTTCGTGAAGTAGCCCGCCGGCGGACGACCGCGGCCCGTCCACGCCGACCCCAGCTTCTTCTGCACCTGCCGTCCGTCCGGCAGCCTGTACTTCACATACCAGGCCGGACCCCTCACCCGCTCGACTCTGAACACGTGTCCCGATACCAGCGCCATCGCCGCATAACTCTACGCTCTTCTCGGGACATATTGGGGACACGTCTGCAGAACTGGCCCCGACTCCCCGCGACCGCCTGACCCCCAAAAACCCCGCATTTACAGCCACGACGCGGCGAAGGAATCGAACCTTCCAAGCCGGGGGCTGCCCGGCCCTGCCAGTTTTGAAGACCGGATGGGCCACCAGGCCCGTGCCGCGCCGCGCATGATGCTAGGGGCTCGCCGCTGAGTAGCTTGTGGCGAGGGACCAGCCCGCCCCGGATCACGCAGCGGGAAGATCGAGGGCGTTCACGATCATGCGCCGGGGGGACCGAGGCCGTGCTCGATCACGCCCTTGACGCCGGCGTCGAGGGCGTTCACGCGGTAGAGCGCCGCCGCCTCCGCTGACCCGAACCGCCCGCCCGGGGCGGACGCCGGCCCATGGTGGCAGAGCACGCAGTGGACCAGGGCGAGCTTGCGCTCCTCGTCCAGCGGCGCGGACCGCGCGATCAGCATCTGCTGCCCGATCGCGAGATGGCCGAGCAGGCGTCCCTCGTCGCTCAGGCCGATCTCGGCCCCATAGGTGAACTCGCGGGTACGGCCCAGATCGTGGACCAGCGCCGCGGTCAGCAGCAGGTCGGAGTTCAAGCGCGGATGGAGTTGGCAGAGAGCCTGGACGAGCGTCCCCACGGCGACGGTGTGCTCGAGCAGCCCACCCAGGTACGCGTGGTGGCCGGCGCGCGTGCACGGCGCCCGGCGCCAGGCCTTCCGGAGAGCCTGGTCGGCGAGAAGGGAGTCGAGCAGGGCGCGGTAGCGACGGTCGTAGACCTCACTGGCGAGATGCTCGAGGAAGCCCTCCAGCTCGTCCAGATCGCGGTACGCGGTGGGCAGGAACGCGGTCGGATCGACGACCTCGCCGTCGCGGCCCGCGCGGTAGATGTCAACGACCTCCAGCACCACCTGATCGCGGAACCGCTCGACCCGGCCCGCCACGCGGACCAGGTCGCCGCGCTCGAAGGCCCCGCCGAGTGAATCCGCGTCGCGAAAGGCCCTGGCCGGCATCGAGCCGGTCCGGTCCCGGAGCTCGAGCGCGAGGTATGGCGCGCCGGCCCGCGTGACCAGACGGTCCTTACGCGTGCACGCGAACACGCCTTTGACCTCCTCACCGGGCCGGAGCGCGCTGACGGTCTGCACGGGGGGCATCGTCGCATGATGTACGGTGAGCCGCATGGAGCCGTTGCAATGGGAGTACCGCCCTGATGGTCTCCGCGCCCCCGCGGTGGTGTGTGCGTTCAAGGGCTGGAACGACGCCGCCGATGCCGCGTCGAGCGCCGCCACGTTTGTCGGCAGCGCGCTCGGCGCGCGGCGCTTCGCGACGATCGACCCCGAGGAGTTCTACGACTTTCAGGCCACGCGCCCGCGGATCAAACTGACCGAGGGCCGAACACGGGAGATCGAGTGGCCCGTGGTGGAGCTCCACGAAGCGCGGATCCCGCGGGCTCCCCGGGACTTGATCCTGATCTCGGGGAGCGAGCCTTCGTTCCGCTGGCGCACGTTCAGCAAGGTGATCGTCGAGCTGGTCGAGGCGCTCGGCGCGCAGCTGGTGGTGACCCTCGGCGCGCTCCTGGCCGACGTCCCCCATACGCGGCCGGTGTCGATCACCGGCTTGGCGTCCGATGCGTCGCTGATCGCCCGGCTGGGGCTCGCCTCGTCCTCCTACGAGGGCCCCACCGGGATCCTCGGCGTCCTCCACGCCGCCTGCCAACAGGCCGGCATCCCGTCGGCGAGCCTGTGGGCTGCCGTGCCTCACTACATCGCCGCGACGCCGAACCCGAAGGCGGCGCTGGCGCTGGTCCGCAAGCTCGAGGGCCTGGTCGGGGTCGCGGTCGATGCCTCCGAGCTCGAGATCGCGAGCGCCGACTACGAGCGCCAGGTCAATCTCGCCGTCCAGAGCGATCCCGACGTGCAGGCGTTCGTCGAGCGGCTCGAGCAAGCGGTCAGCAGCGAGGGCGGCGACGACCCAACGCAGCTTCCCTCGGGCGAGACGATCGCCCGCGACCTCCAGCGGTTCCTGCGCCAGCGCGACGACGACCCGCCCCCCGCGGCCCCCCATTGAGCCTTCCGGCCGATCACCGCTCCGCCGCCGGACAGACCAGCCGGTAATCGCACACCGAGCACGCCGCGAACGACGGCGTCGGCTCGAATCCCTGCGCCAGGATCCCCTCGGCGACCTCCATCGCCACCTCGCGGATCCACTCCGAGCGGTCCGCATCCCCGGGAGCAACCGGGACCGCCACCTTCTCGTCGTCGAGCAGGTAGTAGTAAGCCTGGCGCGATGCCTCGAGGCTCCAGGCCTCGCGCGCGCCGACCGCGTACAGCGACAGCTGTACGTCGTCGGCCAGCTGCGCGGCGCTCTTCGGGCGGCCCGTCTTGTAGTCGATCAGCTCGTACTCGCCATCGGGAAGCTTGTCGACCCGGTCGACCCGCCCTCGCAGCAGATGCGGTCCGAGCCGGAACGTGAACTGCCGCTCGAACCACACCGGCTCCGAGCGTGAGGACTGGAAGCGCTCGTGATATCGGGTCAGCGCCGTCGCGGCTTTGCCCCGGAGCTGGCGCTCCTCCTCGGAGTCGCCGAATCCCCCTCGTCGCCAACCGGCGTCGAGCAGCCCCAGCAGTTCGGCGAGCGTCCCGCTGACGCCTCCCCCCGAGCGCGCGTGGAATCGCTCCAGCACCTGGTGCACCAGGATCCCAAACCGCTGATGGACCGTCGGCTCCTGCGGGATCCTGAACACCCGCGCGAACTTGTACTTCAGCGGGCACGTGCGGTACGTGTCGATGTCGGAGGCCGAGAGGACCACCCCCGCGCCGCGCTTGGGCAGAAACGGCTCCAGCGACGGCTCATCGCGGGCGGCAATCGCGTGGGCACGGCGACGAGCGTCTCGCTCGGCGTCCAGCAGGTAGTCATCGAGCACCGAGGAGGTGAAGATCTCGCGCTGCTCGGCCGTGACCGCTTGCAGGATGCGGGAGTTCACGTCGCGCAGCCCATCGGCAACGCTGTGTCCCTCCGGCCGCGCGATCAGGGCTGCGAGTTTGAGCAGCTCGAGGTAGCGGACGACCGCGTGCGAGACGTCGAGATCGGTATCGAACCGCAGCTCGCCGAGGCGGCCGCCGGCACGCATCGTGCTCTCGAGCAGCTCGTCACGGAGCAGCCGATAAGTCGAGTGGAGCGTCTCGGCCGGCCCGAACAGCTCCTCCTCGCGCTCCTGCCACTCGGCGCCGAGGGTGATCCGGATCTCCTCGACCAGCGGCGAAGCGGTGAGGCGGGCGCCGCGGTCGCTCGCGCTCGGATATGCCAGGACCGCGCGACTGCGCGCACGCGTGAGCCCGGCATACAGAGCCTGACGCAGGGCCGCCCGCCGACACTCCTCGTCATCCGCCGGCAGCTGCTCGCCCAGCAGCTCGTCCGGAATCGGCTCCGGCACCGGTGCTGAAATCCCCGCTTGCAAGCCGACCGCGTACACGTGGTCCACTTCGAGCCCCCCGACGGCTGGCAGGGTCAGGATCTGAACCGCCCCGGCGCCCAACAGCGAGGGCTGCTCCTGCTCGCGCAGGCCGAAGTCGGCAACCGCGGCGATCTGCCGGGCAAACTCGCGCGGCGTCGCCTGCGGGGCCCGGCGCACGTGTGAGGAAGCGAGCTCGCCGAACCGGGCGAGCGCTCGCAGGCGCTCGACCACGTCCGCCTGGGCCGCGAACAGCTGCTGGCGGCGAAGGCCCAATCGCTCGATCAGGCGGTGCACGTACAGGTCGGGGCGGGTGTTGTCGATCGCGACCAGACCGGCTCGGTAGAGCTTCAGGAACACCCGGATCCGCTCGCGCGCCTCGGGCGGCACCTGTGGCGACTCGGTGGCCGCCGCCAGCGCCGCGACCATGTCGAGCTTGCGCCGGCGCGCGATTTGGGTGCAGCGCGCGATGTCGACCGAGCGCAGCTCGATCGGAGGGCGCGCCAGCGCCCGAACCACCGCCCCGGCGTCGGAGGGATCGGCCAGGAGCCGCAACCACGCCAGCACGTCCCTGATTTCCGCGCGCTGGAAGAACGCCTCCTCGCCGACGAGTCCGATGGGCGACGGCCCGCTCCTCGAGGGCGACCGCGACGGCCTGCCCCTCGCGGGAGATCGACGGCACCAGGACCACGATCTGGTCGGGCGCGACCGCCTCTCGGGAAACCAGGCGCTCGATGTCGGCGGCGACCGACTGGGCCTGCGCGCGGTCGGTCGCGCAGCGCCAGAACTCGACCTCGCCGCCCGGCTCTGCGGCGGGCGGCGAGATGCCGACCGCTGCGCACCCGGCCGCCAGGACGCGCTCCCGGCAGCGGACGCTCCGCTGCAGGCGGATGATTCGTGGCCCGTGCCGCTCGAGTGCTCTGATCCGGGCTTGCCCGGCAGCGCGGAAACGGCGCAGAGCCTGGCTCGGATCGCCTGCCGCCGTCCATTCTCGGCCCCCCACTTCGAGCGCCAGCCGCGCCGCCGCCAGATCGAGTTCCTGGACATCGTCGATCAGGAGATGGTCGAAGCTGCGACCACCGCCGCGACCCTCCGCGGCGAACCGCAACGCGCCGAGGACGATGTCACCGGCATCGAGCGCGCCCGCTTGCGCGAGCATCTGCTCATGGGTGCGATAGATCTCGGCGAACTCTCGCTCCAGCGCCGCGGTGGTGCGATCCGGATGGTCCCGCGCCCAGCTCGCGAACGCTTCGACGCCGACCAGCTCGGCCTTGAGCTGATCGATTCTGCGGACGAAGCCGCCGAACAGCGCGTTGGCGCTGCCGCCAAAATCATGGTGCTCGAGCGCGAGCTCGTCGATCCGGTCGAGCAGCATCGCCAGGCGATCGCCCGGCCCCAGCATCGAGTCGAGTGCCTCTGCCCCCGCTGCTCCCAGCACCAGCGAGGCGAGCTCGACGCCTCCGACGACGAACAGCTGCTCGTAACCCTGCTCGAGGCCAGCCTCGAGGCGTTCCCTCAGCGCATCCGCCCGCGCAGCCGACGGAACCAGCAGCGCGAGCCGTTCGGGGGGGCATCCCGACTGCACGAACCACCGGAAACGGGACTCGATCACGGTCGTCTTGCCGGTGCCCGCAGGACCCACGACGAGCAACGGTCCGCCTCGAAATGTGACCGCTTCGCGCTGAGCGGGAAGCAACTGCGCATCGAGAGCTACGCCCACTCTGACAGCATAGGTCTGCGATGACCTCCACCCGCTCCGCCTTGGACGCCGATTGGCTCGCCGCCTGCCGGCGTGTGGTGGGCGGTCTGGAGCAGGTGTTCTCGGACCGTCCCACGACCATCCAGCGGGCGATCGAGACCGGCGCTCGGGGCAGCGGCGGCGACCGGACGCTGGTGATCGATCAGTCGGCCGAGGATCTCGTCCTGGCTGAGCTCGACCGCCTCAAGGCCGAGGGCCACCGGTTCGTCGCGCTGTCCGAGGAACGAGGTGCGATCGATTACGGCGATCCCGAGGTCCGCGTGATCATCGATCCGATCGACGGGTCCTTGAACGCCAAGCGCGGGATCTCAAACTACGCGCTGTCGCTCGCCGTGGCGGACGGGCCGACGATGGCCGACGTGGCGTTCGCGTTCGTTCACGACTTCGGCCCCTCGGAGGAGTGGTGGGCCCGGCGGGGCGAAGGCGCATGGCTGGACGGCGAGCGACTCGACTCGTCGCTGCAGGAGCGCCGCGACCGCGACGGGAGGCTCGAGGTGCTCGGCATCGAGTCCGCCGACCCTCGGTGGGTGGCCGCCTCGATCGATTCGCTGATCGACGCCGCCTATCGCCTGCGCGCGCTCGGCACGATCGCGGTGTCGCTGTGTCAGGTCGCCGCCGCGCGCTTTGACGGAATGGTGTCCCTGAAGCGCTCGCGGGGGGTGGACGCCGCTGCCGGCCAGCTGATCGTGCGCGAGGGCGGCGGGGTGGTCAGCTTCCCGCGCTGCGACGATCCGCTCGCCGCGCCGCTGGACGCGGCCCCGCGCTCGCCGGTGATCGCCGCCCGCTCCACGGAGACCCTGCATCAGCTCGAGGGGATCCCGGCGTGATCGACTGGATCCTCGCCGAGCGAATCGCCGGGTATGTCGCCGGCAGCGGCAACGGCAAGCTGCCAACCGCCAACCTGGCGGCGCTGGCCGCTGAATCCGAGTCGCGGGTCAGCGCCTACACCGGGCTCGCGCCGGCGCGGCGGTTGCCCGAGCCGGAGGGCATCGGCCGCCGGGAATGGGTCGCGAGCAACATCGGCGCGATGCGCGCGCTGCTAGATCCGGTGCTCAAGCGGGCCAGCCAGAACCTCGGGCCGCTGCAGCCAGCGATCGAGCTGGCGATGGGCCTGACGCTGACCACCGAAGTCGGCGTCGTCCTCGGGTACCTCGCGCAGCGGGTGCTGGGGCAGTATGAGCTCGTGCTGCTCGACGAGGCGGTCGAGGACCGGCCGCCGAGGCTGCTGTTCGTGCTCCCGAACCTCGGTGAGGCGGTCGAGGCATTCGGCGCCGACGAGCAGGAGTTCATGACCTGGGTGGCCCTGCACGAGGTCACGCACGCCGTGCAATTCGCAGGCGTGCCTTGGCTTCACGGCCACCTGGCGGCCCTCGTGCAAGAGCTGCTGCGCAGCGCCGAGGTGCGGATCGAGGCTCCGCGACGGCTGCGCGTCCCGACCCGAGAGGAGCTGCGCCGGATCGGCAACGCGCTGCGTCACGGGGACCTGATCTCGGTCGTCACCAACGAGGGCGAGCGCGCGACGCTCGATCGCGTGCAGGCGGTGATGGCGGTGATCGAGGGTCACGCGGAGCACGTGATGGATGCCGTAGCCCCCGACCTGCTGCCGTCCCTGCCGCGGCTGCGCGCGGCGCTCGATCGTCGCCGGCGCTCGCAGTCAGGCCTGTCCCGGCTGCTGGCGCGCCTACTGGGGTTGGATCTGAAGCTCCGTCAGTACGAGCGCGGAAAGTATTTCTGCGATGCGATCGTGGAGGCGCGCGGCGTCGATGCCCTGCATCACTTGTTCTCCAGCCCCGACGCACTGCCGACGCTGGTCGAGTTGGAGGCCCCCGCCGCCTGGCTGAGGCGCACCGGCCTCGATGGCAACGCGATGCTCGCGCGCTCGAGGGCGTAGAGCCGCCACGGGTCGGGCACGCCCTTGAAGGCGTGCAGCCCCCGGTCACAGAAGCTAAGCCCCGAGCCGAACACCAGGTCCTTCACCGTGCTCGAGGCGAGCACCTCTCCGGGCTCGGCCTCGGTCATCACGCGCGCCCCGATGTGGACGGCGATCCCGGCCACGTCCTCACCCACCAGCTCGCACTCGCCGGTATGCAACCCGGCCCGGACCGCCAGCCCCAGATCCCCGGCGTGGTCGACGATCTCCGCGGCGCAGCGGACGGCCCGGGCCGGGCCGTCGAAGGTGGCCAGGAATCCGTCGCCGATCGTCTTGACCTCGGTCCCGCGCCACCGCAGCAGGCGGTTGCGCACGAGCGCGTTGTGCTCCCCGAGCAGCGCGCGCCAGCGGCCATCGCCAAGCCGTGAGGCGTGCGCGGTCGAGTCGACGATGTCGGTGAACATCACGGTCGCCAGCACCCGGTCGACCTCCTGTGGCGGGGGACGGCGGCCGGTGAGGAACTCCTCGACGTCCTCCATCGCCGGCGCCTCGACCCACCCGTAGGTGTCCTCGCCCGGGTATTCGACGAAGCGGGCGCCCGGGATCAGCCCGGCGACCTCGCGTCCCACCTCGATCGGGACGTATTGGTCGTCGATTTGGTGGGTGACCAGCGTCGGCACTCTGATCGTCGGCAGGACAGCGGTCAGATCGGTGTGCGAGAGCATCTCGATCAGCTGGCGGGCCATTCCCGGGCTGGCCGCCGAGCGCTGCATCCGACCCCACCACTCCTCGAACGCCCGGTTACCGACCTGGCTGGGGGCGAAGATCGACAGCAGCGTCCCCTCTCCCCAGTGGCTCTCGATCGCGTCGAGGACCTGCATCCGGTGCTCCGGAGCCATCGTCGCGGTGCCGCGCGGCGACACCGAGGAGAGCACCAGCGCCGTGACCCGCTCCGGATAGGTGGCGGCGAACAGCGCCGAGAGCCCGAGGTCACTCGCTCCCCATAACGCCGTGCGCTCGATCCCGACCGCATCGAGCACGGCGATCAGATCGTCCATCTGCTGCTCGAGCGTGGGCGGCCGCGTGACCGGATCCGACAGGCCCGTGCCGCGGCGGTCGAACATCACCACACGCGCGAACGACCCCAGCCGCTCGAAGCAATGGGCCGTGCCCGGTTCTTCCCACGCCAGCTCCAGGTGCGAGGCGGGGCCATTGATGAGAACGAGCTCGTGCGAGCCGCGGCCGAACACCTGATAGGCGATGCTCGCATCGCCGCTGTGCGCGTAATGGGTCGGTGGACTGGTCAACGGTCCCCAGCTCGCTCTCGGCAGTCGCCGCTTCGAAGTTCGGATTCCGACCTAACCAATGTAACGAAGTGCGGCGGCCGGTTTACAAACACATGTTCGGTCCCTTACCTCTAATATCTTTAGTCCTACCGGGAGCACGTAAGCAACAATGGCCACCAGCAGCGACACCACGAGAGGGGCTCGCAAGACCCCCGCCACGCCGCGCAAGACGACCGCGGCCCGAAAGACCACGACCACGCGGAAGACCACGGCCGCCAGACGGCCGAGGGCCTCGACGACCACCTCGACCCTGCCCAAGACCCAGGTCGGCCAGGCCCAGCAGCTCGCTGAGCGAGTGCTCCTGGTCCCGGTCGGGGCAAGCTTGCTTGCCCGTGACAACCTCGTCTCGACGGTCAAGGACTTCGCCACGAAGTACCGCACCCGCGCGAGCTTCGAGCGCGAGCTCAAGCGCTACGAGCGCCGAGGCGTGACCGCCCGCAACCGGTTCGAGCGCCAGGTTCGCAAGACCCGCACTCAGGTCGAGCGCGAGGTCCGTCAGCGCCGCACCCGGGTCGAGCGCACGGTCAAGCAGAATCGTCGCCGCCTCGAGCGCGAGGTCCGCTCGGCCCGGCGCGATCTCGAGCGCCAGTCGGGCACCGTCGGCGCCCGCTTCGAGACGCTCGTCAACAACGCTCAGGAGCTGTTGAACTCGGCGGTCTGAGCGCCAACTTCCCCCGCCGGCGCCCCAGGAGAGCGCCGCAGCGGGAAAGGTTCGCCGGCCTCATATTTCCGCCGGCGAACGTAGCACCCTCTCCTCCCTCAACCGCCGGGGCGTCACGCAAGTGGCGCCCCGTCGGTCTTTAACAGACCGTCTGCCAGAATGAAAGCCATGCCCACCCGTGACCAGGTACTCGAAGCGCTTCGCGCCGTCATCGACCCCGAGCTGCGGCGCGACATCGTCGAGCTCGAGATGGTCCGCTCGATCGGCGTGCACGAGAACGGCGTGGTCGAGGTGATGGTGTCGCTGACGACGCCCGGCTGCCCGATCCGCAGTCATTTCCAGACCGGGGTTGCAAACGCCGTGCGCGAGCTCGACGGCGTCACCGGGGTGAACGTCAGCTTCGACGTCCTCAGCGACGGCGAGAAGGCGGCGCTCGGGCGCAAGCTCGGCCGCGGATCGCTGCCGGAGGGCGCGCTCGCGCAGGTCTCGAACGTGATCTGCGTCGGCTCGGGCAAGGGCGGCGTCGGAAAGTCGAGCGTGACGGCGAACCTGGCGGCCGCGCTGGCGGCGATGGGCAAGCAGGTGGGTGTCCTCGACGCCGACGTGTGGGGCTACTCGCAGCCGCGGATGCTCGGGCTGGGCGGCGAGCGCCCACGGGTCAACGCCGAGCGCAAGCTCGTGCCCCTGACCGCGCACGACGGCATCAGGGTGATGTCGATCGGCTTCTTCGTCGAGCAGGACGCGGCCGTCGTATGGCGCGGCCCGATGCTCCACAAGGCGCTCCAGCAATTCCTCGAGGACGTCGACTGGGGCGAGCTCGACTACCTGCTGATCGACCTTCCTCCCGGCACCGGCGACGTCTCGATGACGCTCGCCCAGCTCCTCCCGCAGGCCAAGTTCCTGATCGTCACCACGCCTCAGCCGGTGGCGCAGAAAGTCGCGCGCCGCTCGGCCGAGATGGCGAACAAGCTGAAGCTCGAGATCGCCGGCGTGATCGAGAACATGTCGGGTTTCGTGACCCCGGACGGCGAGCGCTATCCGATCTTCGGCGAGGGCGGCGGTCAGCTGCTGGCGGAGGAGCTCGAGGTACCGCTGCTGGCCAAGGTGCCGCTCACGATGCCACTGCGCGTGCAGTCCGATTCGGGCGTCCCGCTGGTGTTCTCGAACCCGGACGACCCCGCCGCCCAGGCGCTCTATCAGGGCGCGCGCGGGCTCGTCGCCCTGTCCCCGGTCGAGCTGCCGGTGATGCAGCCCCCGGCCCCGGCGGCGGCGCCGAAGCCGGCGGGGATGTCGCTGCCGATGGCCTAGCGGGCGCTGGCGATACACAGCGCGACCTAGGCCCAGCCCGCGAGGCAGAGCCCCCCTTCACGGTGGCACGCGAGCCACCGCGAGGAAACGTCACCTGTTGCTGTAGTACTCGATGTTGATCTGCGAGTACTTCTGCCACTCGTCCGGGAGCTGGTCCTCGGCAAAGCAGGCATCGACCGGGCAAGCCTCGACGCACGCGTCACAGTCGATGCATTCCTCCGGGTCGATGTAGAGCATCTCGACCTGGTCATACTCCGGCTCGTCGGGGGTCGGATGGATGCAGTCGACCGGGCAAACCTCCACGCACGAGTTGTCCTTCGTGCCGATGCAGGGCTCCGCGATCACGTAGGCCATGGCTGTTTAAGTCTTCCTGTCTCGGGATCCGGGTGGGGGGCGCCACATTTTAGGGACGGATAGCCTCCCGGGCGTGCTGCTCCTGACCGGCGCCACCGGGACGATCGGACTGCCGCTGCTCAGGCGGCTGACCGCGGCCGGCACCCCGGTCCGCTGTCTGGTCCGCGACCCACGCCGCCTCGGCGCGGAGCGGGTACGCGTCCAGATCGCGCTCGGCGACCTCTCCGACCACCTCTCGTTCAGGCATGCGCTGCGCGACGTCGACACGGTCGTCCACCTTGCTTCGGTCATCCGCGATCAGCCCACCGGCTCGATCGAGGAGCTGGCTGGGGTGGCGACCTGGAGGCTGGTGCGCGCCGCCGAGCGGGCCGGCGTCGAGCGGTTCGTGTTCTTCTCGGCGCTCGGCGCCTCGACCCGCAGCCGCGCCCGCCTGATGCGAGCGAAGGCGATCGCCGAGCGGGCGCTGATCGAGTCCTCGCTCGCCCACACGGTGTTCGCACCGTCGTGGGTGTATTCGCCGAGCGATCAGTTCCTCACCCTGACCGAGCGGATGTCGCTGCTGCCGGTGATGCCGGTCCCCGGGAGTGGTCGCGCCGCGTTTCAGCCGATCTGGTCGGAGGACGTGGCCGATTGCGTCCTCGCCGCCCTGCCCGGCGGCCCGCTGGAGGCCGAATCAGACGGCGCGCGTTACGAGCTGGCGGGACCCGAGACCCTGACCTACCGAGACATCGTCGGGGTCGCGTTGCGGGCGTTTCACCGCCATCGCCCGATCCTCAGCGTCCCCGCGCCCGTCGTGCGCCGAACGCTGAACCTAGTCGAGCTGCTGGCGGGGCCGACGGCCTTCGCGACCTGGGACGAGGCCGAGCTGCTCGAGGTTCCGATGCTCTCGCGCCACGGGACCGCCGACGCGGAGCGGCTGGGAGTGGTGCCGCGGCCGATGGAGGCCGTGCTCGGGATCGGGTAGCGCCGAGGCGTGTCGGGACCGCCCGTCCCCGCCTGATCAGCCGGCGCCGGCCCTATCCGGCCTCGCCGACCGCCACCTCGGCGCGCCGACCCGCCCACGGCAGCGCCTCCTCGAGCTGCGCCGCGAGCGCCAGCAGCCCCTCCTCCCGTGCCGGTCGCCCGATCAGCTGCACCCCCGTCGGCAGCCCGTCCTCCCCTTGATAGAGGGGCAGCGAAACCGCCGGCAACCCCGTCACGTTGACGATCGCCGTGTACGGGGTGAAGTGGCCGGAGCGCTGGTAGTGCTCCCAGGCGTCCGGGCCGCGCCCGTGCACCTCGCCGATCCGGAGCGGGCGCCGCGCCAGCGCCGGGGTCACCACGACGTCGTAGGGCGCGAGCGAGGTCACGATCCGCCGGGCGATCGCCTCGAGCCGTCCCTCCGCGGCCAGGAAGCTGATCGTGTCCTGCCGGCGCGCCCGTTCCCACAGTGCCCAGGTCAGCGGCTCGACGTCGTCTTCGGTCGCCTCGCGGCCGGCGAGCCGGCCGCCGATCATCACGCTCATCGCCACCAGCGGCCCGAACGCCCGGGTGAAGTCCGAGAGCAGCTCCGGACCCGACCACGGCGGCGTGATCTCCTCGACCGAGTGCCCAAGCGACTGCAGCAGCTCGGCTGCATTGACGGCGGCCGCCTCGCAGACGGGGTCCAGGACGCCCCCTTCCAGCGCCATGCTCAGCGCCAACCCGATCCGCAGGCGACCCGGCGCGAGCGCGGCCGCAGACGCATAGGACGAGCCGGCAAACGGCGGTGCCCAGTTCGCGTCGCCGAGCTCGTACCCCGCCATCACGTCGAGGACCGAGGCCGTCTCGGCCACCGTTCTCGTCAGCACTCCGTCGATGGCCAGAAAGCTCTGGCCCCCGTCGGGCCCGACCGAGACGCGGCCGCGTGCGGCCTTCAGTCCGACCAGGCCGCAGCAGGCGGCGGGAATCCGAGTCGATCCACCGCCGTCGTTGCCGTGGGCGATCGGGACCATCCCCGCGGCGACGGCCGCCGCGGAGCCCCCGCTCGAGCCGCCCGGGGTGCGATCGAGCGCCCACGGATTGTGGGTCGGCCCGAACCGCCGCGACTCGGTGGTGGGCAGGATTCCCATCTCCGGGAGCGTGGTTTTTCCGACGATCACGAATCCGGCCTCCCGGAGTCGACGCACCAGGAACGCGTCGTGATGTGCGATGTGGTCGCCGAACAGATCGCTGCACATCGTGATCGGCATCCCCTCGACCGGTCGGTTGTCCTTGATCGCGATCGGGACTCCCGCGAACGGCCGCGGATCGCCGGGTCCGATCGCCTCGGCGGCCCTCAGCGCAACCTCGCCCGCCACGTAGGTGAAGGCGTTGATCGCCGGCTCCAACGCCTCGATCCGCTCGAGCGACTCCGAAACCAGCTCACGGGCACTCAGCTCGCCGGAACGGATCAGATCTGCCAGCTCACCGACGGGGCGAAAGAGCAGCTCGGACACGGGCTGCACCCTACCTCCCTATAGCCTTGTTGTGCGCAACCCTTCTCGAAGAGACCCGCCAGGAGCAACCAGATGACCGCAACCGCAGAAGTTCAGTCAGGCCTCGAGGGCGTCGTCGCCTTCGCCACCGAGATCGCGGAACCGGACCGTGAGGGCGGCGCGCTGCGCTACCGCGGGGTCGACATCGAGGAGCTCGTTGGAAATGTGCCGTTCGAGCAGGTCTGGGGACTGCTGGTCGACGGCAAGCTGCGGCCGGGGTTGCCTCCGGCCGAGCCGCACCCGCTGAGCGTGCGTTCCGGCGATCCGCGGGTCGACGTGCAGGCGGCGCTGGCGATGCTCGCGCCGCAGTGGGGCTTTCAGGAGCTGATCGACGTCTCCGACGAGGAGGCGCGCGACAGCCTGGCCCGCGCCTCGGTGATGGCGCTGTCGTTCGTCGCCCAGTCGGCGCGCGGGATCGGCCGGCCACCCGTGTCGCAGCGCGAGATCGACACCGCGAAGTCGATTCCGGAGCGGTTCCTGATCCGTTGGCGCGGAGAGGCGGACCCCAGGCACGTCGAGGCGATCGACGCCTACTGGATCTCGGCCGCTGAGCACGGCATGAACGCCTCGACGTTCACGGCGCGGGTGGTCGCCTCCACCGGCGCCGATGTGGCCGCTGCGCTCTCGGCCGCGGTTGGCGCGCTCTCCGGTCCGCTCCACGGCGGCGCACCGTCGCGAGTGCTGAGGATGCTCGACGAGGTCGCGCGAGCCGGCGACGCCGATCGTTACGTCAAGGACCTGCTCGACCGGGGAGAGCGTTTGATGGGCTTCGGGCACCGGATCTACCGGGCGGAGGACCCCCGTGCCCGGGTCCTGCGCCGGACGGCGCGCAACCTCGGCTCTCCCCGAGTTGAGGTCGCCGAGGCGCTCGAGGCGGCTGCCCTCGCGGAGCTCCAGGCGCGTAAGCCCGACCGCATCCTGGCCACCAACGTCGAGTTCTGGTCCGCCGTCGTGCTCGACTTCGCCGCTGTGCCGCCAGAGCTGTTCACGTCGATGTTCACGTGCGCCAGGACGGCGGGATGGTCCGCGCACATTCTCGAGCAGAAGCGCGAGGGCCGCCTGATCCGCCCGACCGCGAAGTACGTAGGCCCGCCGGGGCGACCTCTATCGGACCTAACGGACTGATAACTGGACGGGCCCATCGGCCCGGTCACACTGTCTAAGCTGGCCGGGCCACCGCATGACCCCCGAACGTCAGCTCGACCCCGAGGCGCTCGGCGATCACATCGATCGGCTGTATCGCGCCGCATGGAGCCTCTGTGGCTCGCGCGAGGAGGCCGAGGATCTGGTGCAGGAGACGTTCGCGCGCGTGCTGCGAAAGCCGAGGATCCTCCACTCCGAGGATGATCTGGGCTATCTGCTGCGCGTGCTTCGCAACACGTTCTTCAGCGCGCGCCGGACCGCCGCTCGGCGCCCCCGGACGAGCGCTCTACCCGACGATCTCGATCTGGTCGAGGATCGCAGCGCCGTGCAACCGGAGGCGAAGCTCGAGTCGGCCGAGCTGTACGCGGCGATCTCGGATCTGCCCGAGGATTTCCGCGACGCGCTGATCGCGATTGACGTGGTCGGACTGTCATATCGCGAGGCGGCTCGAGCGCTGCGGGTCCGGGAGGCGACGATCACCACAAGGCTGCACCGCGCCCGCCAGCGGGTGGCGAGATCACTCGCTCCGGAGCGCTCCGAGCAGCTCGAGCGCTAGTGCTTTTACCGCGCGCCGCACCGCGCGAAGTCGCGCCCTGGCTTCAGCTGTCGGCCCCGGGCGCGTTCCACGCGGCGAGTTGGCGCATCACGAATGGCGGGATGCTCGCGCTCGACAGCACGCAGGTGTGATCCTGGCGCTCCCAGGTGACGACCCACCGGCCGTCGACCTTCAGCGTCCGCATCTCGGTCCCGTTCATGTAGGTGACTCGGGCCGCCGGCACCTTCAGCGCGGGAGCGCTGACGATCGTGTATGCCACCAGCCTCCCGCGCCACTCGTAGTACACGGTCATCGCGACCCGGCCGCCCACATGATCGATCCGCTGGCCTTTCGCCTGATATCCGAAGCGGGTGCTCCAGTTGGGGAAGTAGACCTCCTGGACGTCCTGCTTGAGCCTCGAGGCCGGAGCCTTGGGGTCCGGGATCGGCGCCGGCGCCGTCGGGCCGGCGAGCGCCAGCGCCGCGGCCTCGCTGACCGACGGGGCACCGGGCGTTCCGGATGGCAGGATCAGCACCAGCGCCAGCACGATCGCGGCCATGGCTCCGGCGAACGCGCCGGCGTAGCTCAGCCGGCGCCGCGTGCGCACGCGGGGGCTCGGCCGCTGCGATTCGATCCGGCCCCGGAGCCTCGCCGGCGCGCGGTCGGTGGTGCGCGCCCGGTGCAGGATCTCGACCGCGCGGCGCTCGCGCTCGTACAGGGCACGCACCTCCGGCGCGCCCGCGACCCACGCTTCGACCTCCGCCCGGCGAGCAGGATCAAGCGTCCCGTCGGCGAGCGAGGAGAGGTCTCGTAACTGCTGCGGAGTGAGTTCGGCCGTCGGTGCCATAGGGGAGTGTTGATGGTTAAAGACGCTCGGGAGGCTCCTAACCTTCCCGAAACCTCTGCCCTGCAGATGACCGATGGTACGGCCCTGCGACGTATTCCGCCAGCATGCGGCTGGCCGAGAAACGGGGCGCGATCGACCGCAGCGATGCCTTCATCAGCCGGATCCAGCCTGCCGGGAGTCCGTCTTGCTCACGGCCGTAAAACGTCGGCACCACCGCGTCGCCCAGCAGCCGGTGGAGCTGTTCGGCGTCGCGCTCATCTTGTCGGGCGGGATCGGCTTCGATGTCTCCGGGGAGCGCCCAGCCGTTCTCCCCGTTGTACGCCTCGGCCCACCAGCCATCGAGCACGCTGAGCTGTAGGCCGCCGTTGACGGCGGACTTCATGCCGCTCGTGCCGCTCGCCTCGAGCGGTGGCCGCGGGAGGTTTAGCCACACGTCGCAGCCACGGACGAGCTCGGCCGCGGAGGCGAGGTCATAGTCGTCGAGGAACACGACTCGCTGGCCAATGATCTGCGCGTACTTGAGCCCGAACAGGCGCTGCAGCGAGCGCTTGGCCTCTTCATCGCGAGGATGCGCCTTGCCGGCCAGCACCACCTGCACGGGCTGATCGCCGCCGAGCAGCGCCATCGTCCATTCGGGATCGCGCGTCAGCAGCTCGAGTCGCTTGTACGTCGCGATCCGGCGAGCGAAGCCGATCGTCATCACCTGAGGGTCGAACGCGCGCGCGGCGGCTCCGACGTACTCCCGGACGTCGTTGCGCAGGAGCCGGTCGGTGATGCTCCGTTCGCGCACGAACTCCACCAACCGCCTCCGCTGGCGCGCTCGCACGCTCCACAGCTCGGAATCCGGAATCTGCTCGACCGGCGCCCACGTCTGCGGCTCGCCGGCGCGGGCAAACCAACCCTCTCCGAGACAGCGATCGAGCAGTTCCCGCATCGGCGCGCCGATCCAGGTGGGGATGTGGACGCCATTGGTGACGTGGCCAATCGGCACCTCCTCGAGCGATCTGCCCGGCCACAGCGATTGCCACATCGCGCGTGCCACTTCGCCGTGGCGGCGGCTCACCGCATTCGCGGCCCGGCTCATGCGGAGCGCGGCCTGGGTAACTCCGAACGGTTCCGAGGGCTCATCGGGGTGGGTGCGCCCCAGCGCGATCAACTGCGAGATCTCGCGCCCGAGCCCCGTGGCCAGGCCGTCGAGCGCGTCCCTGACCTGCTCAGCCGGGTAGCTGTCGTTGCCCGCCGGAACCGGCGTGTGGGTCGTGAACACCGTCCGGTCCCGGGCATCCTGGAGCGTGGCGGGCAGTGATTCCGAGCTGCCGCGCAACCCGGGGCGCGCGAGCTCGACCGGCGCGAGCGCAGCATGACCCTCGTTCAGATGGATCACGCCCGGCTCGATCCCGAGCGCCCTCAACGCCCGGATACCGCCAATCCCCAGCAGCACGTACTGCGCGAGCCGCGTCTCGGCGTCGGCGTCGTAAAGGCGTGCGGTGATCCAGCGCTCGAGCGCTCCGTTCTCCGGCACGTCGGTGTCGAGCAGGAACAGCGGCACCCTTCCGACCTCCACGCGCCAGATCCGCGCGCTCACGTCATGCCCGTAGATCGGCACCTCGACCGTCACCGGGGCACCGTCGCCGCCGGTCGCGAGTGCCGCCGGCAGCCGCTCCGGATCGGTGTCGATCCAATACTCGTGCTGCCAGCCGCCGGCGTCGACCCGCTGGCGGAAGTAGCCCCGGCGGTACATGAGCCCGACGGCAACCATCGGCACCGCGCGGTCGGAGGCTTCCTTGAGCAGATCGCCGGCCAGTGCCCCGAGCCCTCCCGAGTACACGGGAAGTGACACGTGGATCCCGTATTCGGCGCACAGGAACGCCACCGGCCCGGCGCCGAGGCTCGGGCCGCCAGACGGGGGACGATCGAGGTCGGCCGCCACTCGCGCTTCGAGCGATGCCGCGCGCGCGAGCAACTGGTCATCGGCCGCGGCGCGCCGCAGTGCATGGAGCGGCGCCTCCTGGAGCAGGCGAACCGGGTTCTCGCGGCAGAGCTCCCAGCGATTGGGGTCGATCGCGCGAAACAGCTCCGGCCCGTCGGTTAACCACGACCAGCGGTAGTTGTAAGCCAGGCGCGCAAGCGGAGCCAGCGAATCCGGAAGCCGCGCGGCGAGCTCGCTCGCGGCGCGGCGAACATCCTCGCGGCCGTCATGCACGGTTGTCCTCGACGTGTGCAAGGGCGGGATTATCAAACAGCCCGGTACCCTCGCGCCCTTGAGCGCTAACAAACTCGGCGTGCTCGCGTTCGGCGACTCGATCACCAACGGCGGCGGCGAGCTCCAGTGGGGGGTGGCACTGCAGTCGTGGGCGCTGTGGGTCGCGCGCGGACTGGGGGTGCCGTTCACGAGCTACGCCGTCGACGGCGCCACGGCCGCCGACGTTGTCCATCAGCAGATCCCCGCGTACGAGCGCGCCAGCGCGCGCTCAGACGCGAGCTATGACCTCGGGTGCCTGTACATCGGGGTCAATGACGTCCGCTCGTTTGACTGGAACGCGGACGTGTTCGAACGCGATTTCCATGCCGCGCTTTCATCGCTGGCCGCCCGTTGCGAGCGGGTGCTGGCGCTGACCGCGCCGCTCGATCTCGGACGCCCGCGAGCCGGCGCCAAGGTCGGCGCGCTGAACGCTGTTGTGAGGCGAACGACGGCGGACTCGGGGACCCTGCTCGTCGACCTGAGTGACTTCGGGGGCCGCAACCTGGTGATGGCCGATCACGTTCACCCCACCGCATTTGGACAGATCGCGATCGCCGAGCGGGCGCTCGCGGTGCTGGCCGACGACGGCCTGCCCACTCGGGTCAGGCCGAGCGCTCTGATCAGCTACGAGCCCAGTCGGCGCCAGCGACTCCTCGGCGACACCACGTTCGCCTACCGCCATGCCAAGGTCAGCCTCCGCTCAGCGGCGATCCGAGCCGCCGTTGCCCTGCAGGGGCGGTCGTAGTTCTCGAGCGTCGAATCCATCTTCAGCCGCGACCGCGGGCATGGCGCGGGAGACGTGACCGGGCCGTCACGCCACCCGGCGCCCCTCGAGACTTGCCTCCCGCAACCGTCCCGCCAGCGCCGGCGTCAAAAACCGCAAGGACTCCAGCCGCCACCGCCAGCTCCCGCGCGCCCGCGAGGGATGGTTCATGCGCGCCTGGCTGCCGAGCCCGAGCACGTCCTGCGCCTGGACCATCGCCATCCGCGCCGGCGATTTCATCGCCAGCCGGATCAAGCTCCACCACGGCTCCCGATCGACGACCGCGCGCAACGAGAACTCCGCGTCGACCGCGAAGCGGCGCGTATCGTCAAGCGACTCGTACCATCCGCGGGCGGTGTCGTGGTCGTGCGTGCCCGTGTAGACGACCTGGTTGGGAACCTGGTTCTCGAATCGATGCGGGCTCCCGGGGTCGTCGTCGTCGAACGCGAACTGGATGACCGCCATCCCGGGGAGGCCGAGCTCGTCGCGCAACCGCGTGACCGCCGGCGTGATCACGCCCAGGTCCTCGGCGATCAGATCCAGCTCGCGGCCCAGGGCGCCCCGCATCGCGTCGAACACGGCCTGTCCTGGCCCCCGTTTCCAACGCCCCGCCGCCGCCGTCCGCGCTCCAGCCGGCACGGCCCAGTAGGACACAAACCCGCGGAAGTGGTCGATCCGAGCGAGATCAAATAACTCGAAGCTCCTCCGCATTCGCTCGACCCACCAGCGGTACCGGCGACGGCGCATCGCCGGCCAGTCGTACAACGGGTTCCCCCACAGCTGTCCGGTCCGGGAGAACGCATCCGGCGGCGCGCCGCCGACCAGACCCGCCTGGAACAGCTCCGGATGCGAGACATGATCGACGCTGCCCGGCGAGACGTAGATTGCCACGTCGCCGAACAGCCGCACCCCGGCAGCCGCCGCATATGCGCGCAGCGCGCCCCACTCGCGATCGAACCGCACCTGGTCCGCGACTGCCCCGCGCCCAGCAAACCGCTCCCAATCGCCGATCCAGAACGCATGACGCGCGCGGAACGCCAGAACCTCGGAAGCGCGAACGCGCGCCCGCGGCGATTCCAACAGCCGCGGCCAGGCCGCAAACGCAGAGCGGGACTTGTAGGGAGAGCGATAGCGATCCGGCGGACCGAGTGGCAGCACCTGCCACCACGACTGCCCCGCGGCAGCCAGCCAGTCGACGAATTCGTACGCCCCGCGGCCGAGCCGGCCGTCCGGCAGCGACGTGACATGGAGCTGGACGCCGCTCGAGCGGGGAGGCGCGTTCACGCGCCGTTGTTTACCCGATGGGCCGACAAGGATATGTTCGGGACTGGCATGCCCGACAAATTGCCAGCCCGCATCGTGATCCAATACCCGGCGCCGGTGGTCGACGGCGGCAGGTTCCCGGCCAAGCGCTGCGCCGGGGACACCGTCACCGTTTCCGCCGACATCTTCCGCGACGGACACGACCTGCTGCGCGCGGTCATCCTCTACCAAGGCCCGGGAACGCCTCAGTGGCGCGAGACGGAGATGCAGCGGATCGACGCCCACCTCGGCGGCGTGCGCTGGGAGGGTGAGTTCCTCGTCGACAGCATCGGCACCTGGGAGTATGCGATCGAGGCCTGGACCGACAGGTTCGGCACCTGGCGCGACGAACTCGAGCGCAAGCTGAACGCGGGCCAGCACGATCTGGCCGGCGAGATCTCCGAGGGCGTGCTGCTGCTCGAGGCGGCCGGCGAAAACGCCGAGAGCGCCGGAGACAGAACGCTGATCGAACACGCGCTGGTCACGCTCAGAGATGACGCGATCCCGGAATCGGCCAAGCACGACGTCGTGCTCGGGGTCGAGCTGTTCGCCGCGGTCGAGCGCACGCAGGAGCGCCACGGGTGCTTCAGAGCCGAGCCGCTGAGGATCGAGGTCGACCGGCTCAGGGCCCGGTTCGGCTCCTGGTATGAGCTGTTCCCTCGCTCGTGGGGCGGACTGAAGGGCGTCGAGCGCCAGCTCCCGAAGCTCGCCGACCTCGGCTTCGACGTCGTCTACCTGCCCCCGATCCACCCGATCGGTCACACCAACCGCAAGGGTCGTGACAACTCCCTCACCGCTGGTCCGAAGGATCCGGGTTCGCCGTGGGCGATCGGCGACGAGACCGGCGGCCACGACGCGATCCACGAGGACCTCGGCACCCGAGAGGACCTGGTCTCGCTCACCACGGCGGCCAGAAAGCTCGGCATCGACGTCTGCCTCGACTTCGCGATCCAGGCTTCGGCCGATCACCCGTGGCTGACACAGCACCCCGAGTGGTTTCATCGCCGGCCCGACGGAACGCTCAAGTACGCGGAGAACCCGCCAAAGCGCTACCAGGACATCTACAACGTCAACTGGGACTCGCCCGACTGGCGCGGCCTGTGGGACGCGCTGCTGAAGATCGTCCTCCATTGGGTCGATTGCGGCGTCAAGGTGTTCCGGGTCGACAACCCGCACACCAAACCGTTCCCGTTCTGGGTGTGGCTGATCGAGCGCGTCCACGCCCGCGATCGCGACGTCATCTTCCTGTCGGAGGCGTTCACTCGCCGGGCGGTGATGCGCCACCTGGCGAAGCTCGGCTTCACCCAGTCCTACACGTACTTCACTTGGAAGAACTCATTCTGGGAGCTGACCGAGTACGTCTCCGAGCTCGCCTACTCCGGCGAGCAGGAGTACTTCCGCCCCAACTTCTTCGCCAATACGCAGGACATCCTCCACGCCTACCTCCAGCACGGCGGCCCGCCCGCGTTCGAGGCGCGACTCGTGCTCGCCGCGACGCTCAGCCCGAGCTACGGAATCTACTCCGGCTTCGAGCATTTCGAGAACGTGCCGCTCAGAGAAGGCTCCGAGGAGTACCTGCACTCCGAGAAGTACGAGCTCAAGCGGCGCGCGCTCGACGGCCCACTGCTGCCTCTGATCGGACGGATCAACCACATCCGCCGCGCAAACCCGGCCCTCCAGCGGCTCTCGAACGTGACCTTCCTCGACACCGCCAACGACGCGCTGATCGCATACGCGAAACGTTCGCCGGGCAATACAGTGATCACGGTGGTGAACGTCGATCCTCACCAGCCGCAGGAAGGGCTCGCGGTCGTACCCGCGCAGCTCGGCCTCGCGCCCAGCTTCACCGTCCACGACCTGCTCGCGGACGAGCGCTTCGCGTGGCGGATCGGGCCAAACTATGTGCGGCTCGAACCCGGCACGCGGCAAGCGCACGTCCTCGCGGTCGAACCATGACGGGCCCCCCAACCCTCACCCACCTGATCGCCGCCGAGCGCCGGCTGCCGCTGCGGACAGCACCGCAGCCGCCACCGACGCCTCAGGCCCAGGCCCGCCAGTGGTTCGAGGCCGAACCGCTGTGGTTCAAGCGAGCCGTGTTCTACGAGATCCACATCCGCGGGTTCTTCGACGCCAACGGCGACGGGTCGGGCGACTTCCGCGGTCTGACCGAGAAGCTCGACTACCTCCAGTGGCTCGGAATCGACTGCATCTGGCTGCTGCCGTTCTACCCATCGCCGCTGCGCGACGGCGGCTATGACATCTCCGACTTCAACGACGCTCATCCCGACTACGGCTCCGTCGATGACGTACACGAGCTGATCGACGCTGCTCATGCGCGCCGGATCCGGGTGATCGCCGATCTGGTCATGAACCACACCTCGATCGACCATCCCTGGTTCCAGGCGTCGCGCTCGAGCCCCGAGTCGCCAAAGCGAGACTGGTACGTGTGGTCGGACACCGACGAGCGCTACAAGGACGCGCGGGTCATCTTCGTCGACACCGAGGCCTCGAACTGGTCATGGGACCCGGTCGCGGGCGCCTATTACTGGCATCGCTTCTTCTCCCACCAGCCCGATCTCAACTACGACAATCCGGAGGTCCAGGACGCGATGATCCAGGTCCTGCGGTTCTGGCTGGATCTGGGGCTCGACGGCTTCAGGCTGGACGCGGTGCCCTACCTGTTCGAGCGCGAAGGGACCAACTGCGAGAACCTCCCCGAGACCCACGCCTACCTGAAGCGGATCCGCAAGGAGGTCGAGGAGAGCTATCCCGACCGTGTGCTCCTGGCCGAGGCCAATCAGTGGCCCGCGGACGTGGTCGAGTATTTCGGCGAGGGCGACGAGTGTCAGATGGCGTTTCACTTCCCGGTGATGCCGCGGATGTTCATGGCGGTCCGCCGCGAGGAGGCGGTCCCGATCTACGAGATCCTCGAGCAGACGCCGCAGATCCCCGCCACCTGCCAATGGGGGCTGTTCCTGCGCAACCACGACGAGCTGACACTCGAGATGGTGACCGACGAGGAGCGCGACTACATGTACACCGAGTACGCCAAGGATCCGCGCATGAAGCTCAATCTGGGGATCCGGCGCCGGCTCGCCCCGTTGCTCGACAACGGCCGCGACGAGATCCAGCTGATGACCGCGATCCTGTTCTCGCTCCCCGGATCCCCGGTGCTCTATTACGGAGACGAGATCGCGATGGGCGACAACGTGTTCCTCGGCGATCGCGACGGCGTGCGGACGCCGATGCAGTGGACGAGCGACCGCAATGGCGGTTTCTCGCGCGCCGATTTCGCGCAGCTCTACGCGCCGCCGCTGATGGACCCCGTGTACGGCTACCAGGCGGTGAACGTCGAGGCCGAGCTGCGGACCGCCACCTCGCTGCTGCGCTGGATCCACCGCTTCATCGCGCTGCGCAAGGAGCACCCGGTGTTCGGATTCGGGACCTACGAGCCAATCGAGCCCTCGAACCGCCGCATTTTCGCCCACATACGCCGGTTCGAGGATGATCTCGTGCTGTGCGTCCACAACCTGGCGCGCTCCGCCCAAGCCGTGGAGCTCGACCTCAGCCCTCACCAGGACCGCTTCCCGGTCGAGCTGTTCGGGCGCTCTCGCTTCCCGCGGATCGGTGAGTTGCCCTATCTGCTGACGCTCGCACCGCGCGGCTTCTACTGGTTCGAGCTGGCCGAAGCCGCCGACACGCAGCCCAATGAGTGAGCCGGTGCAGATCGCCGCGGCGGAGATTCGCCAGTGCCTCGATGACGAGAGCCTGCGCGACTGGGTCCAGCAGCAGCGCTGGTACGCGTCGAAGTCGCGGGCCGTCGCGGGCATCGAGATCGTCGAGGCGATCGCCCTGCGCGAGGACCCGCTGCTGTTCCTGGCGCTTGTGCAGACCCGGTTCGCGACCGGCACGCACGAGCTCTACCAGTTGCCCCTGGCGCTGCGGCCCTCCGGCGACGAGGTGCTCGCCGACGCGATCGCCCAGACGAGCGAGTGGACGGCCTACGACGCGCTCGCGGAACCTCGCCGGTTGCTCGACCTGGTGCTGCGGATGGATTCGGGCCAGGAGATCGAGACCTCCGAGGGACGGTTCAGCTTCCATCGCGCCGATGGCTTGGCCACGGTGTCCGAGGATTCCGCCGTCCGGCTGATGGGGGTTGAGCAATCGAACTCCTCGATCGTGATCGACGACAAGCTGGTGCTGAAGGTGTTTCGCAAACTCGAGCCGGGCATCAACCCCGAGCTCGAGCTGCTGCGCTTCCTCACCGCCCGCGGGTTCCCGAACATCGCGGCGCTGCACGGGTGGTACGACTACGACGGCCAGGCGCTCGCGTCGACACTCGGCGTCGCCCAGCAGTTCCTTTCGGCGGCGGTCGGCGGCTGGGAGTTGGCGCTCGACAAGATCGAACGCGACCCCGAGTGGTTGCTGGACCAACTGGGAAGCCTGGGCGCCGTGACCGCGCAGCTGCACACTGTGCTCGCATCCGACGCGAGTGACCTCGCGTTCGCGCCCGAGGAGTCAAGCCAGGAGGCGCTGTCGCTGCTGACCGCGACGGTCGACGAGGACATCGAGCGGATCTTCATCCGCTTGCCCGAGGACCCGCGGGTCGAACCGATCATCGGCCGCGGGCAGGATGTGCGGGAGCGTCTGGCCGCCAGGGCCCAGATCGGAGTCGGCGGGCGCGTGATCCGCGTCCATGGGGACTACCACCTCGGACAGACGCTGCACACGCCGCAGAGCTGGGTGATCATCGATTTCGAGGGCGAGCCCGCGCGGCCGCTGCCAGAGCGCCGCGCGAAGCGCTCGCCGCTGCGCGACGTGGCGGGCATGCTGCGGTCCTTCGCCTACGTCACCTCGGCGGTGGAGCTCCAACGTGGCGGGAAGGCCCCCCCCGAATTCGAGCAGCGGGCGCGCGAGCGGTTCCTCGAGCGGTACTTCGCGGAGGTGGATTCGACGGTGCTGCCGGCGGGCGAGTCGGCGATCGTCAACCTGCTGACGATCTTCGAGCTGGAGAAAGCGATCTACGAGCTCCAGTACGAGCTCGACAATCGCCCCGACTGGGTTTCGATCCCGGTCGCGGGGATCAGACGGCTGCTGGAGGAGCAATGACGGTCGCGACGAGCGAGCTCGACGCCCTTGTTCGGCGCGAGCACACGAATCCCCATGCCGTGCTCGGGGCCCATCCGGATGGCGATGGCGTGGCGATCCGTGTCTATCGGCCGGCCGCATGCGAGATCAAGGTCCAGCTCGACAACGGCGCGACCGTAGAGCTCGAGCAGATCCACCCGAGCGGCGTGTTCGAGGGCGTCGTCGAGGGCGCGGAGATGCCGCTGCGCTATCGCCTGGAAGTCGATTACGGCTCCGCCGGGACGTTCACGATCGACGATCCATACGCGTTCGCGCCGACGATCGGGGAGCTCGACCTGCACCTGATCGGCGAAGGCCGCCACGCGGAGCTCTACGAGAAGCTCGGCGCGCACGTGCGGGAAATCGGGCCCGACCCGCCCGGGCCCGACCCGCCTGTGGCCGGGACCGCGTTCGCCGTGTGGGCACCCGCCGCCCGCGCGATCAGCGTGGTTGGCGACTTCAACTCCTGGGACGGTCGCCTGCACGCGATGCGCTCGCTTGGCTCGAGTGGGATCTGGGAGCTGTTCCTGCCGGGGGTGGAGGCCGGCACGCGCTACAAGTACGAGATCCTGGGCGCCGACGGGGAGCTGAAGCTCAAGGCGGATCCCTACGCGCAGGAGGCCGAGTCGCCGCCGCTGACCGCGTCGATCGTGTTCCAGCCCCACCATCGCTGGAGCCAGCCCGACAGCGCCTGGCTGAGCGCACGCGCCGAGCACCAGCCGCTGACGCGGCCGGTCTCGATCTACGAGGTTCACCTCGGCTCCTGGCGCCTGAACCCGCTCGAGGACAACCGCTCGCTCAGCTACGTGGAGCTGGCCGACGAGTTGTGCGCGTACGTGAACGACATGGGCTTCACGCACGTCGAGCTGCTGCCGGTGATGGCGCACCCGTTCCTCGGCTCGTGGGGCTACCAGGTGAGCGGCTACTTCGCGCCGACGCCCCGCTACGGCTCGCCCGACGAGTTTCGGGTCTTCGTCGACCGGATGCACTCACACGACGTCGGCCTGCTTCTCGACTGGGTGCCCGCCCACTTCCCGCGCGACGAGTTCGCGCTGGCGCGGTTCGACGGCACCGCGCTCTACGAGCACGCCGACCCGCGGCGCGGGGCCCATCCGGATTGGGGCACGCTGGTGTTCAACTACGGCCGCCACGAGGTCCGCAACTTCCTGATCTCCAACGCGCTGTTCTGGCTGCGCGAGTACCACGTCGATGGAATCCGGGTCGACGCAGTCGCCTCGATGCTGTATCTCGACTACTCGCGGCGCGAGGGCGAGTGGGTCCCGAACCAGTTCGGCGGCCGCGAGGATCTCGACGCCGTCGCGTTCCTGAAGGAGCTCAACGAGGTGATCTACGGCCGCGAGCCGGGCGTGATCTCCGCGGCCGAGGAATCGACGGCGTGGCCCGGCGTCTCGCGCCCGACGTATCTCGGCGGACTCGGCTTCGGCTTCAAGTGGAACATGGGCTGGATGCACGACACGCTCGCCTACTTCCAGCAGGATCCGATCTACCGCCGCTACCACCACCACGAGCTGACCTTCAGCCTGATGTACGCGTTCAGCGAGAACTTCATCCTGCCGCTCTCGCACGACGAAGTGGTCCACGGCAAAGGGTCGCTGTACTCGAAGATGCCGGGGGACCCCTGGCGGAAGCTCGCGAACCTCCGCTCGCTGTACGCGTACATGTGGGCACATCCGGGCAAGAAGCTGCTGTTCATGGGCGGCGAGCTGGCGCAGGAGCGGGAATGGAGCCACGAGCGCTCGCTCGACTGGCACCTGTTGGAACGTCCCGAGCACGCCGGCGTCCAGCGGCTGGTGCGCGATCTGAACCATCTCTACCGACGCGAGCCGTCGCTCTGGCAGGTGGACTCGGATCCGGCGGGGTTCTGGTGGATCGAGCCCAATGACGCCGACGCCAACGTGATCGCGTTCGCCCGCGCCTCGCGCGGTGGGGAACGCGTGCTCGTGTTCGCGGCAAACCTGTCCCCGGTGCCGAGGCCCGGCTACCGACTGGGGCTGCCGCGTGCCTGTCGCTGGCGCGAGGCCCTGAACACCGATTCGACCTACTACGGGGGAAGCGACGTCGGCAACCTCGGTGGCGTCGAACCCGACCCCGTTCCGTGGCACGGTCAGCCCGTGTCCGCGGAGGTGACGCTGCCGCCCCTCGGGGCGGTGTACCTCGTGCCCGAGTGAGCTATCCATGGGAACGCCAGCTCGGCGCGCACCCGACTGGGGACGGCCGCGTCGAGTTCCGCGTGTGGGCGCCACGCGCGGAATCGGTCTCGCTGCGCCTGGGCGACGAGGACATCGCGCTCGGTCACGCCGGTTATGGGATTTATGAGGTAGTCGCCCCGGCTGGCGCCGGGGACGACTACTGGTTTGTGCTCGACGGGCGAGGGCTTCCCGATCCATGCTCGCGCTGGCAGCCGGAAGGGTTGCGGGGCCCCTCGCGGGTGCTGGAGGTCCCCGCGCCCGCCGAGCCATTCGATCCGCCCTCGCTCGAGCAGCTCGTGATCTACGAGCTGCACGTCGGCACGTTCACGCCGGAGGGGACGTTCGCGGCCGCGGCCGCGCACTTGCGCCAGCTCGCGCAGCTCGGAATCACCGTGATCGAGATCATGCCGGTGGCGGAGTTTCCCGGAAAGCACGGGTGGGGATACGACGGGGTCTACATCTCGGCCGCGCAATCCTCCTACGGGGGACCGGAGGGCCTCTCGGCACTCGTGCAAGCGGCGCACGAGCACGGCCTCGCGGTGATCCTCGATGTCGTCTATAACCACGTCGGGGCTTCGGGGGTGCAGGCACTCGAGACGTTTGGCCCGTACTTCACCGACAAGTACGAGACTCCGTGGGGCAGGGCGATCAACTACGACGACGCCGACTGCGATCCGGTCCGCGAATGGGTGCTCCAGAGCGCCACCGGGTGGACCCGGGAGTTCGGCATCGACGGGCTGCGACTCGACGCGATCCACGCGATCTTCGACTCGAGCGCCGAGCACATCGTGGCCGCCGTCGCCCGGCGCGTCCACCAGGCACGGCCGGGGGCGCTGGTCATCGCCGAGAGCGGGCTCAACGACCCGCGCGTGGTCCGGCGCGGCCACGAGGGTTACGAGTGCGATGGCGCCTGGGCGGATGACTTTCACCACTCGCTGCGCACGCTCGTGACCGACGAGCGCGATGGCTATTACGAGGATTTCGGTGCCGTCGCGCAGCTGGCCAAAGCGTTTCACCGGCCCCACGTCCACGACGGCAGCTACTCGAGCTTCCGGCGGCGGCGGTTCGGCGCGACCGCGGACGATGTTCCGCCCGAGCGCTTCGTAGTGTTCTCACAGAACCATGATCAGGTCGGAAATCGTGCCTTCGGTGACCGGATGCCCGCCACAGCTCGGCCCCTCGCGGCGTTTTGCACGCTGCTGTCCCCGTTCGTGCCGCTGCTGTTCATGGGCGAGGAGTACGGCGAGTGGGCTCCGTTTCAGTTCTTCTCCGATCACATCGACGCCGAGATCGCCCAGGCCACCCGCGAGGGCCGACGCGCCGAGTTCAGCGCGTTCGCGCAGTTCACGCAGGAGATCCCCGACCCGCAGGACGTGGCGACATTCGAGCGCTCCAAGCTCACGCGCGAGCGCGACCCCGCGATCGCCGGGCTCTACGAGCGGCTGATGTCCGTGCGCGAGGAGCTTCCGCGCGGCGACGCCGAGGCGATCGAGTTCGACGAGCGCGCGCGCTGGCTGCGCGTCCGGCGCGGGCCGTTCGAGCTCGTGTGCAATTTCGGTTCGGAGACGGTCGAGCTGCCGCTCACGATCACGAGGGCGCCTGAGCTCGCCACCGAGCCCCGGCGCCCGCTCGAACTCCCGACCGAACCCCGCCGCGCGCTCGAACTCGCCACGGATCCCCGCACGGAGGTTCGCCGCACCACCATCAGCGTCGCACCTTTTTCGGGAGCGCTGATCCGATGATCGAAATGTGGCCAGGCCGTCCGTTCCCGCTCGGTGCCATCTGGGACGGAGGCGGGACCAACTTCTCGTTGTTCTCGGAGCACGCCGAGCGAGTGGAGCTGTGCCTGTTCGACGAACAGGGCGAGGAGACCCGGATCGAGCTGACCCAGCGCCAAGCGCTCAACTGGCATTGCTACCTGCCCGGTGTGGGCCCGGGCCAGCGCTACGGGTTTCGCGTCGACGGACGCTACGAGCCGTCCGCGGGCAATCGCTTCAATCCGGCCAAGCTCCTGATCGACCCTTACGCGAAGGCGATCGAAGGGGTCGTCGACTGGGCCCACGACGCGAATGTCCTGCCCTACGTCCCGACCGGTGCGGAGGACGCGGACCTCGAGGCAGACGACGAGGACGACGCCGCGGCGATGCCGAAGTCGGTGGTGATCGACGATGCGTTCTTCTGGGAGGGCGACCGCCCGCTGCGAATCCCGTTCGCCGATACCGTCATCTACGAGACCCACGTCAAGGGATTCACGATGAAGCATCCGGGCGTGCGCGAGGATCTGCGCGGCACCTACGCCGGCCTCGCCTCGGAGGCGGCGATCTCCTACCTGGTCGACCTCGGCATCACCGCCGTCGAGCTGCTGCCGGTCCATCACATCTCCGATGAGTCGTTCCTGTTCGAGCGCGGCCTGAAGAACTACTGGGGCTACAGCACGATCGGCTACGTCGCCCCCCACTCCGAGTACGCCGCCACCGGGCGCCGGGGCGAGCAGGTCCGGGAGTTCAAGGGGATGATCAAGGCGCTTCACCGGGCCGGCATCGAGGTGATCCTGGACGTCGTCTACAACCACACCGCCGAGGGCAACCACCTCGGTCCGATGCTGTCGTTCAAGGGCGTCGACAACGGTTCCTACTACCGGCTGATGCCTGAGGATCCGCGTCACTACATGGACTTCACCGGCACCGGCAACTCGCTGAACCCGGTCCACCCGAGCGTCCTGCGGTTGATCATGGACTCGCTGCGCTACTGGGTCACCGAATGCCACGTGGACGGCTTTCGCTTCGACCTCGCGTCGGCGCTGGCCCGCGAGTTCTTCGACGTGGATCGGCTGTCGGCGTTCTTCGACGTGATCCACCAGGATCCCGTCCTGTCCCAGGTCAAGCTGATCGCCGAGCCGTGGGATGTCGGTCCGGGCGGCTACCAGGTCGGCAACTTCCCGGTGCTGTGGTCGGAATGGAACGGCGTCTACCGCGACACGATGCGCGATTACTGGCGGGGGTTCGCCAACTGCGGCGAGTTCGCGGAGCGGTTGTCGGGATCCTCGGATCTGTATGAGTCCGACGGTCGCGAGCCATTCGCATCGATCAACTTCATCACCGCGCACGACGGCTTCACGCTCGCCGACCTCGTCGCCTACAACGAAAAGCACAACGAGGCCAACCGCGAGGACAACCACGATGGGACCGACGACAACCGCTCGTGGAACTGCGGCGTCGAGGGGGTAACCGACGATCCTGCGCTGCTCGCGCTGCGAGCCCGCCAGCAGCGCAACTTCCTCACCACGCTGTTCGTCTCGCAGGGGACGCCGATGTTGCTCGGCGGCGATGAGATCGGCCGCACCCAGTGCGGCAACAACAACGCGTGGTGCCAGGACAACGAGTTGTCGTGGTACGCGTGGCGCGAGAGCGCCGAGAGCGAGCGGCTACGCGGGTTCACGAAGCGGCTGATCACCCTGCGTCGCGAGCACCCGGTATTCCGCCGCGCGCGGTTCCTGCGCGGTAAGGAGCTGATGGGCTCGGGGCTTCCGGATGTGTGGTGGTTTCGTCCCGACGGATTGAAGATGACCCGGCGCGACTGGCAGAGCGGCGAGCACGTGCTGGGGATGTTCCTCAACGGGCGCGAGATCCCGACTCCCGGACCCCGCGGCGAGGAGATCGAGGATGACTCGTTCCTGCTGCTGTTCAACGCCCACGAGGAGGATCGGTCGTTCATGCTCCCGCGAAGGCGGTTCGGGGCCCAGTGGGCGCTCGAGCTGTGCACCGCCGATCCCGACCAGGCGCCCGGCAGCCTCAATTACGGCGCCCGCACCGAGATCGTCGTCATGTCTCGTTCGATCGTGATCCTCAAGCGCGTCGCGTGAGCGATCCGAGCGTCGAGTTGCGCGCGGCCTACCGGCTTCAGCTGACGGCTGGATTCGGGTTCGCCGCCGCGCGCGCACTCGTCCCCTACCTCCGCGACCTCGGCGTCTCGCATCTGTATCTGTCGCCGTCGCTGCAGGCCCGGCCCGGCTCGGCCCACGGTTATGACGTGATCGACCCCGGGAGACTCTCGGACGCGCTGGGCGGGACCGAGCAGTTCCAGCGCCTGGCCGGCGCGGCCCGGGATGCGGGTATGGGTCTGATCCTCGACGTCGTGCCCAACCACATGGCCGCCGATGACGCGAACCCGTATTGGGCCGACCCGCGGCTGCGCTCGCGGTTCTTCGACGTCGATCCGGTGACCGGGCGCCACCGGCGGTTCTTCGACATCGACGATCTCGCGGGCGTCCGCCAGGAGGACCCGTCGGTGTTCGAAGCAACGCACCAGTTGCTGCTCTCGCTGGTGCGCGACGGTCTCGTCGACGGCCTGCGGATCGATCATCCGGATGGCCTCGCCGATCCGGCCGGCTACCTGGCCCGGCTGCGCGAGCACGGCGCCGATCGCATATGGGTCGAGAAGATCCTCGATCCCGGTGAGCGGCTGCGTGAGTGGCCGGTCACCGGGACCGTCGGCTATGAGTTCTTAAACGACGTCTGCGCCCTGTTCGTCGACCCGGGCGGGGAGGCGCCGCTGACCGCGTTGTGGCAGCAGCTCTCGGGTGATCGCCGCAGCTTCGGGGAGGTCGCGCTCGAGTGCAAGCTCGAGCAGGCGGGCGGAACCTTTGCCCCCGAGCTCCACCGCCTCGCCCGCACGCTCGGCGACGATCAGCCGCTGAGCACCGAATCGCTGGCCCGCGCGGTCTCCTCGCTGCCGGTCTACCGCACCTACGTGGACGCCCGGCGCGGGATCGTCGCCGAGGAGGACCGCGGCGTGATCGCCGCCGCCGAGCTGGATCCTCGCCTGAGGCGGCTGCTGCTGCTCGAGGATCCAGGCCCCGCGGAGTTCATCACCCGCTTCCAGCAGACGACGCCCGCGGTGATGGCGAAGGGAGTCGAGGACACCGCCTTCTACCGCTACGGCCGGCTGCTGGCTCTGAACGACGTGGGCGGGGATCCTGGCCGGTTCGGGATCTCGGTGGCGACGTTCCACGAGGGCTGCCTGGAGCGCGCGCGGCGGTTCCCGCTGAACCTGCTGAGCACCCAGACTCACGACGCCAAGCGCTCCGGCGACGTGCGCTCGCGGATCGCGGTCCTCGCGTCGATCGCCGAGGAGTTCTCCGAGCACGTGACCCGGTGGTTCTCGCTGACCGAGCAGCTGTGCACGCGCGGTGCGCCCGACGAGGTCGAGCGCTACTTCATCTTCCAGACGCTGGTCGGGGCGTGGCCGATCGAGGCCGAGCGGATCGATTCGTACATCGAGAAGGCGCTGCGCGAGGCCAAGCGGAACACGAGCTGGGTCGAGCAGAACATCGAGTGGGAGGACGCGGTGAAGCGATTCTGCCGGGCCCTTTATTCGGATCGCAAGTTCCTGGCGGACTTCGAGCCGTTCGCGGCACGGGTCGCCGCGCTCGGCGAGCGGGTGGCGCTCGGCCAGCTCGCGCTGAAGCTGACCGTCCCGGGGGTCGCGGACATCTACCAGGGCGACGAGCTGCCGTTCCGGGCGCTGGTCGACCCGGACAACCGCCGGCCGGTGGACTGGGACTGGCATCAGGCGATGCTCCGTCGGCTGATGGGCGGCTCGCCGCCGGACGGCGGGACGATGAAGCTGTTCGTCACATTGCGGTTGCTCGGCCTCCGGGCCCGGCGACCCGAGGTGATGATCGGCGGCGGCTACGAACCGCTCGAGGCCGGCGAGCACGCCTTGGCGTTCGTGCGCGGCGGCGTGATCCTGGTCGCGGTGGCGCTGCGCGACGCCGGTCTCGAGGCGGCGCTCGCAGCCCCGCGCGGACGCTGGCGCGACGTGCTCCGCGGCGAGGAGCGCTCGTTCGCCATGCGCGAGCCACTCGCCCGCGTCGTCGGCGAGCACGGATTCGCCGTGTTCGAGAGGCTGTCCGGATGAGCTCGGAACTTCCGCGCGTCCGTCAGGCGGTGCTGGCGGCGCGCGAGCTCGAGCCGGTGGTCGAGCGGTTGCGCTCGGAGCTCGGGCTCGCGGAGCCCTACCGGGATCCGGGCGTCGAGTACTTCGGGTTGCACAACGCGGTGTTCGCGCTCGGCGACACGTTCCTCGAGGTGGTCTCGCCGCTGCGCCCGGGCACGGCCGCCGGCCGCCAACTCGAGCGGCGGGGGGGCGACTGCGGCTACATGGTGATGGCCCAGCTCGAGGATCTCGACGGCGCCCGCCGGCGCGCCCGCGCGGCGGGAATCCGCGAGGTGTTCGAAGTCGCGCTCGAGGACATCGCCGAGGTCCATCTGCACCCGGGCGATATCGGCGGCGCGATCGTGTCGCTGAGCGCGCCGCGGCCACCCGAGTCGTGGCGCTGGGGCGGCTCGGGATGGGAGGAGCGCAGCGCGCCGCTGTCTGTCGCGGGAGCCACGCTCGGGGTCACCGATCCGGACACGGTCGCCGACCGCTGGCAGCGGCTGATCGGCGTCTTGCCCGGCGTGAGATTCGTGCCGGACACGGCGAATCGGGGACTGATCGAGATCGAGCTCGAAGCGCCCGAGCCGCGAGCGCCGATCGACCTCGGCGCGGTGCGGCTCGTGTTCGACCGGTAGGGTGCCCGGCGTCCGGATGCGCGTCCTGTTGATCTCCTGGGAGTACCCGCCCGTGATCGAGGGCGGCCTCGGGCGCCATGTGCGCAAGCTCGCCGAGCACCTCGTGCGCGAGGGAATCGAGGTCCACGTCCTGACCCGCGGCGGCACTCATCTGCCGGTGCAGGAGGAGCGTCACGGCGTCCTCGTGCACCGCGTCCGCGAACCGCCGTTTCCGAGGGACCCCAGCGCGTTCGTCCGCTGGGTCGACGAGATGAACGCCGACATGCGCGGGCTCGGGTTCGAGCTGTGCGAGCGGTTCGGCTTCGACCTCGTTCACTCCCACGACTGGCTCGTCGCCGGCGCGGCGGAGCCGGTCGCGCGCCGAATCGAACGGCCCTGGTTGGTGACCGTGCATGCGACCGAGTTCGGGCGCCACCAAGGCTGGGTCCAGAACCACCCTCAATCCCACATTCACCGGGCCGAGCGCGCGATGGTGCGCAGCGCCGACCGGGTGATCACCTGCTCGCGATACATGCGGAGCCATGTCTCGACCGTGTTCGGGGTCTCGCCCCGCCGGGTGACCGCGATCCAGAACGGGATCGATCCTCGCGACCTCGAGCCCGTCGTCCCCGACCTCCCGTCGCTGCGCGCGCGCTACGCCGAGCCGGGCGAGCGACTCGTGCTGCTGGTCGGCCGGCTGGTCTACGAGAAGGGATTCCACCTGGCCCTGGACGCGCTGGCGCCGGTGATCCGCCGGCTGCGTGACGTCCGGTTCGTGGTCGCCGGCACCGGCAGCGCCGAGGCTGAGCTCAAGCGTCAGGCACGCCGCCTCGGCCTGAGCGGCCACGGATCGTTCCTGGGCTGGGTGGGCGACGACATGCTGCACTCGCTCTACCGGGTCGCCGATCTGTGCATCGTCCCCTCGATCTACGAGCCGTTCGGCCTGGTGGCGCTGGAGGCAATGGCGTCGGGATGCCTGTGCGTGGTGGCCGACACGGGCGGCTTGCGCGAGGTGGTGCCGAGTGACGGGACCGTCGGATTGCGCTTCCCGTCCCGCGATTCCGCGGCGCTCGGTGAGATTCTGGAGCGGGTGCTGGCCGACGACGCGATGCGCGAGCAGCTGATCACCGAGGCCCGGTCGCACGTTCTGGGTTTCGACTGGGGAGCGGTGGCGACGAGCACCGCCGGCATCTACCGCGAACTCGCCGCGACCACGCTCCGATCGCAGCGGCCGCCCACCACCAAGGGAGCGTTAAGATGACCACGGATCTGTTCGACGTCTCCGGTAAGACCGCGCTCGTGACCGGCGGTTCGCGCGGCATCGGGAAGATGATCGCCGGCGGACTGGTGCAGGCCGGCGCGCAGGTCGTCATCTCCTCGCGCAAGGAGGACGAGCTTCGGGGAACCGCCGCCGAGCTCGGGTGTCAGGCGGTCCCCGCAGATCTGTCGAGACCCGAGGGGGCGACCGGCCTGGCGGAGGCGCTTCGCGGCGAGCTCGACACGCTCGACATCCTCGTCAACAACGCCGGCGCCAACTGGGGCGCTCCGCTGGAGGAGTTCCCCGCCTCCGGCTGGGACCGCGCGATGCACACCAACGTCGAGGGGATCTTCCACCTCACCGTGGCGCTACTGCCGGCGCTCCGCGCTTCCGCCAGCGAGGCCGATCCGGCGCGGGTGATCAACATCGGCTCGATCGACGGCCTGCGAGCACCCGCGCTGGATAACTACAGCTACAGCGCGAGCAAGGCCGCCGTCCACATGTTGACGCGCCACCTGGCAAAGCGATTGGCGCCGGACCACATCACCGTCAACGCGATCGCGCCGGGGCCGTTCGAGAGCAAGATGATGGCGTTCCTGCTCGACAACCCCCAGACGCGCGAGCAGATCGAGCGGGCGGTTCCGCTCGGTCGAATCGGCCGGCCCGACGACGTCGCCGGCTTGGCGCTGTTCCTCGCCTCGCGAGCCGGTTCCTACCTGACCGGCGCGGTGATCCCCCTCGACGGAGGCATCACCGGCTGCGGGTAGGGCGCGGCTCGGCGCCGCGACTCAGCCCCCGTCTCGCCCTACCCACCCGCCGAGCCGAGCCAAAGACCGCCGAGCCGAAGCCAAAGACCCGCCGAGCCGAGCCAAGACCCCCGTCCAGCCGAAGCCAAAGACCCGCGGAGCCGAGCCAAAAAAGAGGGCCCGGCCGAAGCCGAGCCCTCTCGCTAAACACTCGCCTGTTGAGGCGAATTACATCATCCCGCTCATGTCGGGCATGCCACCGCCGCCGCCGCCCGCGGGCTCCTTCTCGGGAACCTCGGCGACGATCGCCTCGGTGGTGAGGATGTTCTTGGCGATCGACGCGGCGTTCTGCAGCGCCGAGCGCGTGACCATCGCCGGGTCGATGATGCCCTCCTTGACGAGATCGACGATCTCGCCGGTCTCCGCGTCGAGGCCCTGGCCCTTTTTCGCCTTGCGGACGTCGTTGACGACGACCGAGCCCTCGAGGCCGGCGTTCTCGGCCAGTTGGCGCAGCGGCTCCTCGAGCGCACGATGGACGATCTTGCCACCGGTCTGCTCGTCGGGATCGGAGAGTGTCTCCGTCTTGAGCGCCCTCTGGGCTGACAGCAGCGCGACACCGCCGCCCGGCACGATGCCCTCTTCGAGGGCCGCACGAGTGGCCTGCAGCGCGTCCTCGACGCGATGCTTCTTCTCCTTCATCTCGGTCTCGGTGGCCGCGCCGACCTTGACGACCGCGACGCCGCCCGACAGCTTCGCGAGGCGCTCCTGAAGCTTCTCGCGATCGAAGTCGGAATCGGTGTTCTCGATCTCGTTCTTGATCTGGTTGATGCGACCCTTGATCGCGTCCGACCCGCCGTTGCCGTCGACGATCGTGGTGGTGTCCTTGGCGACGACTACGCGACGCGCACGGCCGAGCTGGGAGAGCTGGGTGTTCTCGAGCTTGAGGCCCATCTCCTCGGTGATCACCTCGCCACCGGTGAGGATCGCGATGTCCTCGAGCATCCGCTTACGGCGATCGCCGAATCCCGGCGCCTTGACCGCGACGCCGGTGAAAGTGCCGCGGAGCTTGTTGACGACGAGCGTCGCGAGCGACTCGCCCTCGACGTCCTCGGCGATGATCAGCAACGGCTTGCCCGACTGGATCGTCTGCTCCAGCACCGGCAGCAGGTCGCGGACCGAGCCGATCTTCTGGTTGGCGATCAGGATGTAGGGATCCTCGAGGGTTGCCTCCATCCGGTCCTGGTCGGTGACCATGTACGGCGAGATGTAGCCCTTGTCGAACTGCATGCCCTCGGTGAACTCGAGATCCATGCCGAACGTCTGGCCTTCCTCGACGTTGACCACTCCGTCCTTGCCGACCTTGTCGATCGCATCGGCGATCACGTCGCCGATCTCATCATCGCCGGCGGAGATCGTCGCCACGCGAGCGATCTGCTCCTTGCCGGAGATCTCGACCGACTGCGACTCGATCTCCTTGACGACGTCGTCGACGGCCTTTTCGATGCCGCGCTTGAGCGCCAGCGGGTTGGCGCCGGCGGCGACGTTCTTGAGGCCCTGACGGACGATCGCCTGCGCGAGCACGGTCGCCGTGGTGGTGCCATCGCCGGCGACGTCGTTGGTCGCCGTGGCGACCTCGCGGACGAGCTGCGCGCCCTGGTTCTGGAACACGTCCTCGACCTCGATCTCCCGCGCGATCGTCACGCCGTCGTTGGTGATCGTGGGAGCGCCGAACTTCTTGTCAAGGACGACGTAGCGGCCCTTCGGGCCGAGCGTGACCTTGACGGCGTTTGCGACTGCGTCGACGCCCTGCTCGAGCGCCTTGCGGGCATCCGCGTCGTACTTCAATTCTTTATGAGCCATATCTCCTCTAGTTCTCCTACTGGACCTTGGCCAGCACGTCGGACTCGCGGAGGACGAGGAGCTCCTCGCCATCCACCTTGATCTCGGTGCCGCCGTACTTGCTGTACAGGACCTCGTCGCCTTCGGCGACGTCAAGCGGCGTCCGCTTGCCCGTGTCCTCGTTGACCTTGCCGTCCCCGACCGCGAGGACCTTGCCCTTCTGGGGCTTCTCCTTGGCGGTATCGGGCAGGACGATGCCACTGGCCGTGGTCTCCTCCTCCTCGATTGCCCGCACGATCAACCGATCGCCAAGGGGCTTGAGTTTCATGTGATGCAACCTCCGGGGGTGGAAAGTGTTGATGCCTGGCACTCGTAGACCCAGAGTGCCAACACCGGAGACTATAGCTTGTAGGGAGCGCGATTCAAGGGGAATTTTGGCACTCTCTTGTGAAGAGTGCCAGGTCGGGACGGGTCTTCGCCGGTTCCGGAGCCGGGCCGGCGCGGCCGGGCGCGGCCGCGCGCCGGCGAATCGGCCCCAACGTGACGCCGATCGTCCCGCGGCCAGATGACGTCACGTTATGGCCGCCAGCGAGCCCTACCGTGACGGGAAGCGCGGGCCGGTGATTCGAGGTGACATTAGGGCCGCTCGCGCGAGAGCCAGCGGCGGGGCGCGACCCCCGAGAGAGCTAGTTCTGCGCCCCGCCCAGGCCGTGAATCCGGTCGCGGAGCTCAGGCGGGTTCTCGATGATCTGCGAGAACCGCACCACGGTGACCGTGTCCTCCATCGAGATCTTTCGACCGTAGATCTGTTCGAGGAAGTGGACCATCTCGTCGACCCGGCGGAACTCCGGGTTGTCGTGTTCGATGTCGCGGGGGGACAGATCGCGGACCCGTTTGACCTCGACCTGGTCGATGACGGCGTAGAAGATCTTCTCTCGCGGCGAGTGCTGGTATCCGATCGACACCAGCACGCAGTCGTTCTTGCGGTACTTGTGTGACTTGTCGCCAAGCCGGATCGTCGCGGTCTTGCGACCCCGTCGCAGCTGGTCGGCGAACACCGACGAGTAGAAGTTCAGGACGCGCACGGCTGCCAGCCTACCGATCCCGTCCAACTCGCGACAACGCACGTGCGACCATCTCCCGCTCGCCGACATAGGTCAGCGACCGAGCGGCCTCCTCGAGCGACATCCACCGCGCATCCTCGATCTCGTGATCGTGGTCGGCGACGTCTCCGCTGCGGTATTTGAACAGGTAGAACCGCACCACCTTGGCGACCAGCTCACTCGTCCGCTGGTATGCGTAGTGAACCTCGCCGAGCTCGCCGATCAGCTCCGCGTCGACGCCGGTCTCCTCTCGAACCTCGCGCCTGGCGGCGGCCTCCGGAGTCTCGTCGCCGTCCACGTGGCCCTTCGGCAGTCCCAGCACCTTGTTGCCCGCGGCGTCGCGCTTGACGGGCACGATCACCGCCACCTCATCGCCGCGCACGACCACGCCTCCGGCTGAGAACTCGCGATTGGAGGGTCTCGCCGAGGACGCCACTAGACCTTGCGATCCGAGGGTCTCGCCGAGGACGCCACTAGACCTCGCGATCCGAGGGTCTCGCCGAGGACGCCACTAGACCTCGCGATCCGGAGGGTCTCGCCGAGGACGCCATCAGTACACGTAGCGCTCCAGCGCCACCGGGTCGTGAACGATCAGCTTGCCTCTGCCTTGGCTGATGATGCCGGCCCGCTCGAGCACCGCCAGGAACCGGCTGGCGGACTCCCGCGAGGAGCCGGCCAGTTGCGCCAGGTCGGACTGCCTTGACGTGATCAGCACGTCGGATTCCTCAGCGCCCTCCTCCCGCGCCGTCGCGACGAGCTGCACGAGGACGGTCGCGACGCGGCTCTGCACGGTCTGAAAGGACTGGCGGGCCAGGCGTTCGTTGGTGTCGCGTAAACGCGCCCCGAGCGCCGCCAGCAGCTTGACCGCGATATCGGGATGCTCGCGCAGGAGGCGGCGCATATCGCCGCCGAGGATCGCGATGACCTCAGTGTGGTCGATCGCCTCCACGGTGGCCGAGCGCCGCTCGTCGTCGAACATCGCCAGTTCCCCGAAGATGTCGCCGGGCCCAAAATGCGCGAGCGTGATCGACCGACCGTCCTGATGCTGGCGGACCGCACGGGCCTGACCGGAGCGGACGATGTAGCACGTGTTGCTCTCGTCCCCCTCCCGGAACACGACCTGGCCCCGACCGAACCTTCGAGGGACCGCCACCGCAGCGACCCGGGCAAGCTCGTCGCGGCCCAGTGCGGAGAACACCGGCACGTGATGCAGGAGCGCGATCGTGTTCTCGGTGGTGGTCGCCACCGGAGCACGAATACCACAAAGCCGGTCGAGGACCTAGGCCACCCAACGTGCCTGACTGGTCCACGTCGGGTGCCTGACTACGCCACGTCGGGTGCCTGACTGGGCCACGTCGGGGGCGTGCCTACGCCACGTCGAGCGCCTGCTGGCGGCGCCGACGCCTCACCGCGACCGCGATCCACCAGCCGAGCGCCCCAATCAAGGCCACCGGCGTAAGCGCCGCCAGCGAGATCAGCGCGACCCCGGCCGCGACCGTCAGCACGCGCCCTGCATCGTGTGCCGCCTGGCCGAGCGTGAACGATCCGGAGCCGCCGTGCCTGACCGCGACCGGAGCCGCGTTGATTGTCACCGTGATCTGGCTGAAGTTGATCTGGTGGTCGAGGCCGCGAAGCGTCGCTTCATCGCTGCTGATCGAGGCCTCGGCGTCGTGGATCTGCGCTGTCAAGCTGTCGATCTGCGCCTGGGTCGTGGCATTTGCAAGTTGCTTCAGCAGCGAGGTACGTAGCGCCCGAGCGTCGGCGAGCTTGCGCTGGTCGGAGAGGTACTGGCCGTTGACGTCCTGGGTGGCGTCGGTCCGGGAGCTGACCGACGCGAAGCGCAGCTGCGACAACGAGGTCATCGTCGCCGCCAGCGCTGAGCTGGGGACGCTGAGCTGGAACTGGGCATAGCCGTTCGCGCCGGCCGTGACCTGGGAGCTGTTGACCACCCCGTTCTCGCGGCCGACGACGTCGAACACCTCCTGCGCCACGTCGTCGATGTGGCTCGTCGCGGCCGACAGCGCCACCTGCGCCGACTGGATGATCTTGCGGCCGTTTGCCGGCGGCTGCGGAGCAGGAGTGCCCGCGGACCCCGCCGATCCCGCCGCCCCCAAAGAGCCCGCCGAGCCCGCGGACCTGGCGGAGCCCGCCGCGCTGGAACTCACGCTTCCGGAGGGGGCAAGCTGATGGACCGAACCGGACCCCGCCGGGTGCGGCCCGCGCCCGGATCCCGCGGAAGAAGATGCGGCCGTGATAGTCCCCGGGCCGGCCCCACGCGAGGGCGGGGACGAACCCGACCGGGTCCCGCCACCCGAGCTCAGCACCAGCACCGCCACCAAGATCGCCGCGACTCCCGCCGTCAGCCCCGCCACCGGCGCAAACCAACGGCGGGAACCGGACCGCGATCGGGCAGGCTCGAGCGCCCGCGCTCCGAAGCGCCATTGCACCCGCTCGTCGAGCGAGCGCGCGAACTCCGGCCGTGGCTCGGGCTTCTCAGCGACCAGCAGCAGCGCCAGCTCTGCCAGCTCGGCGTGCTTCGGGTCGACCGGCTCGCCCGCGAGCGTCGCGTCGATCGCGTCGAGCTCGGCGGCGATCCGTGGATCGATCAAATCGTCGTCAATTCGTCGCATCGCATGCCTTCCTCAGTTTCTGCATCGCGCGGTGCAGCATCGTTCCGGCGTTCGACTCGCTCACGCCCAGCACGCGGGCGAGCTGTGCGTTGGTCAGGCCGGCGTGAAACTTCAGCGCGATGATCTCCCGCTCGCGTCCGGACAGGCGCGCCAGTGCCCGGCGAACCGCGGTTCGCCGCAACGCGACATCGGCCTCGTCGGCGACCGTCTGCGAGGACTCAGGCTCGGTGACCAGCGTCGCCAGACGCCGGCGACGACGCAGCTCGTCCAACGCGGCGTTGCGAGCGATTCCGAACAGCCACGCCCGCTCCTCGCCGCGCCGGCGATCGAACGTCCGCCGCCGGCGGTAGGCCCGCTCAAACGCGAGCGCGGTGATGTCCTCGGCCGCCGCGTGGTCACGCAGCAACGTCGCCACGTATGCGTACACGTCATCCCGGCTGGAGCGATACAGCGCCTCGAACCGTTCCCAGGGACTCGCTGCAACCTGCGCGGCGGGCGGCGTCGACATCTCGATCACGCCCTCACTACGAACATCCCGCCGATCCGTCACGGTAGCCAGATTGTCCCCCCTCCCCCTCCCCCTTTCCCTCACCCCCGCAGGATGCAATGAGCAGCCCCACGCGCGAACCAGCAGGCCCACTCGCTGATCAGCCCAATTGCGCCTCCCTCCCCCGGAGGCAGGCCGGAGTCAGCGCCTCACGCCGCCAGCGCCGCGAACAACCTCGGATCGTTGGTGATCACGCCCGTGACCCCCAGCGCCTCGAGCCGGCGCAGGCGCGGAAGCTCATCGACCGTCCAAACGTAGACCTCACCGCCGGCGCCCCGCACGCTCCGGACCAGCCGTGGCGTGACCAGCCGCCACTGGACCATCAGCGCGTCGCACTCGCGGGCGCGCACTGCCCGCGCCGCCTGGATCGGCAGGACCGCGCGTAGCGCTTGCAGGGCGGCCAGCGCCGGGACCGTCAGCGCGCGTGAGCGAAACGGATCCCGTCGCAGCTTTGGCACCGACCATCCGAGCGGGACGTGCGGCTCGGCGGCTCGGATCGCCGCGAGGCTCGACCGGTACTGACTGGAGATCAGCGCGCGCCCCAGCAACCGGTGCTCGCGCAGCGCGTCCAGGACCCGGAGCTCGTAGCCCGGAAGTTTCAAATCGACGTCCAGCTCGATGCCGGCGAACGCGTCACGCGAAAGATGCGCCAGGCCTTCCTCCAGCGTGTGCGGAACCCGCCGCGCCGCGTCCTCGTAGTCGTGAGCCAGCAGCAACCGCTGCTCATCCTCCCGAGCAGGGAGGACGTCGAACTCGATCATGTCCACGCCGGCCTCGAGCGCCGCGTCGAAGCTCGCGTACGTGTTGCCGGGCGCGATCAGATCGGCCCCTTTGTGTCCAACCCGTCTCAGCGCTGACATCCCGGACACCAGTATGTCGTTCGGTTGGCGTCGCCCTGCGCACGGGAGGCCACCGCCATCCCGCACCGGGGACACGGCTGGCCGACGCGGCGATACACACGCGGCTGAATCATCCTCGGACCCTCCGAAGCGGAGCGGAGCATCCGCGGCCGCATCGCCTCGATCACCGCCAGGGCCTCAGTGTCCGAGACCCCCGCGACCGCCCGCCAGGGATCGATGCCGGCCTCCCAGCACCCCTCCGCCTTCCAGATGTTCCCGATCCCCGCGACGTTGCGCTGGTCGAGCAGCGCGTCGCCGATCGTGCGTGTCGGATCATCGGCGCGCAGCCTGCGCAGGAACGTCTGAGCATCAAACGAGTCCGCCAGCACGTCGGGCCCCAGCGCCGCCAGGCGCTGATCGAACCGACGGCGGCCTTCGGTGATCAGCTCCAGCAACGGGCCGTCGAACTCGACGACCTCATATCCGTCCCGTGCCAGCACCAGCCAGGCGCGCGAAGCCGATCGTCCCCAGCCGGATGACGCGGGGCCGGCCCATATAGGCGAGCCCGGACGGCTCGCGGGCCGCTGCCCGGCGCGCCCGCCGCCGTACACCCCCCAGGTCCCGCTCATCCCAAGGTGGGAATGGATCACCAGATCCCCCTCGAAGCGCAGGAACAGGTGCTTGCCATGGGTGTCCACACCCACGACGCGCCGGCCCGCCAGCCGCTCCGGCCACCGGTCGAACTGGTGGCGCCGATGGGGCGTGCGAACCTCGTCGGGCACATGGCCTTCGAGCACGGGCCGGATCCGGGCCGCGGCGTAGGCAATCGTGTCGCCCTCGGGCATCGCGCCTCAGCGTCACGCGGTCAGGGTCAGGCGCCGAGGCCCTTCCTGGAATCCGAGCGCGACCAGCGCCGGCCCGAGCGCCGAGGCCATCGCGGGTTGGCCATCCACCTTCTCCAGCGCAAGCCGTTTCAACAAGCCCCGCTGGACCTGGTGCACGAGCGCCGCAAGGGCCGCCTCCAAGCGCGCATCGCCGGCCGGCACGAGCGTCTGCAGCGCCCGACCCGCCCGCTCCAGATACAGGATCGGCTCGCCGGCCGCCAGCACCACGTATGCGCCGGCGACTCGTGCCGGTGCGCGCGCGTCCTCGCGCGCCGGCCAGGGGAGCGCCGCGCCGTACGGCTGGGCCGGGTCCACGGCCGCGAGCACGACCGGGTCCTCGGCGCCGTCGCCGACCGCGCGCAGCCGCTCGACCGCCCCGGGCAACGCGAACTGGGCGCCGCCCAACCCCTCGACGAAGTAGCCGCGGCGGGCCACGCCGAGCGTCTCGAGCTGCGAGAGCTCCGAGTAGATCGCCGCGAACCCGCCCGGGATCCCCTCGGCGAGGACCTGCTCGCGCGTGAGGATTCCATAGCGCTCGAGCAGCAATTCACCCAGCGCGCGCCGGCGGGCGGCCGGATCCACCTGATCGCGGAACAGCGGCGCGGTCAACGACCAGCGGCCCTGGACCTGAGCGGCGGCACCGGGGCGGCGGCGAGCGGCAAAGCGAGCGCTCCGGGTCGCCCGGATCCGCTCGCGCTGGGCGCGGGCGAGGGTCAGCCGCGGCGCGCGCAGGGGGGCAAACGCGTCATTGGTCGCCTCGCCGGCCCAGGCCAGATCCCACAATGCCTCCTGCAGCTCCTCGGGCGCGAGCTCGACGTCGATCAGCAGGTCGGTGAAGAAGCACGCGCCCGCCTCCAAGCGTGACCGCACCGCAGCGTGCTCGGGAGCGTCCGGCGCCGTGCCCCTGAACGCGGGCGGCCCGAGCAGCGCCACGTCGTCGCGGAAATACAGCGCCACCCGCCCCGAGTTGCGCCCCAGCGCGCCCGCCCCGATCCAGACGATCTCGCCGCTCGCGCACAGCTGGTCCATCCACGCGGGCGAGTACGCGCCGACCCGGCGGGGGAGGATGTCGCGTTCCCACACCTCCGCCGGCAGCGCCAGTCCCTGGAGCGGTACGAGCGCCTCGCGGAGCCGGTCAATCCCGGCGCCGCTCGCCGGATGGCGGTCGACGTTCTGCCAGCGGGGCGCGAACCGCGCCAGCGCTCGCTGGTCCGCGGGCTCGATCTCCTTGCGCAGGACCGAGAGCGACGCCCGGCGCAGCCGGCGCAGCACCTCCGGGTGACACCACTCGCGCGAGGAGCCCCCCGGCCGCAGCTCGCCGCGCACCAGCTCGCCGCCGTGCTCGAGCTCGCCCAGCGCGACCGAGCAGTCGACGAGATAGCGCGCCCGCAGCTCCTCGGTCGTGAACGGTCCGTGCGTGGCCGCATACCTTCTCAACATCCGTGCCAGGGCGTCGGGCACGTCGTCCAAGAAGGCCGCCGGCAGGCCGCCCGGCGGCGCGACGCCCAGCGCGTCGCGGTACAGACCCGCATCGGCGGCGTCGATCCACCGCTCCTCGCCTCCCAGCCGCACCCGCACGGCGCGACGCTCGCGCTCCAGCTCGGCGAGCATCGCGCGCGCGTCGAGACCGCCCAGCACACGAGCCGCCGCCTCACCGGCGCTCAGATCTCCCACCGTTCGCAAGACATCGTGAAGGCCGTCCCGGCCGGTGGCCCGGCGGCGCTCGGACAGGAACTGTAGATCGGCATGAACCTCATCAAGCGCACCCGGATCGATCAGGTCGCGCAGCTCTTCCTGGCCGAGCAGCTCGCGCAGCAGCTCGCGGTCGAGCGACAGCGCCGCGGCCCGGCGCTCTGCGTTGGGCGTGTCGCCCTCGTACATGTACGTCGCCACGTAGTCGAACAGCAGCGAGGACGCGTACGGAGAGGCGGTCGAGGTCTCCACCTCGACGAGCGAGATCTCCCGCCGGTGCAGGCGGCGCAGCAGCTCGGTCAGCCCGGGGAGGTCGAGCACGTCGCGCAGGCATTCGCGGTAGGTCTCGAGCACGATCGGAAACTCCCCGTACCCACGCGCCACCTCCAGCAGCGACTGCGACTTGAGCCGCTGCTGCCACAGCGGCGTGCGCTTGCCAGGCCGGGCACGCGGGATCAACAGCGCCCGGCCGGCGTTCTCGCGGAAGCGGGCGCCGAACAGCGCACTCGAAGCCAATTCCGCCACCACCCGATCCTCGACCTCGTCGGGCTCGATCAGCGCGAGCTCGGCCCCTGGCGGCTCATCGGCGTCGGGGAGGTGGACGATGATGCCGTCGTCTGACCAGATCGCGTCTGACTCGAGCCCGAGCTCGTCGCGGATCCGCGCGCTCAACGCGAGCCCCCAGGCCGCGTGGACGCGTCCCCCGTAGGGACTGAGCACGCACAATCGCCAGTCGCCGATCTCGTCCCGGAACCGCTCGACCACGATCGCGCGATCCGACGGGACGACGCGCGTCGCGGCCTGCTGCTCGCGCAGGAACTCGACCAGGTTGCCGGCCGCGCGGCGATCGAGGTCGTAGTCGCGCTCGAGCTCCGAGGGGTCCTGCTCCACCGCCCACCGCGCGAACGCGCCGATCGCCTCACCGAGCTCCTTCGGACGCCCGATCCCGTCGCCCTTCCAGAACGGGACCGCTCCCGGCAGCCCCGGCGCGGGCGTCACGATCACCCGATCGCGGCCGATCTCCTCGATCCGCCAGGTGGTCGCGCCGAGCAGGAACGTCTGCCCGGGTCGCGCCTCGTACACCATCTCCTCGTCGAGCTCCCCGACGCGCCGGCCATCGGGCAGCGTCACCGCATACAGGCCGCGGTCGGGGATCGTCCCCGCGTTGGTGACCGCCAGCTGGCGCGCGCCCGGCCGGGCCCGGATCGTCCCCCCGAGCCGGTCCCACACGATCCGCGGGCGCAGCTCGGAGAACTCGGTCGAGGGGTAGCGGCCGTCGAGCATGTCGAGCACGTTCTCGAGTTGCGCGCGGCTGAGCTCGGCGTAGGTGTGGGTCCGCGTGACCAGCGCAAACAGCTCGTCGACGGCCACAGGATCCTCGGACGCCGCCGCGATCGCCACGACCTGCTGGGCGAGCACGTCGAGCGGGTTGCGCGGAACCACGGTCGTCTCGATCGCGCCCTCCCGCATCCGCCGCGCCACCACCGCGCACTCCAGCAGATCTCCTCTGAACTTGGGGAAGATCCGTCCCCGGCTGATATCGCCGACCGAGTGGCCGGCCCGGCCGATCCGCTGCAGCCCCCGCGCCACCGACTTCGGCGACTCGACCTGGATCACGAGGTCCACGGCGCCCATGTCGATGCCGAGCTCGAGGCTCGAAGTCGCGACCAGGCACGGCAGCTCGCCGGCCTTGAGCATCTCCTCTACCACCGTCCGCTCCTCGCGCGCCAGCGAGCCGTGGTGGGCGCGCGCGATCTCGCGCTCGGCCAGGTCGTTGAGACGCAGCGCCAGCCGCTCCGCCCCCCGCCGGTTGTTGACGAAGATGATCGTCGAGCGGTGCGCCTGCACCAGCTCGAGCAGCTCAGGATAGATCGCCGGCCAGATCGAGCGGCGGGTGGCCTCGGAGCCGCCGAGGAGTGGATCGAGGCCGGGCGCCGGCGTTGTCTCGGGCTCGACCATCGACTCGACCGGCACCTGGATCTTGAGGTCGAGCTCCTTGCGTACGCCGGTGTCGACGATCCGGCAGCGGCGGCTCGGCCCGACCATGAACCGCCCCACCTCCTCGAGTGGGTTCTGGGTCGCCGACAGGCCGATCCGCTGGACGTCGCGCCCCGCCGCCTGCGCCAGCCGCTCCAGCGTGATCGCCAGGTGCGCCCCGCGCTTGGTCGACGCGACGGCATGGATCTCGTCGACGATGCACCACTCGGTCGCCCGGAACAGCTCCTGCGCGCGCGAGGTGAGCATCAGATACAGCGACTCGGGAGTGGTGATCAGAACGTCGGGCGCCTGGCGCAGCATCGCCTGGCGCTCTCGCTGCGGAGTGTCGCCGGTGCGCACCGCCACCTTCAGCCCGGCCCCGATCCCCCGCAGCGGCGCTCGCAGGTTGCGGTCGATGTCGTAGGAGAGGGCCTTCAGCGGGGAGACGTAGACGAGCCGGATGCCCGGTTCTGGCGTCGGCTCACTGGCGCCGGCCAGCCGGTCGATCCCCCATAGAAACGCCGCCAGCGTCTTGCCCGATCCGGTCGGCGCCGAGATCAGGACGTGCTCGCCCGAGGCGATCGCCGGCCACGCCTGGGCCTGCGCCGGCGTCGGCTCCTCGAACGCGCCGAGGAACCACTTGCGGGTGGCGGGACTGAAGGCGGAAAGCGGCACCGAAGTGCCAGCGTAGCGAGCCCGCCTACCGGCTCCCCGGGGTCATGAACGCGACCTTCGGGGAGAGGCCGGCCGGCTGCTGCAGCGTGGCGATCCGGCGGCCCGACTGGACCGCGGGGTGGATCTTCCCGAGCCGATCGCCCAGCGCCGCGGCGAGCGCGTCGAGATCCTCGACGCTCACCACCAGCCCCCAGAAGCTCGCCGGCCCGGCCGGCGCGCGGTTCGCCTCGACGAGCTCCAGGATCGCCGGGCCGAGGCGGCGAAAGCCCTGGCGAAAGCCGCCCCCGTCGCGGATACGACGCAGCGCCATCCCGGTGCGAGCCAGCTCCGCCGCGGTCCGGTCGAAGTCGGGAGTGACCACGACCACATGGTCGATCCCCGTGGCGCCGTTGGGGTGCGCGACAGATTTCTTTGAAGGGGGGGATTTCGCCTCGGTCGTCGGGAGGCCATCGATCGTCCCCGCGTCGCCGGCGTTGCGGAGCGACCACGCGGTGATCCCCCGGCCGGGCGCGGCGAATCGCAACCGCACGCCACCGATGAGCGTTTCCGAGCCCTCGACCGCGAACCCCAGCGCCGCCCAGCGCTCCGGCGGGTCGGAGATCGCCAGCTCGGCCAGCGTGGGAGGTTTCTGTGTCAATAGGCAGAGAAATATCCCACGCCCGCATTGCCGCCCCGTTTCAGCCGGCGGCCAGCTCTCGGGTCCGCGTGAGCACCTCGTCCATCATCGCCTCGGTCAGCCTCCCGGTGAACGTGTTCTGCTGGCTCGGGTGATAGCAGCCGAGCAGCGTGAGCCGCCCCACCTGTGCCGCACGACCGTGGGCGAACCTGGGCCGGGGCCTCGGGATGCTCAAACCCATCGAGGCCATCACCCGCAGCGCCGCGTCCCAGGCAAACCCGCCCAGGCAGACGATCACCCGCACCGAGGACAGCAACGCCAGCTCGGCCTCGAGCCACGGTCGGCATCGATCTCGCTCGGCCGGCAAGGGCCGGTTGGCGGGCGGCGCGCAGCGCACCGCTGCGGTGATGAAGCAATCCGACAGGCGCAGCCCGTCCTCGCGCGAGACCGATGTTGGCTGGTTCGCGTACCCGGCCCGCCACAGCGCCGCGAACAGCCAGTCCCCCGAGCGGTCCCCGGTGAAGATCCGGCCGGTGCGATTGCCGCCGTGGGCGGCCGGCGCCAGCCCGAGCACCAGCACCCGCGCCGCCGGATCCCCAAATCCCGGCAGCGGCCGACCCCAGTACGCCTCGCCCGCGTACGAGGCCCGCTTGACCCGGGCCACCTCCTCGCGCCAGGCCACCAGCCGCGGGCAGCGGCGGCACGCGACGACGTCGCGCTCGAGGCGCTCGAGCTCGACCGAGTCCGCCGGGGTCACGTCTGACCCGGCACGAGCAGCCCGGCGATCAACCGATCGATCACCGGCGCGAGCTCGAGCACGTCCTCGGGCTCGCCGAGACGGACCTGACGCGAGATCAGTTCGGTGATCGCGCCGATTACCGCCACCGTGTCGTGTGGCGAGGCGAACCGGGAGATCAACCCGCGCCTCGCCGCGGCCGCGTTCTCGCCGTCGAGGATCTCCGCGAAGGCCCGGATGATCTGGTCACGACGCTGGGCGGCTCGCGGACCGGCTCCGATGATCTCCACCAGCAGCGTCTGCGCGTAGTCGCGATGTTCGGCGACCGCCAAGAGGAACGCGCGCGTCCCGGCCCGCATCCGCTGCAGCGCATCACTTTGGTCGGCCTCCCGGGCTGCACTGGCCATCGACCGTCCGACCATCTCCGTCGCGGCATCGAACAGCGCGAGCATGCAGTCCTCCTTGTTGGCGAAGTGCTCGTAGAACGTCGCCTTCGACATGCCGGCCCGCCGGCTGATCGACTCCGAGCTGGCGCCCGCGTATCCGCGCGCTGCGAACTCTGCCGCGGCCGCGCCCAGCAGCCGCTGGCGCTGGCGGGGCACACGGACTTCCGGTGGCGGTGCGTGTCGACCCCTCGCTGCGGGCTGTTCGGTGCTCACCCCTTCAACGCGCGACCGTAGTGGCGCTCGTAGTACTCCCGGTAGGCGCCTGAGCGGATCGGCTCCCACCACCAGCGGTTGTCTCGGTACCACCGCACGGTGCGCTCGAGCCCCTCGTCGAAGCCAACCTGTGCGGCCCACCCGAGGGCGCGCAGCTTCTCCGAGGAGAGCGAGTAGCGGCGGTCGTGACCGGGCCGGTCGGTGACGTACTCGATCAGCGACTCCTCCGCCCCCGACAGCGACAGGATCCGCTCAACGACCGCGAGGTTCTCGGACTCGTCAGGACCACCGCAGTTGTAGGCCTCTCCGGGACTGCCATGCTCGAGCACGTGCCCGATCCCCCGGCCGAAGTCCTCGACGTACAGCCAGTTGCGCACGTTGCGGCCGTCGCCATAGACCGGTAGATGGTCGCCGGCGAGCGCGTTGAGGATCATCAGCGGGATCAGCTTCTCGGGGTACTGGTAGGGCCCGTAGTTGTTCGAGCCACGGCAGATCAGGGTCTCGAGTCCGTAGGTGTGGAAATAGCTCGAGACCAGCAGATCGGCGCCGGTCTTGGTCGCGCTGTAGGGCGAGGAGGGTGCCAGCGGCGAGGTCTCGGTGAACGAACCCTCCTCGATTGAGCCGTAGACCTCATCGGTGGACACCTGCACGTAGCGCAGGCCCCGCGCGCGCGCCTCCTCGAGCAGCACGTGGGTCCCCTGCATGTTGGTGGTGATGAACGCCTCCGGGCCCGAGATCGAGCGGTCGACATGGGTCTCGGCGGCGAAGTTGACGATCGCGTCGCACCCGGCGACCGCATCGGCGACGGCCACCGGATCCTCGATCGCGCCATGGACGAACTCGATCTGATCCAGCACGTCGTGGAGGTTCTCGCGCCGGCCCGCGTAGGTCAGCTTGTCGAGCACCGTGACCTCGTCTCCGTGCTCGCGCACGCGGAGCCGCACGAACGTGGAGCCGATGAATCCGGCTCCGCCGCACACCAGCAGCCTCATCCGACGCTCACCCCTAGGGCCATGTAGCTGGTCAGCCCGTCGCGCCAGTCGCGCAGCCGCGGCGTGCCCGCGCGCTCGCTGCGCAGCACGCTGTAGGCCGGCCGCGGCGCCGGGCGGGCCAGGGCCTCCGTCCGGCCCGGGGATACCTCGCAGCTCAGACCCGCGGCATCGACGATCTCCCGCGCGAACTGATACCAGGAGCACTGCCCGCCGCCCGCGACGTGGACGATCCCGGCGGGCCGCTTCGCCGCGAGCGAGACCAGCGCCTCCGCCAGGTCGCCGGTGAAGGTCGGACAGCCGACCTGATCGTCGACCACGCTCAGCTCACCTCGCTCGGCGGCCAGTCGCAGGATCGTCGCCGGGAAGCAGGGCCCGCCGGTGCCGAACAGCCAAGAGGAGCGCACGATCGTGTGCCGGTCGGGTGCGGCCGCGGCCACCGCGTGCTCGCCGGCGAGCTTGGAGCGGCCGTACTGCGACAGCGGCGAGGTCGGATCCGATTCCACGTACGGCGTGCGCTTGGCGCCGTCGAACACGTAGTCGCTGGAGACATGGATCATCCATGCGCCGGCCGCCACGCAGGCGCGCGCGACGTTGCCGGCCCCCGTTTCATTGACGGCGAAGGCGGCGTCGACGTTGGTCTCGGAGCCGTCGACGTTCGTGTAGGCCGCACAGTTGAGGATCGCATCCGGTTGCGCGGCGTCGATCACCGCGTCGACCGCGCCGGGATCGATGATGTCGAGCTCGGCGCGCGGCAGCGCGACCACCTGGTGGCCGGCGGCAGCCGCGGCAGCGGCCAGATCCTGGCCCAGCATGCCGGCGGCACCGGTGATCAGCAGACGCATCGCGCTGAAGGGTAATGAAGGGGTCCGGGTGTCGAGCTCCGGCGCCGCCTTCTTCCGCCACAGATGAAGGCGCTCGCCGTTCCTGTAGCGGTTTGTCGCTGCTCGCGAGCGGCGGTTTGAGATTGGCCGATCAAGGGAACCCTGCGGTTCCCATGGTGCGGGAGCGCGGCGGCGTCGTTCGGTGAAAAGGAGTGCGGGTGTCAGAGTTCTCGGTTACGCCTGAGACGTTGGTGAGCGCGGCGGCGCTGCTGGCGCCGGACGGGTCGGTGCGGATCGGGTCGGCCGGCGCGGCGGCGGGGACGCCGGTGGCGGGCGCGTGGTCGCTGCTGGTCGAACGAGCCGATCAGGCGCTGCTCGGAGCGAGTGAGGTGCGAGGAGATTTGTCGCGGGCGCTGAGCGTGGCGGGGACGGCGTATCGGATCGCCGATCAGTCCTCGGCCGCGGGGCTGCGGACATCGGGATGAGCGTGTTCACCAATCCGCTCAGCCCGGTGGCGTCCGGCGGGGGCGGCGGCCCGTTGGCGGGGGCGACCGTGTTTGGGTTTGAGGTCCCGCAGGGCAGCCCGGGAGAGCTGGAGGCGGCGGCGCGGGAGTGCAGCGCCGCCGCGCTGAGCCTGTCGATGAACGCCGATGACGTGCGGACGGCGGCGGGGACGGCGGTGTCGGGCTGGCAGGGGCAGGCGGAGGCGGCGTTTGTCGAGTACTCGGGGCAGATCAGCGGCGTGCTGGGCGCGAACTCTGGGGCGCTGTCGGAGGCGGCCGGCGCGCTGGGGAGCTTCGCCCAGGAGCTGGAGCGCGCTCAGCAGGTCACCCGTCAGGCCGCCAGCGACTGCGAGACCTACCACGGCGAGATGACCACCGCCGCCGGGCAGGCGTCCCAGGCCGGACAGACCGCCGACACCTTGCAGGCGCAGGCCGCCGCGGCGGTCCATCCCCAGATGCAGGGCGAGCTGAACCGCCAGGCCGGGGTGGCGCGCGATCAGCAGGCCGCCGCGAGCCGGGCCGCGAATGCCGCCCGCACCCGCTTTGAGGCCGCGCAGCGCCGCGGGATCGACGCCGACCGGACCTACCAGCAGCAGGCCCAGGCCGCCAGCGCGCGGATCAGCGGCGCCGCCGAGCAGATCCGCACCGTGCCCCGGCTACCCGGCGGCGCGCCCGTCCCGATCACCGTCACCGCCGGCGACACCGCGCTCGCCAACGGCATCCTCCCCGCGGTCGCCTCAGCCCCGACCGGCTCCTGGTCAGACCCCGGCGCGGAGCTGAGCAGCCTCGCCGGCGGCCCGCTGAGCCCCGCGCAGGTGATGGCCGTCTACCGCGCCGCCCAGGCCGAGGCCCGCAAGCAAAAAGGCAGCGTGATCGACGGACTCGGCGGCCTGGTCAATACCGCCACCCTCGGGCTGGTCAGTTTCGGCAACCCCAACACCAGCCGCTACCACGGCGGACAGCTCGCCGCCATGATCCCCGTCGTCGACCCCGAATCGCTCGTCGTCGACGGCGAGAAGCTTGGCGCCACAGCGATCGAAGGCGCGACCAGCACGAGCCGGACGCTCACCGCCGACGAACAGGTTGCAGCTCAGCAGTGGCGCGACGGCCTGGTGACGAAGTCCTCTCCGACAGGGACGCCAGCCTATGACTACGAGATCGCTCAAACCGGAGACAGGAACATCCAAATGCAGGGAGCGGGCGCGGACCCGATCTGGGCCGATGGCTTCGATTCCGCCCACGCGAACATTCTTGAGGCGAAGCACGTGGGAAGCCCCGACAGCAGCCCATTCATCCCGGGCTCTTCGATTCCTGACAGGCTTCGAAGTAAGATTCTCGGCACGGTGACTGATGAAATCCAGCGCTACAAGGCAGTGATCACGGATGGGTCTAATCCCACGCAAGGACTCACCATCATCACCAACGACCCCCGGGCCGTACCGACATTTGAACGGTTGCTCCAGGAGCAAGGTGTCAATGGCCACGTGGTCGTTCGGCCATAAACGGACATGTCTGCATTTCTGATCTGCACACCGAGTGAGACGGACTGGCGCATCAGCCCAGAGGACCTCGAACGGCTCGCCCGGGAGCACTGGAGCGACGTTGAGGCCAGCCAAAGCGACGATCCCGATCGGCCCTACCCAACCCATTTAGTGATTCGTGGGCACGGTCCCACGATCATCGCCGGCTTGGACAGAGACGGTTCTACGCTGTTCGTTGAGGGGGACGTCGACCAAGCCGTCGCGGTAGCGCGGTGGTTTCGCCGCCAGGTACCTCCGGACCAGCAACTCATATTCTTCGATGAGGCGTACACGACTCAAGTGGACTTGGGGCCGGAAACGACCGCCGAGCAGCTCGCCGGTCCATTCGCGACTGGCTGAAGTTCGGACACGCGTCAAGCGGGCAGAGCCGCCGCAGGGCGCCAACGACTCGAGCGTGTCGCGCAAGGGTTGGCGCCCGTCTGACACACACGCCACATTGACCTGCATGACACTGAAGGTCCGGCACGTCCGCCGGCACCAGGCGCGGTCATAAACCCCGAGAGCTTCGTCGCCACCAACGCACACTGCGCGATGCGGTACTCGACTCCCCGGTGAGGGTGTGGATGCCTCGGCGCGAGCGCTCGTTTACCAGGTCCGGGTCTAGCCCGAGCCGTCAGTCGGTCCAGAAGTCGTGGACCATCTCGCCGTCGCCGCCCTCCGGCCGATCGGAGCCAATCGCGATCAGCTCGAGGCCGTTCGGTCCACCTTCGAATGCTCGTACCACATCGGGTGCGACCCGCACGACATCCCATTGTTGGAGGTCGATGACCTCGTCGTCGAGCTTGATCCGTCCCGAGCCGGCGACGACCACATAGGCCTCCTCCTGCTCGCGATGGCGGTGGCCGAACGGCGCCTTGTAGGCGGGGCCATAGCGGAAGTAGCTGACCCCGAGATGGTCGGAGTCGAGGTGCTTGCGGCCGAAGCGGGCCTCGATGTCGGAACCGCGATCCGCGGCCGAGTCATCGACGTCCTTGAGGTTCTTGATCGAGTAGTCGGGCATAGTCCGAGAGTTTATGAGCGATCTCGTGTCACCGGTGATTTTGGGGCGCACGCCAGGTGGTAGGGTCGGCCGATGGGAGAACGAACGAAGTACACGCCGGGGACTTTCAGCTGGACCGATCTGACCACCACCGATCAGGAGGCGGCGAAGGCGTTCTACGGAGCCCTGTTCGGGTGGGAGACCACCGACTTGCCCGTGGGCGAGAACGTCTACTACTCGATGGCCAGGATCGATGACATGGACGTCGCTGCGATCTCGCCCCAGCCGCAGCAGCAGCGCGACGCGGGAGCGCCACCGACGTGGAACTCGTACATAACCGTCGAGAGCGCCGACGAGGCGCTGGAGCGTGCCAAGCAGTTGGGAGCAACGATTCATGCTCCGGGCTTCGACGTGATGGACGTCGGCCGGATGGGCGTCGTGCAGGATCCGCAAGGAGCCTACTTCCTCGTCTGGGAGCCGAAGACCCACATCGGCGCCTCACTGGTCAACGCGCCCGGGGCCCTGTCCTGGAATGAGCTGGCCACGACGGATATGGATGCCTCCGCGCACTTCTACGGCGAGTTGTTCGGCTGGAAGGTCGCGCCGATGGAGGGGGCGGAGATGCCCTACCTGACGATCCAAAACCCGGACGGCCATGGCAACGGCGGGATCCGCCCGGTGATGCCCGCCGATGTCCCACCGCACTGGCTCGTGTACTTCGGCACCGACGACATCGAGGCGATCGCGCGAGAGGTCTCCGAGCTCGGGGGCTCGGTGCTGATGGCGGCGACGGACATCGGCGTGGGCAGGATCGCAGTCGCTCAGGATCCCCAGGGCGCTGTGTTTGCGCTGTATTCGGGCCACTTCGAGGAGTGACCCGGCGCCGGCTGGCCGGCCTATGGTCGGCGCGGTCCCGGCATGGCGAGCATACGTTCGCCACGGGCGCGGCATACTCGGAGCATGCGTAGAGCCTGTCTGATCGGCACTGCCGTTAGCTTGCTCGCGCTCACCGGCTGCGGCAGCTCCCAGCAGCCGCCCCGCCAATCGGGCGCGCGCCCCGCCGCTCCGCCGACCCGGACGGCAGCCGCCGGCGCCGCGGCCCTTCACGCCCACCCGCAGGCGATCGAGCCGGTGGCCGGCTCGGCTGCCCCGTCGAGCCAGGACCCGACGGGGCCGGCCGCCGTCAGCGTCGGCCCGCCCTCCGGTCAGCTCGCGCAGCCGGTCTCCGAGGCGGTCATCCGCCAGGAGCTCGCGGCGAGTGGCCTTACGGCGAACACCACCCGGGCGACGCTGACCTCGAGCAGGCTGGCGATCGCTCCGGTCAACGCCCCCGGGGCGGTTCAGGACGTGATCGCCGCCGGCAACGAGATCGCCCACCTGCCCTACCGTTTCGGCGGAGGTCACGGGACCTTCGAGGACACCGCCTATGACTGCTCTGGGTCGCTGAGCTTCGTGTTCGCGGCGGCCGGACTACTGAGCACCACGGTCACCTCGGGCCAGCTGATGAACTGGGGCGACCCAGGACCGGGCAAGTGGATCACGGTGTTCGCCTCACCCGGGCACACGTTCATGTACGTCGCCGGCCTGCGGTTCGACACGGTCGCGCTCGCCGAGACCGGATCGCGGTGGTCGAATCGAGCCGCCGACGAGCCCGACCTGAGCAGCTTCGCGGTCAGGCACCCGCCGGGTCTGTAGCTGAGGAACGCGAGCGTCGCTCGATCGCCGAGTTGCTGGCGACCGCCAGTGCCATCGGCAACTTTGGCGTTTTGGTTCCGGGGGGCGGTACCAGAACGCCAAAGTTCGCGTCGGCGGTAGCGATCCGGGCTGGATCTCGATGGCTGAACTCGCCACGTCGCGGTGGCCAGTGACTCAGGCGGCTGCCGAGGCCGCTGGCTGGGCGGCCCCGTAGGTGACGAAGTCGCTGCCCCGGACCAACACCAGCCCGAGCACGGCGCCGGCAAACGCCACGATCGTCGCCACCAGCAGGATGTCGTTCATCGAGCTCGCGAACGCGGCGTGGATCGCCGTGGTCGCGGTGGCCCTGTCGGCCGCCGGCACGGAGGCTACGAACTTCTGAGCGCCTCCCGCCGCCACGGCTCGGGCGATCGCCGCTCCGTGCCCGGCGGCCGGAGTTCCGGCGAGCTTCGGGGCGATTCCGGTGGTCAGCGAACTCTCGAAGATCGCCCCGAGGGCCGCGATCCCGGTCGCGATGCCGACCTGACGGAACGTGTTGTTGATGCCCGATGCCATCCCGCTGCGCTGGGGCGGCACGACGCCGATCGCCGTCGACGCAAGCGCGGGGTTGACGAGCCCCACGCCGGCGCCGGCGACGATGAAGCCGGGTAGCAGCGCCGTCCAGTCCGAAGAGACCGTGAGGCCGCGCATCAGGAACAGGCCGATCGCGGTGAGCAGCAGGCCACCGCTCAGCAGGAACCGGACCGGCACACGAGTGGAGAGGTTGCCCGAAACGGCCGCGACGAAGAACGAAATCACGGTGAACGGCAGGAATCGAAGCCCGGTCTGCAGCGGCGACAGCCCGAGGATCGTCTGCAAGTACAGGACGAGGTACAGGAACATCGCGAACATCGCCGAGGAGATCGTGAACGCGACCAGCGAGGCGCCGCTGAAGGTCGGCTTGCGGAACAGCGTCACGTCGAACATCGCGTTGGTCTGCACGAACTGCGAGATCAGGAACACGACCAGCAGCACCGCGCCACCGGCGAACAGCGACACGATCAGCGTGCTGCCCCAGCCCTTTGCGTTGCCGCGGATGATCGCGAACACGATCAGGAACAAGGCTCCGGTGAAGGTGACGGTCCCGATCCAATCGACCCGCGTGCCCTCCGGGTTGCGCGACTCCGCCACCTTGGCCAGCGTCAGCGCCACGCAGGCGATCCCGATCGGGACGTTGATGAAGAAGATCGAGGACCAGCCGAACACCTCGGTGAGAAAGCCACCGAGCAGCGGTCCGACCGCAGCCGACGCGGCGATCGTCGCGCCCCAGGCCCCGAATGCGGTCCCGCGCTCTTTGCCGTGGAACTCCTGGGCGAGCAGGGCGAGCGCAGTCGCGAACATGATCGCGCCGCCGATCCCCTGTCCGGCCCGGGCCAGGATCAGGAACAGGGCGCTGGGCGAAAGGGCACACAGCAGCGAGGTCATCGAGAACAGGGTCAGTCCGATCGTGAACAGGAGTCGCCGCCCGAGCAGGTCCGCGAGTGAGCCGGCAGTCAGCAGTACCGAGGCCAGCGTCAGCGCATAGGCGTCGATCACCCACTGGATGTCCGAGAAGCTCGCCTTCAGGTCGGCGGCGATCTTCGGCAGCGCCACGTTGACGATCGTGATGTCCAGCAACAGCATGAACGTGGCGATGCAAACCACGACCAGCGTCCACCACTTACGTTCCATAAGCCGGTGATGCTACCCGGCCCGGCGACGTTCAAGCTCGTCCGTAGACCGGAACCGCCGCGCCGCTGGTCGGTGAGGAATCCGTTGAGAGCAGAAAAGCGATCACGCCGGCGATCTCGGCCGCCTTGACCCACCGCTCGTGGTCCGCATCAGGCATCGCGGCACGATTGGCCGGGGTGTCGATGACACTCGGCAGGATCGCGTTGCAGCGCACGCCGTCGTCCTTGTACTCGACCGCCACCGCCTGCGCAAACGCGATCACCGCCGCCTTCGAGGCGATGTAGCCCGCGGCGCCGGGGAACGGCTGCAGCGCCGCGCGCGTACCCACGCACACGATCGAACCCCCGCCGGCCTCGATCATGTGAGGAATCGCGGCGGCGCTGACCAGATAGGTCGACCGCAGGTTGGCCCGGAACTGCTTCTCGAACTGTTCGAAGGCGGTCTCGTGGACGCGGCCGCCGGCCGCAAAGCCGCCCACCAGGTTGGCAACCCCGCGCAGCGGCGCTGCGTTCTCGCCCACGGCGAGGTCCACCACCCGTTCAACCGCCGCCTGATCGAACAGGTCGGCCTCGACCAGCTCGAGCCCGTCCCGCTCGCTGACTCGCTCCAGCTCCTGCTCGAAGACCCACGGCACGATGACCCGCCAGCCGTCATCGAGCAGGCGCTCGGTCACCGCGACGCCAAGTCCGCCGGTTCCTCCGGTGACGATCGCGGTGCGTTGCGTTGCGGCTGACCTGCGTTCCATTACAGCACCGATGGATTGATTGCTGCTGCGGTGTGGCTCATTGCTGCTGCGGTGTGGCTCATTGCTGCTCCGGAGCGCTCCATTTGCTCGTCCGGGACGTTCCACTGCTGCCGTCCGCGCCCCACTCTATCTTCGTCGCGCCATGAAAGTCCGGGATTTTGCAGACGGAAATGAGATCGCGCAGGTGCTCCTCGTCCGCGAGGTCGAGCTGCGCCATCGCCGCGACGGCGACGACTACCTGAAGCTGACCCTGGGCGATCGGACTGGCAGCGTCCCGGCGATCGTCCGGGATGGGGTGGCAGATGTCAGGGCGGTCTGCCGAGCCGGCGAGGTCGTGTGGTGCGCCGGCAGGTTCTCGGTCCACCCCCGCTTCGGGCCCCAGGTCACGATCCAGCAGCTGCGCGCGGCCCGGAGCGATGAGTACTCCCGCGACCAGCTACTCGACGGACCGACGCGTGGCGCCGACCAGATGGAAGCCGACTTGCGGGAGCTACTCGGGACCGTGCAGAACCCGCACCTTCGCCGGCTACTCAGCCTGGTGTTCGGCGAGGGCTCTCCGACGTGGGCGAGCTATCGCGATGCGCCTGCCGCCAAGCGCTACCACCAGGCATATCGTCACGGTTTACTTGAGCACTGCTTGACAGTCGCGCAGGCGGTGAGCACGATCTCCGCCACCTTCCCCGGAATCGACCGCGACATCGCCGTGACCGGGGCGCTGCTGCACGACATCGGCAAGCTCGAGGCCTACGAGGTCCACGGTGGCGCGATCGCAATGTCCGATCACGGCCGCCTGTACGGCGAAATTCCGCTCGGCTACTACCTCATCCGCCGGCTGATGGAGCGCCTAGATGGGTTCCCGCCAGAGCTCGAGCAGGCCGTCCTGCACATCATCCTCAGCCACCACGGTTCCCTCGAGCACGGCAGTCCCGTGGTTCCCTGCACCCGAGAAGCCACGCTCGTGCACATGATCGACAACCTCGGCGGCCGGCTCGGCAGCTTCGATCGGCTCGAGAAGGAACTTCCCGCCGGTGAGCAGTGGTCGGGCTACGACAGGGCACTCGGCGGCGGCGCCTACTTTGCCGACCGGTCCAGCCAGGAGCGCGAGGCGGCGTAGACCGGCCGGCGCCTACTTTGCCGACCGGTCCAGCCAGGAGCGCGAGGCGGCGTAGACCGGCCCGCGCTCCCACTCGCCACCGGCCCACGCCACCCGCCACGTCCCCGCGCTTCCGCGGCCCAAATCATGATCTACCGGAAAGCGGACCGGCACGACGCGACGCCTCTGTCACACCGGCTGCCAAAAGACCGCAAATAGCGCCAGCCCACCGGCCACGACGAGCGGGGCACGACCGGGCCCAACTAGAGTTTGAGGGGGCATGGCGAAAGACACCGAAAAGCTGATCCGCCAGCTGTCGCTGATTTCTTATCTGATGGCGGAGCGTCGCCCCGTCACGGCGCAGGAGATCAGACGCGACGTCGAGGGTTACAGCGTGATGAACGAGGACGCGTTCGCGCGGCGGTTCTACGCCGATCGCTCCGAGCTTGAGGCGCTCGGAATCGCGCTGGCGGTCGAAAAGCCGGTCGACGGCCTGGTCGAGCAGGAGAACTACTCGCTGCCGTCCGAGAACTTCCATCTGTCTCCAATCGAGTTCACCGATCAGGAGCTCGCGGCACTGCACACGGCGCTTCACCTGCTGGACGGGGAGTTCGCGTACGCCGAGCCACTGCGACTGGCGCTGCAGCAGATCTCCTGGGGACGGCCGAGCCCGCTCACCGCGCCCGAGCAGCACACGGTGGCGCTGGGAATCACCGGATCGGCCGGCGGCCACGAGATCTCACACCGCCTGGCGAAGATCGAAACGGCGATCTTCCGCCGCAAGACGATTGTCTTTGACTACTACACGATGGCGCGTGATGAGGTGGGGAGCCGGCGTGTCGACCCCTACCAGCTGCTGTACCAGGGGGGGCAGTTCTACCTGGTCGGGAAGGCGCATGAACGCGGGGCGATCCGCGTCTTTCGGCTCTCCCGGATTCGCGGCAAGGTTGGTTATGCGACCAAGGCCGAGCACGACTTCCAGCGCCCCCCGGACTTCGACCCTCGGGCCTACGCCAATCGGATCGACTGGCAGTTCGGCGAGGCGATCGGCCTGGCCGAGGTCTGGATCGCAGGCCGGATCGCGTGGCAGATAGAGCGCCATTTCGGCCCCTATGGCGAGATGCGCCCCGCAGGAGACGGCGGGGACCGCGTGTTCCTCACCAGCTACGCCGATTCGCGGCAGCTGATCGCGTGGGTGCTTGGGTTTGGCGAGCACGCCCGGATCCTCGGCCCCCCCGAGCTCGTCGGTGAGCTGCTCGAGCGGGTCAAGCTGCTGATCGAGCGACACACCGGCGAGCCGGAGCTCGCGGCGACCGTGCCGCAGACGGGCGCCGCGCCCCCGGGAGGCACCGCACCCGGAGGGCGCACCGCGCCGGCCGGAGACGCCGCACCGGCCGGAAGTCCCGCGCCCGCAGCCGCCACCACGCCGGCCGGAGGCGCCGCCTCAGCAGGAGGCGCCGCGCCGGCAGCCGGCGCCACGCCGCCACCATTCGCGCCCGCCGATGCCGACGGCGGCAACGGCCACTATCCGGAAGCGGCGATCCGACCCGAGCGGTTCGCTCGGCTGGTCACGCTCGCCAGCATCCTGATCGAAGCCGGACGCGGCGGCCGGCGGCTTGACGCCGGGGAGCTGTGCAAGTCGCTCAACGTCTCCGATCAGGAGCTCCGCGAGGACATCTCGGTCCTGAACGTCGTCAACTTCGGCGCCGGCACCTACGTGCTGTACGCCGAGATCACGCCCGACGGGATGCTGGAGGTCGATCCCGAACCGTACGGCGACTCGTTCGCCCGGCCGGCGCGGCTGCTCCCGGTCGAGGCCAAGGCGCTGGTGGCGGCGATCGACCTGATCGGCGAGCACATTCCGGAGGGCTCGCTCGCGTCGGTTCGCGAGAAGATCGTCACGGCACTGGGCGAGGATCCGGTGCATGAGGGCCTTCAGGTCACCTCCGCGGGCGGCGACGACGCCGAGATCGCGGCGGTCCTGTCGCGTGCGATCTCCGGTCGCCGGCTGCTTTCGTTCGAGTACTACAAGGAGAACGAGGACGAGTTCTCGACGCGGGTGGTCGAGCCCTACGCGCTGATCAACGGCCGCGAGGGGTGGTATGTGGCGACGTTCGATCCCGCGCGCGACGACGTCCGCCACTTCCGGCTGGACCGGATCAAGTCGGCGAGCGTCACCGACGAGCCATTCGTGCCACGTCCCGACGTCGATCCCGCTGCCGATGTCGATGGCTGGCCCCGGACCGGTGAGGTGCCCGCCTCGCGCCGGGCGCGCGTGCTGATCTCGCCGGAACGCGCCCGCTGGGCGCGCGAGGAGCGCCGGGTGATCAGCGAGCTCGAGGACGGATCGCTGATCGTGGAACGGGCTTTTGCGGGGATCCGCTACCTCGTGCGCGATGTCCTCAAAGAGGCGGGCGACGCCGTGGTGCTCGAACCCGAGGACGCGCGCGAGGCCGTCCGCGCCGCGGCCGAGTTGATCGCCGCCGCGGCAGGCTCGATCGCCCGTTGAGCCGGCGCGAGCAGATCCGCATGAGCTCCCAGGAGCTCGACAGCTTCCTGGCTCACCAGCGGGTCGTGATCTGTGCCAGCAACGGCCGTGACGGATGGCCGCATTTGATGCCGCTGTGGTACCTGGTTCGCGACCGCGAGATCTGGGCCTGGACGTACTCCAAGTCGCAGAAGGTGCGAAACCTGGAACGCGATCCCCGGGCCACGCTTCAGCTCGAGGACGGCGAGCAATACCACGAGCTGCAAGGCGTGATGATCGAAGCCGAGACGGTCATCCACCGGGACCCGGACGTGGTGGCCGAATTCGGTGCGCAGCTGTTTCAGCGCTACGGAAGCGCCGGCGGCGGCCCCGAGGTCCTGGAGGTTGTCCGCGCCCAGGCAGCCAAGCGGGTCGCCCTGCGATTCCTCCCGCGGCGGATCGTCACCTGGGACCACCGGAAGCTGGGCGGTAGGTATTAGTGCCCCGTCCGCGAACGTTGACGAAGCCCTAGGCTCTCTCCGCCGCGGCCCGGGGCGGGACGCGCTCTCGATACGCTCGGGCCGCGATGCAAGAGCTAAAGGGCCTGATCCTCTCCGGCGGCAAGGGCACGCGGCTGCGGCCGATCACCCACACCAGCGCCAAGCAGCTCGTCCCGGTCGCCAACAAGCCTGTCCTGTTCTACGGCATCGAGGCGATGGCCAAGGCGGGCATCGCCGAGGTCGGGATCATCATCGCGCCCGAGACCGGTGATGAGATCCGCGCTGCCGCCGGCGACGGCTCCCAGTTCGGCGTGAGAATCACCTACATGGTCCAGGACGCGCCGCTCGGCCTGGCCCATGCGGTGCTGACCGCGGAGCCGTTTCTCGGCCAATCACCGTTCGTGATGTACCTCGGAGACAACTTGCTCCAGGGCGGCATCGAGGAGCTCGTCTCCGCATTCCGCGACCACGAGCCCGACGCGCTGATCCTGCTGACACCCGTCCCGGACCCGCAGCATTACGGAGTCGCCGAGCTGAGCGGCAGCCAGGTGGTACGGCTGGTCGAGAAGCCGCCCGATCCGCAGACGGATCTGGCCCTGGTCGGGGTCTACATGTTCACACCGTGTGTTCATGACGCAGCGCGAGCGATCGATCCCTCCGCCCGCGGCGAGCTCGAGATCACCGACGCGATCCAGCAGCTCGTGGACCAGGGCAACCGGGTGGAGCCGCACATCGTCCGTGGCTGGTGGAAGGACACCGGGCGGCTCGAGGACATGCTCGCCGCGAACCGGCTCGTGCTGGACACGATCGAGGGGCGCATCGAGGGAACCCTCGTCGACTCTCAGGTCGACGGCCGCGTTGTGATCGAGGCCGGCGCCCGCCTCGAGCACTGCGCCGTACGCGGTCCCGCGATCATCGGAGCGCGCGCCCAGCTGACGGATTGCTACATCGGCCCGTACACGGCGATCGGCGAGGGGTGCTCGATCCAGAACGCCGAGGTCGAGCACTCGATCCTGCTCGCCGGCTCGGCCGTCCGCGACCTCAATGGCCGGATGGAGTCCTCGCTGCTCGGCCGCAACGTGAAGATCGGCCGCGACAAGCACCAGCCGCGGGCCTACCGATTCCTCGTCGGCGACAACTCCGAGATCGGTATCCCGTAGCCGTTGTCGGCTAGGATCAGCGCGTCCACCGGCGCTCGGATCAGCCCGTCCACCGGCGCTCGGATCAGCGCACCCACCGCGCTCGGATCAGCGCACCCACCGGCGATCAGCGCAGCGGCTTCTCGCCCCAGAACACGGCCACGGGATTGCGGTTGAAGTCCTCGATCTCGACGTACCCCTCCGCCTCGTAGAGCCCCTGCGCGTGCCGCTGCCTGGGGCCCGTGTCGAGCCGCGCCACCCCGTAGCCGAGATCGCGCGCCTTCGTCTCGAGCGCATGAAGCAGCGCTCGCGCCACGCCCTGTCCTCGCAGCTCGGGCACGACGTACATCTTCTTGATCTCGCAGGTTCGATTGTCCAGGCGCTTGATCCCGCCGCAACAGACCGCCTGCTCGCCCACCCAGCCGACCAGGAACGCGCCGTGCGGTGGGCTCAGCTCCGCCGCCCCGGCCTTCGGCATCTGCTCGCCGTCGAGCTCGAGGCCGTCGTACATGACCGCGATCTCGGCGCGCATCGCGGCGGCGAGCTCACCTCCTGGTCCGACATCCACGCGCGCGTCGCTGAAATGGATCGGCGCCGCCATCGCCACTCACGTGTTCCCGAGCACGCCCGCAGGCTAGCGAGGAGCACTACGCTCTGATTTCGCATGACCGACAGCACCAACGAGGTTCGCGCTCGACTGCTCCAGGCGTGGCACGGGGAGATCATCGCCGGTGGGGTCTACGACCTGATTGCGCGCCGGATGCCAGATCGGGAGGCGGACATCCTGCGCCGGATGGCCCAGGCCGAGAGCGGCCATCGGCAGCGGCTCGAGGAGCGGATGCGCGAGCTGCAGATCGACGTGCCCGACCCGGCCTCCGTGAGGGTGCCGGTATGGCTCCGCCTCCAGGCGAGGATCGCCCCCGTGGACCGCTTGCTGGCCGCGCGCGAGCGGGCCGAGGATGAGGAGGTCGACGACGTCTACAAGCGCTCGACCGGCGATCCGGTGACGGACCGGCTGCTCCGCGACATCCGCAAGGAGGAGCGCTCCCACTCGCTCGCGGTTCAGGACATGCGCTCCGGCGCAGTGGACGGGGCGGGCGAGACGGGACCGCAGGCGCGTGCGATCGAGCCGCTCGCGGCCCCGGGGGCGAGGACCCGACTCGATCGGATCCTCGGCCGGGAAAAGTGGCACCGCTCCGGCGGTGGTTGGATCTCCGGCGCGATCTACGGGGCCAACGATGGTTTGGCGGCCGTGTTCGGCATCGTCGCCGGGGTCTCGGGCGCCACCGGGGGATCGAGTTCGGTGCTGACGGCGGGGCTCGCCGGCGCGATCGCCTCGGCGCTGTCGATGGCCACGGGAGCGTTCCTCGCCGAGCGCTCGGAGGCCGAGGTCGCCGCGGCCAACGTCGAACGGGAGCGACAGGAGATCGCCGAGCACCCCGAGGAGGAGAAAGAGGAGTTGTCGCTCTTCTATCAGCTGAAAGGGATCGACGAGAAGACCGCCGATCAGCTCGCCGAGCGGATGTCCAAGCACCCCGACGCGATGCTCCAGGCGCTCTCGGTCGAGGAGTTCGGCGCCGGCGCGGAGGCCGGCGGGAATCCGGCTCAGGCCGCGTTCGCCGCAGGCGTCTCCACCGGTCTCGGCGCGATCATTCCGGTGATCCCGTTCATGATCACGACCGGCACCGCGGCGATCGTGGCCGCGGCGATCGTCTCGCTGGCGGCGCATTTCCTGGTCGGCGCCGCGAAGTCGCTGGTCACGCTTCGCAGCTGGTGGTCGGCGGGGCTCGAGATGACCCTGGCCGGGGTGATCGTGGGTGGGGCTACCTACCTGGTCGGGCTGGCGCTGCCGACGTAACGACGCGGCTCATCGGTCAGACATCGCGGAGCGCCGAAAGCTCCTCCCGGATGCTCGCCACCTCGGCCTCGAGCGCTTCGATCCGGGCGGCGAGGTCACCGTCGCGCGGCGGCCGAGTGTCGGACGAGGCCGCGCCCGCCGCCGCCGGCGTCGGCTCTGCCAAATCCGGCGCCGGCACCGGCTGCCTCGAATCCGTCGTTGCGAGCGCCACCGGCCGGGCCGAATCCAGCTCGTGAGCGCCGCCCAGCAACTGCTCGAAGCGCTCCTCCTTCTGGCCGGGCCGCCGCTCCAGCCGCCGCGCGTAGCCGAGCTCGATCAACGACGCCAGGATGCGCTCGACGGCGTCCAACGACCCGAGCTGCGCCATCCGCTCGGCGCGAGCCTTCAGCTCGCCCGGGGTCTGTGGTCCGCGCAACAGCAACACCGCCAGCACCGACAGCTCCTCGCGACCCAAGCCGAGCGCCTCCTCGGCGAGATGGCGGTACTTGGTCGCGCGGCTCTGGTGCCCGCTGGCAAGCCGGGCGAGCCCGTATTTGGAGAGCCGCTGGGCGGCTTCGCGAACCGTCGCCTCCGGATAATCGGTGACCGGATCGCGGTTGGTCGACTGGTTGCACGCCAGACGCAGCGCGTTCAGCGACAGCGGGTACTGATCGGGCGTCGTCCAGCGCTTCTCGATCAGACACCCGAGCACCCGCTGCTCGGGCGCGGTCAGCTCGGCGATGTGCATCCGCCCGAGGATAACCCCGACCACTCGCGCCGGAGGATCGCGCCGGCGCGCTGTCGGCCCTACCGACGCGCGGCGGTGGCCGAGGCGTTCAGCGCGTCGCCTTCTTGACGGCGCTGCGCGCCTTGCCGACCTTGTTGCGGGCCTTGCCCTTCAGCTCCTCGCCCGCCCCGCGGGACTCGGTGCCCGGTCGCCCGCTTGCCGCCCCGGCGTCCTTCTTCGTGCGGCCCTTGACCGCTTGGGCCTTGCCCTTGACTCGCTGTGCTCGGTCTCCCATCGCTCCTTCTCTCTCCGCGTTGTCTCTCTCCGCGTTACCTGCCACGTGACTACCCGAGACGGCGGCGTTCGAAGCGGTGCGCCGGCCGCGCGAGCGGTCAGCGTATGGCTAGGGCGCGAGCCGCTCGAGCACCCACTCGCCCGCTCGTTGCCGGTATTGAAGCCGGTCGTGGAGACGATCCTCGCGGTGCTGCCAGAACTCGAAGCGCTCGGGGGTGAGGCGGAAGCCACCCCACACGTCGGGCACGGGGAGCACCTGTCCCTGGTACCGCGCCGCGAGCTCTGCGACGCGCTGCTCCAGCGCCTCCCGGCTCGCGATCGGATGGCTTTGTGGGGAGGCGAGCGCGCTCAGCTGGCTGCCGCGCGGCCGCGTGCCCACGTACGCCGCGGATTCCTCGGCCGCCGTGCGCTCCACCGGCCCCTCGATCCTCACCTGCCGACCGAGCACGTCCCAGTAGAACAGCAGCGCCGCACGTGGATTTGCCGACAGCTCGAGGCCCTTGCGGCTGTCGTAGTTGGTGAACAGCACGAACCCGCGCTGATCGAATTGCTTGACGAGCACCATCCGTGCCGACGGGGCACCCTCGGGCGAGGCCGTGGCGATCACGGCCGCCTCGGGTGCTCGTACGCCGGCGTCGCTCGCCGCCTCGAACCAGAGCGCGAACTGCCGCACGGGATCACGGTCGACGTCCTCTTCTCGCAGCGGCCGGGCGAAGTCGGGCACGGCGAGAATTATCCGGGTCCTCGCCGTCTCCCCGCACTCTGGGATATTGGGGTTGTCATGCCCGTCTCGGTCAACGACGCTCGCCGGCTCGCGCTGGCACTGCCCGACGCGCTGGAGCAGGATCACCACGGGCGGCCGTCATTCAGGGTCCGGGGCAGGATCTTCGCCACCCTGTGGGACGAACGGCACATGAACGTGATGCTCGACGAGGCGGGCATCCGGACCGCGGTGGAGGACATGCCGGAGATCTGCGAGGAGGTGTGGTGGGGGAAGCGGCTCGCCGCGGTCAGGGTCGACCTGGGGCTCGCCGAGGAGCCCCGCCTACGGGAGCTCCTCGAGGACGCGTGGGAGGGAAAACGCGGCGGCCGCTGAGGATCGGGGCAAAATCCCTTATTGACAAATACATCATCCCGATATATCGTTCCGATGTATGGCACCGCCGGAACCGGATCCTCCGCCTCCCGAGCTGACCCCCACCGGCCGCGTGATCCTCGGCATGATCGCGTCGGGCAAACGGACCGGATATGACGTCAAGCAGCTGGTCGATCGCTCGACCCGGCATTTCTGGGCGGCGAGCTACGGTCAGATCTATCCGGAGCTGAAGCGGCTCGAGGATCAGGAGCTCGTGCGTGGCCGCCCCGAGCCCACCGGCGGCCGGGCCCGGATGGTGTACGAGCTGACCGACGCGGGCCGTGCGGCGCTGCTGGGGTGGCTCGGATCGACCGACGAGCCGCTGTACGAGGTCCGCGACGAGGGGATGCTCAAGCTGTTCTTCTCTGATCTCGTCGCCCCCGAGCAGCGGATCGAGAACATCCGCGCGATGCGCGAGCGCCAGCAGCGCAAGCTCGCGCAGCTGCGCGCAATCGAGCCTCACGCAGCACAGGGCCCGCCGGGTCCCCAGCTGACGCTGGAGCTCGGGATGGGCTTCACCGAGTGGTTCATCAACTGGTGCGAGGCCGCCGAGCAACGGCTCACGGCCGACGCCGAGAAGGAGTAGCGCGTGTTCACCAAGCTCGCAGAGTTCCTGTATGCGCACGGACGGCGAGTGCTGTTCGCCGCGGTTCTCGTGGTGGCGATCGCCGGTGTATTCGGGGTCGGCGTCGCCAAACGGCTGAGTCCCTACAGCGCCAACGATCCGGCGACGCAGAGCGTCCAGGCGAGTAACCGGTTCGCGCACGCCGCGGGCAGGCAGATCGATGCCGGGATCGTGGCGCTGGTGAGCTCGGGCGACGTCCGCAGTTCCGCGGCACGCGCGCGTGTCGATCAGGTGGTCGGCCGGCTGGGGGCCAATCGCGACGTCGCGCGCGTGGTCAGCTTCTACGACAGCCACGACCCGGCGATGGTGTCCCGAGACGGCCGCTCGACGTATGTGGTGGCGTACTTCAGGCCGCTTTCCGACACGCGGATCGAAGACGATGCGAAGCAGCTCGAGACCCGCTTCGACGGGCAGGCCGACGTGAAGCTCGGCGGTCAAGCGGTTGCCAACGCCCAGGCGAACACGCAGGTGAGCCACGATCTCGCCCACGCGGAACTGCTGGCGTTCCCGTTCATCTTCCTGCTGTCGCTGCTGTTCTTCCGCTCGCTGGTGGCGGCGCTGCTGCCGCCGCTGCTCGGGGGGCTGGCGATCGTGATGACGTTCTTCGCGCTGCGGATCGTCTCGAGCTACGTCGACCTGTCGGTGTTCGCCTTGAACCTGGTCACCGGGCTGGGCCTGGGACTGGCGATCGACTACAGCCTGTTCATGGTCTCCCGCTATCGCGAGGAGGCCGCGAGGACCGGCTTCGGGGCCCAGGCGCTGATCCGGACGCTTCAGACCGCCGGCCGCACGATCCTGTTCAGCTCGCTGACCGTGGCCGCGGCAATCGCGTCGCTGGCGATCTTCCCGCAGCGGTTCCTGTACTCGATGGGGATCGCGGGCGCGCTCGTGGCGCTGCTTGCGGCGTCGCTGGCGCTGGTCGTGCTGCCGGCGCTGCTGACCACGCTCGGTCCCAGGGTCAACGCGCTCGCCCCCAAGCGCCTGCAGCGCGCCGCCGACCGGGACGCTCGCCCGGCCGAGCGCGGCTTCTGGTACCGCCTATCCCGGTTCGTGATGCGGCGCCCGGGGCCGATCGCGGCGCTCAGCGCGGCGTTCCTGATCGCGCTGGGGATCCCGTTCACGCAGATCAAGTTCATCACGGTCAGCGCCGGCGTCCTGCCGTCGAGCGCCAGCGCCCGCCAGGTCAATGACACGCTCGCGCGCGATTTCCCGCCGAACCGCACCACGCCGCTGGAGGTCGTCGTCGGGAGGCCCGCCGGTTCGGTGCCGGTCACGGCGCTGGCCGCCCGGCTCAGCCGGCTCCCCGACGTGTCCGCCGTGGCCCCGGCGCTGCCGGCGGGCAGCGGCAGCTCGATGCTCGCCGTCGCCTCGGTGCAGGCGCCGCTGAGCGCTGCCAGCCAGCAGCTGCTCCACGAGGTCCGGGCGATCCGCGAGCCGTACTACGTCGGCGTCGCGGGCCAGACCGCGTCGTACGTCGACCTCGAACACAGCCTCGCCGTGCACCTCCCGGCCGTCCTCGCGGTGATCATCGCCTCGACGCTGATCGTGCTGTTCCTGTTGACCGGATCGGTCGTGTTGCCGGTCAAGGCCGTCGTGATGAACTTCCTCAGCCTCAGCGCGGTGTTCGGCATCCTCGTGCTGATCTTCCAGGACGGCAACCTGCAGGGGCTGCTCGGCTACACGAGCCAGGGCGCGCTCGACGCGACGCAGCCGATCTTCCTGGCCGCGGTGGGGTTCGGACTGGCGACCGACTACGGCGTGTTCCTGCTCTCGCGGATCAAGGAGGCGCGCGATGGCGGCGCCTCGGACTCCGAGGCGGTCGCGATCGGTCTCGAGCGCACCGGCCGGATCGTCACCGCCGCCGCACTCCTGTTCGCGGTCGCAATCGGCGCCTTCACGACCTCCCAACTGGTGTTCATCAAGGAGCTCGGGCTCGGCGCGGCGCTGGCGGTGCTGATCGACGCCTCGATCGTCCGCGCGCTGCTGGTGCCCTCGCTGATGGAGCTGCTCGGCTCGCTCAACTGGTGGGCGCCGCGACCGCTGCGCCGGCTGCACGAGCGCATCGGGTGGCGGGACAGCGCTCCGCCGGCGCGGCGAGCGGCCGCCGGCGCGCGTGCCGCCACCGCCTCGAGCCCGTAGCCCGATCCGCGTCGCTGCCGCAAAACTCCGGCCCGCTTGGCGCCGTCTCGGGAGGCTGGCCGCGAAACGGGCCATATATTCCCGTTTCTCGGCCAGCCTCATTCCGAGCAGATGAACGCCCTGGGGCGCGCGCGTGCGGCCCGACCACGGCAGCTCCATTTCGCCGGTTGCCTGACCATGCGCAACGAGCCCGTGCCTGTGACGATGCCGTAAAGCCTAAGCGTCCACCCCGCGGACCTCGAACCTGGCCGACCGCGCCGGCGCCACCGACCATTCCCCGCGCCGCCACGCGATCCGCGTCCCGTCCGCGAGCCGCGCCACCGACCGCCCGCACCGCGGCTGTCCCCACAGGGTCGCGACCAGCGGCCGCTCGGACTCCGGCGCATCACCCAACCCGCGGGCGACACCCGCGGCCGGATAGGTGACGACGATCGAGCCCGCCCGGACCCACACCGGGATCCGTTCCAGCGGCGCCGCCACGACGACCTCGGAACCGCCGCGCACCAACGACCCCGACCATGTCTCGATCCACTCTCCCTCGGGCAACCGCACCTCGCGCTCGCGCGCTCCCTCGTGGAGCACCGGCGCAACCCACAGCGCCGGCCCGTACCCATAGGCGTCCGACGTGGTCCAGCCGCGCGGATCGCGAGGATCGATCAGGCACAGCGGCCGGATGATCGGCAGACCGCTGCGCGCCGCGCTCACCGCGGCCGCGCGCACGTACGGGACCAGCCGCTCGTGCAGCAGCACGTAGCTGCGGTACAGCTCCAGCACCCGCTCGCCGTAGCACCAGGGCTCCTGCGGCATCCGGCCGTGGGCGTGCATCAGCGGCGTAAAGCAGCCGAATTGAAGCCAGCGCACGAGCAGCTCCGGTGGACAGCGCTCGACCAGCCGGTGCCCGAGGTAGCCGCCGATATCGTGCGACCAGTTCGAGAAGCCGCTACAGGCGGCGGCGAGCGTCGCCACCACCAGCACTCGCAGCGACCAGAAGTCAGACGCCTGATCGCCCGCCCAGGTGTGCCCGATCGCGTGCTCCCGCAACGTCGCCTTGCGGCCGCCCTGCAGCCTGACCACAAGCGCGATCCAGCCCTCACCGCTCGCGATCGGCTCGGCCCGCAGCGCCCGCTCGGCCGTCGAGCGCTCCTCGCCGGCCAGCACGCCCTCGGTGAAGCGCACGAAGTGGTCGCGGATCTCCCCGTCGGCGACCCATAACCCGCCCGAGCGGAGCAGCCGCCGCCCGCCGCGCCTGAGCGTCAGGGAGAAAGGGCGCAGGATCAGCTCCAGCCGCAAGCCGCCGTGCTCGAGGAGGATCTCATCGCCGTAGGTGGAGACGGTGGCCGCGATGTCCGAATGATTCTCGCCCACGGCCCCTCCGCATGCCTGCGTTCACCAAATCGTCACAGATCGTGCGCGCGTTCTTCACGAATCGGCCGGTTTGCAGGTCAATCCTTGAGGCCATGAATGAGATAAGCCGTGCCGACCTGCACGTTCACTCGACCGCGTCGGAGCTGTCGAGGCTTGGCATCCAGCGCTCCCTGCAACTGCCGGAGTGCGCGACGCCCCCGGAAGAGGTGTACGAGCTCGCCAAGCGCCGGGGGATGGACTTCGTGACGATCACCGACCACGACACGATCGCCGGTGCGCTGGCCATCGAGCAGCTGCCGGACACCTTCATCTCCGAGGAGCTGACGGCGTGGTTCAAGGGAGAGCCGCAAGCCGTGCACGTGCTCTGCTACGGGATCACGCCGGAGGACCATGACTGGCTGCAGGCACACAACGATGACGTCGAGGCCTGTGCCGAGTACCTCCAGGCGCACGAGCTGACCGCGGCACTGGCGCACCCCTTCTACGCCGTCGAGGCGCCGCTGACGCCGCGCCATCGGCGCCGCCTGGCGCAGCTGTTCCCGATCTGGGAGACCCGGAACGGATCGCGGGCCAAGGAGCTCAACCTGCCGGCGTTCGTCTACATCGAGACCCACGGGGGCACGCCGATCGGGGGCTCGGACGATCACGCCGGAATCGATATCGGGCGCACGTTCACCGAGACCCCGCGAGCGCCGACGCCCGAACAGTTTCTCGCCCACGTGCGCGCCGGCAGGGCCGATGCGCACGGAGCCCAGGGCAGCGCCGCCAAGTGGACCCACGCCGCGATGGCGCTCGCGATCCGGGCGCTCGGCACCGGCGATGGCTCGGAGCGACCGGATCCCACCGCGGTCCTGAAGATCGTGGAGCGCGTGATGCGCGAAGGCGAGGTCCGTCACGGCGCCGTCGGCCGAGACCTCGGCCCGCGGGACGCCCTCGCCCTGCTGCGGGCGTGGCTGGCGTCGATGGACTTCGAGCTGAGCGAGCGCGACCTGCTGAGGCTGCTCCAGGAAGGGGAACTGAGCCATCCGGACCTGTACCGCCGTGCCCGCCGGATCCATGAGCGCAAGCTTGCCGCCGCGGTCAGGGAGATCGTGGCCACGGCGGGGCGCGGCGAGGAGCTCGACATCTCGCGGGCGGCCGCGGGACTGTTTGACGCGTGCATCCCGGCGATCCCCTACGCGGCCGCCACCGCGTTTCTGGGACGCGAGAAGGAGAAGCTCACGCGCAGCGACGCCGACCGGCCGCGAGTCGCGCTGATCGCGGACGGGGTGGGCGGGATGCACGGCGTCACCCACGCGCTGATGGAGATCCGCGATCGGGGGGTCCCGGGCTTTGAGGTCGAGGTGATCGGCACTGACGCCGAGGTGGATCGCCGACTGAGCGCGGTGGCCGAGTTCGACATTCCGTTCTACCGCGGGCTCGAGATCGGGGTTCCGAGCCTGCCCGCGATCGTCGAAGCGCTGTCCGACGGGCGCTATGACCTGATCCATCTCTGCGCCCCCGGTCCGGCGGGGATCGAGTCGTGGCTGCTCGGTCGCGTGCTGGACCTGCCGGTGCTCGGCAGCTACCACACCGAGCTGGCCGCCTACGCGGGGCTCCGCAGCGGCCTCGACCAGCTCGAGTCGCTCGCGCGGATGGCGCTCGGGGTGTTCTACGGCGGCTGCGACGTGGTGCTCTCACCGAGCCCCGCCAGCGACGAGCGGCTCGTCCAGCTCGGCATCGCCCGCGATCGGCTTGCCCGCTGGGATCGCGGCGTCGACCTGCGCCGCTTCGACCCGGCGCTGCGACTCCCGGGTCTGCTGCCCGGCGAGGTCAATGTCATGTACGCCGGGAGGCTCACCAAGGAGAAGGGGATCGACCTCCTCGCCGACGCCTTCCTCGAGGCACGCTGGCGCGACCCCCGCCTGCACCTGGTGCTCGCCGGTGGCGGTCCTGAGGAGCAGATGCTCCGCGAGCGGCTCGGGGAGGCCGCGACCTTCCTCGGGTGGCTCACCGCCGACGAGCTCGCCCGCGCCTACGCCAGCGCCGACGTGTTCCTGTTCGCCAGCCGGACGGACACCTTCGGGCAGGTGATTCTCGAAGCCCAGGCCAGTGGATTGCCGGTGCTGGCGGTCGCCGAGGGCGGCCCCATGTCGTTGATCGAGCACGGCGAGACGGGTGTGCTGGCGCCGGCGCGAACCGAAGCTCTGGCCGAGGCGCTGGTCGGCTTGGTCCACACGCCGGTGCTCCGCGAGCAGCTCACCCATGCGGCGCTGAACGCGGTCCGGGGCAGAACCTGGGAGACCGCGCTGGAGCGTCTGGCCGCCGGCTACCGAATGGCGCTGGGCCGCCGCCAGGCGGCGTCTGACCGCAAGGTCGCGTAGCTTCTTCGATGTGGCGATAACCGATGCGGTGGTCCCGGTCGGGGGCTTGGGCACGCGGCTGCTGCCGGCGACCCGCTCCCAGCCCAAGGAGATGCTCCCGATCGTCGACAAGCCGGTCGTCCAGTACGTCCTCGAGGAGCTCGTCCGCGCCGGCATCGCCCGCGTGCTGTTCGTGACCGGGCGGCGCAAGCGCGCGATCGAGGACCACTTCGACGCCGCGCCGGAACTCGACCTTGGGCCGCTGATCGATCCGCGCACCGGCCTGCAGCTGTTCTACACGCGCCAGGCCCGGCCCGCCGGCCTCGGCGACGCGCTCCGCTACGCGCACGGATTCGCGGAGGAGACCGGGATCGTCGCGGCGCTGGGCGACGCGATCATCGAGACGCCGCCGAGCGCCGCCCCGGGGATCGTCCGGCGGCTGATCGACGCTTACGAACTGCACCGTGCGGCGGCGGCATTCGCGGTCCAGGAGGTCCCCGAGGACGCGGTCTCGCGCTACGGAATCGCGATTGGCCCGAGAGCTGTCGACGGCCAGCCGTTCGCCGTGCAAGCGGTGGTCGAGAAGCCCGATCCGTCCGCGGTCTCGAGCCGGACCGCGATCATGGGCCGCTACGTGCTCGGTCCGTCCGTATTCGCAACGTTGCGCGAGACCGAGCCGGACGCGTCCGGCGAGGTGCAGCTGACCTCCGCGCTCCAGCGCCTGGTGGAGTCGGGGGACCGGCTGATCGCGGTGCCGCTCGGCCCCGGCGAGCGCCGGCACGATATCGGCTCGGTCGAGAGCTACTGCGCCACCTTCCTCGACCACGCGTTTGCCCACCCTCGCTTCGGCCCCGGGCTCCGCGCGCGCGCCGCGGCGCTCCTCGATGAGCCCCGCAGATAAGCCGTCCGCACACGGCTGCGCCCCCGCGCGCGCGGCGCTGGCGGGCAACCCGTCCGACGGCTATCGCGGCGCCGTGCTCGCGGTCGCGATCGGCGAGCTGCGCGCGGAAGCGGTGGCCAGGCCGGCCCCGGCGCCAGCGGTGAGTCCGCCGAGCGAGCTCGTCGCGGCGACGGTGGCGCGGCTCGAGCGCGGGTTTCTGGCTGACCGAGGGCCATCCGCGATCGACTGGAGCACGTCGATCCCGCGCGGCGTCGGCCTCGCCGGGTCAAGCGCGATCGTGATCGCCACGATCCGCGCCCTGTGCGCGCTGCACGCGGTGTCGCTGCGCCCCGACGAGCTGGCGGCGCTGGCGCTCGCCGTCGAGACCGAGGAGCTGGGCATCGCGGCCGGACCGCAGGATCGCGTCGCCCAGGCCTACGGGGGCCTGACGTTCATGGACTTCGCCACCGGCGCCGGCGCCGGCCGCTACGAGCCGCTCGATCCGTCGCTGCTGGCACCGCTGCTGGTGTGCTGGCGCAGCGAATGCGGCGAAGAGTCGGGCCCGCTCCACGCCGGTCTCCGGGAGCGCTTCGAGCGCGGCGACGCGCCCGTCCGTGACGCGCTCGCCGATGCGGCAAGCGCGGCCCGGGAGGCCCGCGCGGCGCTGCTCGCCCGCGATCATGGCCGGTTCTGCCGCTGCGTCGATGCGACCTTCGAGGCCCGCCGGCGGATGCTGTCGCTGGACCTGCGTCATGTCGAGATGATCGAGCTGACACGGGACGCCGGCGGCGCGGCGAACTACACCGGCTCGGGCGGGGCGATCGTGGCGGTGTGCGACGACGCGGAGCATCGCGAGGCGGTGGCCGAGCGTCTTCGATCGCACGGATGCGCGGTTGCCATGCTCGGGCACCCAGGAGCCGCCACCGTCCCGGCGAATCCCGTCGCGTGAGCACTAACCGGCTGGAGGCGTTTTCCGACGGGGTCCTCGCGGTCGCGATCACGCTGCTGGTGCTGGACATCCGGGTGCCGGTGGTCGGGCCCCGCGAAAGCCTGGCCCATGCCCTCGCCCATCAGTGGCCGCACTACGCCGCGTACGTGACTTCGTTCATCACGATCGGGATCATCTGGATCAACCACCACGCGATGCTCGGGCGGCTGCGGGCGGTCGATCACGCGATCCTCGGCCTGAACCTGCTGCTGCTGCTGAGCGTCGCGGTACTGCCCTTCGCCACCTCGCTGATGGCGGCCTATCTGACCCACAGCAACGGACAGCAAACCCTCGCCGCCGCCGTCTACAGCGGCTCGTTCCTGGTCATGGCGATCATGTTCACGATCCTCAACCGCCACATCCTGTTGAGCAAGCCGCACATGCTCACGACCGAGCTCGCCGAGGAGCGCCGGAGACGAATCCTCGGCCGGGCGATCCTGGGCGTCGGGCCGTACGCGATCGCCACCGCGCTGGCGCCGCTGTCGGCCTATGTGACGCTCGCGCTCTGTGCCGCGATCGCCGCCTACTACGCCTTGCCGGTAGCCAGCGGCGGATCTGACGCCTAGGGGGAGAGGGCGCGCTGGCGCGCGCCCCGGGATGTCGCCGCCGGCGCGCTGCGCGCGCCCCACCGCTGCCGGCGCCCGCGCAGGCGAAACCCAACCGGGCGCGCCCCCGCAGGGCGCGCCCTCCTAAATCCGCCGGCTAGTGGTGCGACCGTATTACGGCGGGAACCACTAATGGGCGTAGTGCCACACCTCGGCGACCTGGACCGCGAGGATCAGCCCGAGCAGGTAGACCACCGTCCCCCACGCGACATAGGCCCGGCGCGCGCGGGGGTACAGCCGGCTCTCCGGGCTGCGGCCGGTCGAGACCGCGACCGGGACCAGGAACGCCACCCCCGCCGCCAGCAGCAGCCACGGGCTGAGCTCCCCGACCATGTAGGTCAGGCTCCAGTTGAAGGAGGCCAGGATCGAGCTGAGCACGCGGTGCCAGAGAGCGACCGGGACGATCGCCAGCGCGGCCAGCCATCCGAACGCCACCGCCGTCGCCACGAGCCCTCGGTTAAGGCGCTCTGGCGCCGCCCGTGGGGGATAGCCGCCGCTCGCCCGCGACCTCGCCGCTCGGCGCCGCCGCCGGCCGACGCGGCGGGCCGGCCAAGCTCTCCTGGAGGAGCGCCCTCAGGATCTCGAGCTCGCGTTCGCTCGCCGGTCGTGGTCGGCTGGCGTGGCCGAACGAGTCCCAGGCGCGGGCAAATGTCCTCACCTGGGTGCGTGCCCCGCGCCGATGGGCGGCCAGCATCGGGCACACGCGGCCCTGCCGATCGGTGTAAGCGCCGACGATCAGTTCCTCGGTCTCGGCGGCCTCGAGCATCGCCCGGCGGGTCGGGGCCGGCAACCCGGCGATCGCACGACTGAGCGCCTGAGCCCGGTATCGCCCGCGCCGCTCAGCGATCGTCGACCACACTCACTGGATCTTAGTGATCCGGCTGCGCTCAGCGCCGCCGCGACCCTCTCGAGACCCTCATGCCCTACCGTATCGCGGCGTGTGCCGCTTGTTCGGACTGAGCGCCGGCAGCGAGCCGGTGAGCGCCACCTTCTGGCTGTTGCAGGCGCCGGACTCCCTGCGCACCCAGAGCCGGCGCGACCCCGATGGCACCGGGATCGGTTACTTCGACGCGCGCGGCCACCCTCGCGTCGACAAGCAACCGCTGGCGGCGTTCCGCGACCGGGCATTCGCGCGCGAGGCACGCACGATTGAATCCGCCACGTTCGTGGCCCACATCCGGTTTGCCTCGACCGGCTCGCTGGTAATGCGCAACACCCATCCGTTCGAGCAGCGCGGTCGCCTGTTCGCTCACAACGGAGTCGTCGAGGACCTGGGCTCGCTGGAGCAGCGGATCGGGCCCGGAATGGACCTGGTCCAAGGCGACACCGACTCCGAGCGCCTGTTCGCCCTGATTACGACCGAGATCGACAACCACGACGGCGACGTCGGCGCCGGCATCGTCGAGGCGGTCCGCTGGGTGGCGGCGAACCTGCCCGTCCTGTCGCTCAACTTCGTGCTGATCGAGCGCGACGAGCTGTGGGCGCTTCGATATCCGGACGCCCACGAGCTCCACCTGCTCGAGCGGGCGGCCGGTGACCCGATCGAGCAGGTCTCGAGCCACGGCACCAGGATTCATTCCGAGCACGGTGTCGAGCGCGACACGGTCGTGCTGGCCAGCGAGATCCTGGACTCGAACCCGGCCTGGCGAGCGCTGCGCTCCGGTGAACTCGTTCACGTCAGCCCGGCGCTGCAGGTCGACTCGCGGACCGTGATCGAGACGCCGCCGGCGCATCCACTGAGACTCCAGGATCTGGAAGCGCGCGCCCGCGCGTCACAGACCTGAGGCGTTAGCGGCCGGAGCGGCTCCCCGACTCAACCCACGTGCGGCGGCTGCGGAGGCTCCACCGCGCTTCGATCTCGGCGGCCGGCGCCGGAGGCCCGAGGTGGTAGCCCTGCGCCGTGCGGCACCCGAGCCGCAGGATCTCGCGCTCCTGTTCGGCGGTCTCGACCCCCTCGACGATGACCCGCATCCCGAGTGCCTTCCCGAGCGAGATGATCCCTTCGAGCAGCTCCTCCGCGACCGGGTCCCCCGGAATCCCGGTCATGAAGCTGCGGTCGGTCTTCAGCAGCGTGAACGGCATCGAGCGCAGGCGGGCGAGCGAGCTGTAGCCGGTGCCGAAGTCGTCCAGCGACAGGAGCAGCCCCACCTCGCGCAGCTCGGTCAGCGCCGGCATCACCTCCTCCAGCGCGATCGGGCTCGTCTCGGTGATCTCGGCCGCCACGCGCGTGAGGTCGACGCCGTAGGCACTTGCCGTCTTGGTCACGAACTCGGCGAAGCCGGGATGCTGCAGCTGACGTGCGGGAACGTTGAAGCTGACCCGGGGGTTAAAGCCTCGTCTGCGCCAGTCCGCGAGCTGCCGGCAGGTCTCGGTGAACACCCACTCGGCGATCTCCAGGACCAGCGAGGAATGCTCGATGTACGGCAGGAACGAACCCGGCAGCACCAGTCCGCGATCGGGATCGCGCCATCGCAGCAGCGCCTCCAAACGGCTGAGGCCATGATCGTCGGCGATCTCCACCACCGGCTGGTAGAACAGCTCGAGCTCGTGGTTGGACAGCGCACGGCGGATGCGCAGCGTCGACTCGAGCTCGAGCACGGAATAGTTCTGCGGCTTGTCGAACAGCGCCATCTGGCCACGGCCGCGCCGCTTGGCCAGATACATCGCCTGGACGGCGTGGTCGACGAGTTCGTGATGGGTGGCGGCGTCGAGCGGAAAGATGCTCGCGCCCATCGATGCGCTGATCTCAAACGAGGAGCGGGCGACGGTGAACGGCTTCTGAAGCGCTTCGAGGACCCGCCGCCCGGTCTCCTCCGCCAGCCCCTTCGCCTGCGCTTGATCGTCGGGCAGATCGTCGATCAGCAACACGAACTCGTCGCCGCCCTGGCGGCCCACGTGGAGCCCGGGTTCCCGCAGCGCCCGCAACCGGTCTGCCACCAGGCGCAGGAGCTCGTCGCCCGCCGCGTGCCCGAGCGCGTTGTTGACCCGCTTGAAGGAGTCGATGTCGATGAACAGCAGCGCCGCGCAGCGGGCGGCCCGACGGCTGCGCACGACCGCCGCCTCGATCCGATCGGCCATCGCGATCCGGTTCGGCAGCCCGGTCAGTTGGTCGCGATATGCGGGGCGGCGTAGCTCCATTTCAGTCCGCGCATCTGATCCTCGTCGCTCCCCGGCCTGCCGACGATGACAGCCGAGAAAGATGACGGGTCATGTCGCGGCTCCTACCCAATGCACTAGTTTTGCAGAATTTCGGTGAGGCGAGCGTAGGCTTCCGGCCTCCGAGTGCGCAGGAACGGGAACAGCTCGAGCCAGTCGCGCCGCTGGTCGAGGTCGAGGTCGGCGACCAGCACCGCCGGCTCATCGCGCGGCGCCTGAACCAGGACCCGGCCGTAGGGGTCGGAGATGAAGCTCGAGCCGTAGAACTCCAGCGGATCCTCGAATCCGGTGCGATTGACGGCGACCATGAACGTGCCGTTGGCGATCCCGTTGGCGACGATCACCTGCTGCCACAGCGGCTCGGTGTCGAAGTCGGGATGGTCCGGCTCAGAGCCGATCGCCGTCGGGTAGATCAACACCTCAGCGCCGGTCAGCGCATACGCGCGGGCAAGCTCCGGGAACCACTGATCCCAGCAGGTCGGGCAGCCGAGGCGGGCGGCGCCGTCGTCGGTCTCGAGCACCGTCAACGGGAACGGGTCGCCGTCGGCCGGACCGGGCCTGAAGTAGCGGTCCTCGTAATAGCCGGCGGTGACCGGGATATGCAGCTTGCGCGTCCGGGACACCAGCCGCCCGTCCGGCGCCACCACGATCGCGGTGTTGAAGCCCAGGCCGTCCGGGCCATCGTCGCGTTCGTAGAGCGACGCGTGAACGTGGACGCCCGTCTCGCCGGCGAGGCGCCGGGCGAACTCGGACGTGCGGCCCGTCTCCAGGTCCTCCGGCGCTGTCCCCGCCGCCGCCGGGCCATCCGGCGCCACCGCGAAGTACGGCGACAGCGTGAGCTCCTGGAGGCACACTATCCGGGCACCCTCCGCCGCGGCGATCCGGATCCCCGCCGCGAGCGCCGCTTCGTGCTCGTCGGGATCGGGATGCCAGCGCTCCTGCACCAGGCCAGCACGGAGCGGGCGCCGCGAGGAGGGCGCCGTCCGCGCCGGGGAGGGGGGAGGCGGATAGGCAGTCAGCAGCTGGGGCGCTTCAGGCATCTCGTTCGGGGACTTGTTGGGTTATGCAATGGGGTCCACCTCCACCGTACGCCAAGACCGCCCCCGGCACCGGCACGACCTCCCGATCAGGGTACGCCTGTTTGATCATCGCCAGTGCCTCGGCGTCCGTGGGGGCACCGCTGACCGGCGCGATCACCGCGCCGTTGCAGAGATAGAAGTTCAGATAGCTGGCGGCGATCGTCTCGTCTGCCACGACGACATAGGGAAGGAACGGGAGCTCGAGCACCTCGATTCCAGCCGCCCGCAGGCGCTCACGGTTCTCCTGGCAGTGATCGTAGTTGGGATTTCCCGGCGCCACCGTCTGCAGCAGCACCTGGCCCGAAGCCGTGAACGACGCGATCAGGTCCACGTGGCCGTCGGTGTCGCGGTCCTCGACCAGTCCCTGACCGAGCCACACGATCCGCTCGACGCCGAGGCAGTCGCGTAGCGCCTGCTCGATCTCGGCGCGGGACAGCGACGGGTTGCGGTTCGGGTTGAGCAGACACTGCTCGGTGGTGAGCAGCGTGCCGGCGCCGTCGGTGAGGATCGACCCCCCCTCCAGCACGATCGGCGCTCGCCGCACCTCGTCGCCCAGCCGCTCGGCGATCAGTCTCCCGACCCGCGCGTCCCGGTCCCACGGGGCGAACTTCCCGCCCCACGCGTTGAAGCCGAAATGCACCGCGATGCGCCGGCCGTCTTCGCCGTACACGTAGATCGGGCCGCAGTCGCGCAGCCATGAGTCATCGAGCGGCAGCTCGACGATCTCCACGCCCTCGCCACACGCCGCCCGGGCCTGCGCCGGATCCTCACCCGGATTGGCGACCATCGTCACCGGCTCGAACGCGGCGATCGCATTCGCCACCGTGGCGTAGTCGGCCCGCGCCTGCTCGATCGTCTCGCCCCACAGCTCTCGGCGACACGGCCAGGCCATCAGCGTCCGTTCGTGTGGTTCCCATTCCGCCGGCGCTCGCACCGAGGCCAGCGTATCGCCACCGCAGCCCCAGCGACCGAGATGCAAGCCGAGCGCCACCGCAGCCCTCAGCGACCGAGATGCAAGCCGAGTGCCACCGCAGCCCTCAGCGACTGAGGTGCATGCGGTGCGCGACGGCCGCTGCCTGCGTGCGGCTGCGAACCCCGAGCTTGCTGAGGATCCGCGAGACGTGCACGCTCGCGGTCTTCTCGGCCATGAACAGCGCCGTCCCGATCTGGCGGTTGGTCGCTCCCTCGGCGATCAGGGCGAGCACCTGACGCTCGCGTGCGGTGAGACCGAATGGATCCGCGTCGCCGCCGGCGCCATTCACCGCCTCGGGAACGCCGGGCTCCGTCGAGAGCTCGAGCCGGGCGCGGTCGCGCAGCGCCGCCGCCTCTCCCGCCAGCCATGCCGCTCCGAGCCGCTCGGCCGTGTCGAGCGCCGCACGCGCCGGCTGCGCCGCCGCCGCGCGGTCGCCAGCTTCGACGTACGCCTCGGCCTCGCGCAGGCGCACGAGCGCAGCCAGGTAAGCGCGGTCCATCGCCTCCCACTCACGCGCCGCCCTCGCCCACAGCGCGGGATCGCTGCGGCCGCGGGCACGGGCCAGGTCGGCGGCGCCGACGGCGTTCCAGGCGCGCTCGACCGGGCCGCCTTCTTGCGCGATTGCGCGCAGTCGTTGAATGTGGATCCGCGCTCTCGCGATCGCGTCACGCTCGTCTCGCTTCTCGCGCAGGTCGCGCGCTCGCTGCGCAACGTCGGCTTCGACGCGAGCGCCGACCGCGGTCACGCGGGCGATTCGCATCACGTCGTCGGTGCATAGCTCGATCCGATCCAGCGCGTGTTGCACCGCCGCCCGGGCCGCCTCGAGATCGCCTTGGCGCCGGCGAAGCTCGCCCAGCAACGAGCCAAGCGAGCCGATCCATTGCGGCTCGGACGAGCGCGCCACCAGCGGTTCTGCCTGCTGGAGGAGGCGGCCTGCCCGTTCTTCATCACCCTCCCCGAGCGCCAGCTCCGCTTCGCGCAGCAGGCGGAAGATCAGCACCACCCCCGTCAACTGCGAGGGAGGTGCGCCAAGATGGCCACGAGCCGACTGCCAGGCTCCGGCCTCGACCTCCAATTCGGAGAGCGTTAACAGCAGCCACTGCCGGCTGATGGCCAGTCGACGCGGGACCGCCTCCAGGCCCTCCTTCCCGGTCGCGATCGCTTCGAGCGTGCGACCGCGCAAGTTGAGCAGGTCAGCAAGGTTCGAGTAGGCCGAGGCGAGCCCGTCGATGTTGTCGGTCTCACGCGCGATCTCGATCGCCCGCCGCAGCCGCGCGACCCCGGCCTCGACGTCGCCGAGCGCGATCTGGGTCATCCCCAGCGTGTTCAGGACCTCCACTTCCGCGCCGCGATCACCGACCGCCACGGCCAGCGCCAGCGCCTCTTCGCCGTCGTCCTGGGCGCCGCGGAATCGTCCGCGGAGAAACCGTGTGTGGGCCAGCCAGGCGAGCAACGACGCGCGCTCCTCGCTTTCACCATCCGGAAGGATCTCCAATGCGCGTTGTGCCGTCTCCACGCCTTCCAGGCCGCGATTCATCGCCCATTGCGTGTGCGCCAGGCGCGCCAGCACCGATGCGTAGCGCCGCGGATCGACATCGGCGTCAAGCTCGCCCAAGGCGCTCTGAAGCAGGACCTCGGTGCGCGTGCGGTCGTCGGCGATGCGATGCGCCCCGGCGGCAAGGATCAGGAGATCGACGTGATCGAGGTCGAATGTCTTCTCCTCATCGGCCACCCGGGGCCACAGTTCCAGCGCACGCTCGGCCAGGTCTGCCGCCTCGCCATAGGCATGGACCCTGCGCGCTGCCAGCGCCGCCCGGACGGTCGCCCGCAGTGCTGCAGGTTGATCGCCCGCGGCCGCGTACTGGCTCGCCACCATCGTCGCCTGCTCGAGCTCCCGGTCGTCGCTGCCTGGCTCACGCTGCTCGAGCAGCCGCGCCAGTGCGAGATGCAGCTCCACCCGCTCCCCGGGCAGCAGGTCGTCGTAGAGCGCTTCCCGCAGCAGCGCGTGACGGAACGCGAACGCGCCGTCTGAGACCGTCACCAGGACCTGCTCTGCGACCGCCTCACGGAGCGCCTCGTGCAGCGCGCCGTGCTCGATCCCGGTCAGCTCTGCGAGCATCGTCTCGTCGAGGCGCCGGCCCACCGCGATCGCCCGCGCCGCGCGCTGGGCGTCGCCCGACAGACGTTCGATCCGGAGCAGGAATGCGTCACGCAGGCTCTGCGGCGCCGCGCCCCGTCCGTCCAGCCCGGCCGCGAGCAGTTCCTCGGTATACAACGGGTTGCCCTCGCTACGCATGAACAGCCGTTCCACCAGATCATCGCTCGGGGCATCACCGAGGATGTCGGCGAGGGCCTCGGTGAGTTCCCCGCGGTCGAACGGGGCCAGGTCGATCCGCCGCGCGCGGTCGAGTCGCTGCAACTCGCTCAGCAGCGGACGCAGCGCGTGACGCCGGTGCAGCTCGTCGCTGCGATAGGTCAGCAGCAGCATCACCCGCTCTTGCCGAAGGCTGCGGGCGAGGAAGGCGACGAACGTGCGGGTCGACCGATCAGCCCAATGCATGTCCTCGAGGATCAGCACCAGCGGGCATGATTCGCTCAGCAGATCGAGCAGCTCGAGCAGCGCCTCGAACAGGCGCAGCTGCGCCGAGGGATCGTCGCGCTCGGGGACCGGTCCTCCGTCCTCGAGGCCCGGCAGCAGCCCGGCGAGCTGCGCTCGACTGCCGGCGCTCAGCTCCTGCAAAGCCTGATGACGCTCACGCACCAGTGGCCGCAGCGCTCCGAGTAGCGGCGCATAGGGCAACTCGCCCTCTCCCTGCTCGACGGCATCTCCGCGGAGGACGAGCGCCGCCTCGTCTTCCATCCGCCGCTCCAGCTCGCAGACGACGCGCGTCTTGCCGACGCCCGACTCGCCGCCGAGCAGAACCAGCACGGGCCGGCTAGCGGCCGCCTCCCGTGACGCCAGCTCGAGCTCCGCGAGCTCGCCGACGCGACCGACGAAGTGACTGCTGGTGAGTCTCGCTCGCATGTCCAAAGTATCGCGAGAAGATGTGATGGGGTCCATGCCGATTCGCCGCGGTGTGGCTGGCGCGGCGTTCGGCCGCGGCGACTCTGCGAAAGTCCTCGGCGCGGGCCGACGCCATGGCGCTTGAGATGTTCGGGTGCATTCTGAGCTCCTCTCAGTGAAATCCATGTGCATTGAGAATGGACTGAGAGGCCAGATCGCACATCGGGAGAACGGACTCGATCGAGCCGGCGCGGGCCTTACTTGTGGGCCAGAGACCCCTTAGTGGGATTCCCGTAAGTTCGGTTGCGTGATTAACGTCCCCAGGCCGCGTCCAACTAGCTCGAGGCGCTAACCGCGGTCAGTTCCCGGAATCCGGGTGCTCGTCGCCGGCGCTGCGCGGACTGGTGGCTGAGCGCGTGGCCGCTGAGACTTCTTGCGCGCTGACGTTCTGCGGGTGATGGCACGCCGCGAGATGGCCTCCCGCGTACTCGGTGAGCTGCGGTTCGACTCGCCGGCAGATGTCGGTCGCCCGCGGACAGCGGGTGTGGAAGCGGCAGCCCGGCGGCGGACGCACCGGGTTCGGTGGCTCACCGCTCGCCACCTCGCGTGTCCGGGCCCGGTTCTCGTGGGGATCCGGGATCGGGATCGCGCTCAGCAGCGCCGAGGTGTACGGATGAATCGGCTTTGTGTAGAGCTCCTCGGCCGGCGAGACCTCCATCAGCTTGCCGAGATACATGACCGCGATCCGGTTCGAGACGTGGCGGACCACGCTCAGGTCGTGCGCGACGAACACGTATGAGAGATGGAACTCATCCTGCAGCTCGTCGAGCAGGTTGATCACCTGCGCCTGGATCGAGACGTCCAGCGCCGAGACCGGCTCATCGAGCATCAGCAGCCGCGGATTCACGGCCAGGGCCCGCGCGATGCCAATCCGCTGGCGCTGACCGCCGGAGAACTCGTGCGGGAAGCGGTTCAGGTGCTCGGGATGCAGCCCGACTCGCTTGAGCAGCTCGTGGCTCTCCGCTTCGGTCTGGTCCTTCTCGACGCCCCGGATCCGCAGCGGCGTGGCGAGGATCTGAGACACCCGCTTGCGCGGATTCAGAGACGCCTGCGGGTCCTGGAAGACCATCTGCATCTCACGCCGGATCGGCTGCAGGCTCTTCCGGCCGGCATTCGTGATGTCCTGACCCCGGAAGCGGATGCCCCCGCCGGTGGGATCGATCAGCCTCACCAGCGTCCGGATCAGGGTGGTCTTGCCGCAGCCTGACTCGCCGACGATCCCCAGCGTCTCCCCTTCCTCGAGCTCGAAGGTGACGTCGTCGACCGCGTGCACCTGCCCGATCTTGCGATCGATGATCACCCCCGACTTGATCGGGAACAGCACCTGCAGGTGGTCGACCTCGAGCAGCCGCGAGCCGTTCGCGCGCTCCTCCGGCTCCGCCGCAGGCGAAGTCTCAGCCGAGCTGCCGCTGCTCACGAGATCACCGTCTCGCTGGCCGCCAGCCCGATCTCGTCGCCGACCTGACGCAGACGTCGCTTCTGCTCGATCTCGAGCCAGCAGCGGTCGAGGTGCTCGGGCGCTTCTGAGAGGCGCGAGGCGAGCGCGGGAACCTCGCGGCAGCGATCGAACTCATGCGGGCAACGGGGCCGGAAATGGCACCCCTCGGGCGGCTTGACGAGTGACGGCGGCAGCCCGGGGATCGCCGGCAGGCGTTGCCCGCGGTCACGGTCGACCCGGGTGATCGACCCGAGCAGACCCCACGTGTAGGGGTGCTGGGGGTCGTAGAAGATCTCGTCGAGGGTGCCCTGCTCGACGACGCGGCCTGCGTACATCACCACCACCCGGTCGGCGATGTCGGCGACGACCCCCAGGTCGTGGGTGACCAGAATCACTCCCGCCCCACTCTCGGATCGCAGCTCCCGGAGCTCGTCCAGGATCTGCGCCTGGATCGTGACGTCCAGCGCGGTGGTCGGCTCGTCGGCGATCAACAGCCTCGGCGAGCATGACAACGCCATCGCGATCATCACCCGCTGGCGCATCCCCCCCGAGAACTCGTGCGGGTAGGAACGCAGCCGATCGCCCGCGCGCGGGATCCCCACCCGTTCCATCAATTCGACCGCGCGGTCCATCGCCTGCGCCTTGGAGACGTCGGGCTCGTGGACGCGGATCTGTTCGACGATCTGATGACCGATCCGGTAGACGGGATTGAGCGAGCTCATCGGGTCCTGGAACACCATCGCGATGCCGGCGCCGCGGATCTTGCGAAGCTCGGCGTCGGTGGCGGTGACCAGTTCATGGCCGTCGAACCTCGCAGCCCCTTCGAACTTCGCATTGGGGCCGCGGGTCAGCCCCATCAGCGTCATCGCGGTCACCGACTTCCCCGACCCCGACTCGCCGACGATCGCCACGACTTCACCGCCACCGACGGCGAATGACACCCCGTCCACCGCCCGCACGATCCCGTCCTCGGTCGCGAACGACACGCGCAGGTCGTCGACCTCGAGCAGGGCTCCGTTCTGCGAGCCGCTGCTCACGCGAGCCTGATCCGAGGGTCGAGGAACGCGTAGAGGATGTCGATCACCGCCGCCAGGACCACGACCGCGAACGCGGTCAGCATCACGATCACCAGGATCGGGATGATGTCGAGCCTGCCGATCGACTCCGCCGCGAGCTGCCCGACGCCGTGGAGGTTGTAGATCGACTCGGTCAGGATCGCGCCGCCGCCGATCACCTGGGCGATGTCGAGCCCCCACAGCGAGATGATCGGGATCAGGCTGGTGCGCAGGATGTGGCGGGTGAGCACCTGGCGCTCCGAGAGCCCCTTGGCGCGGGCGGTGCGCACGTAGTCCTCGTTGATCGTGTCGAGGATCGTTGAGCGCAGCACCCGCGAGTAAAAGCCGATGAACAGCACCGACAGCGTGAACCACGGCAGGATCAGATGCGTGAGCCACTGCACCGGGTCCGAGGTGAACTTGACGTAGCCGCCGAGCGGGAAGATGTTGGCCTGGTAGCCGAGGTAGTAGATCAGCACCGCGCCGAGGAAGAACGGCGGGAACGACACCCCGATCATCGCCAGCACGGTCAGTACGCGATCGGTGTAGCGGCCGGCTCTGATCGCGGCCAAGGTGCCGACCACGATCGACGAGAGCAGCCAGATGATGCCGGCGCCGAACGCGAGCGACAGCGTCGCCGGCAGCCCCGCCTTGATCTCGTCGAGCACGTTGAAGCCCTGCGTGTAAGAGTAGGCCTGGCCGGTGAAGATGTTCTTCATCGTCCGCGCGTACTGGACGTAGATCGGCTGATCGAAACCGTACTTGTGGCGGATCGTCTGGATCTCGAGCGCGGTCGCCGAGCGGCCGGCGAGCCGCAGCGCCGGGTCGCCGTTCGGGATCGCTTCGAACAGCAGGAACGTCAGCAGCGAGATCACGAACATCACCACCAGCATCCCCAGCAGCCGGCGGACGATGAACCGCGTCACGGCTGCCGGTGCTCCCCGGGCATCAGTGCGCGATCCGGACCTTCGCCCGGGGGTCGAGCGCGTCCCGCAATCCGTCGCCGAACACGTTGATCGACAGCACCGCGAGCACCAGCATCGTGCCCGGCACGAGCACGTTATGGAACGCGGCCGGGATCGTGGCGATCCCGTCGGAGATCATCGTTCCCCACGAGGGGTTCGGGGGCTGCACGCCGGCGCCGAGATAGGTGAGCGCCGCCTCGAGCAGGATCGCGTTGGCGAGGATCAACGGGATGAACACGATGATCGTCGAAGCCAGGTTGGGCAGGACCTCCGAGAACATGATCCGCATGTGACCGAGGCCCTGCTGGCGGGCCGCGTCGACGAACTCCCGCTCGCGCAGCGTCAGCACCTGGCCGCGGATCGGCTTGGCCACGTACGGGATGTAGACGATGCCGATGACCACCGCCGGCACGAGCAATGTCGTCCCCTTCAGCGGACCGATGCCGCCAACGGCGAGCACGGTGCCGAGCGTCACGCCGAGCAGCACGGCCGGATACGCCCAGATGACGTCGAGACCGCGATTGATGATGCCGTCGGCAAGGCCCCGGAAGTACCCCGATACGACGCCGAGGATCAGCGCCAGCACCATCGTGATCACGGTCGCGACGGCGCCGATCTCGAGCGAGTTGCGCCCGCCGTAGAGGAGCCTGACCGCGACGTCGCGGCCTTGACCGTCGGCCCCGAGGAAGTACTTGGAGGTCCACGTCGGGCCGATCGGGACGTCGGTCGTGCTGACGATGTTCTCGGTCTTGCCCCCGACCTTGACCGTTCCCGTGATGTTCTCGGTGGCAGGCCCGGTGTGCGCGACCTCGTGCGCGTAGACCGGCGCGAGCAGACACAGCACGACGATCAGCAGGAACAGCCCGCCGAACGCAAGGGCCACCTTGTTGCGGCGCAGTCGCCGCCACGCGAGCTCCCACGGACCGATGCCGGGGGGCAGCCCTTCGCCCTCGGCGAGGATCGCAGCGGACTCGCCAGAGAACTCGGTGCCGGTGGCGGATGTGGTTGCCATGACGGGTGGGCCGGGACAGCCTACCTGTCCCGGCCCACTGTGTGGGTCGCTACTTCAGCTGGAACGAGCTCCAGTCCCACCCGTATACCGAGTGCAGGATGGCCGCGCCGTAGTTGATCCGGTTCGACGTGAACTTCGGGAACGTCTGGTAGCCGAACACGGCCACGTACGCCTTCTTGGCCGTGTACTCATCGACCGCTTGCCACTTGCTGGCAATTGATTTGAGCTGCGGCGTCGGCACCTGGCCGAGCGTCTTGATCTGTGCATTGATGGTCGGGTCGTTGACCTGGCCCATGTTCTCGTTGCTCGTCGGCAGGATCGCCTGCCCGCTGAGCAGCAGGTAGAAGTCGATGGGGTTCGGGAAGTCCTGGTTCCAGTCGGCGAACCCCGTCTGGGGATCGAGCTTCAGCGTCTGAATCGTCGGGAAGTACGTCGCGTCGGCGATCACCTTTTGGGTCGCCTTGAACCCGATCGAGTTCAGGAACGACGTGTAGTACGTCATCCACTGCTGGCGGGGAGCGCGCGTTTCACTCCACACGGTGACCGGCGTGCCGGCCATCCCTGACTGCTGCACGAGCGCCTTCGCCTTGGCCAGGTTCCCGTCCCCGGGCGTGCCGTAGGGGCAGGTCACGCCGCTCGGATGGCCGACGATCGCCGGGGGCAGGAAGAAGCACGCCGGGACCAGCGTGCCCGAACCCAGACGGTTCATCGCATTCTGGTTTAGCCCAGTCACGACCGCCTGGCGAGCGAGTTGGCTCGAGAACGGCTTGTTCGTCACGTTCATGAAGATGTAGTACGTCGAGCCGCCGAGGTTCACCTGCGAGAAGCGATCCGACGCCTGCGACTTGATCTGCGGCAGCAGGCTGCCGGGGATCGTGTCGGCCCAGTCGAACGCGTCGGCTGTGTTGTTGAGCACCGCCAGCGCGTTGGCGTCGATGTTCGACGAGATCTTGACGTTGACGTTGACGTGCCCGGCCGGGATCCCCGGGATGTTCATCTTCGACCACTGCGGGTTCTTGACCAGCGAGAAAGATGCGTTCGGGACGATGTTCGTGATCATGTAGGGCCCGACGCCCGGGGGCGGACTGTTGGGCTGGTTCTTGAACGGAGTCCCCGTCGGGATGATCCCCAGCGACGGGAACGCGAGCACGTTGTCAAACGCCCCGTACGGCGTGTTCAGGTGGATCACGATCTGTCCGGTGCTGTTGTTGGCGGTGATCCCGGAGATCGTCTTGGCCTTTCCGGTCGAATACGCCGTGGCGCCCTTGATCTGGGCGGTGATGAACTGGCCCGAGCCGCCCCATGGGATCTTGATCGCCCGCTCGACGGTGTAGGTGAAGTCGCTTGCCGTCACCGGCTTGCCGTTCGAGAACACGAGCCCCTTGCGCAGCGTGACCGTGTAGGTCTTGCCGCCGTCGGTGATCTTCGGCAGCGCCGTGGCCACACCCGGGATCAGCACTGTTCCCGCGGTTCCGGCGGCGTGCGTGTAGGTGGTCAGGCCCGTGTATGAGAGCCAGTCGGGCTCGGCCGCCTGGGTCGTGTAGCCAAAGCCTGGATCCAGCGAATCTGGGGCGGTGCCCATTAGCAGCGTGACCGTGCCGCCGGACTTCGACGTCGCGCTCCCGCCCGACGAGCTCGGCGTGGTCGTTGAGCTCGATGAGCTGCCGCACGCGGCCACGGCCAGTGCCGAGCCAAGCGCGAGCACAAAGCTCAGGGCCGATCTTGTGTGTCTCCTCATGCTCCTCCTCCTGAGAGGTTTTTGGTCCCGAGCGGAAATCTAATTCACAACCGCCCTTGGTTGAGCGCCCGGCGCGATTCCTAATCAATCCTCAACACGAGTTCGCGATGCTCAGCCGGGTCCCGAAAGTGCAAGGATCCTGCTATGGACGATGAGCTCGAACGGCGATTGGCTGCCAACGAGACGATCTTCCGCGAGGTCAACGAAGCGATCAGCAAAGGGGGCTGGCCGGGGGACGAAGGGTCGCCGGTCGGGTTTCGCTGCGAGTGCGCCCGACTCGGCTGCAACGCCCTGGTGTCCCTGACGCCCCGGGAATACGAGCGCGTGCGCGCCTACTCGCGCCGGTTCGTGATGCTCCCGGGCCATCAGCTGGCTGAGGTCGAGAGCGTCGTTCAGGGTATGCCCGGCTACGTGGTGGTCGAGAAGCGCGACGAGGCAGGCCGCGCAGCCGAGGCCTCTGACCCGCGACCCTGATCCTCGGATCGCAGTTCGGCGTCGACGAGGTCGAAGCGCATCCGCACCTCGGTGCCGCCCGACGCCCTCCTCAGAATCGTGAAGTCGTCGCTCTCCTGTGAGATCAACCCCAGCCCGAGGCCCAGCCCGGGACTGTCCGAGCGCACCTGCATCCCGCAGCCGTCGTCGGAGACCAGCACCCACAGCTCGTCGGAGGCCAGCGCGGCGGTCACATGGACCATCCCCTGGCCCCGGCGATATGCGTGGCGGACCGCATTGGTAATCGCCTCCGAGGCGGCCAGGCGGACGGCCTCGACCTGCTCGGGCGGCGCCCCAGCCTCCGCCGCGAGTTGGCTGATCGCCCGGCGCGCTGCCGGCACGGAGGCCGCCACGGCCGGATAGCTCTCATTCAGAGTCTTGCCCACGACGCTCATCTCGAGAGTCAGCTACCCATTTATCGAAACGTAAAGCGCCGGCATCGGCGTGAACCCGGTCGGCCTCCCACGCGCGTGCTGCCGCTTGGGTCCCGCTCAGCGCCGCCTCTGGCCCGAACGACCTAGGGCGCGGCGCGTCGATCCCGATGATCGAGCCCGTCCTTTGCGCCGCTTCGGGGGCACCGGTCTCGACCTCTTGAGCGAACGCATCCGCCAGCTGCTCGGCGGCTCGGCCACCCCGTCGGTTCGGGAATCGATGACGCCGTGGATCACCAATGGTCCCATAGCGACCTTTCAGCTCGTTGGGCAAGGGCAGCCCGCTGCTTACCCCGCGAATTGCGTCGGAAACAGGAGTTGTTAGAAGTTTTGGAAGTTCACCGCCGCGAGCCTTGAATCGCCCCGGCCACTGCCGGGACGACGCGTTCATCAAACACGCCCGGAAGGATCGAGTCCTCAGTCGGCTCGTCGACCACCTTGGCCAGCGCGTGCGCGGCACGCAGCAGATCCCCCTTCTCCAGCTGAGCAACACCGGAGTCAAGTGCCCCGCGGAACAAGCCTGGAAACGCCAGCACGTTGTTGACCTGGTTCGGATAGTCCGAGCGGCCGGTGCCGACCACCGCGGCGCCGGCATTCCGCGCCGCGCCGGGATCGACCTCGGGCTCCGGGTTCGCGAGCGCGAGCACGATCGAGTCGTCGGCCATCGCCTTGACGTCGTCGATCGAGAACGAGTCCGGCACGGACAGACCGACGAGCACGTCCGCGCCTCGCAGCGGCTCGTCCGCCGACCGACCACCCTCCAGGCTCAGCTCGTCCACGAGCGCTCGCTTGGCGTCATCGAGATCGTCTCGTCCGGGGGCAAGCACGCCGCGGCTGTCGAGCACCGCCAGGTGCTTCACTCCCTGTGCGCGAAGCAGGCGAGCCGTCGCCGCGCCGCCGGCCCCTGCGCCGATGATCACCACACGCGCCTGCTCCAGCTCGCGTCCGGTCACGCGCGCCGCGTTCAACAGGGCCGCGAGTACGACGACCGCGGTTCCGTGCTGGTCGTCATGGACGACCGGAACGTCGAGCTGATCGCGCAACCGACGCTCGATCTCGAAGCACGCGGGGGCGGCCACGTCCTCGAGGTTGATCGCGCCGAACGCCGGAGCGAGGGCTCGGACCGTCGCCACGAACTCGTCGGCCCCCGCCACGTCGAGCGCGAGCGGCACGGCGTTGATCCCGGCGAGCGCGCTGAACAACAGCGCCTTTCCCTCCAGCACCGCAAGCGCGGGGACCGGCCCCTCGTCGCCGAGACCGAGCACCGCTGATCCGTCGGAGACGATCGCGACGGCGTTGGCCCGCCCGGTCAGCTCGCCGGCGGACGCATGGTCGTCGGCGAGCGCTCGGCTGACCGCGCCAACGCCGGGCGTGTACAGCAACTCCAGCGTCTCCTCGCTCAGCCCGATGGTCGGCACGACCTCGATCTTTCCGGCCAACCGCCGGTGAAGCTCGAGTGCGGCTTGATCAACGCCGAGCGCCGAGACGAGCCGCGTGATGTCGTCGAGAGCCATCGCCGTGGGGGTGTCCGCCCTACCCAGGGCTCAGGCGTCCGAATCAAGCCGCGCTCGGATTGCCTCGCGTCGCCCTAGAAATCCGGCGTCGCGGGCAGCCCAGCGTAGTTCTCGGCCAAGCTCGTGGCGGCGGCGGTCGACTGCGAGAGATAGTCGAGGCGCGCGAGCTGGAGGGTCCGATCGAACCGTCCGGTGCCGAGATCGTGAAGCAGCTGGGTCATGTAGTTGGAGAAATCCTGCGCGCGCCAGACACGACGCAGCGCGATCTCCGAATAGGCGTCGAGCGCGCCGTCGGCGCCGCTGCGATACCAACTGCCAAACGCGGCGGCGAGCAGGCGGACGTCGTTGACCGCCAGATTCAGGCCCTTGGCGCCGGTCGGCGGAACGATGTGCGCCGCGTCGCCGGCCAGGAACAAGCGGCCGTAGCGCAGGGGCTCACACACGAAACTGCGCATCGGCGTGATTCCCTTCTCGAAGATCTCTCCCTCATTGACGCTCCAGCGCTCGCTCGCGTGGCGAGTCTGAAGCTCCTGCCAGATGCGCTCATCCGGCCAGCGCTCGAGCTCCTCATCGGGCGGGACCTGGATGTACAGGCGGCTCACCTTGGACGAGCGCATCGAATACAGCGAGAAGCCGTGCTCGTGCCAGGCATAGATCAATTCGTCGGTGGCCGGCGGCGCGTGAGCCAGGATCCCCAGCCACGCGAATGGATAGGTGTAGTCGTACTCTCTGAGCACACCGTCGGGAATCGATGGCCGGCAGCAGCCGTGGAAGCCATCGCAACCGGCGATGAAGTCGCATTCCAGCTCATTCTCGCTGTCTCCCTCGCGGAAGCTGATCCTCGGCCGGTCTCCCTCGAGCTCGTGCACCGCGACGTCGGAGACCTCGAAATGCAGCTCGCAGCCGCGCTCAAGCGAGGCCCCGATCAGATCCTTGACGACCTCCTGCTGAGCGTAGATCGTCACGTGCCTGCCGGTCAGCTCCGTGATCGGGATGTGCTGCGTGCGTCCCTGGCGGCGCAGGTAGATGCCGTCGTGCTCGAGGCCTTCGCGGGCCAGCCGCTCTCCCACGCCGAGTTCGTGGAACAGGTCGACGGTGTTCTGCTCCAGCAGCCCGGCGCGGACTCGGTGCTCGACGTACTCGCGGCTCCGCGACTCGAGGACCACGGACGCGATGCCCTCGCGCTCGAGCAGCAGCGCCAGCGTCAGCCCGGCCGGTCCGGCGCCCACGATCCCCACCTGCGTGCGCATCAGATCGGATATTGCCGCGCCAGCTCCTGGACCGTGATCCACCGCAGCTCGGTGAACTCTTCCAGCGCCGCCCGGCCCCCGAACCGCCCCCAGCCGCTGGCCTTTACCCCGCCGAAGGGCATCTGCGGCTCGTCGTGGACGGTGGTGTCGTTGATGTGGCACATGCCGCTTTCGATCCGCTGCGCGAGCTCCAGCGCGGCCGGCACGTTCTCGCTGAACACCGCCGCCGAGAGCCCGTAATCGGTGTCGTTGGCGATCCGCACGGCTTCGTCGGCACCGTGCACCGGGATCACGGTGACCACGGGACCGAACGACTCCTCGCCGTAGACCCGCATCTCGGGCGTCACGCCGGTGAGCACGGTCGGCGGGAAGCACTGCCCGTCCGGCGCACCGCCGCTCAGCGCCCTCGCGCCCTTCGACACGGCGTCTTGCACCAACGCCGAGACCCGCTCGACCGCCGCCTGGTTGACGAGCGGCCCGATCGCCGTGTCCGGCTCGCGCGGGTCGCCGACCGGAAGATCGTTCGCTCGCTGCGCCAGCTTCTCGGCCAGCGAATCGGCGACCGCGCGGTCGGCCACGATCCGCTCTGTCGACATGCAGATCTGGCCTTGATGGAAGAACGCGCCGAAGCTCGCCGCAGCGGCCGCGCGTTCGAGATCGGCGTCGGCCAGCACCACCATCGGGGCCTTCCCGCCGAGCTCGAGCAGCACCCGCTTGAGGTGGCGCCCGGCGGTCTCGGCGATGATCCGACCGACCTTGGTCGAGCCGGTGAAGTTGATTCGGCGGGTGGCGGGATGGGCGATCAGCTCATCGACCACGTCGGCGGCATCAGCGGGATCGTTGGTGATGAGATTGATCACGCCATCCGGGAGGCCGGCGTCGACGAGCGCGCTGACCACCGCGGCGTGCGTGCGGGGACTGATTTCCGAGGCCTTCAGCACGACTGTGTTGGCATAGGCAATGGGCATTGCCACAGCTCTGGTCGAGAGGATCACGGGTGCGTTCCACGGGGCGATCGCCACCACCACTCCCGCCGGCTGGCGCACCGCCATCGCGAGCTTCCCGGGCACGTCCGAGGGGATCACCTCGCCGGCCAGACCGTAGGCCTGCGCGGCCGCCTCGCGCAGCATGCCCGCCGCAAGGTCGACATTGAACATGCCCCACCCGAACACGGCCCCCGTCTCTTCGGTCATCACTCCCGCGATCGCCTCCGCACGGTCGAGGAGCAGATCAGCCGCCTTCAGGAGGATTTCGCGGCGCTGTCGAGGCGCGCTGCGCGACCACTCCGCGAATGCCGCGTGAGCGGCATCAACCGCGGCGTGCGCGTCCTGCCGGCCGGCCGCGGCAGCGGACCCGACCGCCTCCCCCGTGTAGGGGAAGCTCTGCTGATACTCGCGTCCGTTTGACGCATCGGACCATGTCCCACCGATCAGCAACTGCTGTCGGGGGGTCTGTGTCGTCGCCATCTCTCTCCTCTCGCTCTTTCAGATCTCATCTGAGCCGTTTCACGCCTGCTGCACCGGGTCCTTGACCGTGGCCTCTTGATCGGAGTCTCCGCGGCCGGAGGCCTCCCGCGCCAGCTGGCGCAGGGTGTAGCCGACGGGGACCAATCGGATCTCGAAGCGCTCGACCAGCGCACCCCAGATCCCCCGCGGCAGGATCAGCGTGACCGCGATCGCGACGGCCCCCAGCCCCACCAGATACCAGCTGCCGCTGCTCTGGAACTCCTGCTGGACCCCGAACAGCACCAGCGCACCAAGGATCGGGCCCTCGAACGTGCCGAGCCCGCCGAGCAGGACCATGAAGATCATGTATGCGGTCCATTGAATCCCGAAGATCGAGTCTGGGGTGACGATCAAGGTGTTGACCATCGTGATCGCTCCCGCCGCGCCGCAGCCGGCCCCGGCCAGCAGGAACACGATCCGCTTCGCTCGCGCGACCGGGACCCCGACCGACTCGGCCGCCCGCTCGTCGTCGCGGATTGCCTGCAGCGACGATCCGAGGCGGCTGCGCAACAGCACGAAGGTCAGCGCGATCAGCCCGGAGGTGAGAGCAAGCGCCACCCAGTAGGTGTAAGCCTGTCGGTCCGCCGGTGAGTAGACATTGAGGACATCGAGCGATTGGCCCGTGCCACCCCCCAGTGACTGGTCGTTGGTGACGAGTAGACGGAACACTTCGGCCACCACCCACATCCCGATCGCGAACTGCCCGCCCCGCAGGCGGAACACCAGGAGCGATGTCGGCACCGACACCAGCCCCGCGAACAGCGCGGCCAGCACGACCGCAACGTATCCGTTGATGCCGTGATTGGTGAACACGATCACCGCGTAGGCGCCGATGCCGATGAACGCCTGCTGGCCCACCGAGACCAGTCCGGCGTAGCCGGCAAGGGCGTTCCACATCACCGCGAGGATCACCAGAACGAACAACTCGGTCAGCTTCTCGGTGGTGTTCTGCGTGAACCAGAACGGCACCAGCGCCAGCACCACGAGCAGCAGTAGCGACGCGGCGCAGAACAGCTTTGACACCGGCGTCCAGCGCTGGACCTTCACGGCCTGCGCTTGCTCGCTCACGCCCTCACCTCGCGCGCGCTGAAGATTCCACCGCTGCGGAACGCGAGCACGAGCAAGAACAGCACGTCTCCGGAGACGATCGACCAGGATGCCCCGAACGCCTGCGCCCCGAGCGTCTGGGCGAGCCCCAGGATGATCCCGCCGATCAGCGTCCCCCACAGTGACCCCAGGCCGCCGATCACCACCGCCTCGAAGGCAAAGATCAGCTGCGACGGGCCGAGCGTCGGATCGAACGACGAGCGCATCCCGAAGAACGTTCCCGCGAGTGCCGCCGTCGCCAGCGCGATCGCCGTGGCGATCGCGTAGACACGCTTGGCGTTGATTCCGACGAGCTCCGCGGTCCGCGGGTCATCGGCGGTTGCGCGCATGAACCTCCCCATCTGCGTGTGCGAGAGGAACAGCTGCAGGCCTCCGAGCACCAGCACCGCCACCGCGAAGATCAAGGCGCTGAGCGCCGAGATCGAGACCTGGTCAGAGATCCGCCAGCTCGCGGTGGTGAGCGCGCCTGCGCTGAGGGAATGCGTATCGGCGGAGAAGCTCTCGAGCAGCACGTTGGCGATGACCACCGAGAGTCCGAAGGTGGCTAGAAGTGGCGCCAGCTCGCCGCCGCGCATACTTCGATCGAGCAAGCCGTACTGTAAGGCGTAGCCGAACACGGCGGCACCCGGGAGCACGATCAGCAGCGAGGCGAACGGCGAGAGCCCGAGGTGCTCGCTGACCACCAGCACCATGAACGCGCCGAGCAGCGCCAGGTCTCCGTGAGCCAGGTTGATGATCCGCATCACGCCGAACATCAGCGACAGCCCACAGGCGAACAGCGCGTAGAGACCGCCCAGCAAGATTCCCTGGATGACTGCGTTGACCCAGGTCATGCAGAGCGCTTACCGGATTCGGGGCCGACGCCGCGCCCAAGCCCGAAGTACGCCTCGCTCACCTGCTCTCGGCTCAGCTCGCCGGCTACGCCCTCGAGCACGAGCCGCCCCTCGAGCATGCACGCGATCCGGTCCGCCGTCTGCATCGCCCGCGTCAGGTCCTGCTCGACGAGCAGCACGGTGGTACCGGTGTCGATCACCGTTGCCAGCGAGCGATACACGTCTTCAATCGCGACCGGCGCCAGACCCAGCGAGACCTCGTCGAGCAGCAACAGCCGCGGATTGGCCATCAACGCTCGCCCAATCGCGGTCGCCTGACGTTCCCCCCCGGAGAGCGTCGCGGCACGATGCTTGCGGCGTTGCGCGAGCATCGGGAACGCCTCGATCACGCGCTCCAGCGTCCACTCACCCGGCCGCGCGGCCACCTGGAGGTTCTCCTCGACCGTGAGGCTCTGGAACAGGAGGCGGCCCTCGGGCACGAGCGAAAGCCCCAGTTCGACGCGCCTGTAGGCCGGCACCCGGGTGATGTCCTGCCCGTCAAACAGCACCCGCCCGCTGGTCGGCCGATGTGCGCCCGCGATCGCTCGCAGGAGCGTCGACTTGCCTGCGCCATTGGCACCGACCAGCGCCACCGTCTCGCTCTCACTGAGGCTCAGCGTCACGCCGCGCACGGCCTGCAACAGCCCGTGGCGGACATCGAGATCCTCGACGGACATGAGCGTCATGCCGCGCTTCCGAGATACGCCTCGATGACGGCGGGGTGGCTCATCACCGCGTCGGGGTTCCCCGCCGCGATGATCCGGCCAGCGTCCAGACAGATCATCTGCTCCGCCACGCGCAGGAGCGCGTGGACCACGTGCTCGATCCAGACGATCGCCAGCCCGCCGGCGAGGAGCTGCCGGATCTGATCCACGAGCACGTGGGTCTCGGCCTCCGTGAGGCCACCCGCGATCTCGTCCAGCAGCAGCACCGTCGGACCCGTGGCCAGCGCCCGCGCGAGCTCCAGGCGCTTTCGGTCCAGGAGCCCCAGCGTGTCGGCGCGCCGGTTGCCCAGCTCGACCATGCCCGTCTGCTCGAGCGCCTCCAGCGCCCTGCGCTCCGCGCGCGGCCCGCGTAATCCAGCCCCCAGCGCTGCTCCCACCAGAACGTTCTCGAATACCGTCATCTCGACAAATGGCCGCGGCACCTGATGGGTGCGTCCGATGCCGAGCCGGCAGCGTCTCGCCGCGCCGATCCGCGTGATGTCGCTGCCATTGAATGCGACCGTGCCGTGGTCCGGTCGCAGCGCTCCGGCCAGGATGTCCAGCAGCGTCGTCTTTCCAGCGCCGTTGGGACCCACGATCCCCAGCGCGCGCCCGGCGTTCAGCTCGATCGATACGTTGTCGAGGACGATGAGCGCGCCGAAGTGCTTGCCGACCCCGGCGGTTGCCAGCAGCGGCGCGCTCGGCGACGGTGCGAGAGCCTCCATGCTGATCGGCGCTGACTTCTCAGACTGATCCGTAGGGCCTCCACTTCTCAGACAGATCCGTAGGGCCTCAGCTTCGCCTGGATCGGGACGCTGGGGTCATTCGCGTGCTCCGTCATGAGCAGCTGCAGCGGGAACTTACTGCCATGCGGCGACTTAAACCACTGGGATCCCGGGATGATCGTGTCGACCACGTTCTTTACGGGCCCTTTGCTCCAGTCGAGGTGACCCACGGGGGTGTCGACCTTGAGCGTGGGAATCGAGTTGGCCAGCCCAACCTTGTCCTTGGGATTCGGAGCGTGCTTGAGCGCGGCGATGCCCGCATCGAACAGCCCGATACCGGTCCCCAGCACCTGGGTCCACTGCTTGCCTGTGTCCTCATAGCCGACCTGGATCTGCCTGCTGTTGAGTCCTGTCAGCGATGACGAGTACGGGAACACCGGATGCCAGAAGGCAGCGGTCGCCAAACCCGGCCCGAGGCTCCCGAGTGCCTCGACCTGGGAGGGGAATAGACCCGTCTTCGCGATCTGGGCAATGATCGGCTTGTAGCCCTGCTGGATCGCCTGGCGCCAGAAGGTGGCGAAGTCCGGCGGCAGCGGGAAGGTATTGAAGATCTGGCAGTGGTTGGCCTTGAACTTGGCGATCTGGGAGGAGAAGTCGTTCAGGCCGTCGTTGTACGGGCCGGCGTCGATCACCTTGAAGCCACCCTTCTCGAGCAGGGGGATCAGGCCCATTCTGATTGCGTTGCCGTCGGCGTCGTTTGGGTACAGCGCCCCTACGACCTTGTTGGTCGGGAGCAGATGCCATTGACTGATGTAACTGATCGCGAAGTTCTCGACGCCGAAGGAGAAGTGGTAGGTGTACTTGTAGGCCGCCTTGTTCCCAGGCTTTGCCCCTCGGCCGTAGTACCACGCCTCCCACGGCACGACCGTGGAGATGCACGGCGTGCCCGCGGCCTCGCAGGCGTCAGAAACGGGGTTGGTCACCTCCGGAGTGGAGCTCGTCAGCATCAGGTCGACCTGAGAGCCGTTGATCAGGTCGTTCGCCACCGACGCGGCGGTTTGCGGGCTTGACTGGCTGTCCTTCTTGATGATCTCGACGCTGTAGTGCTTTCCGTCGCCGCCCGTGATGCCATTGGCCACCGCCTTGCGGACAAGTCCGAGGATGTATCCATCCGGCTCGCCGAACGCTGCGGCCTCGCCTGTTTCAGGGCTGACGTAGCCGATCTTGATCGTGCTGCCACCGGTGCTCGAGGAGCTCTTCTTCACCCCGCAAGCGGCGAGCACACCGCCCGAGCTCAGCAGCAACCCCGCCGAACCAGCCCGCCTGACGAACTCCCGCCTGGGGATACCACCGTCTCGTTCCTCGCTCATCCCTCTCCTCGAATCCTCATGCTTCTCGGAATTTCCGCAGCCTATATAGTGTGCGCAGCGCGGTCAAGTGTTCGCAATGCGCACAATTCAGGCCGCAGGAGCTGCTGAACAGATGACCGCCGCCTACGTCCTCGACGCCGTACGCACTCCGTTTGGCCGCTACGGCGGTGGGCTCGCGGGCGTCCGCCCGGACGACCTGGGGGCGCACGTGGTGAGGGCGCTGCTCGCCCGTGCCCCGTCGCTCGACCCGGACCGGATCGACGACGTCCTCTTCGGTGACGCCAACCAAGCCGGGGAGGACAACCGCAACGTCGCGCGGATGGCCTGCCTGCTCGCCGGCCTGCCGACGTCGGTGCCGGGAGCGACGATCAACCGGCTGTGCGGTTCGAGCCTGGACGCTGCGATGCAGGCCAGCCGGATGATCGAGACCGGCGATGCCTCGATCGTGCTCGTGGGGGGCGTTGAGTCGATGAGCCGCGCGCCATGGATCCTGCTGAAGCCCGACCGCCCGTTCGCGCGCCAGCACGAGGAGCTTCACTCGAGCACGCTCGGCTGGCGGATGGTCAATCCCCAGATGCCGGATCAGTGGACGATCTCGCTCGGCGCTAGCGCCGAAAAGCTGGCCGGCATCTACAACATCCCGCGCGAAGCGCAGGACGAGTTCGCGCTGCGCAGCCATCAGCGCGCCACGGCAGCGTGGGACGATGGCTTCTACGACAAGTGGGTGATCGCGGTCGCCGATACCGACCTCGAACGCGACGAAAACATCCGGTCCGATACCTCACTCGAGAAGCTGGCGAAGCTGAAGCCCGCGTTCGCGGACGCCGGGACGGTCACCGCCGGGAACTCGTCGCCTCTCAACGATGGGGCGGGGGCCACGCTGCTCGCCGACGAAGCCGGCGCCCAGGCCGCCGGGCGCGAGCCGCTGGCGCGGATCGTCTCCCGTGGCGCCGCGGCGGTCGACCCCGATGTGTTCGGGATCGCGCCGGTCGAGGCGGCGAACGTTGCGCTGCGCCGCGCTGGGATCGGTTGGGAGGACGTGTCGGTCGTGGAGCTCAACGAGGCATTTGCCTCGCAGTGCCTGGCCGACATCGGCGAGTGGCACGGGCTCAACCCCGAGGCGGTCAATCCGAACGGTGGCGCGATCGCGATCGGTCATCCACTCGGAGCGTCCGGAGTACGGGTGCTGGGCGGGCTCGCGCACGAACTGAAGCGCCGCGGCGGCTTCGGGGTGGCCGCGATCTGCATCGGCGTCGGCCAGGGGCTGGCCGTCGTCCTGGAGGCGTCGGGATGAGCTACTGAGTGCAGGACGATCGCGCGTCGCGGCGGACCGCCCGGTCGCAAGGGGGACCGGGGCGGATCGGGCGGACCGGGGCGCCGGGGCGGACCGGGGCGCGGCACTGATCGGGACGCGGGGCGCAGGCACTGATCGGGACGCCTGGACGCCGGGACGCCGGGACGGATCGGGGCGCCGGGGCGGACCGGGGCGCGGGCACTGATCGGGACGCGGGGCGCAGGCACTGATCGGGACGCCTGGACGCCGGGACGCCGGGGCGGATCGTGGGCGCCGGGGCGGACCGGGGCGCCGGGCGCCGCGGCCTCGGGGCCGCCGGCTCGCGAACACCAAGAACGTCCACAACGTGACGTCGTTGCGCCGGGTTCTACTTCACGTCACGTTAGGGCTCTCAGACGGCCGTAAAGTGACGCGCATCGCCTGGATTTGATTCCGCGTCACATTGGGGCCGCGGCGCCCTCACGCCACCCACCGCGGCCCGCTCACGCCACCCACCGCGGCCCCTCACGTCCACCCACCGCGGCGCCCTCACGCCACCCACCGCGGCCCGCTCCCCCCACCCACCGCGCGCGCCACTCCGCCACGCCACACGCGGCGCCACGCCACGCCACCACGCGCCGCGCTCACGCCACCCACCGCCGCACGCTCACGAGCCACCACCATGGCACGCTCACGCCACCCCCGCCAAGCACCCCACGTTCGCTTGACACGCGGCGGTCCGGTCCCTAGCGTCGTCTCGATGCGCGCTGACGTCGACGGGGTGGGCATTGAGTACGAGGTGACGGGTCGGGGACGCCCGGTGGTGCTGCTCCACGGCTTTCCCGACTCCGGGAGACTGTGGCGACACCAGGTCCCGGCCCTGGCCGATGCTGGTTTCAGAGTCATCGTTCCCGACCTTCGGGGCTACGGGCGCTCGGCCAAACCCGCGGAAGTCGAGGCCTACGCGATGCACCTGCTGGCCGGCGACGTGCTTGCGGTGATGGCGGCTGCGGGGGCCGAGCGGGCGCACGTGGTCGGTCACGACTGGGGGGCGGCGCTCGCCTGGGCGCTCGGCGCGCTGGCGGGCGACAGGGTTGATCATCTCGTGGCGCTATCCGTGGGTCATCCGGCGACGTTCCGCGCCAGCGGCTTGGAGCAGCGCCAGAAGTCGTGGTACATGCTCCTGTTCCAGTTCCGGGGGATCGCCGAGGAGTGGCTGTCGGGCAGCGACTGGTCGAACTTCCGGACGTGGACCGGCCACCCGGACGCCGACGCGGTGATCGCCGAACTCGAGGCGGACGGATCGCTGACCCCCGGTCTCAACTGGTATCGAGCCAATGTCCCGCCGGAGTCCTACATAGGCCCCGCCCCCCAGCTGCCGCCGATTCAGGCCCCTACGATGGGCGTCTGGAGCTCGGGAGACCTGGCCCTGACCGAGGCGCAGATGGTGAACTCTGGAGCGAACGTCGCCGGCACGTGGCGCTACGAGCGACTCGACGGTCCCGGACACTGGATGCAGCTCGAGGCCCCGGACGAGGTCAGCCGACTGCTGATCGAGTTCCTGCCCGCCTGAACCGCTCCAGCGGCCCGACGCGCGAGCAGGTGCTCCAGCTGCTCAGCCGACGCGAGCCGCTGGCGCCGCGACGACGTTGCTCAGGGCCGACAGGTTGCCGGCGGCGTTGACCGCTCGCAGTGCGAGGTAGCGGGTGCCGGGGGGCAGCGCCTGCAGCCGCAGCCGTTGCGAAGCCCCGGCGGCGCCGGGACGCGGGGCGCCCGGCACGCGTCGGGCGCGGCTGCAGTCGCGGTCAAAGCAGCCGAGCACCCGGTAGGCCGAGGCCGTGCCGAGCTCGTAGTCGCCGCCGGGCGCGCTCCACAGCAGCGTCCGGCCACGGCGGCGCAGGTCGAGGATCGCCGCTGGCCGGGACGTGTCCAATCCATACAGTCCGGCGTTGTAGTCATCGCCACGCAGATGCGACCAGGAGTTATCGAGCCGCGCGTCGCCACCCACGCGCCACGCGAACAGCCAACCCTCGCGAGTGCCGACCGCGAAGCGCAGCTTGCCGTTCATCGTCACGTTGCCGACGACGCCGCTGAAGCTCGGCCACTGGCCCGTGTACTTCGGGAAGCCAGGGGCCTCGCCGCCGTGGATGTCCCAGGCGTGGATCCAGTAGGAGTCGTTGCCCTCGATCACCTGGCGCGTGCCGTCGCCGGCGAGATCGGCGGCCAGCGGCGCGTCGAAGAACGGGAAACCGTCCTGTCGGACCGGGAACCCCGGCGCCACCGCGCCCGTGGCCACGTTCCACGCCTTCTCGTACGCCTGCGGGAGCGCTGCCTGACCCGAGGAGCCCAGCGCGCTGGAAAACGACTCGGCGCCGATCGAGCTCTGGAGGAACTGCGGCGTTCCCGTGTTGCTCAAGTCGCCGAGCCCGCCCTGGCCGGTGAGCGTGACCGTGGCCGTGTCGCCGGTCGGCCGGTAGGGCGGGTTGGGCTGGCACGCGGCACTCTGGCAGCCGAGCGACAGCGTGCGCGCGATCGTGCCGTCACCGTTGATCACGTCCACGGGGCCGGTGACCGGGCTCGAGATGACCTGCAGGTGGCCCGCGCCGAAGTTGCCGATCACCGGGGGGCTCGTCCCCTCGCCGACGAAGTCGATCGACTGGTCGTAGCACTCCTCCAGACTCGGCAGCCGCACCGGCCAGCCCGGCAGGTACGCGCCGCCCGAATGGAGGTTGCCGTTCCCCCAGATCCCATACAGGAAGGCCGCCGGGTGGGCGTTGTCGCACTCGAAGCTCGACACGAACACCTGCGGGTGCCCGATCCCGAGCACGTCGCCGACCGCGACCGCGTACATCAGCTTCGGGTCGCGGATGTACTGGCTCGGGTCGACGCCATCGCGCGCGAAGTCGGCGGCGGGCAGCTTGACCTCGACCGGCCAGCCCGGCACGGGCCTGCCGTCGGGCCGCCACGCGTAGACATGCCCGTCGTACGCGCTCATCACGATGTCGAGCCGGTGCCCGCCTTCGAGCGACGCGAGCACCGGCGGGGCCCAGTCCCCGCGCGAGGGCAGCCGGCTGTGGGGCGTTGGCGCCTGCGGCGTGGGGACCGGCAGCGTCCAGTACTGCCGCGAGGAGGAGACCGGGAAGCCGCGCAGTCTGTGGCCGTGGGCGTCCCAGGCGTAGAGGTCGGCGTTGGAGGTGGTCGCGACCACATCGAGCGTGCCGTTGCCGAACAGGTCGCCGACCGCAATTCCCACGATCGGATCGCGGACGTTGCGCAGCGCCGGCACGCCCAGGTACGCGCGCGCGGGGAAGTTCTCGGGGTTGGCGGGATCGACCCGACGGTCGAGGTCGGTGTAGACCGGGAAGCCCGGCACCTCGCTGCCATCCGGCGCTAGCGCGTCCACATCGCCGTCGGCGGTCGCGTACACCAGGTCGAGCTGGTGGCGGCCCTCGAGGTCGACGTAGCTCGGGCCCGCGGCGATCTCGCCGCCAATCCGCTTCGGGAAGCCGGGCAGCAGCGCCGGATCGTGGCGTACGCCGATCGTGCGCCGGTCCTCGGCCTTCAGCCCGTTGGCGTCGAGGACGCGCAGGCGCAACGTCAACGTGTACTGCTCGGGGCCGTCGGGAGGCAGCGTCGAGGTCGGCGCGTGCTCGTAGTAGCTGGGCGGCACCTGGCGCAGATTCAGCGTGCCCAGCGTTCCGGCGAGCGGCCGGCGGGTGACGCCTTGCGCGATCGTGTGGAAGGCGCCGTCCGCGGGGTTGGCGCCGAGCGCCCACTCGAGCCACCAGCGCACGCGTCCACCGGAGCGCCAGCGACTCGGCGCGAGCGACCCGGTGACGGGCAGCGAGGGCTGCCGGGCCGGGTCGACGTACTCATACCACAGAGGCGAGTCGATCTCCGCGGTCGGCGGGACACGCCCCGACAGCACCAGGCTGGTCGCGGCGCCGAGATTTGGCCGCCCGTATCCGTACTGCGTGGACCAGTTGCTGTGGGTCGCGTCGGTCGCGCTCTGCGGGTTCCCGGGCCACTGGTGCGCGACCCCCGGCGCCTGCGTCTGGGGGATCACCGGGCTGGCGGTGTCGATTAGCACCTGCTTGACCTCGTTTGGCGTCAGACGGCTGGGGATGCTCCCGCGGTCGCGCGCGTCGAGCGCCGCCGACTGGACCATCGCGAGCATCGCGGCCTGAAACGGCGTCGCGCCCGAGGTCGAGTTCTCCTCGCCCGAGAAGATGCTGTGGGTCCCGTAGCTGGTGACGTTCGAACGGGCGCGGAACCACTGCGTGGCCGGCGCCGGCTGATCCTCGGTCAGCGAATTCCCCGGGAACACGTGCGCGAACAACATGCCGTCGCTGTGGTCCATCGAGTCGAAGTCGTTGGAGTCCAGCGACAGCAGCACGCCGTGGCGGTAGGCGTAATCGACGGCCTCCTGCGAGAACGAGGAGTAGCTGTACTCGACGACGACCGAGGAGATCGCCGTCGCGCCAAGGTCGGTCGCGTACAGGATCGACTCGCCCCAGCGGTCCGAGCGCCCGAGGGGCTCGGCGTCGTCCTTGATCGGCACGACCATGCACGCTCGGCACACGCCGACCCCGGCGAACTCGTTGTTGGCCTCGCCGCCCAGCAGCGAGATCAGGCTGGGCGCATGGTTATAGGCGCTGTCCTCGGTCTGCGGGTCGTTGTTGTTGCGCTCGAAGTTCCAGCCGGAGATGTCGTTCGGATAGCCGTTGCCGTCGTTGTCGTAGCGGTGGCCGGGCCGGCAGAAGCGAACCCGGTGCTCGACGATCCGGCAGTCGCCGAACACCGCGATCAGGTCCTCGGGAGACAGGTAGGGGGTCAGGACGCCGCCCACGTGCACGCTGTGCAGATAGGCGTGACGGCCGCCGGCGACGCACGACCAGGTGACGCCCTCCTCGTGGTGGACGAACGGCTTAACACCGGGGGGACAGGGGGGGTTTACGCGCGGGTCCTCCGCCCAATCGCGGATGTCGAAGCGCCCGTCGTGGTTGAGGTCGTAGGTGTGGTGCTCACGGCCGCCCGCGTCTTGAGGCCAGGGCAGCTCGCCGCGGTTCAGGAACACCGCGTCGAGCCCGTCCTTGATCGAGTCGCTGCTGTAGTTGACGCCGCCCTCGATGTAGGCGATCAGGATGTCGGGACGGCCGAGGTTGCCCTGCGCCCAGGCGCCGGTCATGTTCACGCCCGAGGCGTGCTCGGGGTCGGTGGCCTTCGTCGCCCAGCAGGGGAGGCCGCCATCGGGGTGGGGAAGCACCGGCGCGAGCGTTCCCGCGGCGGGACAATCGTTGCCGGGCAGCGGGCCGAACAGGTCCCACTGCTCGTTGTCCTTGCAGCCGGTCACGGGGTCCTCCCGCTCGCAGCCGGCAAAGCCCGGGTCGTTGGGGAACGCGACGCTGGCCGGCTCGGCTGCACTGGCGGCTCTCGTCACCCAGGCCGGCATGGCCGTCGCGGCCTCGAGCGGACCGCGCCGATCAGCTCTGGTGACGGCGCTCGCCCACGCCGGACAAGTCACCGCCGCCACGACGACGACCCAGACGATCGCCATCCGGGCACGTCCGAGCCGCCGCCGCATTGGCGCGTCCTACCAGAACACAGTCACTTAGTGCAAGTCGGAACTGCGCAGATGGTCTCGACGATCGGCCGAAGGCCGCGGCGTTCGAGCGCTCGCCGCGTCTCCAGACTTACGCCGCGACGAGCTGATCGCGCTTGGCGGCGACGCCGTCGAGCAGCTCCTTGAACGAGTCGGCGAACTTCTTCACGCCTTCGCGCTCGAGCACCAGGACGACATCGTCGTAGTCGATCCCGGCCTGCGCAAAGCGCTCAAACGTGCGTCGCGCTTCGTCGACGTCGCGCTCGAGCGTGTCGGCCACCCGTCCGTGGTCCTGGAAGTCCTCGATCGTCTCGCGCGGCATCGTGTTAACCGTGTGTGGCCCGATCAGCTCCTCGACGTAGAGAACATCCCGATAGGCCGGGTTCTTGGTCGACGTGGAGGCCCAGAGGCAGCGCTGCGGCGATCCCCCGGCCGCTTCGAGCTCCTCCCAAGCGGCGCCGGCGAACAGCTCCTTGTAGGTCTGATAGGCCAGCTTCGCGTTGGCGATCGCGAGCGTCCCCTTGAGATCGTCGTGGCCTCCGAGCTCGTCGAGCCGCCGGTCGGCTTCGGTGTCGACGCGCGAGACGAAGAACGAGGCCACGGACGCGACAGAATGCAGATCGCCGCCGTCCTCGTGCAACCGCCGCAACCCGCGAATGTAGGCCTCGGCCGCTGCGCGATGGCGCTCGAGCGAGAACAGCAGCGTCACGTTGACCGGGATCCCGGCGGCGATCGTGTCCTCGATCGCCTGCAGTCCTGCCTCGGTGCCCGGGATCTTCACGAACAGGTTGGGCCGGTTGATCATCGCGTGAAGCCGCCGAGCCTCCTTCGCCGTCGCCGCGGAATCGTTGGCGAGATTTGGATCGACCTCGATCGAGACCCAACCGTCACGCGTGGAGTCGCCGCGGTCGTAGATCTCGCGTAGCTTGTCGCAGGCCTCCCGAATGTCGTCCTGAGCGAGCGCCAGGAACACCTCTTTGGGATCGGTCTGGGTCTGCAGAACCTCACGAAGCTGGTCGTCGTAGGCGTCGCCATCGGCGATCGCGCCCTGGAAGATCGTCGGGTTCGAGGTCATCCCGAGGATCCCGTCTCGCACAAGCTCGTCCATGTCGCCGTCGCGCACGAACGGGCGAGAGATGTAGTCGATCCACGGGCTCTGGTCATGGTCAGCGAGTGAGTGAAGGGGTGTGCTCATCATCGTCTCCGAGTCTGGCTTACAGAACAGAGGCTACCCGCGGTGTCTATGCCAACACGACCTCGATGCTGGATTTCGCGGTTTGTCAAAGTGACGCGATGAGAGCCGCCGCTACTCCCGCCCTGCGAGACCGTCAGGGGCCGTTTGGATCCTGACGGTCTGGCTCGTCCGCCTCGGCGCGCTCGCTCGCGGCGATCTCACGTCGGATCGCGCCCTCCTCTCGTTGCGCGCTCGCCATCTCGCGTTCGCGCCCCTGTTCGACACGCGCGCGGCGCTCCCGCTCTCGCTCCTCGGCCGTTCCCTCCCGTTCGTCAGCGAGACGTTCGCGGCGGTTGGCGAGCTCCTCGCGGTTGTTTGCGACCCGCTCACGCTGATCGGCACTTCGATCGCGCTCATCGGCCATCCACTCCCGCTTGGCCAACGCTTGCTCCCGGGCCAGCACGGCCCGCTCGCGCTCGCTGAGCCGGCTGGTTTGTTCCAGGTCAGGCGCGGTGCGGTTGGGCTCCCGCCGGGCCTGTTTGTGCTCGAACTCGGCGCGGCGCGCTGCGGCGTCTCGCATAGCGGTCCCAATAATAAATCCGGTGGCGGGACCGGACCCGACGGGGGCCACCGCGATTTCAGGCGAATCCCGGGTGGGTCACGGACGCCTCGGGCGGCGAATGGGTCACCGACGCCTCGGGCGGCGCCACATATGTCTCGCGCGGCGTCCACCAACTCTCAAGCGTGCGCATGACCGCGTCTCGGACCTCGGGCGGGATCCAGAATCTTTTGTGCAGTGCGGGTTCACTATCGGGAGGGAGGGGGTAGCACCGCGCCGAGAGAGGACGTTCGTGACGAACGGCACGTAGCGCAGTGAGGGAGGTGAGGATGATGGCGCAAGCCGCGTCCGCGCAGGCGGAGCTTCGGACGGTTGAGACTTCGATTCCGGCGCGGATGGACCGGTTACCGTGGTCGCGCTGGCACTGGCTGGTCGTGATCGGGCTCGGGACCGTATGGATCCTCGACGGCCTGCAGGTCACGATCGTCGGCTCGATCGCCGGGCGGCTGACCGAACACGGCAGCGGCATCAAGCTGACCCCCGCCGAGATCGGCCTGGCCGGCTCGGCGTACATCGTGGGCGCCTGTGCGGGCGCGCTGTATTTCGGCTCGCTCGCTGACCGCATCGGCCGCAAGAAGCTGTTCATGATCACGCTGTTGGTCTTCCTGGGCGGCTCGATCGCCACCGGCTTCTCGTTCAGCGTGTGGTGGTTCATCCTCTTCCGCGCCGTCACGGGCGCCGGCATCGGCGGCGAGTATTCGGCGATCAACTCGGCCATCGATGAGCTCATCCCGGCTCGGGTCCGCGGCGCGGTTGACCTGATCATCAACGGTTCCTACTGGATCGGCACGGCGATCGGCGCGTGTCTGTCGGTTGTGCTGCTCAACCCGAGCATATTCGCCAAGGATGTCGGGTGGCGGGTGTCGTTCTTCCTGGCCGCGATCTTCGGCGTGGCGATTCTGCTCGTGCGCCGCAATGTGCCGGAGAGCCCGAGATGGATGGTCATCCACGGTTACGACAAGGAAGCCGAGGTGCTCGTGGCCGACATCGAGTCGCAGGTCATCGCCTCGACCGGCCTCGAACTCGATCCGCCCCACAGGACGCTCAGGATCAAACAGCGCAAGAGCATCCCGATGCGCGAGATCGCCGGCACGTTCTTCCGGCTCTACCCCCGGCGCACGATCCTGTGCTTCTCGCTGTTCACCGGTCAGGCGTTTCTCTACAACGCCATCTTCTTCACCTACGCCCTGGTGCTGACGAAGTTCTACCACGTCGGCTCAGGCTCGGTGGGCTGGTACATCCTTCCGTTTGCGGCGGGCAACTTCGCCGGTCCGCTCCTGCTCGGGCGCCTGTTCGACACCGTCGGTCGCAAGCCCATGATCGCGGGGACCTACATCCTCTCGGGCGTGCTGCTGATCATCACCGCGTTCCTGTTCAAGAACGGGACCCTGACCGCGGTGACGCAGACGCTCGCCTGGTGCGTGATCTTCTTCTTCGCCTCGGCGGGGGCATCCGCGGCCTATCTGACCACCAGCGAGGTCTTCCCGATGGAGACGCGCGCGATCGCGATCGCGTTCTTCTACGCGTTCGGAACCGTGATCGGCGGAGTTGGCGGCCCGATCCTGTTCGGCGCCCTCATCGCCAGCGGCAAGCCGAGCGACGTGTTCGTCGGCTACGTCATCGGGGCTGCCCTGATGATCGCTGCCGGGTTGGTCGAGGTTGGCCTGGGTGTGGAGGCCGCCGGCCGCGACCTCGAGGACATCGCCGCGCCATTGAGCGCCCAGGAGGCCGAAGAGAAGGACACTGCCGAGGCGGCGGATCCGCTCACTATCGGCGGAACGCAGGAGCCGCGGGCGCGCGAGCACGGTCGGCCCGTCGGGCCCGCCGTCATCGAACGCGGCGACGTCGTGGAAGACCAGGAGTTCGAACACGGAGGCTGGCGTGCACCGCCCACGCAAGTGAAGACGGGAGTGTGAACGATGGAGAACTCAGCTCAAAACCGCCAAGCGGAACAGCGTCGCGCGACGAGCCGGCGCTCGTCGACCTTCCGGGAGCGAGGTCCCAGGAGCTGGTCGCCGCTTCAGCCCGGCTCCAACTACGACGCCAACGAGGATCGTTACTGGCTCGACCGGGAGATGACGCTGCTCGAGAGTGCCCTCCAGGACAAGGGGGAGATGCGCCGCGGCGAGCTCGGCGACGTTGTGGCATGCAAGTACTGGGGTCCCGGACGCTTCGGGCGAGCATTGCGAGCGGCAGTTGACCAGGGCCGCATACGCCGCAGCGGCTTCGGGCGCTACGGTCCGGCGAGCTGAATCCGGGGCCCCGGCGCGAGCAGCACGGCCCAGGCGCCCAGCTGCTCTTGGCTGACGTGGGCCATCGAGTATGGGACTAACACGCGCTCGATGGCCCAGGTGAGCGCCTACCCCGATTGATCGATCGACCGATGGCGAGACCCGGACTCGAACCGGGGACACCACGATTTTCAGTCGTGTGCTCTACCAGCTGAGCTATCTCGCCGTCGCCGGGCGATGCTAGCGGCTGGACCGGGGCGCGGACGGGAATAAGACGGGTAAGCGAGGGCCGCGCCAGTCTGACCGCCCTACGCTCCACAATCCGCCGCGACCGATGTCCGCTCCCAAGCAGCTGTTCGTTCTCCGCCATGCGAAATCGAGCTGGGACGATCCGGGGCTCGATGATCATGAGCGGCCACTGGCCCCCCGGGGCCGCCGCGCCGTCCAGCTGCTCGCGGAGCACGTGCGCGCCGAGCACATCGAACCTGCCCAGGTCCTGTGCTCATCGGCGCGTCGCACGCGGGAGACGTTCGAGGGGGTCGCTCCTGGCGGGGAGCTGTTGATCGAGCCGGGCCTCTATGACGCGGGTTGCGAGGAAGTGCTCGAGCGACTGCGGCGGGTCCCCGAAAGCACGCCCTCGGTGATGGTGATCGGGCACAACCCGGCGATGCAGGCGCTGGTGCTCAGGCTGGCGGGGGCCGACGGCAAGACGAGGTCCGCCGGCGGCGGCCGCGGTGCCGAGGCCAAGTTGAGCGAGCTCCAGCGCAAGTTCCCGACCGGCGCGCTCGTCACGCTGACCTTCGACGGTCCGTGGAGCGAGCTCTCGGCGGGCAGCGCAAAGCTCGTCCACGTCGTGCGCCCGCGCGACCTGCGCTAGCGGGCCCCGCCGAGGCGCCGGAGCAGCTCCAGCGCCCCCTGCTTCGACAGCGGTTCGTTCAGGTTCCCGCACTTCGGCGACTGCACGCACGACGGACAGCCGGCCCGGCAGGGGCACTCGCCGATCAGCCGGCGCGCGTCGGCGACCAGCCGTTCGAACTGGTCATAGCCGCGCCGCGTGATCCCCACGCCACCGGGATGACCGTCATAGATGAAGATCGTCGGACCGCCGGTCTGGGGGTGGGCATTGGTGGACAGCCCGCCGATGTCCCACCGGTCGCACATCGCGATCAGCGGCAGCACCGCGATCTGCCCGTGCTCGAGCGCATGAAGCGATCCGAGCAGCTGATCGACCGGGAATGGCTCAGCCGCCAGCAGCTCGTCGAGCTCGTACCACAGTGCTCGCGTGGCGAACTCGACGGTCGGGAGCTCGAGCGTTTGGAAGTCGATCACCTGGTGGTCCTGGAGGGCCTTGCGCTGGTAGCCGAGGACGGTCTCCGAATACACCACCGATCCGAACGAAAGCGTGACGCCGAGTTGCTCGCGGCGCTCGTGCAGGCGCTCGACGTACACCATGCTCTCCCGCTTGGCCTGGGTGAAGTAGTCGCCGCGGAATGGCTCGAGCAGGGCGCGGCGGCTGCCGAGGTCGAGTTCGAGCACCTCGTAGGAGCGACCGAGGTGCAGGTACACGGCCCCCTCGTGGACCGTGCCGTACGCGCGCGCGGCCTCCACCGTTCCGAGCACCTCGCCGGAGCTCGCCTCGATCAGCACGAAGCTGTCCGCGGATGCCGATCGCAGCGCGACCCGGGCCGCGGGGTAGTCGTCGGCGCGCCGGGGAACGAATCCGGTCGCTCGTTCGCGCAGGATGCCCGCACCGGCGAGATCCTCGGCGTGCCGGCGCCAGCCGGCGCCGAAGTACTGCTCGTCCTCTTCACCGAGCGGCGCCTCGTGCGCCGCGCAGACGAGATGCTCGAGATGGATCTCGGGGCTGTGCGGGTCGAGGATCGCGGCCTCGACCGGACGGCTCAGGAACTCGTCCGGATGCCGGCAGAAGAACTGGTCGAGCGCGTCCTCGCCGGCCACGTACACGGCCAGACCCCGTCCCCGGCGCCCGGCCCGTCCCCACATCTGCTTGAGGCTGGCGACGGTTCCCGGGAAGGTCACGCAGATCGCGGCGTCGAGCTCGCCGACGTCGATGCCGAGCTCGAGCGCATCGGTGGCGACGACGCCGAGCAGCTCTCCGTCGCTCAGGCGCCGCTGGATGTCGTGCCGCTGCGCCGGCGTGTATCCGCCGCGGTAGGGCGCGATCCGCTCGGCCAGCCCCGGGTCGAGGCGGTCGACGGCATGGCGAAGGATCAGCTCGACCCCCTTGCGCGACTTCATGAAGCAGATCGTCCGTGCGCCCGCGGCGATCAGCTCGGAGAACACCTCGGCCGCCTCGTACAGCGCCGAGCCGCGCAGGCCCAGCTGCTCGTCGAGCAGCGGCGGATTCCACATCGCCACCCGGCGCGCCGCCTGGGGCGCGTCGTCGCGGTCGACGAGCTGAAAGTCGGGCAGGCCGGTCAGTCGCTCGGCCAGCTCCACCGGGTTGGCGATCGTCGCGCTGGCCAGCAGGAACCGCGGCGCCGTGCCGTGGATGGCGGCGATCCGGCGTACGCGTCTGAGCACGTTCGCGACGTGCGACCCGAACACGCCGCGGTAGACGTGCGCTTCGTCGACCACCACGAACGCGAGGTTCGCGAACAGATCTCCCCAGGCGGGATGGTTGGGCAGGATCCCGACGTGGAGCATGTCGGGATTGGTCAGCACGAGGTTGCTTCGCTTGCGGATCGCGGCTCGCTCCTGGCGCGGCGTGTCGCCGTCGTAGATCGCCGGCCGGATCGCCTTGTACAACCCGAAGGAGTGCAGCGCTCGCGCCTGGTCCTGGGCCAGCGCCTTGGTCGGGTACAGGTACAGCGCGCGCGCCGTGCGGTCGGAGCTCAGCACCTCGAGCGTCGGCAGCTGAAAGCACAGCGACTTCCCCGACGCGGTCCCGGTGGTGATGATCGTCGGGCCGGCAAACGCCTTCTCCACCGCCTCCGCCTGGTGGCCATAGAGATGCGTGATGCCGGCCTGCTCGAGGGCTGAGCCGACGGCTCGGTTGAGGTTGCCCGGGACGGAAACCAGGCGCGCGGAGCGCGCCCCATAAATATCCTCGTGGACCAGGCGCTCGTCGCTGCGCCCGGTCTCCAGCAGGCTCGACCAGGGTTCTGTCTCGCGCGCGATCGACACCGCTGGCCAGTATGGTCGCCCGCGCCATGCGCTGTCTCTACGTCGATCTCGATGGCACCTTGCTGGGGCCCGGGGCATCGCTGCTGCGCAGCGCCGACGGGCGGTTCTCGGCCCTCGCGGTGCGGGCGCTCGAGGCGTGCTGGCGCGCCGAGGTGGAGGTGGTCCTGTATTCGGGTCGCAAGCAGTCGAGCGTGTTCGAGGCCGCCCGTCTGATCGGCTCGAGTGCGTACATCTTCGAGCTGGGGTGCGGATTGATGCTGGACGGGGAGCTCGAGTGGCTGACCGACGGCGTCGTGCCCTCGGCCTCGCTCGGCTCGATCCATCAGCAGATCGAGGCTTCGGGGGCGCCGGCGCTGCTGCTCGAGCGCTTCGCCGGGCGGCTCGAGTACCACACCCCGTGGTCGATCGGGCGCGAGGTCTCGCCGCTGTTCAGGGGAGACGTCGACCTGGAGGAGGTGCGACTGCTGCTCGACCGCGCCGGCTGCGGCTGGCTGCGGCTGGTCGACAACGGCATCGTGCGCGAGCACTCAGAGCAGATGCCGGGACTGCCCGTGGTCCACGCCTACCACCTCGTTCCCGCCGGCGCGTCCAAGGCGCGGGCGGTGGCGCGGCACATGCACGCGCGCGGCTACGTCCGGGCAGACTGCATCGCGGTGGGCGACTCGCGCGAGGACGTGGGGGTCGCGGGCGCCGTGGAAACGTTCTGGCTCGTGGCCAACGCGCTGGAGCAGGACCCGAGTCTGGAGCTCGAGGCGGTGGACCGCCGGGGCGTCCGGCTGGCCGGCGAGAGCTATGGCGCAGGGGTCTACGAAGCTGTCGTGACGACGCTGGCGGATCAGCCGCGGTCGGTGTGATCCTGCTCGACCTCGGAGGCGTCGCCCACCGCCCACCCGAGGCGCTCGACGAGCTGCGCCGCGAAATGGTCGCTCTCGAAATCGGTCACATTCACTCGCTCACGCAGAACGACTGCGCCGTCGCTGCGCTCATCGCTCTTGTCCGCGGTCACGATGATCTGCGGCATCGTGTCTCTCCCTTCGATCGTGTTCGGCGTTCAGGTTCGCATGGCCACTTACATCGTTAGTAAACATTTGGTGCTGAGAGGACTTCTGTGTCGTGAACCAACCTCGGATACGGTTGCGCGTCCGTCGCCAGAATCCGGCTCTGACGGGCGTCCGCGAACGCGCCGGCGCCGGCACGGTGGTCCGCACCACGGCGATCCAGTCATCGAGCGGCAACGCGCCCTCGATCAGTTGCGCCAGGGCGTCGGTCACGGGCGCCTCGATCCCGGCGAGACCCAGCGCTTTCGCCAGCAGCGGCACCGTCTGGAGCGCCTCGACGGCCTGGCCCACGCGCGCCGGGATCTCGTCCGCGGACACCCCCTGGGAGAGCAGCTCACCCGCCCGGCGGTTGCGGCTCTCGGCGGCCAGGGCGGTCGCGACAAGGTCGCCGGTGCCGGCGAGCCCGATCATCGACTCGGGGCGAGCGCCCTGCGACTCGGCCCAGCGCCACACCTCGGCGAAGATGTGCCCCGCGGCCGCGCCGGCGGCATTTAGACCCTGTGCCTCGGTCGCTCCGGACGCGAGCGCGGCCGCGTTCTTGGCCACCCCGGCGAGCTCGACGCCGACCGGGTCATTGGACTCCTCACACACGACTCCGGCCCGGATGAAGACCCCGGCCAGCGCCGTCGCGAGCGGTTCATCGGTCGAGGCGGCGACCAGGCCGGCGCCCTCGCTCACCATCTCGCGCGCGTGCGCAGGGCCGCCGATGCACGCCGTGCGGCTAGCGCCGAAGCGGCCCCTCAGGATCGTCGTGGGCGGAATGCCCGCGGAGGGGACGAGACCCTTCGCGAGCGACACGACCGCCGCCCTCGGCGGCAGACCGTTGCCCTCCAGGCTCGCGATCACACTCTCCAGCCCGCTCGAGGGCACGCCGAGGAATACATAGTCCGCGCGCGCGAGACCGGCATCGAGCGGCTCGATCCGCAGCTCCCGCGGCAGCTCGACGCCGGCGAGGTAAACCCGGTTCTCGCGGTCGTCGGCGAGCCGCTGCGCCTGTTCCGGGGTCCGGGTCTGCAGCGTCGTGCGAAGACCACCTCGGGCGAGCAGCACCGCGACGGCGGTCCCGAACGAGCCCGCCCCAATCACGACCGCCCGTCTGGTTCCGGGCGCCGGAAGGTGGATCGAGCGACGTGGTACTGGGGGCACGACTGGCCGAGCCTAGATGACTGATCCCGATTTGACGCGGCCCGTGCCGGTGCGGGCTCAGGCCGCGCCGCGAGCGCCGGCTCTGGCCGCGGCCTCATCCTCCTCCTTGATGGCATCCGCCAGCGCGCGTGCGACCTCCGAGATGTCGCCGAACGCATCGGCGACGGCGGCCGCGTCAGAGCCGGTGATCGCTCGGTTCAGCGCCGCCACCTCCGCGTCAAAGCGGTCCCACAGCGCCGGCGGCCCGCGGCGCCCGGTCCCCGGCCTGAGCTCATACGGAGGCTCGGCTCCTTCGGCGCCTGGAACCGGCCGCCACAGCAGGCCGGCAGCGTGAGCGTGTTCCCACGCGACCTGCTCGTTGGCAGCGGCGTCCGCGAGCGCTCCCAGCCGTCCCGAGAAACCGAGGTCTGGAGGAGCGAGCTTGTGCGCGCGCATCGCGCCGGCCCACGCGTTGCTCGCCTGGCGGACGCGCCGCATGATCTGCGCGCGCTGCCGGTCGAGATCGTCGCTGAAGCTCATGGGCCGCTCGCCATGTCAGCCGACCGGATCGCCGGCGCTCGTGGCGGAGCCGTCGCCGTCGACCCCGCCGGCGGGCGGCACACGCCCTGGCTCGGCCAACGGGGCCGGATCGCCCAACGGGTCCGGATCGCCCGACGGGTCCGGTTCGGCCAGCGGGTCCGGTTCGGCCAGGCCCACGGGGGTCCCTCCCCAGAAATCCTCCGCACTGGGCCCCGCCTCAGGAGTTGCCCCTGCCGTCCCGGGGCTGTAGCTCCGCTCGAGCACCCGCTCGAAGTCCGATCGTTTGATCCGCACCCGCCGGCCCATGCGGAGCGCCGGCAGCGATCCCTGATCGATCCAGTTGCGGACCGTCTGCTGGTTCAGCTTGAGGATCTCCGCAACCTCGGCAACCGTCAGGAACGACTCTTCGCGATCGCTGCTTTCCATCGTCAGAACTCTAATTGAGACAAACTGGAACCAATTCAGATAGGTATACTACTCCTTCGGGCGGACGTCATCGTTCGTGGTTCGGCAAAGAAGGTCTGCAAATCGGTTGGAAACGGAAGGCCCGCAGAGCGACGAAGCGACGGGCAAGGCGCGTGCCGAAAGCAACGTCATACGTCTGCCTCGTGACTGGCTGGGCCCACGGGACGAGCTGGTTCCGTTCGGGACGCGCGCCGCGGGACCGGACCACGCCGCCGCCGGCGACAGCCGGCCCTCGGAGCCGCCACCCCGGGCAGCGGACTTCTGGGGAGAGGAATCCGCGACGGTTCAAGACGCCGTGCCGGCGCCGGCGCCGCCTCCTGTGGCGGAGCCACCGGTACCTCGGACGCCGCGGTGGCGTGCCCGAGCTCGGGCTTTGGCGCCTCGGCGGGGTGCCCGCGCCCGGGCCATGCCGCCGCGGGTCGCCTCGACGCGAGCGTTCGCCACGGCTACGGCTGCCGTCGCGGTAGCGGCCGCGGCTGTGCTGCTCGGGGTTGGTGTGGTGCAGGTCGGACCGACAGGTTCCTCGCGTCCGGAGGCCGGCGGCGGACCTGCCTCGAGGGCCAGCGGCTTGGCGGTCGTCTTCCCGCCGGCCCTGCTCGGCGTAGAGAACTGGCCGCTCTCGCAGATACGCACAGCTCGGCACCCGACCCACTTCGCGCTGCGTCGTGCCCACGCCTCGCCGTCTCGCCGGGTCCGGTCGCTGCCGTCCCCGCGGCCCGTCCCCGTGAGCACGAGCAGCGCGACGACGCCAACCCAGCCGACGACGACGAGATACAGCGCGCCCCGGCCGAGCCCGGCTACCGGCTCCGGGACACAGGTCGCCCGCTCTCCCCAGGTGACGGCGCCCGCGTACAACGCGCCGATCACTTCCGCCCCGGCGACCGGCGCCAGTGCATTCGGGCCGTCAGGAGTACTCGGTCCAGGATCTTCCAGGAATGGGTGACACCCCAACACGACCAGAAGGTAGGGATATGACGCGAATCCTCAACCACGTCAGGATCAATCTCGTCGCCTACATCGCGCTGTTCGTGGCGCTTGGCGGCACCTCCTACGCCGCGATCAGCGTCCCCGCGGACAGCGTGGGGACAAAGCAAATTCGCGATGGCGCGGTCACGGCGAACAAGCTGGCGAACGGGTCGGTCACGCCGGCGAAGCTCCAGAACGGCGCGACTGGCGGGTTTGTCCGTGATTGGGCCTTCGTAAACCTGGACGGCCGCGTTATCGGTGGTAGCCGCGGCGTTCATGTGTCTGAGGGTCCTGGTGGTGCTCCTTATTACGTGACCTGGGGCAACCAGTTCCCGCACTCCTGCGCCGTGCTGGCGAACTCACCTGGCACCGAGGGGATCGCGCCGATCGCTGACAGCATCGGCATTCATGTCAACGAGCCGAGTAGCCGGCATGGTGCGACCACCGTTTGGCTATGGCCCTACAGCAATGGTTCGTTCGTCAGGGCTCGGTTCTACATCGCTGTTATCTGCTGACGGCTTGGAAGCAAAGGCTGGCCGCATGAAAACCAGGGTGAGAGCTCATCGTCTGTACGCGCCGATCGGTGTCGTGACTCTGATCGCCGCCATGCTGAAGCTCGCCGCCACGGCGGCGGCTGCGGGCGTGATCTGGGTTCACCTGTGCGGGAGCTTCACTCCGGGCATCGGGGCGACCGGGGGGGTGCTGGGCGTCGCGCACTCGGGTTCCTCCAACTCGGGAGTTACCACGCCCTACCAGTGTCCCCCAGGACAGGCGGCGGGTGGGATGGAAGTGTTTGGAGGCACAGGCACCGTGCCGGCAGGTGGACGAGCGTACTGGGAGATCGATGCTCCATCCGGGCTCGTGATTCTGCAGGTGCATACCGAGGGCGCAGGCATGGTCAGCGACGGTGTTGACGCAGAACATGGGTTGGGGCGGTGGCTTCTACTGGGCGGGCGGAGGAACCGGGACCTATCCTGGCCAGATTGGCTACAGCTCCCCGAGCCTGTTCACGCCATATTTCGGCTGGCAGATCATCTGCGGCTTCAGCAAATGCGATGGTCTCGACAAGCCCGGAGAGATCAGCATTTTGGGGCTCGAGATCGAGGCTGGGGAGGCCTCGGGGCCGACGGTGTACCCGTCGGCGGGCAGCCTGGGTGCGTCCACCGGGTGGATACGGGGTACGTGGCCGATCGCGTTCTCTGCCGACGGACCGTCAGGGGCCTGCCAGCTCGCGGCGACGCTCGGCGGCCTGAGCGTGTCCGAGCCGGTCAATGAGCCGCAGAATCAGGTGACATGGCATCAGTGTCCCGCCGGTTCGTTCGATCAGGCGTTCAACACGGCCTCCGCGGCGTCGCGAGCTGCGGTGCCGCTCGTGATGTGGGCTCGGGATGCGGCCTATGACTTCGGAGCGGGGCACTATCTCTCCGGCTCCAATGTCCATTACGTCAACGTCGATAACAATCCCGTGAGCGTCAGTCTTTCCGGGCCGACGGACGCGCCGTCGACGGCCGGCACGTCGTACGTCACAGCGATGGGGACAGCGGGGCCGTCGGGCGTGTCGGGTCTTCGCTGCTCACTCGATGGGGGTCCCTACCGGTGGTACCCGCACGCGCGTACGCAGATTCCCGTCGCTGGCGTGGGCGAGCACAGGGTGACCTGCTTCGCCGCCAACAACGCCCGGGACCCATCCGGCCACGTCGCCACCTCCGCGCCCCAAACGTGGTCGTTGAGCATCCGCCGGCCGACGGTGAGCGGCATTGGATTCTCGAAGCTCGTCGACGCGCTGCTGTGCCGAAAGGTGCGCAGCAAGGCTGGGAGGATGACCAGATGTCACCCGCGGGTCGTAAGGCGAAGGGTTACCGTGTGGACGACGGTCAGCCGTCACGGCAAGCGGATCCGAATCAAGCGGCACAAGACGATCCGCGTCGTTGAGCTCCCCCACGCCGTGACCCGTAGCTCCGAACGCGTCGGACACGGCAGCGCAACAACCGTCAGTGGCTGGCTCGGGATGCCGGATGGGACCGCGCTCGGCGGGCAGATCGTGCGCGTCCTGACCGCCCCCGACAACGGCCTGGGTGAGTTCACCCAGGCAGCTCTGGCGACTACGGCGCCGAACGGAAGCTGGAGCGCCCCGCTTCATGCGGGACCCACGCGGCTGGTCGAGGCGCTGTATGGCGGCGCTCCCACACTTGAGCCGAGTTTGTCGGGCCAGGCACGAGTGATCGTGCCGGCGCGGGTGAAGTTGATCCGCGTGGTTCCGCGACGGGTCGCGTGGGGCGGTACGGTCCGCATCATGGGCCAGCTCGATGGCGGGTACTTGCCGCCTGGCGGAGCGCTGGTCCGCCTACGGATCGGATTCGGCTCTGCCTACACCACGTACGGTGTCCAGGAGCATGTCACGGGGAAGGGGCGCTTCAGGACCACGTACACGTTCGGGGTCGGGGACCCGGCCATTCACCGTTCGTATTGGTTCCAGATCGCGTCGCTCCCGATGGGCAACTATCCGTGGGCGCCGGCTGCATCGGGAAAGCAGTTCGTGCTCGTCGGCGGCCATCCATAGCTCGTGGTCGCCGCTCAGCCTAGCTTCGAATACGAGGGTTGGTCTCGAATCATCGCTTCGAATGTGCGACGTGTGACGTCGTGCCCAGCATTGGCGCCGCTGGGCGCTCAGAGCAGCACTGACTGCCCGAAGTCCTGCGGGACGGCATCCATGATCACCATGTCAGTCGGCCGTCCCCGGCTCATCACGGCGCCGCGGCGGATGCCGATGCGGCGAAAGCCCGCGCGCTCGTACGCCGTCAGCCCGGCGACGTTCCAATCCAGTGTCTCGAGCAGCACGTTACGCAGCTGCAGGACGTGGAACGCGAAGTCGAGCACGAGCCGCGTGGCTTCGGTGCCCAGGCCCTGACCGCGGCGCTCGCCGATCGCGATGCCGAACTCGGCGCACCCGTGGGCGTGGACGATCTTAAACAGGCCCGCGGTGCCGACGGGTGCGGAATCAGCGCGGTCGTAGATCGTGAATTCGACGCCTTGGGGCTCGCGCGTCGCGCCCCGCTCAATGTTGTCGTCCACCCACTTCTCCTGGCTCTGCGGGGTCGCGATGCCGAAGTAGTCGAGGCCGCGCCGGACTTCTCGCTGGTTCATCCAGCGCGCGTAGGCGGCGGCGAGGTCGCGCCGCAGGGGTCCCAGCGCGACCTTCTCGCCGACGACGATGAAGTCCGGCTCGCCGCTATCCATCACGGCATTGTCGCTCAGCCCGCGGCGTCCGCGCCTGCGCCAACACCCGAGCCCCATCGCTCGGTTGGCGAACTCGTGGACGCGCAGCGTGGCGGCGAATCGAACGACGACCAGCAGTCGCGATCGTCGCGTCGCCATAGGCAAGGCAATATTAGGGAACCCTAACTTTCATGTAGGATGGCGAAATCATGACTCCCACTCCGGCGTTCGCGGCCAAGCTCAATGAGCAGATCGCCAACGAGTTCGCCGCCCATCAGCAGTACGTTGCGTGCGCCGTCTTCTACGACTCTCAGGCGCTGCCGCAGTTGGCGGGTTTCTTCTACCGCCAGGCGCTCGAAGAGCGCGAGCACGCGATGATGATGATCCGGTTCCTGCTGGACACCAGCGGTGAGGTGACGGTCCCGGGGCTAGAGGCGCCGGTCGCGCGCTTCGGTGACGTCGTCGAACCTATCGCTCTGGCGCTTGAGCAGGAGCAGCGGGTGTCGGAGCAGATCAACGTGCTTGCCGCGACCGCTCGCGAGGAGCGCGACTACACCTCCGAGCAGTTCGTGCAGTGGTTCATCCGCGAGCAGATCGAGGAGGTCGCGACCATGACCAATCTCCTACGGGTCGCGGAACGCTCGCGAGGCAACGAGGCCGACATCGAGGACTTCATCGCCCGAGAGCATCAAGACGCTGAGGTCCCGGATCCGACCGCCCCGCGCGCGGCGGGATCACGCTGACTGAGGGTTCAGGCGTGGAAGCGCGCATAACCGAGTATCGGTGGTCAGCCTGCCCCGACGCCGGCCAGCGCGGCTTGACGGG
>CAWCYH010000002.1:0-76969 GCA_963799745.1 uncultured Solirubrobacterales bacterium | reverse complement strand
ATCGGCAGCTGACGATCGAGATCCGTCAGCTCGAAAGCCCGGCGCGACGGTCCCATCGGGCAGGCAATCGCGAACTGGCGCCCGGCTTGGTCGAGGCGTCGGAACGTGTTCAGCAGCAGGGCGATCCCCGAGGAGTCCACCAAGGACACGGCCTCGAGGTCGATGACGACCGCTCGCACCGGGGACGCCATCACCGCATCGAGCTCGGGCGCGAGCTTGACGCAGAGTACGAAATCAAGCTCGCCGCTGACGGCGACGATCGCGACCTCGTCGACGATCGTGGTTGTCGGCTCACCTGTCTCCTCCCGCACCGTCGGAAGCTACCCTCGACGCCCAATGGCTAGCCACGCGCGGGCTGTGGTCGGCTGGTCGTCAGTCGTGGGGCGCGACAACCAGCAGCGTGGCGTCGTCGCGCAGCGGCTCAGGAGAGGCGTTTATCACTGCGTCTTGGAGGCCGCGCACCGTCGTCGCGGCCGACCGGGGACCCAGCTCGTCGAGGATCGCGCGCAGGCCGTCCTCGCCGATACGGCCGCCGTCGGTGGTGCGGCGCTCGCTCACTCCATCGGAGTACAGCAACAGGCGGTCCCCCGGTCCCACCCGCGCGGTGAGGACCGGGAACATGCGCTCCGTGAACCGGATGCCGAGCGGATAGGTGCGCTCGCCGTCGAGCTCGTCGATGCGGCCATCGGCGCGCACGATCAGCGGCGTGGGATGGCCGCAGTTGATCCAGCGCAGCCGACGGCGGACGGCATCCCAGGACCCCAGCACCGCAGTCAAGTACAGCTGCATGTCGAGCGCCACGATCGCGTCATCGGTCAGCCGCGCGGCTTCCTGTAGCCCGGCGCCGGCGCGTCGGGCGGCGCGCAGCGCGCCAATCGCCAGCGAGGAAAGCGCCGCGGCCGAGTTGCCCTTGCCCGTCGCGTCGGCGACGGCCAGCCACAGGCCGTCCGCATTGCTCGCGTAGTCAAAGAAATCACCGCCGACGTCATAGCCGGGGAGCACGCCACCCGCGACATCGGCCCCGTAAACGTGGGCGAGCCGCGGCGGCAGCAGGTCCTGTTGAATCTCGGCAGGGGGCTGTATGTCCTTGCGCCGTCGGACGGCATGCAGCGCATCGGTGTACCCGGAGGCCAGCTCCAGCGCCAAGGCGGCCTGGCCCGCAAATACCTCGAGGTCGACCGCCGGTCGGTCGCGAGCGAGCAGAAAACCCATGACGCGATCGCGCACCACCATCGGCCACAGCGTGCTCGGTCCGACGCGGTCCGCAACCAACTCCCGCAACTGCGGCAGAGCCTCGGGGATCACCTCCGGCCCGACACCGACCGGCGCACGGATCTGCTCGGGGAACCGTTCGATGTCGCCGGCCAGGCGCAGGGCGAACGACCCCTCCACATCCAACACGTACGCCGCCACCGGGCAGCCCGCTTGCGCCGACGCGGCCTCGGCGACCCGCTCGGGCACCAGGTGCGGAACCGACGCCGCCAGCAACTCCCCGGCGTCGGGTTGTCCACTCATCACCATCGCAGCAACATAGCCCCTCACCCCGCGAGGGGCCGCCCCACGGCAACCGCGTGCCACGGCGCGGGATAAGGTTCAGGGGGGCTCCGGTGCGCGTGCCCGGCGCTCACGTTGATCGCCGAACAGGAGAGACAGGCTGCATGAGCGAAGCCACGGAGTTCGACATCGGAACTGAAGTTGTTTGTAGCGACGGCGTCTGTGGAGACCTGCGACGCGTGGTCCTCGATCCCGTCGCCCGCGCCATCACCCACCTCGTGGTCGAGCCTCGGTCTCGCCGCGGCGTGGGACATCTCGTGCCAGTCGAGCGCGTGGCCTCGACCGGCCGGGAGATCCGGCTGACGTGCACCAAAGAGGAGCTACAAGAGTTCGACGAAGCCGAGGAGACGGAGTTCCTGCCCGCAGAGGGCGCGCAATTGGGCTACCAGCCAGGGCAGGTCTTCGCGTGGCCGTATTTCGGTGTTCGGCCCGATCGCATGGCTGGCGGTGTTGGCCGCCATACGGCCACTTACGATCATGTACCGATGGGCGAAGTGGAGGTTCGCCGGGGCGAGCACGTGCATGCCACCGACGGAACGATCGGGCGGGTTGAAGGGCTGGTCGTTGACCCCGGCGATCATCACGTCACGCACTTCCTGCTTCAAGAGGGCCATCTCTGGGGCGAGAAGCGGGTCGCGATCCCGATCGGCGCCGTGACGCGGGTCGGCGACGGGGTACGGGTGAGCCTCTCCAAGGACGAGGTGCGCGACCTGCCGCCGGTCGACGTCGATCCGCCCATGTGAGGTCTCCCAACCAGCAGAGAGCGCGCGGCGCGCCGTAATACGGCGTCGGCTCCCGCCGAGGTCAGCCACCCGGTAAGCTGTGTGGTCGTGGTCGGCGACATTCTCCAGCCAACGCACCTGCATCTTCATTCTGGTGATTGCGCTGCTTGTCCTCGGGCCGAAGCGACTGCCCGAAGTTGGCCGCTCGCTCGGGCGCGGACTGCGCGACTTCAAGTCCGCGATCAGCGGCGAGGAGCCCGACCGACCCGACGAGATCGTGTCTCATCCGCCAGCGGCGAGCAGCCCGCCGCCGCCGACCTACCAGGTCGAGCCAAGTGGGCATGCCGAGCCGGTTGTTGACATCCAGCCGGTGGTCGTGTCGGCCGTTCAGCACCTCGACGATCCGCAGCCGGTCCGCGAGCACGCTGAGCACCCGAGCTAGCGGCCGACCGCCCTCGCCTGGATAATCCCGCCCGCTTTGCGGATGGGGGGTGGAAACGTCTGGCCCAGTCGCTCCCATCCTCATCGCGAAGCTTGAACAGGTCCACAATTCGGCGAGGTCCCAGCGCCGGTTGGGCATCGGTCGTGCATGGCACGAAGCGACTCCTGCGAGGCCGCAGTTCCGTCGCGCTGGGCATGTTCCGCACCCGCACAGCCGCACGATCCACACCTTCGCGCGATCCGTAGATCGCCGGCGCAAACGCGCCGGCGACCCGACCGCGTGCCGTCCCTCCCCGGCGCTACGCTCGCCCAACCCGATGACCCCCCTCACGGAGAGCGCTGCGCTGGTCACCCTTCTGCGAACCGGCAAGCGCCCGTGGAACGTGTATGCGGAACTCGTCGAAGAAGCGGGTAGTGCGCTCGCGATCCTCGACGATGAGGACCAGCAGCGGCTGTTCCCGGACGCCGATCTCGGACCCACAGCCAACGAGATCACCGAGTGGCAGCGCCGCGGAATGCGGTTGCTGACCGTCCTCGACGAGGGCTATCCCGACAACCTGCGTGGCGTCCACGACCGACCGCCGTTGATCTTCGTGGCAGGCCGGCTCGAATCCGCGGACGCGAGGGCGATCGCGGTCGTCGGCGCCCGCGACGCATCGCCGGGAGGCCTCCGTGCGACGAAGGGTATTGCTGCCCATCTCGTCCGCGCCGGCTTCACGGTCGTGTCCGGGCTCGCCACGGGAATCGACACCGCCGCCCACATCGCGGCGCTTGCGAACGGTGGCCGGACGATCGCGGTGATCGGGACGGGGCTGAACCGCAGCTATCCACCCCAGAACGAGCGACTGCAGACGACAGATCGCCTCTGAGTATGCGGTGATCTCGCAGTTTTGGCCCGACGCGCCGCCGACGAAGCGCAGCTTCCCGATGCGCAACGCTGTCATGTCGGGTCTCACGCTCGCGACCGTCGTGGTCGAGGCAGAGCACACGAGCGGCGCACGCGTGCAGGCTCGTCTCGCGCTCGAGCACGGGCGCCCGGTGTTCCTGCTCCACACCCTGCTCAGCCACGGTTGGGCCCGTGAATGCGCGGCTCGACCCGGAACCCACGTCTTCCACGACCCGGAGGAGATCACGGCAGTCGTCGAGCGTCTGACCTCGCCCGGTACCTTGACCACGTTAGCGCACGATGCCGACGGTGACGGAGCTGACCGCGCTGTACGGCAACTTCATGCTGGGACCGAGGCGGGGGCCGAGCGTCTGCCGCCTGTGCTTCAACTTCACCGACGGTTACGAGCGCTGTTACGGGTGCGCACATGCCGAACACTGGCTCGACGCGGTCTGTCCGATCTCCTACAGCGTCGCGGGCGAGCAGCTCCATCACGCACTGAAGGGATACAAACGCCTTACCGGCGAGCCCGCGCGGCGACTCACCGTCGAGCTGGCCGCCGTCCTCTGGCGCCACCTGGCAAGCCACGAGCAATGCATCGCGCAAGCCGCGCGGACGAGCCGGTTCGAGACTTGTCACGACGGTGCCGTCGGGCGAGCAGGGGCGCGATGACGGCCATCCACTGCGCCACATCGTGGGCGAACTGGTTCGGTCCAACAGGGCCTCGGTATGAGCGGCTTCTCAAACGCTCAGCCGGGAACGTCAACGCCCGTACGTTCGACCGGCACAAATACGAGCCGACGCGCCCGCTCGCCGGCGCGTCGGTGCTGTTGATCGACGATACGTGGACGACCGGGGCCAACGCTCAGAGTGCGGCCGCCGCGCTCAAGCGCGCGGGCGCCGGTCCGGTGGGCGCGGTTGTGATCGGGCGCCACCTCAACCGCGAATGGCACGAAAACGACCACCGTCTACGGCGGCATCACGAGGCCGTTCGACTGGTCGCATTGCGCGCTCTGCGCTTCGTGAGCGTTTCGGATTAGCCGACGTACTTCTTGGGTACCCGGGTTGCCGTATCGTCCACTGAGGGAGGGACTCTGCGTAGCGACGGCTTTGGTTTGCGCCACATCGCGGCATTGGCCGCGTTGGTTGCTGGCATCGCCTTGGCCGGCTGCGGCTCCTCGAGCAAGGGGCCGGTAACCCTCAACTGGTACGTCTTCCCCGAGCCGTCGGGTTCGTTCGCGGCCGCCGCCGCGAACTGCAGCAAGGCTTCAGGCGGCAAGTACAACATCAAGATCAACTTCCTCTCGACCTCGTCGGATCAGCAGCGCGTGTCGCTGGTGCGGCGGCTGGCGGCAAATGACTCCTCGATCGACATCCTCGCGATGGACGTCGACTGGACGGCCGAGTTCGCCACCGCGAAGTGGGTCCGTCCGGTACCGGCGGCGCTCGCCGCGCGGATCCGTAGCCAGGACCTCCCCGGCCCCGTCAAGACCGCCACCGTCGGTAATCAGCTTTGGGGGGTTCCGATCAACTCGAACACCCAGCTGCTGTGGTATCGGAAGGACCTCGTGCCCACCCCGCCCACGACGTGGTCGCAGATGATCGCGGACGCGATCGAGCTGGCGAGGCGGGGCAAGCCCCACTACATCGAGGAGCAGGGTGCCCAGTACGAAGGCCTGACGGTCTGGTTCAACTCGCTGGTCAATTCCGCCGGCGGCGAGATCCTCGGGCCGAACAACACGGTCGCGATCGGTCCGTCGGCGAAGGCTGCTGCTTCGATCATGCGCTCGCTCGCCACCTCACCGGCGGCCGATCCCTCGCTCAACGTCACGATGGAGGGGCAGTCTGACACGGCGTTTGACATGGGCAACGCCGCGTTCGAGCTCAACTATCCGTTCGTGTGGGATTCCGCCCAGAAGACCAATCCCACGATCGCGAAACAGATGGGCTACGCCCCGTTCCCGAGGGTCACGCCAGGCCTCCCGCCACGTGTCTCGATCGGTGGTTACAACCTCGGGGTCTCGTCACACTCGAGCCACCCACAACTCGCTTTCGAGGCGGTCCAGTGCCTGACCCAGCCGGCCAACCAGACGACGTACGCCGTCAAGGGTGGATTGGCGCCCGTGGCCGCGAGCATCTACTCCGTCCCCTCGTTCCAGAAGGCATATCCGTTCCACGCCCTGATCAAGCAGCAGCTCGAGACATACGGTCTTCGGCCCCAGACGGCCGCCTACGCTGACGTGACGCTCGCGATCCAGAAGGCGCTGTCGCCGACCTCGAGCATCAACCCAAGCAGCGTCGTCAGCACGCTGCGCAATGAGATCAAGCTGTCGCTGACATCGGGGGCGCTGCTATGACCAGCGGCGCCGTCGCTGCCCCCGCCGCCACCGCCCCGCCGCGCCGCCGTCGCTTGACCGAGCGCGCGCGAGCGCAGCGACGCCTCGCCGCGATGCTGATCGCCCCGGCGGTGATCGTGATGATCGCCGTGACGGCGTACCCGGTCATCGACGCCGTCGCGCTCTCATTGCAGCGCTCGGACCTGCGATTCCCGAGCCAGAACAAGTTCATCGGCCTTGCCAACTATGGCCACGTGCTGAGCGCGCCGGTGTGGTGGCAGGACTTGCTGCATACGGTGATCATCACCGTGATCAGCGTCTCGATCCAGTTCGTGCTTGGCATGTGCCTCGCGCTGGTCATGCACCGAGTGATCTTCGCCAGGGGGCTGGTGCGCGGTATCGCGCTGATTCCTTACGCCATCGTCGCGGTCGTGGCCGCCTACTCGTGGGAGCTCGCGTGGTCACTGAACAGCGGCTGGATCCCGAAGCTGCTCGGGCTGACGGGCGATCCGCTGAGTCACCAGTTCGGGACCTATGTGGCAATCATCATCACCGAGGTGTGGAAGAACACCCCGTTCATGGCCCTGCTGCTGCTGGCCGGCCTCGCGCTGGTCCCGGACGAGCTCCAAGAAGCGGCGAAAGTCGACGGGGCAAGCGCGTGGCAGCGGTTCATCCGGATCACGATCCCGCTGATGAAGCCCGCGATCCTGGTCGCGCTGCTGTTCCGCACGCTCGACGCGTTCAGGATCTTCGACACGATCTACATCTTCAACCAGGGCGCTCAGGGGACCGAGTCGCTCTCGATGCTCAACTACTCGACGCTGCTTGACCGGCTCAACCTCGGGCTGGGCTCCGCGGTCTCGATCCTGCTGTTCGTGTCCGTCTCGTTGATCGCTTTCGTGTTCATCAAGGGCTTCGGAGCGGGCGTGACGCCGGGAAGCGCCGAAGCATGAGCCAGGCCGCGAAACAACGGAGCGGCTGGTCGCTCGCGATCCTGGTGGTCACCGTCTTCGCGCTCGTGCCGGTGATCTGGATCGTGATGCTTTCGCTGAAGACGTCCGCGTCGGCCACCGACGGCAGCTTCATCCCCCACCACTGGACGCTGTCGAACTACTCCGACATCTTCAAGCTCGGTACGTTCACCGACGCGCTGCGCAACTCGATCGGGATCGGGCTGATCGCCACGTCCCTGGCCGTGCTCCTCGCTTCGTCGGCCGCATACGCAATCGCCCGTTTGGACTTTCCCGGGAAGGCGGCCATCCTTGCGGTCTGCCTGGGAGTAGCGGTGTTCCCGCAGATCTCGCTGGTCGGGCCGCTGTACAACCTGTGGCGCCAGATCGGGCTCTACGACACCTGGCCGGGTCTGATCATCCCGTACATGACCTTCGCGCTGCCGCTCTCGATCTTCGTGCTATCGGCATTCTTTAGAGAGATCCCCTGGGAGCTTGAGCAGGCCGCCCAGGTCGATGGTGCGACGCCGTTCCAGGCGTTCCGGAAGATCATCGTGCCGCTGGCCACCCCGGGGCTCGTGACGACCTACATCATCGTGTTCATCATCTGCTGGAACGACTTCGTGTTCGCGATCTCGCTCACCTCGACCTCGGCCGCGCAGACTGTTCCCGCGGCGATCTCGACGTTCCCCGGGGTCTCGCAGTTCACGGTGCCCTACGGCGACATCGCCGCCGCGGCGGTCGTCGTGACCATCCCGGTGATGGTCCTCGTGCTGCTGTTCCAGCGCCGGATAGTCTCCGGACTTACCGCTGGGGCGGTCAAGGGATAGACAACAAGGAGCTTTGAAGAAATGGCAGAGATTGAGTTCCAGGACGTCACCAAGCGCTATCCCGACGGGTTCGAGGCCGTCAAGCACTTCAACCTGGACGTGCCCGATGGCGAGTTGATGATCCTCGTCGGACCTTCGGGTTGCGGCAAGTCGACGGCGCTGAGGATGGTCGCCGGGCTCGAGGACATCTCCGACGGCGAGCTGAAGATCGGCGGCCAGGTGGTCAACGAGAAAGCGCCCAAGGACCGCGACATCGCGATGGTCTTCCAGAACTACGCGCTCTATCCCCACATGACCGTGCGCGAGAACATGGGCTTCGCGCTGAAGCTCGCCAAGGTCCCGGACGAGGAGATTAACCAGAAGGTCGGCGACGCGGCAAGAATCCTCGACCTGGAGCAGCACCTCGACCGCAAGCCGGCGAACCTGTCCGGCGGTCAGCGTCAGCGCGTCGCGATGGGGCGCGCGATCGTCCGCGATCCGAGCGCCTTCCTGATGGATGAGCCGCTGTCCAACCTCGACGCCAAGCTGCGAGTCCAGATGCGAACCGAGATCGCGCGGATCCAGCAGCGGCTGGAGACGACGACGATCTACGTGACCCACGACCAGACCGAGGCGATGACGCTCGGTGACCGGATCGCCGTGATGCGCGCCGGGATCCTGCAGCAGGTCGGTCCGCCGTCGGAGCTCTACAACGAGCCGACCAATCTGTTCGTGGCCGGCTTCATCGGCTCCCCGTCGATGAACTTCCTCCCGGGTCAGCTCGACGGCGACATATTGCGGCTGCCGATCGGAGACGTCCGAGTCCCCGACACCCTCCGCAGGCGGCTCGAGTCAGGCGCGGGCGGCGGGCGCGGAGGCATCATCGCCGGCCTGCGGCCCGAGGACTTCGAAGACGCCAGCCTGGTCAACGATCGCTCGCGTGGGCACACGTTCAAAGCGAAGATCGACGTACTCGAGTCGATGGGCTCCGAGTTCTACGCGTATTTCGCCCTGGAGCACGAGCGCGTGTCATCGGCCGAGCTGGAGGAGCTGGCACAGGACACCGGCGCCGCCGATCTCCCACACGCCGGCCAGGAGGGCAGTCAGGTCGTCGCGCGGCTCGGCGCGGCGAGCCGGGTCCGCGAGGGCGAGGAGTCTGAGCTGTGGTTCCAGACCGAGCACCTGCACCTGTTCGACGTCGAAAGCGGGCGGGCCCTGCTCGGTGACGGCGCGGGTGCAGGCGAGCAGCCCGGCGGGGCACGGCAGCCGAGCAGGACCGACCAGCCCACGGGCGCACAGCAGCCTGCCGCTGCGACGGAGTCCACGCGCCCTGCCGGCGAGCCGCCAAGCGGCGGGTAACCTTCGCCCCCAGCGATGCCGAACCCGCGCTCCACCGGGATGCCCGGTGTGGATGCGCAGCACGATTTTGTGCGCGCCCGCCGGCGAGCCTACTACGGGAAGCTGCTCGCGCGGCTGCGCCGAGGGCCCGACGACGTCAACGTGATCCTCCCCTATGAGGAGGTGGTGCAGGCGCTCGGATTCGTCAGCGAGCGCTCGGTTGGGCTACGGGTGGTCCAGCTCGATGCAATCGTCGGGACCGTTGACAGGGGGCGTGATTTCGATCGGCGGTTCCGTCCCACCTCGGAGCGAGTGCGGAGCCGCTGGGAGCAGATCGCAGCCACCGCCCGCCGCGGCGAAGCGTTGCCGCCGGTCGACCTCCTCAGGATCGGCGAGATCTACTTCGTAAGAGACGGCCATCATCGCGTTTCGGTCGCGCGCGCGCTCGGCCGCACCGACATCGACGCGTACGTCACCGACGTGATCACCCGGGTCGGCGCTGATCGCGCCATCACCCCGGAGGACCTACCGCTCAAGAGCCACGAGCGGCTGTTCTTCGAGCGCGTACCGCTGCCTCAAACGGCGCGCCTGGAGATCAAGCTGACTGACCCGGAGGAGTTTTCGGTGCTTGCCGAAGCGGTCGAGGCGTGGGGGTTCCGCGTGACCCAGGATCGTCAGGAGCCACTCGATCGCCACCAGACGGCGTTGCTGTGGCTGGAGACGGAGTATCGGCCCGTGGTGGCGATGCTGCGCGAGGCGCGGCTGGTCGGCAACCTCACCGAAACGGAGGCCTACATGCGCATTTCTGCCGAGCGCTACCGGCTGCTGCGAACCCACCGCTGGGACGATGACGTGTTGCAGCGGGTGATCGAGGGCGGCAAGCGCCGCCGCCGATCACCCTGAGCTCAGCTCGTCGGGATCCCGTTGGCCGGTGGCGCGGGCTGCGTGCCGGTGTACGGGGTGATCGCTGAACCCGCCGTCGGATTAGTGACGAGCGGGCCGCCGAACAGCGTGATCTTGCCGTTGCGGAGCTGACCCATCTCCGCTCCGGAGTAACCACCGTGAACCGTTGACGAGTAGCGGAACGGCACGAGGCCCGGCCCCGTCCACTTTGCTCCGTCGTTATTGATCGCGTTCACCAGATCCTGGCGGGTGAGGTTCTTGCCGGCCGCCTCCAGCGCCTGGACGAGCGTGAACGCGTTCGCCATCCCGTACTCGACATTGCCGTCAAATGGCGCGGTTGAGTCGTACTGAGCGTGGATCTTCATGAACAGCTGGATCCACGGGTTGGAGGTATCGGTCGAGGCCGGAAGGTATCCGTCGCTGATCGCGCCTTCGATCAGACCGGTGCCCGATGCCTTGCCCTTGGACACCGTCTTCAACAGCGTGCCCACGGTGGTCGGGTCGATCCCGACGTTCGAGACCACCAGCTGCGGCTTGTAGCCAAGCGTGAACGAGGTCAGCTGGCCGATCGCGGTGTAGATCGGAACGGTGAAGTCGACCAGCACGGTCGCCTTGGCGGCCTTGATCGCGGTGATCTGGGCGGCCAGCGTGGTCGTTCCCGGCTGGTAGGACTCCTTGGCGACGATGTCGGCTGCGGGTACCTCATCCTCGATTCCCGCCAGGCCGCCCTGCCCGAAGTCGTCGTCCTGGTAGAGAACGCCGACCTTGCGCCCGGCGAAGTGCTGCTTGAGGTATTGGCCGAGGATCTTGCCCTCGATCGTGTAGTTCGGCTGCCAGCCGAACGTGTACGGCTGCCCGCTGCCGTTGTCCCAGCACGGGCAGCCCGAGGCGACGAACAGATCGGGCACCTTTGACGCGGTTAGGAACGGCACCACCTTGATGTGTGTGGGGGTCCCGAGTCCCTCGAAGATGCCGAACACCTTGTCTTGAAGGACCAGCTGGTGGACCACGTTCACGGTGTTGGCGGGGTTGTAGGCATCGTCCTTGTAGATCAGGTGAATCTTTCGGCCGAACACCCCACCGTGGGCGTTCACGTAATCGAAGTACGCCTGCGAAGCCGGCGCGATCTCGCTGTACCCCGGCGCGGCGGGTCCGGTCAGGGGCTGATGGGAGCCGAACGTGATGCTCGTCGCGGTGACCCCGGGCGCGCTGCTGCTGCTGCCGCTACCCGAGGATCCGCACCCGGCCACCGCAAGCGCAGCTAAGGCCGCGACAGCAACCGAGGTCCGCGGCAGAACACGTGTGAATCGCATCAGGCTCTCCCTCCCGATTTAGATACGTCTGTCGTCAGGCGTTTCAAATACTAGAGTTTCATCATCGCTCTGGCAACGGGAACGAAGAGAGGACGGCCCGCGACAGCCTCACGGACTGACGTGCTGCGCCTGGTCAGACAGCAATACCTCGGCGGTGAGCGCGTCGATCTGACCGTCGTGGCCAGAGAGTTGGGGCTGAGCCGCGCCACGATCTACCGCTGGTTCGGCTCGCGCGACGCAGTGATCGGCGAAGTCATCGCGAATGAGCTCGAGCTGCTCGTGGAGCAGGAGCGACGGAACGTGCGCCGGCGCGGCGCCACCGGTCTGCTCGAGACCTTCGATCGCATCAACCGCGCCCTCGCCGGTTCCAACGCGTTGCGCCGCTTTCTGGATCAGGAACGAACCGCGGCGATGCGGCTGCTGACCGCGAGTTCGGGGGTCGTCCAACCTCGGGCGATCGCAAGCGTGGCGAAGCTGATCGCGGCCGAGGCAGCCGCCGGCGACTACGATCCGCCCGCCGATCCGACCACACTCGCCTACGCGATCGTGCGTCTCGCCGAGGCATTTCTGTACAACGACGGCGCGATCGGGATCCGCGGCGACCACGAGCGGCTGCGCGCAGTCGAGGCCGCGTTGCTGGGGGTCAGCGACCGGAACGCGCGCCACGTAACCGGGCGCCAGCGGCGCGTACGCCGCCCTGGATCCCCGTCGGCCAGATGAGCATCGCCGCGATCAGCACGACCCCGTAGACGGCGAGCGGCATGTTGTTCTTGACGTTCGTCGACAGCGAGAACGAGTTCGCAATGTCGTTGGTCCAGTTCGGGAGCAGGACGAGCAGCGCCGCTCCCCAGACCGCTCCCACGAGTGAGCCGAGTCCCCCGAGTACCACGCCGACGAGCAGCGCCAGCGACAGCTGAAGCGGAAATGCTCCCGGCGAGGCCAGCTGCGTGACGACGGCCAGCAGTCCCCCGCCGAGGCCGGCACACCCGGCGCTGACGATGAACGCGAGGGTCTGCATCCGGTCCACGCGCAGGCCACACACGGCGGCCGCGATCTCGTCATCGCGAACCGCGCGGAGCGAGCGCCCAGTTCCGCTGTGGATCAGGTTGTAGAGCGCGAACGTCACGAGCAGCGCGCCGGCGCAGGCGATCCACGCCTCCCAGTGCTCCAGCGAAAAATTCGCTCCCAGCGACGGGGGCGTGATCGGCGGATTGATGCTGAGACCGTTCTCGCCCCCGAACGTGGCCGGGAAGCGATCCGCGAGCGCCGGCAGGCCGACGGCAAACGCCAGCGTCACGCCGGCCAGATACGGTCCTCGCAGCCTGCTGGCCGCGGCCCCGAGCGGGACCCCGACCGCGGCGGTCACGACCACGGAGGCGACCAGCGCGGGCAACAGCGCCCAGCCCTCGTTACCGATCAGGAGGGCAACCGTGTACGCGCCGACCGCCATCAGCGCGCCGTGGCCGAGCGAGATCTGCCCGCTCACGCCCGGCCAGCATCGTCAGCCCGGCGAGCGTCGCAAAGTAGTACGCGCCGTAGGCCAGCTGGAGGTTGTTGTAGTCGCTGAGCGCGTTGGTGATCAGCAGCAGGACGATCGTCCCCGCGGCCAGTAAGCCGAGCGAACGGAGCAGCGTGCTGCGGCGCGCGGTGGCGACGAGGGCTGTCACACGCGCCGCTCCTTGGTCGCGGAGAACAGCCCGGTTGGCCGCACCATCAGCACCACCACCAGGATCACCAGCGCTGCTAGCGGCACCAACGAAGAGCCCTCGTAGCCGGAGACGTATGACAGCGCCAGGCCCAAAGCAAGGCCGCCGATAACCGCTCCCGGAGGACTGTCGAGTCCGCCGAGGACGGCCGCCACGAAGCCACTGATCAGGATCGGGTCGAAGCTGTTGGGCCCGAGGAACACGGACGGCGCCACCAGCACCCCGGCCAGTGATCCGGCAACTGCGGCGAATGCCCACCCGACCGTGAACATCCGGCCGACGCGGACGCCGAGCAGCCGCGCGACCTCCGGCTTGAACGCCGCCGCCCGCATCTGCAACCCCAGCGTGGTGGTGCGAAACAGGAGCGCCAGCCCGAGTGCCACGGCGATCACGATCAGCACGATGAAGGTGTCGTTCGGCGTGAACAGCAGGCGCGTCCCGCCGACCTTGTAGCCCTGGAGCGAGAACGCCGCCGGGAATGAGCGAGGCGTGTTGCTCCAGATCATTCCGGCGATCGCAACCAGCAGCGTGTAGAGCCCGAGCGTGACGATCACCGCGTTCAGCGGCGGCCCCCCTTCCACGCGGCGGATCAGCACGCGCTCGACGGCCGCACCGAGCACCAAGCCTGCGAGCAGCGCCACGACAAACCCGAACCAATACGAGCCGCTGCTCGAGATCACCGCCGAGGCGATGAAGGTGGTGATCATCAGCATCGCCCCCTGCGCAAAGTTGACGATCCGCGTCGCCCTCCAGATCAGGACCAGCGACAAGGCAACCGCCGCATAGATCGCGCCGATCGAGATGCCGCTGAGCGTGAGGTCGATGAACTTGGTCATCGCTGCCTAGAACCCGAGGTAGGCATGGCGGAGTCGTTCGTCGGCGGCGAGCTCGTCGGGCGCCTGGTCGGCGACCACGTGGCCGAGGTTGAGCACTACCCCCCGGTCGGCGATCGAGAGCGCACTGCGAGCGTTCTGCTCGACCAGCAGGACCGCGAGCCCGAGCGTGTCCGCCAGTCTGCGGACGAGCCCCATAATCTGCGCGACGAGCAGCGGCGCGAGCCCCAGCGAGGGCTCGTCGAGCAGCAGCACGCGCGGCCGGGGCACGATCGCCCGGCCGATCGAGAGCATTTGCCGCTCACCGCCTGAGAGTCTCGACGCGGGCTGTGTGCGGCGCTCGCGCAGCCGCGGGAACAGCTCGTAGATCTCTTCGAGGGCCATCGTGTCCCGGCGGCGGAACAGGCCGCCGAGCCGGAGGTTCTCCTCGACCGTCAGCTCGTCGATCACGCCCCGGCCCTCGGGAACATGGGCCAGTCCTTTGCGAACGATGTCCTCGACCGGCATGCGGGTGATCGTCTCCTCGCCCAGTTGGATGTTGCCGGACGATGGACGCACGAGTCCGGAGATCGTTCGCAGCAGCGTCGTCTTGCCTGCACCGTTGGCGCCGAGAACCGCGGTGACCGTGCCTTCGTCGACTCGAAACGAGGCTCGATCGATGGCCCGGACGGCGCCGTAGTCGGTCGTGAGCTCCTCAACCGCCAGCATCGACCTGTCCTGCGCCCGCCGGCGACGGCGTGGCTTCCGCTTCGCGTCCGAGGTATGCCTCGAGCACGCGCTCGTCTTGGCGCACGGCGGACGGCGCGCCGGAGGCGATCACACTCCCAAAATCGAGCACGACCATCCGGTCGCACACGGAGGTGACGAGATCCATGTGATGATCAACGAGCATCACCGCGATCGAGCCACGGAGCGAGTCGATCAGCTTGGCGAGTGCCGACAGCTCGTTTGGATCGAGCCCGCCGGCGGGCTCGTCGAGCAGCAGCAGCTGCGGCTCTGAGGCGAGCGCTCGTGCCATCGCGACGCGCTTTTGAACCGCGAACGGCAACGTTTCGGGCAGGCGCTCGGAGACGTCCTCGCAGTCGAGCGTTCGCAACGCGGCAAGCGCCCGCTCGCGCAGCCGGCGTTCGTCTTGATCGGACCACGGCAACGCGAGCAGCGCGCTGGCAACCCCTCGGCGGCGGAAACGCTCGGCCCCGACCATCACGTTCTCGAGCACCGTCAGCTGCCGGAATAGCCCAACGCCCTGCAGAGTCCGCGCAATCCCCCGCGAGGCAAGCCGGGAGGGATGGTGGCGCCCGAGCTCCTGTCCACGCCAGCGCAACGTGCCCGAATCGGGCCGGACGAACCCGCAGATCACGTTGAACAGCGTGGTCTTGCCGGCGCCGTTGGGCCCGATCACGCCCAGCACCTCGCCAGGCGACACGTCCAGCGAGACCTCGTCGAGCGCGACGATGCCACCGAATGACACGGTCACCTCTTGTACCGAAAGGCCGGCCGGGGGGAGCTCCCTCGCCTCCACGGCGTGCAAGCTACATCAGCCGGAGGCGACTGCCAATAGTGAGACATCAACAACCGCACGTTCTTAATTGGGAAAGCCCCCTGGCGCACCCGGCCGCGCGCTAGCCTGCTCGCCGCATGCCGGACCACCGGCCATCTATGCCGACCGATGTCGAGACGAAGCCTCGCCGGCCCTATGCCCCGCGGCTGCCTCCTGAGCAGCGCCGCCAGCAGCTGCTCGACGCGGCGCTGGGCGTGATCGTCGAACAGGGCTACAGCGGCGTGTCGATCGAGGCCGTGGCGAAGGCGGCGGGAGTCACCCGACCGGTTGTCTATGACCACTTTTCGAATCTGGGACGGCTGCTGCACGCCCTGATCGAGCGTGAGGAACGTTACGCGCTCCAGCAGCTCGGACGCGTCGTTCCGGACGATCCGGGCGACGTCGATCCGACGATTGTGCTCGTGTCCGGCGTCGGGCGCTTCCTCAGGGCCGTCGCCGGGAGGCCTGCCACGTGGCGCATCATCCTGCTCCCGCCGGAGGGCACACCGTCCAACCTGCGCCGGCACATCGAGACGAATCGCGCGCGCACACTCGAGCGGATCGAGCGCGTGGTGCGATGGGCGATGGCTCGGTCGGAGTTCCCCGAGCAGCTCGACGCAGAGCTGACCGCGCGGGCGATCCGCGACCTGGGCGAGGAGGCGGGCCGGATGGTCCTGACCGATCCCGAGCGCTTCCCGGCCGAGCGCTACGAACGCTTCGTGGAGACCGTGATGGGGCTGCTCTTGCCGGGTCGTGACGCCGCTCACTGAGATCGACGATCTCTGCTGCCGCCGCCGGCGGCAGCCAATCGCGCCGGCGTCCGGCCGGCGCCGAGCAGTCCTTAACCACGACGGGGACCCACATTGGGTCCCCGTCGCTGATCCCTAACGCACCCACGGCCGGGTTGGGTGCGTCCTCCGGAGATCGATTCGTGAGCCTAAACTCGGGAGTGGCGCGAAAGTTGCGCCCGCCGATAAGAAGAGTCAGTTGCCATACTTGACTCTCCCCCTCAGGGGGCGTAGCTCAGTTGGTTAGAGCGCCGGCCTGTCACGCCGGAGGTCGCGGGTTCGAGTCCCGTCGCTCCCGCTTCGAGAAGTGCCTGCAAACGGCAATGTAGGTGTTCTGGTGCGGCGAGTCGCGGTCGCCTAGCGGCCGCTCCGTTTGGGTCAGCGCTTCGCGAGAGTCCATGGGCTTGCGGGATTCCGGACAACGACCACCGGTGCTCGACCCTGGATCCGTAGAGCCCCCGTGCCGGCCGCTTTACGCCTGCGCCCGAGTTGGGGTCCGCTCGGCGCTGGAGTCATTACAGGATACGTGTTAGAATCGCCGATCCTTACAGAACCCCTGTAATGTCTCAAGTTTCGAGCAAGAATCCTTATCGTCCTGGCGTGGGTGTCCGGCCGCTTTACCTCGCCGGACGCGACGCTCCGCTCCGGCGCTTTGGTGCGATGCTACGCGCAGCACCAGAACAGCCGGCGAGCATGCGCGTGATCGGCTTGCGCGGCGTAGGCAAAACGGTCTTGCTGGAGGAGTTCGCAGACCGCGCACAGGAGTTGGGATGGGAGCCTGGCTTCATGGAGCTGCAGCCTTCGCATAACACCGACGAGGCGATCCGCGCCGCGCTGGGGTCGTTGCTGGACCGCACGCGCCAGCGGCTATCACGCCTTGCGAGGCTGCGCTCTGCCGCGGGTCGCGCGGTGCGCGCTACCAGCTTGTCGCTCAGCTGGGAGGACGTCTCGCTGTCGGTTTCGTTTGGTTCCGAGCGGGAGGAGGATCTGGCACATGAGCTGTTCGGCACGGTTGAGCTGGCGCTCGCCAAGGGTCGCACCGGTGTCGTGCTGTTGTTGGACGAGGCGCAGCTGATTCGCGATGAGCGCGACCGCCACGGCGAGCACCCGTTGTCGCTGCTGATCGCTCCAGTGGTCGCCTTGCAACGACGGGAACTGCCGCTCGGACTCGTCGTCTGCGGCCTTCCGACCTTGACAGGCAACCTACAGAAGGCGCGCTCGTACAGCGAGCGCCTGTTCCGGGGCGAGGCGGTCGACTCACTCGCCCCGGAGCAAGCTTCGGCCGCGTTCACCCGCCCGCTCGAGCAGACTAGCCGCACGGCCGACCGCAAGCTCGCTGCAGCCGTGGTCGAGGAGGTCGAGGGCTACCCGTACTTCATCCAGCTCTGGGGATCTGAACTGTGGGATGGTGCCGACCTCGCCGATGTCAATCGCTTGTCCGTAGATCTGCTCGACGCGACGCGCCCAGACATCTACGGCCGGCTCGACCGCGACTTCTACGAGCCGAGGATCGCGACTCTGACGCCCGCCGAGCAGGACCTCCTTTCCGGGTCGGCCTCGTGCCCCTATCCGCCGCTGCGATCCGCCGACCTGATTCAGGCCTCCGACAAGACCCCGGGCAACGTCAACGTGCTGCTCGGCCGCCTCGTCGACGGCGGCGCGCTCTACCGCATCCGCAAGGGGGAATACGCCTACACGGCGCCGAAGTTCCGCGACTACCTGCTCAGAAGAGCCGTCGGCTGACCCGCGCCCGCGGTCGCGGCGAGGGTCGAGGGTGTGTCGGACCTCGGGCTCGCTCACAAGATGGCTGAGACCGGGCCGAGGCCGCATGCGCCTGGGGGTATTTCGCGCGGATAGTCACGCGGTGGCGACGGGCGCGGGAATGAGGTTGAGCTGCTCAAGCATCAGCAGCCGGTCGAACACCAGGTTGAGCGAGCTGTGTTTGCCGTCGCGGAAGTGGAGTACGTGGATGTAGGGCACGCGGACGGCGCGGCCGGTTGGTGGGATGTCATCCGCCGGGCTGTGCAGGGGCCATCGTGGGTCCCTGTGAAGGTGCCCTCCTCGACCGCGAGATCATGGATGAAATGCACGTCGTGGACTTCGGCATGCGCGTCCGGGAATGCCGTGAACCATCCGGCGAAGAACTCGGCGCAGGCGCGCTTCCCCTCGCCGCGGATTCCGCCTGGCACGGCGAACCGGACGTCATTCGCGAGCACCGCGGCGAACCCGTCAGCGGACGAACTTGGCAACGGGGGCTGCTTCGACCGCGCTCGGCTGTACCCAGGACGTGAGCGCCAGCACGTCGGTTACCAGCACACGCCCTCCGCTAGCGTTCAGCAGCTCGCTGACACGAAAACGCGAGCATTCGAGGACGTCGCTCGCCTCCTGGACGGTGATGGTTCCGGCGGCGTCAGCGACGATGGGGCCGAACTTGCTCTGCAGGGGTCCGGTTCTAGCAGCGGTCATGCCCGGCATTCCTCTCCTGATGCTCTCGACTATAGACGCGCGGCGCCACGCCGACCGCCACCCGCCGAGGACAACGGCCCCGCGGACCTGTTCGCGGATGGGTCCCGATAGAGACGCGCCTCCGACCGCCAGCGCGACGGCCCGTCCGCGAAGCGTCCGGTGGCCCATCGTCCTAGGCGACGGCGGCAGTCATGGTGAGTGCCGGCGGTGAGCGTTAGCCAGGCCGCCGATCGGTCAGTGCTGGCGGTCCAGTTCTTCGGCGCGGTTTTGCAGGAAGCTGCCGATCGCGCCGGCGAGCGTCGCGATGACGGTGATCGCCCAGATCTCCAGGAGGACGTCGAGGATTCGTCCGCCTGCCGAGATCGGATTCTTGATCTGCGAGGAGACCTCAGCAGCTGAGTCGTGGTCCAAAACGCAGCGCTACCGAACGTCTTGATCTCCGTCTGCTGAGAGTGGCGCTCGAGCAGGAACGCCGCGTTCGTGCCGAGCAGATCAACGCCGAGGGTCGCCACCGTGACCGCGACCAGATGGTCGCGCAGGCAACGATGCATCGGGGTCGCCGCGCGGAAAACGTCGCGGACCTCGCGGGCAGCTGCCCACAACACCCGGAGTGGCATCGACCACTCGTCGCGAGCGCGCCGGCCACCAATCCCGTGACCCCGACGGATCGGGCGCCAGAATTATGCCTGCCGCTCTGCCGCGATCTCGCGGAGGGTGGGGACGGTCGGGATCGGGGTCCGAAGCTTACGCGCCATATTTTGCGCCGAGCTTTCGCGGGTCGTGACGGTTAGGAGCAACAACGGCCCGCTTCTAGCCGTCGACCACGAGACTATCCAGTGGCCCGAGCAGCCCCATCGAGCGGCGCGATACCCCGGCGAGCTCTGACAGCCGATGGGTCTGGGGTTCGTCCCTCTGGCGCCGCTGCAGCTGCTCGCTTGCGATCGGGCGCCACAGCTCGTCGATGACGCGAGCGGGGTCGTCCGACACTTGGTCAACGGAGCGTTCCAGATGCTCGGCCCACAGCCGCAGGCGGGTCTCTCGGACAACCGTCGGATCGCGGGTCACGACGTTCATCTCAGAGTCGTTGAAGAACGAATGTTCGTTGAGATTCGCCGACCCCACGGTCAGCCAGACGTCATCAACGATCCCGATCTTGGCGTGGACGTACAGCGGCCCGGCCAGCCCGCCCGTGAGCGCCGAGATGGTCGCCGCCAGAAATCGCCCAGCGCCGTCGTCAGCGGCGGCCAGGACGCCGAGCTGGCCGCGGGTCGTGTCCGCGCCGTTGTTGGGCTTGGCGGGGAGCAGCACGACCACCCGAAAGTCGTCGCTGGGGGGATGCGCCAGCTTGTCGCTCAGAATGTCGACGACATCGGTTGACCACAGGAACTGGCTCTCCAGATAGACGAGCTTGCGGGCCGAGCGCAGCGCCCGCGTGTAGGTCTCGAGGATCCGAAAGTCACCGTCGGGCGCGAACTCATAGACCTTCTCCGGGACCGTGCGCACCACCTGCAGCTCCTGCTCGCCGGCCGGCGGCTGCGTCGGCGGATCGGACAGCTGTTCGCCTTCGACGGCTCGCCAGCGATCCGCGAAGTGCTGCGCGACGTCGCTGACGGCGGGGCCGCGCACGCACGTTGCCGCGTCGTGCCATCCCATGCGCCCCAGCATCGAATGGTCGCTGGAATCGAACCTATCCCCGCCCAGCGAAGTCAGGTCGATCCCGCCGACAAACGCCACCTTGCCGTCCACGATCACCAGCTTCTCGTGATGGCAGTGCATCGGACGCTCGTGCGAGTCAAGCGCGCAGCGCACGCGCGTACCCCGCACAAGCTCGTCGCGCACCCGGCGCACCGCAGTCCGACTAGGCGTGAACACCGGCAGCGGCGCGCCGGCCCACAAAAGCACCCTGACCTCGACCCGCTCGGCCAACTCACCGAGCAGATCACGCAGGCCACGCGCCCTGTCGTCCCGGGTCAGCCCGAAACCGGGCGTCACGTGCCAGCCGGCGATCCGCACATCCGAGCGAGCTTGGGCAAGCGCCTCGGCGATCCGCGGGAGCGCCTCCCCGCCGTCGATCAGCACATCCAGCCCGCACCCCGCACGCGGCGGCGGATCGCCGGCAGCCCACAGCGATTCGCCCTGGGGATCAAGCTGATCGATCCGGCCGACAGCGCGCAGCCGCCGGCGATGATGAGCCCGGGTCGCGCCATCCACACCCTGCCCGATCCAACCGTCAACACGCTCGATCACACCGGCACCACCCCTACCTTCTACCACCTATGCATCCTGACGCCTATGTCGCGCCCGTCAGCGCACGCGAGCCTAAGTCGGCGGCCGTAGCGACCTGGCGACGCAGTTCCGCAATCACGGAGGCTGAGCCATCTGGCCGGACCGGTCTGGCCTCTCCGGACATCTCCTCTGGATCTCCGGCCGGTCGAGAGCAGCTGTCGGCACTGCCGGATCACGCCTGGTGCGGCAGCGCTGGTCTCGATCCCGTCGTGACCGCTTGGGTGCTTGTAGCTTCAGCACCTTCAGCTAGCACTGCGAGCTCCGGTCTGATCGCTCCGTCCGCGGCGCGCCACGTGCGCGCTTGTGACTGTGATTGAACGAGGGTGGGCCGGCGTGTCCAGCAGGAGGTCGGCCCTCCGGATCGAAAGCTTTGGGTCAGGCGCGCGCGGTAGCAGCCGCGCGGCCGGGCTAGCGAAAATCGAAGGACCGACCTCGGCTCACGTTACGCGATGGGCCGGGCTGATCCTGCTCGTGTTTGGAAGGAGTGGGTCGTTGATGTTGCACGTGGGTCTGGATCTGAGCCGCAGGCGGGTTGATGTGTGCCTGATCTCGAGTGAGGGGGAGCTGGTCGAGCATTTCCGCGCGCCGGCGGATCGTGACGGTCTCTACGGCCTGACGCGGCGGGTGGCGGTGTACGAGGAGTCGGTGCGCGGGGTGGTCGAGTCGATGAACGGCGCGCGGTTCGTGCATGACGAGCTCGTCCGCTATGGATGGGAGGTGCTGGTCGCTGACGCGCAGCGGGTCAAGGGGTTGGCGCCGTTGGCGTGCAAGACCGACAAGGTCGACGCGCGGGTGCTGGCGGAGCTCTCGTTCCGCGATCTGGTGCCGGCGATCTGGCTGCCGAGCCCGGAGTTGCGCGCCGAGCGGGAGCGTTCGCGGTGGCGGCTGCACTTGGTCAAGCACCGCTCGATCCTCAAGAACCGGGTGCACGCGTCGCTGATTGCGTTCGGCCATCAGGTCCCGATGGCGGACCTGTTCGGAGCCGGCGGCCGCCGGCTGCTCGCGGGCCTGGATTTCCCCGAGCCGTGGCTTGGTCACGTCCGCGCGAGCGTTGAGCTGATCGACGATCTCGACCGGCGGATAGCGGCGATCGAGCGCTGGCTGCAGCGCTCAGGCGCCGATCATCGCTACATCCCGTTGTTGATGAGCGCCCCGGGGATCGGCTGGGTCACCGGCTTCACGATCGCCGCCGAGATCGGCGACATCAGCCGGTTCTCCTCGCCGGTCAAGCTGACCGGATACACCGGCCTGTGCCCGCGCGTGAACCAGTCCGGGGACATCGACCGCCGCGGCCCGCTGTCCAAGCACGGCCCCAGATATCTGCGCTGGGGGCTGATGGAAAGCAGCGATCCACGCCTCCGCGCACCCGCTCTACAAGCAGCGCTACCAGCGCACCAAGCGGCGCCTGGGCCGCCAGCGCGGCGCAAAGGTCGCGCAGATCGAGCTCGCTCGCAAGCTGACCGAGGCGATCTGGTACATGCTGACCCGCAACCAGCCGTTTATGCCCTTCGCTCCGGCAGGCGCCATTTCTCGCCTGACTGCTTGACAGTCCTTTTTTGACATGCGCCGCCGGAGCGAGCCCCGATAACACCTGGTCCTCGAAGTTGATGAAGCGATAGAGACATGGGCACCGCCCCACACCATCACCAACCCACCCGCCGGCCATAGAGCCGCCCGTCCGGCCGGAGCTCCGCCGGCATCCATGCCGTCGGGCGACACCTCTCGCACCCACGCTCCGCCCCGCCGAAGCACGAGGGCTTGACAACCGGCCCTCGTTCATAGAGGCGAGGAGCGTGAGCTCCCGGGCATGGAGGCGAAGGGATCTTCGAGTGATTCGCGTCGCGCCGCGTCGTGGTCTCGGTTCGTTAGCTTGCTGAGAGGCGGCCGAGGCTCATGCGTCGCGGCGTTGGAGCAGGGTGCCTCCGACTAGGAGGGACGCGGCTGCCCATGCCGCCAGCACGCCGAGTCCGGACCAGGGGGCGATGGGTAGGTTGTGAAGGTTGCGGGTCGCTTGGACGGCCAGTCCTGCGGTCATCGGGGCGATCTGCTCAAGGTGTCGTCGTAGTGGGTTGCTGACGAGTTGGGCCAGGAGCGGCGGCAGGTAGAGGATCGCGAGGACGGCTCCGATAGAGACGGCCGTGTCGCGGACCGCGGTGGCAAGGCCGAGAGCGAGCAGGCCGATCAGGGTTAGGTAGATGACGCTGCCGACAGCGGCGCGCAATGTCGCGGCGTGGGTGATGGACACCAGCGCGTACCCGTGCGCAGGGTCCAGGCCGCTGGCGGGAAGCGTGAGCCGTCCCGCGATCAGGCAGCCGGTGACCGCGAGCAAGCCCGCGACGAAGGTGAGTGCGGCCACGTTGGCTGCCTTGGCTCCCAAAAGGATGAGGCGGCGCGGCATTGCGGCAAGGCTGGCGCGGATCATGCCGGTCCCGTATTCCTCGGAGATCGTCAGGACCGCAAGCACGGCAACGACGGCTTGCCCGAGGTCGATGCCGGTAAGAGCGAGCTTGGTGGGGTCTTGCCCGCCGCCGCCCGCGGACTGGTGGGTGGCGGCGGCAACCGCCGCGCTAACGCCGATCGTCACGGCGACCGCACCGAGGAGCAGCCAGGCGGTTCCGGTGAGTGTGCGCAGCTTGGTCCACTCGGCATACAGAGCCTCGGTCATGCGTCTCTCCGACGCAGCAGGACGGTGGCCGCTGCGAGCGCGACGGCCGAGTAGGCACACAAGATGCCCAAACCGGCCCACGGCGTAAGCGGGTAGTAGCCGTTGGCCAGGGTGTAGGGGAAGCTGACAAGTGAGGAGCGTGGGAGTACCCCGAAGATGGAGAACGCAGCGGCGGGGCTGAATCGGTACAGCGCGGTCGTGAAACCCCCTGTTCCTCCTTGGCCGAGCACTCCCGGCCCGACGAGGTTGGGCAGGATGAACAGGACGATCCCGGCCGTGACCGCGCCGGCGCTCGTGCGCAGGATCGTGCCAAGCGCGAGCACACCGACGGCGGTGATCGCCAGCAGGGCTCCGGTCCCGGCAATGATCTGGATCAGGGCGAGGGCGTTGGTGGGGAAGATGTAGTTGCCGCCGGTGTCGAGAACGTGGGCGCCGATGGGAATGGCAATAGCCGCGGCGATGGCGCCGATGACGAACGTGACGATGCCGATGACGACGGCCTTGGCGGCAAGCACCGATCCGCGCTGGGGGATGGCGGTGAAGGTGGTGCGAATCAGACCGCGGCGGTACTCGACGGTGATGAACTGCGTTGCCACGACGATCAGCACGATCAGGGCGACCACGATCCCGAACAGCATGGAGTGCGACGCAGTGTTACCACCGAGCGCCGTCAAGTTGACGGCGGGGGCGATATCACCCGAGCCGCTCAGCACGACGGCATCGTGCGAGCCCTGCGAGCTGTTGGCTGCGAGCTTCGGATAGAAGTCGCTGGCACCGATGCTGCGGCTCTGCCAGCCGTTGGTCACGGCGTGCCGGTCGAGAGTGATCTGATCGAAGGTGGCGGTAGCTTGGGTGGGCACGCCGCCAAGGGAGTCCTGATAGGTGACAGGTGAGGTGGCGAACAGTCCGACATCGACGCTGGCCGGCAGTCCGGACACGCGAGTAACGCCGATCTCGTGCCACGAGGTCCCGTTGGTCGAGTCGTAGCCGGTGATCGTGTTCCCGGTGCGGGTCAGGCGCAGCCAGCGCGGCGAGTTGCCCGAGACGACTCCGGGTGGACCGGCTTGGTCGCCCGTGTAGTCGTATTGGAAGCGTATGCCGTGGCCGCCGGTGGCCATCACGGCTGCGTAGGACGACCCCTGCTTGGTGCTCGTCGTGACGAGGATGCCGGCCCTGGCCCAGGTCGCGAGCCCCGAACGGGTCGCCGTGATCGAGGGCGCCGCGTCGGGAGGTCGCGTCGAGATCAGGCCGGTCAGCGAAACGAGCCGCACGGTCAGGGTGCCGTTGCCGGTGAGGCGTTGGTAGTGATACTCGTAGCTGTCAGCGACGGCCTCGCCGTCCGGTCCGGTGGGGACGAACGCGTGGCCGCTGGTGCAGGCACCGCTGCCGGTGCAGGTGCCGGTGTGGTTGCCGTTCGCGACGAGATACGTGAACACGACGCAGAGAACGATCGACGTCAAGAGCGCCACCGACCAGCCGCGTACGGTGCGGAACTTGACCCACTCAGCCCGCAGCGCCGACCCGAAGCCGCCAGGGGCGACACCACCGGCCGAGTCCAAAGTTGTTGTGGTCGCGGTCATCGGCCCTGCTCCCATCCAGCCGCTGCCCGGTACTCGGCGTCGCCGCCGGTGAGCTGGAGGTAGACGTCCTCGAGGCTCGCGCGCCGGGTCGTGACCTCGGAGAACGCCACCCCGGCCTGGCTGAGGACTTCAACGACGCGTTGGGCTCTCATCCCGGTCACAGCGAGCGTGCCACGGTCGGTAACCGCGACCTCGGCGCCCGCCTGTTCGAGTGCGATGACCGCCTCCCCTGGATCTGAGGTGCGCAGCACAACCTCCTCACCTGCCCCGCCGGCCAGCAGCTCATCGACAGTCGAGTCCGCGAGGACTCGCCCGCGGCCAACGACGACCACCTGGTCGGCCGTGTCCTGTAGCTCGCCCATCAGATGGCTGGAGACCAGCACGGCCCGCCCCTCAGCGGCGAGGGAGCGCAGGAAGTGACGTATCCAGATGATCCCCTCGGGGTCCATGCCGTTGAACGGCTCGTCCAGGATCAACACCGGCGGGTCCCCGAGCATCGCGGCAGCGATCCCGAGACGTTGGCGCATCCCGAGCGAGAAGCCTCCCGCCTTGCGACGCGCGGCGCTGGCCAGGCCGACCAGCTCGATCACCTCATCGACCCGCCGCGCGGGCATGTTCTGCGAACGGGCCAGCCACAGCATGTGGTTGCGCCCCGTCCGACTCGGCTGCAAAGCGGCGGCGTCAACCAGCGCGCCCACGTAACGCAGCGGTCGATGCAGATGCTGGTAGGGCACGCCGCCGACCAGCGCGTGGCCTTCGTCGGGGGCGTCCAGGCCGAGGATCACGCGGATCGTCGTTGACTTGCCCGCCCCGTTGGGGCCGACGAACCCAGTCACCCGTCCCGGCGGGACGGTGAACGTCATCCCGTCGAGGGCCTGGGTGGTGCCGAACCGCTTGCGCAGCCCGGAGACTTCGATCATCTGTTCGCTCACCGTGGTCGTCCGTTCGTCGTCGAGGGGTCGGTCACGGATCGTTTGTATGACCTGGCTGGTCGCAACTCGGTCGCAGCCGCTGATACCGAGTTGCGACCCGGCACCCGCCATGCTTGAGCACATGGCACGTATAACCGCTAGTCGGCAGCCCCACCAAGCCCCCCCGATAAGAGGCGATCGCTGATGAGGGTCCTGGTCGTCGAGGACTTCGAGATCCTGGCCCGCTCGATCGGCACCGGGCTGCGCCGGGAGGGCATGGCCGTCGATGTCGTACTCGACGGCACCGACGCCCTCAGCCACCTCGCGGTCACCCGCTACGACGTGATCGTCTTGGACCGGGACCTGCCCGGCGTCCACGGCGACGACATCTGCCGTCACCTCGTTGCCGACGGCTCCGACAGCCGCGTCCTGATGCTCACCGCCGCCAGCACGGTCAAGGACCGCGTAGACGGCCTCGGGCTCGGGGCGGATGACTATCTGCCCAAGCCGTTTGATCTCACCGAGCTCGTCGCCCGCGTCCGCGCCCTCGCACGCCGATCGACCCCGCCCGTGCCGCCCACCCTCGCCTACGAGGACATCACCCTCGACCCCGCCCGCCGCGTGGTCTCCCGAGCCGGACGCCGCCTCGAGCTGAGCCCCAAGGAGTTCGCGCTGCTCGAATGCCTGCTCGCCTCCCCTGGCGTCGTTCTCTCGGCCGAGGAACTGCTTGAACGAGTCTGGGACGAGGCGGCCGATCCGTTCACCAGCGCGGTCAAGCACACGATGCACCGCCTCCGAGCCAAGCTCGGCGACCCACCCGTCATCCACACCGTCCGCGAGGGCGGCTACCGCATAGGAGACTCGCGATGAGCATCCGCACAACCCTGGCGAATCGCCTGCGCCAGGCGACGCTTCGCGCGCAGCTCACCGCGCTCTACGCGGGGCTGTTGGTCGTCGTTGTCGTCGTCGTGCTCGTTGCCGCCGCGTTCCTGTTCCGGACTGCCACGGCACCCCCCGGCGTCGAGATAAGCAACGGCAACGGCCGTTGGTTCGAGATCGGCGCAGGAATCGTGATCGTGCTCGCCGTGCTCGTGGGATTGTGGTTCGCCTGGCAGCTCGCCGGGCTGTATCTCCGTCCACTCCGAACATTGAACGCAACCGCGCGAGACATCTCCGCGACGAACCTGCATCGTCGTCTCGGGCTTGAGGGCCCCGACGACGAGATCACCCAACTCGGGAGCACGCTCGACGACCTGTTCGGACGCCTTGAGTCCTCGTTTGAATCCCAGCGACGCTTCGTAGCGAACGCATCGCACGAGCTGCGAACCCCACTCGCCGGCCAGCGCACGCTGCTACAGGTCGCGCTCGCCGACCCTGACGCTACCGCAGAGAACCTCCGCTCGGCGTGCGAGGAAGCACTCGCCCTCGGTGAGCGGCAGGGGCAACTCGTAGACGGGCTCCTCACGCTCGCCAGCAGCGAGCGCGGGATCGAACGCCGAGAACCCCTCGACCTCGCCGAGATCGTGGAACGCGCGCTCGTCTCCCGCCACCAAGAGGCCGAGCGGCGCGGTATCGAGATACGAGCATCGCTCGATCCCGCGCCCACTACCGGCGATCCCGTCCTCATCGAGAGCATGGTCGCCAACCTCCTCGACAACGCCATCCAGCACAACGTGCCCGACGGGGGCATCGACCTCAGCACCAACCGGCTCCGGACGGTCTCCCAGCTATCCGTCGGCAACTCCGGACCCATCGTTCCCGCCGCGGAGGTCGAGCGACTGTTTCAGCCCTTCCAGCGGCTCGGACACGACCGAATCGGGTCCGAAGACGGTCACGGCCTCGGGTTGGCCATCGTCAAAGCCATCGCCCAAGCCCACGGTGCCAACGTCACCGCACACCCACGCTCCACCGGCGGACTCGACATCGAGATCAACTTCCTCTCGCAACCAAGCTCGGTTACTGCCGCGTAACGACCCCGCACACAACTGCTCCATGGAGGCCCGTTCCCTCGCCTGACTCGTTCGTCCCGTTTGGTCCACGCACAGAGGGATTAGTGGGCTTGGCTCACGCGTCCGGGTGTGGTTCGGCGCTCTCGGAGACGTCGGCGAGCCGGCTCTCGAGGAACCGCCGTTCCGGCCCCGGCTGGGTTTGCTCGAGGGCGCGTCCGTAGGCAGCGCGTGCTTCGTCGTTTCGGCCAAGCCGTCGCAGCAGGTCGGCGCGTGTCGAGTGGTAGTAGCGATAGCCGTCGAGCTCGAGCCGGTCGAGCAGGGCGAGCGCTGCTTCGGGTCCTTCGAGCTCGGCGACGGCGATCGCGCGGTTCATCGTCACGACCGGTGAGCCGGTGATGTGCTCGAGCCTCTCGTAGAGGAGGGCGATCCTCTCCCAGTCGCGTGGACGCTGGAGGTGGAGGTCGGCGATCGCGGCTTGGATGATGTAAGGCCCGCTTCCGTTGAGGGTGAGCGCGCGTTCGAGCAGCTTCCGGCCTTCGTCGATCTGGTTCTGGTCCCAGAGCGCGCGGTCCTGGTCCTCGAGCAGGACGAGCTCGCCGTTGCGAAAGCGGGCGGTGCTACGCGCGTGGTTGATCAGCATCAGCGCGAGCAGGCCGTGCGCTTCGGCTTCGTCGGGCATGAGCTCCGCCAGGGAACGGCCGAGGCGGATCGCCTCCGCCGACAGGTCGACGCGACCGCCGCCCCAGCCTTCGTTGAAGATCAGGTAGATGACGGCGAGCACCGCGTCGAGCCGCTCGGGCAGCAGGTGGTCGGGCGGGACGGCAAACGGTATGCCGGCGTCGCGGATCTTGTGCTTGGCGCGGGTCAGGCGCTTGCTGATCGTCTCGAACGGGACGAGGAAGGCACGTGCGATCTCCTCGGTGGAGAGGCCGCCGAGCGTGCGCAGCGTGAGTCCGACCTGCGCGTCGAGCGCGAGCGCCGGGTGGCAGCACGTGAAGACGAGCTCGAGCCGCTCGTCGGCGAAGGTCGTCGTCTCGTCCATCGTCTCCTCCGCTTCGTCTCGCAGCTCCCGCTTTACCTGCTCGGTCTTGATAGCGAGGGTCCGTTGGCGCCGGATGTGGTCGATCGCGCGGTTGCGAGCCGTCGTGATCAGCCAACCGGTCGGGTTCTCGGGCTGGCCGTTGCGCGGCCATCGTTCCGCGGCGAGCGCGAACGCTTCCTGTGCAGCGTCCTCGGCGAGCTCGATGTCACCGAGGACGCCGACAAGCGTGGCGAGCACGCGTCCCCACTGATCGCGAAAGACGTCTTCAAGCACCCCTGAGCTCCTGCTCGAGCACAGGACGGACCTCGATCGCCGCTGTGACGTCGAGCTCCTGCAGCTCGGCGGCGACGGCGAGCGCGCCGTCGAGGTTCTCAGCCTCTACCAGGATCAAGCCTGCGAGGAACTCTTTGCTGTCCACGAACGGGCCGTCGCTCAAGAGCACCTTTCGCGACTCGAGCCTGAGGGTCGTCGCCGACTCGGCCGGCTGCAGACGGACCCAGCCGCTCACGTCGGGCCGCTCCAGGATCGCGGCGACAGCGGGGTGCATCTCGCGTGGCCGACGTTCCCCGGCCGTGTCGGCCTTGGTGTAGTTCAGCAGTACGTACTTCATCTGTGCTCCCTTCTCGAGCTGTCGGTTTGTCTCCTAGACGAACGGCGGCCGGCCAGACGGACACCTCGGCGGTTTGTCGATCGCCGTGTCCGTCTGGGCGTCGGCTGTTCGTCATCAGATCAAAGGGCCGGCATCCGCGCCGGCCGCGACCGAAAGGGCGCATGGAGATGGCGAATTACGTGTTCGCGTACAGCGGCGGCAAAGGTGTGGCCGCTGACGAGGCCGAGCGCACCGCGCAGTATGCCAAGTGGGGTCAGTGGTTCGGAGAGCTCGGTTCGGCCGTCGTCGAGGGCGGCGCCGCGATGGGAAGCGCGAAGACGGTCGGCCCGGGCGGCTCGGTCAGCGATGGCGGCTCGCGTGGCCTGACCGGCTACTCGATCGTGTCCGCCGACAGCCTCGACTCGGCGCTCGAGCTCGCGAAGGGCTGCCCGGTCCTCGACATCGGCGGCGCGGTCGACGTCTACCAAGCGATCGCGATGTAGCAGGCGCACGGGGCGCACCGGGTCGGCGAGGACCTCAGGTCCCGAACCCGACCCAGTGCTCCTCGTGATCGACCAGCGCGTAGACGATCTTGCTGACATGGAGCGCGACGGTCCCATCCTCGGCCGGCTGATCGTGCCACCCGGCGCCCGGCAACGCCTGGCGGGGCCTCGTCAGCTCGGCGGAGCAACGCGGGCGGCAAAGCACCAGCCTGAGACGGACAACCTTGATTCCTTTCGGGCTGCCTGTCCGTCTGGCGTCCATCCGTTCGTCACTGAGGCAGAACCGGCCGAGAGCCGGCCACGACTAAAGGAGGACAGATGACAGACAAACCGGCAACGAAGCGCCGCCTCGGCTGGGTTCTTGGCCTGACCTCGACCGGCTACTTCATGGTCATTCTCGACTCGGTCGTCGTGATCACGGCGCTGCCGCGCATGCAACGCGACCTGCATGTCAGTCTCTCTTCCCTGCAGTGGACGTTGAACGCCTACGGCATCGCCTTCGCCGCCGGCATCATCACCGCCGCCGCGCTCGGCGACCGGCTCGGACGGCGGAAGGTCTTCACCAGCGGGCTCGCCCTGTTCACCGTCGCTTCCGTCGCCTGCGCCCTGGCGCCGAACGCGTCCGAGTTGATCGCCGCCCGGACGGTACAAGGGCTCGGTGGCGCGATCGTCCTGCCGCTCAGCCTGACCATCCTGACGGCCGCTTTCCCGGCTGAGCGGCGCGGGATGATCGTCGGGATCTACGGCGGCCTCGCCGGCCTGGCAGTCGCGATGGGACCGATCGTCGGCGGCGCCGTCACACAAGGCATCGACTGGCACTGGATTTTCTGGATCAACGTCCCGATCGGCGTCATCGCCGTGCTGCTCGGCCTTCGGCTGCTACCCGAGAGCTACGGCGCACCGGAGCGACTCGACCTCATGGGAGTCGGGCTCGTGACCGGCGGCGTCGTCTCCCTCGTCTGGGCGCTCACCCGCGCCAACAATGTTGGCTGGTCAAGCGCCGAGGTCGTCGGCACGCTGGTCGCGGGGGCGGTGCTGCTTATCGCCTTCGTCCGGTGGGAGAGCTCGGTCTCCGAGCCGATGGTGCCGCTGCGCATGTTTTCGGTGCGCGACTTCGCGATCGGCAACCTGACGACGTTCCTCATGTCCGGCGCAATCTTCGCCGCCGGACTCTTGGTCACGGAGGAGTTCCAGCTCGCGCGCCACTACTCGCCGGTTGGCGCCGGCGTGCGTCTGCTTCCGTTCTTCGCGACGCCGATGTTCGTCTCACCCATCGCCGGCGCTCTCTCCGATCGGATCGGCCGCCGGCCGATCATGGTCGTCGGACTGAGCCTGCTGACGGCCGGGTTCGTCTGGGTCGCATGGCACGGCTCCCTGGCCACGAGCTGGACCGAGCTCGTGATCGCGCTCCTGATCGCCGGCGTGGGGATCTCGATGGCCCTCCCGACCGTGCCAACCGCAGTGTTGAGCGCCGTCGCGCCGCACGAGATGGGCAAGGCATCCGGGATCAACTACATGGCGCAACGCTTCGGAGCGGTCTTCGCGATCGCGATCGGCAGCGCCGTCTTCTCCGCCAACGGCCACCTCGGCAGCCCCGCCAGTGTCACCGCCGGCTTCAGGCCCGCTCTGTGGGCTTGCGCCTGCTTCGCCGCTCTGGCGGCGCTGACCGCGTTGTGCATCAGCCCGCGGCGCACAGCACCGATCGTCCCGGGCGAGGCCGCCGACCTGCCGGTCGCCGCCTGAACGCAACCACCCAAAGAACCGCCCACCGCAGAAAGAAGGGGCGAACGGCGTTCCTCGGCAAGCCGCTGCACCGCCGCGACACGGTCGGGCAACCCGGCTCGGGGCATCGCTTCTCGAGCAGCGAGCGCCCGCCAGCCCGCATCCAGCGCTCCGGCGCGGTACTTGAATGCCCGACCACCACCGCGTAGTCTGGTCAATCGGCCCTAGGAGGAGTGCATGCCGAGATATCTTGTGGAACGGCAGTTCGAAGTTGGGCAGGAGCAGATGAACGCGCTGGGGCGGCGCTCCCGGCAGATCACGACGGAGCAGTTTCCCGAGATCACGTGGGAGCACAGCCACGTCGCGGTCGGAGACGACGGTCGCGTGAAGACATTCTGCATGTACGCCGCGCCGAGCGAGGACGAGCTTCGCAGCCACGCCCACGAACTGGGATCGCACGAGATCCTGCGCATCTCGGAGATCGTCGGAGATGTCACTCCTGACGACTTTCCGTCCTGAGCGGCGGACGCAGCTCAGGGAGCGTCGCTGCTCTCGGATTCGGCCTGACGGAACAGATATTGCATGTCGATGACATGCTGGAGCGCGACCATGGCCAGCGCCTGCTTGCGAACGATCTCCCGCCGGAGCTCGGGATCTGAGTCGCACAGCTCGAGCGCCTCCCCATAAAGCGAGGCCGCCTGTTCCTTCGCCCAGCCGCGTCCCGCCTGATCGGCCGCGAGCAGCAGATACTCGAGCGCGCGCTTGTTGTCTCCGGCCTCTCGCCAGTGACGGGCCAGAGCGGTCGCCGTCGCCGCGGCCCCCCGGGTCGCGTTCTCTAGGAAGCCGGCAACGATCGCGTGCAGGTCCTTGCGCCTCGCACGCGGCAAGGTGGCGTAGGCCACATCACAGATCAGGGCGTGCTTGAAGGTGAACTGCTCCTCGCTCTCGATCCATGAGCGCGGTTCGCGCCTGATCAGGTCCCGCGCCTCGAGCGAGTCGAGGGCTCCGGAAAGCACGATGCCGTTCGATTGCATTCGCTCGATCGCGCCGCGCCAAAAGATCTTTCCAACCACTGCGGCATCCAGGAGCACGGTGCGCTCGTCTGATGGAAGCGCGTCCAGGCGCGCGGACACGAGCTCCCGGATCGTCGTCGGCAGGTCGTCTGCGCTCGACTGAGGACGTTCGACGGCAGCGGCCGCGAGCTCCTCGATGAACAGCGGATTCCCCTCAGCTGTCTCCACCACCCTTACCTCCTGATCGCTTCCGGCTCGGCGTGCGAGCAACCGGCCCGCCAACGCGGTGGCATCGTCCCGGCCGAGCGCCTCGAGCGATAGCGTCGTGCACCCCGGAAGTCCGCCGCCCCACGAGGGCCGTGTCATCAGAAGCTCGGGTCGCGCAAGTGCAAGCCACATCATCGGTACGTCACGCACACGGGAGGCCAGCACCTCCAGCAGGTCGAGCATTCCACTCTCGGCCCAGTGAAGATCTTCGAACACGAGGACCGTGGGCTGGTCGCGCGCGAGCGCTTCCGCAAAACGCCTCGCCGCTAAGAAAAGGATCTGCCGGTTCTCGACCTCCTCCCCAGTATCGAGGCCGATCAGGAGCTCGAGGGGGGAGACGAGCTCATCGTTGGACTCGGCTGGCGCGATCTCCGCTATCGCGCGTCGGAGCTTCTCCTGCCCTGACGGAACGTCGTCGCTGGCGAAGATGCTCGCGAACTGCTTGACCTGTTGGGAGAACGGCCCGTACATCGTGCTCGCGCCGTAGGGGAGCGAGCGTCCGCGCAGGATCCGTACTCCCTGCCGCTCGAGTTGAGCCGTGAATTCGGCGGCTAGCCGGGTCTTCCCGATCCCCGCGTCGCCCAGAACTGTGACCAGATGCGGACGCCGCTCGGTAGACACACCCTCGAACACCCGGTGCAGCGTGGCAATCTCGTGGATCCGGCCAAGCATCGGCACACTGCTCACGGCGCGCTCACCGGGACCTGTCTTCGAGCCGAGCACCAGCCAGGCGCGAACCGGAGCGCGCTTTCCCTTAGCGACGATCGGTTCCACCTCCCGGTAATCGATCAGAGCGCGGGTGGCGCGGTAGGTCTCTTCCCCCGCGAGGATTCCGTTGGTCGGCGCCGCCGTCTGCATTCGCGAGGCGGTGTTGACGACGTCGCCGGCAAACATTCCCTCGCGCAGCTCGAACTTGCTCCGCGAGACGATCACCTCCCCGGTGTTCACCGCGAGGCGCACCTCGAGGTTGAGCTTGGGGTCGGCAACGTTCATCTCCTCAACGGCGCCGCAGACGGCGAGGGCTGCCCGCACCGCTCGTTCCGGATCGTCTCCGTGCGCGATCGGCGCGCCGAATGCCGCGACCACGGCATCCCCGATGAACTTCTCAACGGTTCCCCCGAAAGCCTCGATCTCGGCCCGCAGCCTGGAGTAGTAGCGACTGAGGATCGCCCGGACGTCCTCGGGGTCAAGGCGCTCCGATCGGGCGGTGAATCCCGCCAAGTCGGCGAACAGAACAGTCACGATCCGCCGCTCCTCGTGCGCTCCCGCCGTCCCGTCCGTCACCGGGGCGCCGCAGCGATTGCAGAAGCGCGAGCCGTCCGCGTTCTCCTGGCCGCAGTTAGGACAGCTGATCATCGCGCCAAGCGCCTCTCAGTCCCGGTCTCGCCCTCATGATTGGACACGGTAAGCCTACGACCGCGAGTGGACCTTCCGAGATCGTCCCGCCGCTCACGATTAGCGTACGTCCGGCAACGTGGTGCTTCCGGTCGTGGTCGTGACTCCGCCGCCGCTAGCGGTCCGTGCCGATGAGATGATCTTGCCTGATGGATCACTTCAATCTTGCTCATCGGATTAGCCGCCGGCAGGATCGGCTGTTTGACAGGCTGCGGAACCATCAAGCTGGCGAGGCGGCCGGCCTTCCCGGAACCGCAGATACCTTCAATGCCCTGATTGGCGAGGAGTACGCGCTGGTCGTGACCTTCCGGCGGACGGGGCAGCCGATGCCCACTCCGATGTGGTTCGGTCTGCTCAACGGCCGCGTGTACGTTGAAAGCCTCGCTGATGCCGGCAAGGTCAAGCGCCTGCAGCACAGTCGCCAGGTCCGCGTTGCTCCCTGCAACCTCCGCGGCACGCCAAGAGGTCCGTTCGCGGAGGGATCGGGTCGCATCCTCCAAGCCGACGAGGAGCAGATCGCGGAGTCAGCGCTCGATCGGCACTACGGCTGGCGTCGACGCCCGTATGTGCGTCTCGGGGGCCGCCTCGGCGTGCAATCGGTATATCTCGAGCTCACGCCCATAGGCCTCACCGGACCTGATATCCGATCGCTGGTAGCGCCGGCTCCCGAGGGCACGGTCCAAGAGTGGTGATCGGGCCAGTTGCAGCAGCCCGGCACACATCGTCGAGGCATTTCGCCTCGCGCAACTGGGCACGTCAGGATCGCGACATGGACGAGCTGCTGCAGGCGGTCGAGCCGTCGGATAGCGACGCGCCTAGAGAACGCGGTAGAGCTCGTATGCGATCGCGTTTGGTCCGGTGAGTCGGCCGCGCCCGACGAACAGGCTCTCGCCGAGCCACGCGTATCGCCCGGCGCCCACTTCGAACTGCGGCGCCATCCGCATGTACTGGTCCTCGAACCCGGTGGCCTCACCCGCCGCAAGGGCGGCGAGGAAGCGCTCACTTGAGCGGATCAGCGCGAGGTCATAGCGAAGCAGGATCAGCTCGCCGTCCTCGGTCACCAGTTGCGCGCGGAGATCCGGTCGGCGGATCCCGTCGGCGCCGAGCCGGATCCAGTCGGTGCCGGGCACCGTCATCGTGGCGTTGATGCGCGAACCGCTCAGCGTCGCGGTCGTGACCTGCCAGCACAGCCGCTCGCCGAGCGGCGAGCCGGTCGTCGGTCCGACCGGCCCTTCGATCGTTTCGGCATACGTCATCTCGTACTCGAGTTCGATCATCGTCACCCTCCAAGCGCCTCGACTCTCTAATCGCTGAACACTGACCACCGCCGGGCGCTGAGCATGACGGAGCCCGGGAATGCGACCTCGCTGGCATACAGCGTGTCCATGTACTCGCGCACGTCTTGGATCCTTCCGTCCCGGACGGTGAACACGCCAATACAGCCGTTCTCGTAGGCGCGGCCGGCGCGTGTCCGCGCGCGGCTTGTCCACTCGAGCACGACCTGGTCTCCCTCGGTGATCATCCCGGTGATCTCGAGGCTGACGGAGCCCGGCTCGTAATAGGACATGGCGGTCGCGAGGAATTCGTCGATGATTGTCTCGCGTCCGGCCCATGTGCCTGAGATCGGCAGCCGGCCGGCGTGCAACGTCCAGGTCGCGTCCTCGGCGAACAGTTCGCGCAGCGCATTCTCGTCACCGGCCTGCACCGCTGCCACGTAGCGGCGCAGCGCGGTCTTGCTGTCAGTGGGTTCGATCATCTCGGAACTCCTCGTCTGGTTCTTGAACAACGGGAGCGTCGCGCTTGGCAGGCGGGATGTGAAATACCTGTCGAGCATGTCTTCAGCGTCCGCCGGCATGACCGGCCACGCGTCTCGGTATTGGCTAGATCCAGCCGAGGGCGTCGGCGATCCCGGTCGCCGCGTCAAGCATCCGATCCACTGCCGGGGCGCGGTTGTGGCCGCGCGCGACGAGGCTCACCTCGAAGCTCACTGGTGGAGTTAGGGGTAGCCAGCAGAGCTCCTCCGGCAGCTCTAAGCGCGACGATTCCCCGATGATCGCGACCGCTTCCGCCCGCAGGATCGGGCCGTAGGTGAGGTCGAAGCTCAGGGTTCGCAGCAGCACCCGCGGCTCCACGTCCTGTTCACGACACAGCCCTAGCACCGCGTCGTAGTGACCAGGGTTCGCCTCGCGGGGGTGGAGCAGCAACGTCTCATCCGCCAGCTCGCCCAGGCTGACCGCAGAACAGGATGCGAGCCGATGGTCGCAGCGCAACAGCAGCCCCTGGCGCTCGAGGCGGATCGTGCGAGCCTCCAACCCCACGGTCTGCGGAAGGCAGCGAACCAGCCCCAGATCGATCGAACCGTCGCTCACGCCTACGACGATCTCGGCGACCGACTTGACCGCCGTCGTGATCGCGATCCGAGGATGGGTCTCCGCCAGCGCGTGCAACAACCGCGGTGCCGTCTCATAGCTGGCGCTGGCCCCGTACGCGACCACCACTTCTCCACGCTCGCCCGTCCCGTAGGTCCGAATGCTGCGCCACAGCTCGTCGGCGGCGCTCAGCAGCGCCGGTCCGCGCTCGAGCAAGAACTCGCCCGCCTCGGTCAGCTCGAACTCGTGCGTGGTGCGGTGCAGCAACTCGACCCCGAGCTCCTGCTCGAGCAACCTCACCTGGCGGCTGAGCGCCGGCTGCGCGACGTGCAACCGCTCGGCTGCGCGCGTGAAGTTACGCTCGTGCGCGACGGCGACGAAGTACTCCAACCGACGAAGATCAGTCACCGCGCGGATGCTAACCGCGGGATCGCAATCTGGCCGGATGCGCGGTGATGCCGCGCTGAGCTGAAGAGAGCGCAAAGCGGTCTTTCACATCTTGGGCGGGGCGACCTAGCGTGGGTGACACACCCCGTCCTCCGATCGGAGCTTTCAAATGACCTCCCCTAGTTCGAACCTCACGCGCCGTTGGATGATCCTCGCGATCCTTGGCACAGCTCAACTGATGGTCGTGCTCGACGCAACTATTGTGAATATCGCGCTTCCGTCAGCCCAAAAGGCGCTTCATTTCAGCAACGACAACCGTCAGTGGATCATCACCGCGTACGCGCTGGCATTCGGAAGCCTGTTGCTGCTCGGCGGCCGGCTCAGTGATTGGTTCGGACGCAAGTGGACCCTGATCGCCGGATTGTTGGGGTTTGCGCTCGCTTCCGCCGTCGCCGGCGCAGCCGAGTCGTTCGGGATGCTGGTCGCGGCCCGGGCGGTCCAGGGGGCGTTCGGGGCGATGCTCGCTCCCGCCGCGCTGTCGCTGTTGACCACCACCTTCACCGAGCCGTCCGAGCGCGCGAAAGCGTTCGGGATCTTCGCGGCGATCGCCGGCAGCGGCGCTTCGATCGGGCTGCTGCTCGGCGGCGTGCTGACGCAGTCGCTCAGCTGGCGCTATTGCATGTACGTGAACCTCGTGTTTGCCGCGGCGGCGGTCGCCGGTGCGCAGATCCTGGTGCGCAACTCGCGGCCACAGACAAGACCGCGGCTGGACATCCCCGGCACGCTAGCCGTCTCAGCCGGCCTGTTCGCGCTTGTCTACGGGTTCACGCACGCGCAGACAACGAGCTGGGGCAACCAGCTGACGATCGCAATGCTCGCGACCGGCATGTTGGCGCTCGGGTTGTTCGTCGCGCTTGAGGCACGGGTCGGGACCCCGCTTCTGCCGCTGCGCGTGGTCGCCAACCGCAACCGCGGTGCGGCGTTCCTCTCGATCGGCATCGCCGGCGGCGCGATCTTCGCCGTGATCCTGTTCCTAACCTATTACCTGCAGCAGACCCGCGGCCACTCCCCGATCACGACTGGGCTCGCGTTCCTGCCGATGACCGTGACGATCATGAGCGCCGCGATCGTGGGCCTGACCAAGCTCCAGAAGCGCTTCGGCCCGCGACCGCTGATCGCCACCGGCATGACGCTCGGGGCTGCGGGAGCGCTCTACCTGACCCAAATCCGCGTCAACTCCACCTACGCCGGAGAGATCCTCCCCGCGCTGATCGTGATCGGCGCCGGGCTCGGCCTTGTGTTCTCGACCGCGATCAGCAACGCGACCCTGGGCGTCGAGCCGAGCGACTCGGGGGTCGCATCGGCCACGGTCAACGCATCGCAGCAGGTCGGCGGCTCGCTCGGCATTGCCTTGCTCTCGACGATCGCGGCGAGCGCGAGCGCCCACTACCTCGCCGGCGCACACCACGTCCCCGACCTGATCGGGCACGCCGCCGTCCGCGGATACGCCGTCGGGTTTGCATGGGCGGCTGGCATCTTCGCCGCAAGTGCCGTCGTTTGCGCAGCGCTGTTCACCCGGCGGGTCCGCGGCTCCGCGCCGGGTGATGGAAAGCCGGCGACTCGCCACCGGGTGGTCGTCGTCGGTGGCGGCTTCGGCGGCCTCCAGGCGGCGCTGAAGCTCGCCCACCTGCCGGTCGACGTCACGCTCATCGATCGACGCAACTTCCATCTCTTCCAACCGCTGGTCTACCAAGTCGCCACCGGCGCGCTCTCGACCGCGGAGATCTCCTACCCGCTCCGCCGCGTCTTCCGCCACAACCGCAACGTTCGCGTCCTGCTCGCCGAGGTCACCGACATCGACCTCGACGCTCGCCTGCTGAGGGTGCGCCCGGCGGCGGGTGAGCGCCAGTACGACTCCGTGCCGTTCGACACCCTGATCGTCTCAGCCGGCTCGCACTACAACTACTTCCACCACGATCGCTGGCAGCAGGTCGCCCCGGATCTCAAGACGCTCGAGGGCGCATTGACGATCCGCGCCCGGATCCTGCAAGCGTTCGAGGCCGCCGAGCTCGAGCCCGACCCCGAAAGACGCGCAGCCTGGCTGACCTTCGCGGTAGTCGGAGCCGGTCCCACGGGCGTGGAAATGGCAGGTCAGATCGCCGAGATCTCCCGCGAGCTACGCGCCGAGTTCCACTCCCTCGATTCCAGTGAGGCGCGGATCCTGCTCGTCGAAGCCGGCGACCGAGTGCTGGGCGCCTTCCCGCCCACGCTCTCAGTCAGGGCGCAGCGCTCGCTCGCACGGCTCGGTGTCACCACCGCCCTCGAACATACCGTTGTCGAACTCGACGCTCGGTCCGTCACCCTCAAACACGCGGACGATGCGCCTCAGCAGATCCCCGCGCGGACTGTGGTCTGGGCTGCCGGTGTCATCGCATCTAGCCTTGCCGGCGTGCTCGCCGACCGCGCCGCGCTAGAAGTCGACAGCGCGGGGCGAGTCGAAGTCCTCGACGACCTCTCGCTCCCCGGTCACCCGAACGTGCTGGCGATTGGCGACATGATCCGCATCCGCCAGGACGACGGTTCGTCGATCGCGCTTCCCGGGCTCGCGCCCGTCGCGATGCAACAAGGCCGCCACGCCGCGCGCGTCGTCCGCGACCGCCTTAAGGGCAAGCCGGGGCGACGCTTCCGCTATCACGACAAAGGTAACCTCGCCACCATCGGACGCGCCAGTGCCGTCGCCGACATCAAACACATCCGGCTCAGCGGCTTTCTGGCATGGATCACCTGGCTCACGGTTCACCTGTGGTACCTGATCGGGTTCGAGAACCGGCTCCTCGTCCTGACCCGCTGGGCCTTCAGCTTCACCACGCACGGCCGCAGCGCCCGACTGATAACAGACACGGCGCAGCGACCGACCACCGGTGCGCCCGCTCCGGTCGCGCTCCTGCCGGCGGAGTCCCCGCGACTGCACACTCGAGGCGAGCAGGCTGCGTGAATTGACAAAGCATCACGAGCGTGCTCTCTCCGAAGCCCCGCCTCTCTCTCCGCCATCGAACACCGACCAAGCGGCGCGGCTGTGAACCCACGTCAGCTGACTGGAGGAATCATGCAATCGAAACTACTCCTACTCACAAAACTAGACCATGAGAACCGCCTCGAGAACGTGCTCAGCGAGCAGGTGGTCTTCCACAGCCCCGTCAGGGATTACCATGGCCGCGCCGACGTGGCCCACATCCTGATGACAATTGGCAGCGTCCTGGATGAGATCGAGGCGCAGCGTGAGCTCGTCGTCGAGCGCCAAGTCGTCACGATCATCACCGCCTTCCGCGGCGATCACCAGATGACCGGAGTACTAGACGAGAGCTACGACGCGCTCGGACGCGTCGAACGCGCAACACTCCTACTCAGACCACTATCCACGCTGCTCGACGCCATCACCGGCATGCGCGACGCCCTCGAGCGATCACCACTCCCAAGCACGCTCGCCGCCCCAACCGGGTGAACCACCTGTCGCTCCAAGCGACGTGCGCGCCTGATCCCGCCGACCGGATGATGAGCGGTAGCCGGCGCGGTCGCTGGGCTGGCTCCCGAGTTGGACGCGAATCGCGGAGGTGTGTGGGCGGTAGTCTCGCGATGATGCCGGAGCCTTCTGCCCGCCGGTTCGGGCGACTGTTCGCAGGCAGGCGGAGTTTCCCAGCCGAGCGTGACTGGGAGCGTTCGGTCCTGTTGGAGCCCCGCCCTGCGCCGCGTGACCCCGAGCTGATCAGTGACGGTGCCGGCTTGCCGTTCGCGCCGGCCGCGCTCGGCGCCCCGGCCCCTCAGCTTGATCGACAGGATCCTGCCGTCGCCGCACTGGTTTCGCAGCTCGCTCGGCAGAAGGCAGCCAAGGGTGCGATCCCCGTGCCGAGCCTCGACGGGTGGCGAGTGCTCGCCCGTAGCGACAATGAGGTCCTGTTTGGGCGTGGACGCCCGCCGCAGTTAGTCACGGTCGCTGTGCGCCAGGACATCCGGCGGCGCACGTGGACGTGCGTCGCGGTGAGCTCCGCGCGACCGCTGCGGGCCACGCGCGATGGCGTCCGCGCATCGGGCTGGCGCCTTGATCCAAACCGCGAGGCTCAGCCCGAGGACACGGTCGTGCGGGTCCTGGTCACCGAACAAACGTGGGCGGGCGGAAAGCGTGCCGACCGCCGGCTGCTCGCCCCCGACCTCCACGTCGGCGTCGAAGAGCTGGTGCTCACGATGTTCATAACCCCGCGTGAGGGATTCCAGATGCGGTCTCCGAACCCCGAGACCCCGGCGCGCGTCGCCCTGCCCAGCCCGATCGGGCGGCGCCGGCTCATCGACGGCGCGGTCTATGACTAAGTGGTCCCCGCCGTAAATATGGTCGTACCGAGAGTGGTCCCAGGCGAGTGGCTGGCCAGGACGCAGGAGGCGTGGCGCAGCAGCGCTGCGCGAGCCTCCGAGGACGAAGCCAGACGCCGCCTGGGGCCGCTCGAATGCGACGGTATTTGCGGTGGGGGCCACTAAGTGGCAAGGCGACTAGGCCTCCAGCCACCGCAACGCCTGTCTTAACACATCGGCGCGGCTGCGCGCCCCGTGATCAGCCGCGATTAGGTCCTTGCCGATCCAGAGTGAGAGGAGGAGGAAGCAGCGGACCTCGACGTCGTCCTCGTCCGGGCAGAACTCCCGGAAGAGCGAGCGCGCGTACTCCATGCGCCGGTTGTCGATGCGCCTGAGGCGCTTTGCAACCGACTTGTCGCGCCGGGCCCAGTCGCGGATTGCCAGTTCAATCTTCATCAGCTCGCGGCCGGAGGAAGCGAGCGCGGACAGCCGCCGTAGCTTGGCCCTGGCGTCCCCGCCCCCGGCATCGACACGTTTGATCACCTCGTCGATCACCAGGCGCTCCCACGCGTCGAGCATTTCGGCCAGCAGCGCTGGGCGGCCGTCGAAGTGCCAGTAGAAGCCGCCCTTGGTGACGCCGAGCGCCTCCGCGAGCTTCTCGATTCGGACCGCGTCCGGGCCGCCAACGCCGAGGGCTCGCATCCCCTCTTCGACCCAGCTAGTGCGAGGCGTGCGGGTCGGTGCGGCCACTGTCGATCTCGATCTTTTCGTGGGAGTTGACGGAGGCTTTACTATACATTACCGTATAGATACGATTCCGTATGGATGGAGGCAGCGATGAGGCTACCGAGCGCTGCGCATACCAGCCGGCCGTGGCGGATCCACGAGGTCACTCGCGACTTCCGGCTCGAGGACGTATGGGCGTTTCCGGCACCGGGTGGACGTGAGCAGTTCCGCGGGGCCGTCGAGTTGATCGCCTCGCAGGACCCGTCGCGAAGTTCCTCCCGCGCGGTTCGGACGCTGTTCGCGATCCGGTGGAAGATCGGGGAGCTGCTGGGCTGGGATCGACCGGAAACGGGCGCCGGGTCGAGAGTGCCGACGCTCCGTGACCGGCTTCCGGCGGATCTGCGTAGCGCCCCGCGCCCGGAGTTTGGAGCGCTCCCGTTCACCTCGCTGTACCTGCTCGAAGACGAGTTCGCCGCGGAGGCCGCCAACGAGACGATGCACGGAGTCATGCACATCGGCTTGGTGCCAGACGAGACCGGGGACTACCGCGTGCAGATGGCCGTTCTCGTGAAGCCCAACGGACTCCTGGGGATCGCCTACATGGCCGCGATTAGGCCGTTTCGGCACCTGATCGTGTACCCGCCGATGCTGCGGGAGCTCGAGCGGAGCCTGCGGGCGCGGGCAGGCTATCCGGCACCGTCACACATCTGAGAGGAGATCCAGATGCAGCAATTCCGCGATGCGATCGAGCGCCGCGACCTGGAAGGCCTGGTGGCGCTGTTCAGCGAGGACATCGTCTTCCGCAGCCCGGTTGTCCATACGCCCTATCAAGGCCCTGCCCAGGTCAAGGCGCTGCTGCGGGCCGTGGGCCAGGTACTCGAGGACTTCCGCTATATCCGTCAGATAGGAGCCCTCGATGCCGCCGATCAGGCGCTTGTCTTCCGTGCCCGTGTCGGTGATCGCGAGGTCGAAGGCTGCGACTTCATCCACATGAATGACGACGGCCTGATCGACGAGCTCTACGTAATGTTCAGGCCGCTCTCGGGCTTATTGGCGTTGGCGGAAGCCATGAAGCGCCAGTTGGCCGCAGCCGCGAGCGCTTCCATGTCCGCGGACGACCAGGCACACTGAGATGCGCTCACGCAAGCTGGAACGGCCCCGGCGTCTAGCGAGACGCCGCGTGCTAGGTCACGCGTACGGGGACTCGCTGCACGGCGTTGACCGCGTAGCCGCCTTGATTCCAGGCATCGGCGGCATCGAGCGGCTGCGTGTTGCCGGCGGCGTCCGTCGCGCGTACGCACAGCTCGTAGTCGCCCGGCTCGTTGGCGTCCCACTGATACGACCAGCTAGTCCAGCCGTGCTCGGCGACCGCCGGTGTTAGTCGCGCGTCGGTCCACGTGCGTCCGCCGTCGGCGCTGAACTCAACGCGTCGGACGGCGGCGCACCCCGACCATGCCCGGCCCTCAACGGGAGTGTGGCCAGCGCGCACATGCCGCGCGCGCGAGAGGAACTCGGGTATCCCCGGCGGGGCCATCAACGCACGCGGCTTCTTACGCGTGACCGGCGAGCCTGAGTCCTCCTCGGAGCGGCGATAACGGTACAAGGCTGTCTGCTGAACACCCTCAAACGGTTCGGCGATCGCCGTGATCGACCGCAGCCACTTCACCGACGCCATCCCGTACCACTCGGGGACGATCAGCCGCAGTGGGAAGCCGTGGGGCGCCGGCAACGGTTCGCCATTCATCGAGTAGGCGAGGAGCACGTCGTCCCCCAACGCCTCCTCGATCGGCAGGCTGCGCTGGTAGTCCTGCTCTACGTCCTGATCAATGCCGCGGTCCCGGCCGGTGAACAGCAGCTCGACGGCGTCGTCGTGCAGCCCCGCCTGCTCGAGGATCCCGCGCAGCGGCGTTCCCGTCCACTCGGCGCAGCCGATCGCCTCGTCGTGCCACGGCGCCGAGATCGGGCGCGGCGTGAGCCGGGCACGTCCAGAGCCGGCACACTCCATCATCACCGGCATCGAGACCGCCGGCCGCGAGCGCAGATCCTCGAGCGTCAGCGAGAGCTGCTGACGCACGCGTCCGTCGACCTGCAGCTCGTAGCTCTCGGCGTTGATCTGCGGGATGTCGAAATGCACAAGCACGTAGTGCATTCCGATCGGGGTAATCGGATAGCGCAACGCTTCGAGCGGCATGCCCGGGTTGCGCAGCGCGAGTCCAACCTCCTCGCGCGTGAACTGCGGATTCGTCGTCGTCGCCATCGGTCGGCTCGGCGGACCGTACCATCACTGACTCCGGGGGCGCGACCGGCGGCGCGCTTTTCAGTAGCGCACCAGCGCGGCCATGCCACCGGCGTGGCGCAGCGTCGTCGACGTCGTGGCGCTCAGCCGCTCATGAGAAGGGCGGACCCGGCGACCGTCCGATGTCTCTCAACGTCGCCGAGCTGGCGCTGAGCGCGAGCGATCAGGTCGTCGAGATCAACGGCCCCAGACCCCGTCCGCGATCTCGACGGCGAGGTGTGTCAGGAAGGCGCCGAGCTCGGTGTTCTCATGCTCGCGCGCCGCCCGCCGGACCAGCTCGATGACCGCCGTCGAGCCTGCCAGGTGGTCATTGAGATAAATCGACTGGAGACTCGTCGCGCCCATGTGACGCCTATCCTGCCCTGACGGCCGATCGCCTTAACCCACCGTCTCCCGTCGCGCCCGTCGCAGCGGCATACTCGCAGTCCGTGACCTTGAAGAACGAGCGCAACCATCGATTCGGCTCCGGTGAGCCGTTCTCGATCGGGGTAGAGGAAGAGCTGTTCCTCGTCGACCCGGTGACCGGGCGCCAGGTCAACACCTCGTCGGCGGTGCTCGAGCGGCTTGGTGAGGTGGAGGGCGAGGTTTCGAGGGAGCTGCACGCCTGTCAGGTCGAAGTCATCAGTGACGTCTACTCCAGCGCCGGAGAGGCGGTCCGGGCAGTGGCGGAGCTGCGACAAGCGGTGACCAGCACCGGGGCCGGAATCCTCGCCGCCGGAACACATCCTTCCGCCGCCGAAGGCGACGCCGAGATCACCGACAAGGAGCGCTATGAGCGCATCCGATACCTCCTCGGCGATGCGGTCGTCACGCCGGTCTGCGGCCTGCACATCCATGTCGGGATGCCGGACGCGGAAACCGCCATACGGGCGTTCAACGGGCTGCGTCGCGACCTGCCGCTGCTTCAGGCGCTGGCGGCGAACTCACCCTTTCGCCACGGCCGCGATACCGGTCTCGCCTCAGCCCGCGAGGTCATGCTACGGGGGTGGCCGCGCTCGGGCGCTCCTCGGGCGATGCGCGACTTCGCCGATTTCTGCCAGATCAGCCGCGTCCTCACCCACGCGGCCGACGTCCCCGACTACACGTGGTTCTGGTGGAAGCTTCGTCCCCATCCTCGTCTCGGAACGGTCGAGATAAGAGCGCTCGACGCGCAGACGAGACTCACCGACACCGCAGCGCTGGTGGCGCTCGTCCATTGCCTGGCCCGAGATGCCGCCCAGAGCGGCCTCCGGGAGGATCCTCCGCCCGAGCTGATCGAGGAGGGCATCTTTCGTGCCGCTCGCTTTGGCGTCCACGGCCAGCTTCCCGATGCCCAAGGCGAGCGACGACCGGTTTCCGAGCTGCTGGAGGGAGCGCTGGCGCGCGCCGAGCGGTGGGCATCGGAGCTCCGTTGCGCAGATGAGCTCGCGGCACTGCCTGAGTTACTGGACCGCGGCGGCGGCGCCGGAGACCAGCGCGCCACGTACACGATCGCCGGAATGGACGCCGTCGTCCGCCAGCTGACGGAGCTCACCGCGACGGCGCGTCAGCAACCAGCGGTCCGCTGAGGCGGTCTCCTATCAGGAGATCCCTGGCGCGGACGCGGAGCTAACGATGCGTCCACGGGCGCGGCCCCCGCCCGTGACGCATCAGCTAGCGCGCCCCCTACTACTTCTTTGCCCGCCCCCTGTTACTTCTGTGCTCGGCCCCCTATACCCCGTATCGGCACGTCGGCCGAGAACCTTGAGCAACAATTGTCAGGTCGCGGGTGGCCGAGGCGAATCGTCCTCGGCCTGCCCCGTGCGCCAGTCAGCGCCTGGCAATCTCGGCCAAGAACGGGAGCAGGTGACTGAAGAAGGCGTTGTTCGGATACGCGGCCGCGGGATCGTTGTGCGCGTAGGTGCCCTGGCGGTTGACCAGGGTCAGGTGGCTCATCGAAATGCGTGACTGTTTGGCCAGCGCGACGGCGGAACCGGTGATCGCCGCACCGCCGGCGGCACCGAAGGCGTAGATCCGCAGCCACTTGGGCAGGCGATGGCCCATCGTGGCGTGGACATCGAGGACTTTCTGGGCCGGGTTGGCATTGCCCTGGTCGATCGCCGCAGTGTCATCGGTCAGCCGCTGCGGGAAGTACCACTCGGTCCCGTCCACGTTGATCAGACCGGTTCCGGACAGCATGTTGGCGTAGCGGTCGATCGGAGTGATCGCACCGTCGCGGTTCCAGCCGGCGGGGCTGACGCTCGTGTTCAGCTCTCCGAGGTGCGCCTGGGCGGCGAACACGAGCTTCGAGGTCTTGGTGTCGGTGTCGTAGCCGAAGGTGGCCAGGTTCGTGCCAGGGACCGGGGTCTTGAGCACCGGTGGGGTGAGCGGGAACGCGTTCGCCAGCGATGCCTGGTTGGGAGCGATCAGGGCGACCGTGGAGCCGACGGCGGAGTACAGGCCCAGGTAGGGAGCGGGGACGCCGCTGAAGGCGAGCCAGGGCGTGCTGGTGGCCAGGGTCTGCAGCGCCTGCTCGGCTGCCGGTGCGCTTTCCGGCGTGCCAAAGCTGCCGCCATCGTCGTACACCAGGCCGGCGAGTTGGTCCCCGCCGGCCTTGCCCGCGAAGCTCCAGGTCGCGTATGCGGTAACGACCGAGCCGCCAAGCGAGTGGCCGCCGAGCACGACCCTGCCGCCCAGCTTGCGGGCGGCGTCGATCACCGTGTGCAGGTCCTGGATCGCGACGTTCAGTCCCCACTGGCGCGCGAAGCCGACCTTCGAGTCGGGGACCGAAGTGATGTGGTGCGTGATGCTCTTGTCGGCGAGCCACCCGAGGTAGTAGTTGAACAGTTGGGTCGCCGTCACCTTGCCCGCCTTGGCCCGGTTCAGCATCGACTGATCCTCGAGCAGGTTCTCCCGCCGCTCGACCGACCACACCTGCCAGCCTGGCGCCTTGGACACGATCCACTTGGCGAGCGGGACGAAGTACGCGCTCCCTGCCGAGGTGCCCGGCTCGACCACGAGCACGTTCTTGGCGCTCTTGCGTCCGAGCTTGATCACTCCCACCTTGTCGTACTTGGCCGGCGTGCCGGGGGCGGCGTAGCTGCGCATCCAGGTGACCCCAAGTTTGGCGCTGGCCGCCGAGGCGATGAGCGCGAAGGCCAGTGAGATGAGGACGAGCGCGAGCGCCAGTCGACGCAACCGCCGGATTCCAACCATGTGAACTCCTCTTCCAGGCGCCCCGAGACACGCCTGTCTAGCACGGTACGAGTGTGTTGCGCAACTGTACATGAATGTCTAGGCTGCGGCTGCGATGCCGGAGCGCAAGATCGAGGTGCTCCCCCGGCGCCCGCAGCTGAGCGTCCGGGAAGAGCTCCGCGCCAGCCGGCGCGGGCGGCTGATCTGCGCGATCGCGGACGCCGTGGCCGAGCAGGGCTACGCGGCCACGAGCGTGGCCGACGTGATCGCCCGGGCCGGCGTCTCGCGCACCGCCTTCTACGAGCAGTTCGCCGACAAGGAGGACTGCTTTCTCGCCGCCTACGACAGCGGCGCCCAGGCCATCCATGACGCGATGGTGAACGCCGCCCAGGGCCTCCATGACTGGGAGGAGATCCTCGAGTCCGTGCTGTTCACGTGGCTCGAGTTCTTGCAAGCAGACCTGGCGTTCACCCGCGCCTACATGATCGAGTTCTGGGCCGCCGGCGACGCTGCGCGCGAGCGCTGGAAGGAGCGCCGGGATCGCACCGGGACCCTGCTCAAGGTCCTCCACGAACGGGTGCGGGCGCAAGATCCAGCCGTCGTTCCAGTCTCCGACACTCTGATCGCAGCCGCGGTCGGCGGGGTCAACCGGGTGCTGATCTCCCACGTCCTGTCGGGAAGCCCGGAGCCGCTGACCGACCTCGCCCCAGAGCTCGCGCGGTTCATCAAGATGATCCTGGCGGCGTACGAGTCACGAGCCTAAGACGCCCCTCCCTCAGCCCATTTCTTCAGCTCGCCGGCACGCGCGCCGGCGAGCATGTCGCGCAGGACACCGACCAGGGGACCGCGGATCATCATCCCCAGCATCCGCCCGAGGTCAACGTCGAGCGAATAGGTCGCGCGGGTGCGTCCGTCGCCCAGGTCCTCGAGCTGCCAGCTGCCTTCGACCGACTTCAGCTCGCCCTTCTCCTGGCGCCAGCGCAGAACGGTGGGTCCGGCATAGCTGAAGCGCACCGTCGAGCGGATGGTGCGGACCTTGGCGTCGGTTTCTGACTCGCACAGCACCGCATGGCCATCCGCGTCGCGTTCCATTGCCCGGATCGCCTTTAGTCCTCCCTGCCACTGCGGAGCTGACTCGACGTCCTCGACCAGCTCCCACACCCGCTCGAGCGGCGCGTTGATCTCCGCCGTCGAACTGCCGCTAATCGCCATCGCAACACCTCCTCGCTCGACTGATCCCGGCGCGACCCTACCGGGGCAAGGACGTGGGCCATCGAGTCGTTCTATTTCACGCACTCGATGGCCCACGCCGGATCCCGGCCGGCTTAGGTTGACTTTCCTAATGATATTAGGTATTTTCCTAATCTCATTAACCATCGAAGCCTTCGAACCCCGGGGAGTCCCAGATGCGAACGACTTCGGTCACCTCCACCCTTGCCCAGATGACTCGGCTGCACTTCGTCAACGCCTACCTGGTCCGCGAGGATGACGGCTTCACGCTCGTCGACACCACCACCGGCGGCGGCGCCGATGATCTGATCGCGGCAGCGAGGGAGCTCGGCGGCGAGCTTCGCCGGATCGCGCTGACCCACGGCCACGGCGACCACGTCGGCTCGCTCGACGCGCTGAAGGAGCGCCTCGACGGCACGGTCGAGATCCTGATGCCCGAACTCGACGCCCGTATCCACGCCGGCGAGAAGGTCGTCGAGGGCAAGGTGCCGGGCAGCTGGCCGGATCTCAAGACCACCCCCGACACGAGGCTGAATGCCGGCGACCGGGTCGGCAGCCTCGAGGTGGTGGCCAGCCCGGGCCACACTCCGGGGCACGTCGCATTCCTCGACACCCGTGACCGGACGCTGATCGGCGGCGACGTCTTCACCTCCTACGGGCACGTCGCCGTCTCCTCGCACTTCTATCTCCGCTTCCCGTTGGCGACGATGGCGACCTGGGACCGGGCCAAGGACATCGACTCCGCACGGGCGCTCCGGGCACTCGATCCGACAATTCTCGCCGTCGGTCACGGTCCGGCCACGACCACGCCGGGCGCGGCGATGGACGAAGCGATCGCCAAGGCTGAGCGCAGCGCGCGGTGACGCCAAGGGTCGGGCTCGACGCCGAGGCGGTCGTTGACGCCGCCGCCAGGGTCGCGGATGTCGAGGGACTGCAGGCGGTCACGCTCGCCCGTCTGGCCGCCGACCTCGGCGTCCGACCACCATCGCTGTACGCGCACGTCGTCGGGCTCGACGATCTCCATCGCCGCCTTGCGACGCGCGGAGCGCGCGGGCTCGCGGCGGCGCTCGGGCAGGCCGCCGCGGGGCGGGCCGGGACGGACGCGCTGCGAGCCGTCGCGAACACGTATCGGGCCTACGCCGACTCCCACCCCGGCAGCTACGCGGCGTTGCAGCAAGCCCCGGATCCGGACGACCAGGAAGCGATCGCCGCGGCGAGCCATGTCGTCGGCGTCGTCCTGGCGGTCCTGCGCGGCTACGGCCTCGAGGGCGACGACGCGGTCCACGCGGCCCGGATCGTCCGCAGCTCGCTGCACGGGTTCGTGACGCTCCAACGGGCGGGCGGCTTCGGGCTCCCGCTGGACCTCGACGAGACCTTCACCCGGCTGGTCACAACGCTGGACCACGGGCTGCGAGCAGCCTGACGTAACGTTCACCCGCATGGCCACTGCGTACACGAGGGTCAGCCACGACCGCGGCGAGGACGAGGTCGCGGTCGAGGAGCCGCTCGAGATCCGGGTCGACGGTGAGCCGCTGGCGATCACGATGCGGACCCCGGGCCACGACGAGGAGCTCGCGCTCGGATTCCTCTATACCGAGGGGCTGATCGACGGCCCCCGGGCCGTCGATCTGACCGACGATCTCGCCGCCAACACGATCGAGATCGCCGGACCGTTGCGGCGTGACCCGGGCCGCCGGCGCTTCTATACGACCTCGTCGTGCGGAGTGTGCGGCAAGGGCGCGCTCGAGGAGGTGGCGGTCGACAGTGACCCGCTGCCACCAGGGCCGCTCGTCCCGCGAGCCCGAATCGCCGGCCTCCCCGGCCATCTCGACCAGCCGGGATTCGAGCGAACCGGCGGCCTGCACGCCACCGGCCTGTTCGAGCCGAGCGGCGAGCTGCTGGTCGGCCGCGAGGACGTCGGCCGCCACAACGCGATGGACAAGGTCGTGGGGCGCGCGCTGCTCGACGGCATCGTTCCGCTCGGCCAGCGACTTCTGTGCGTCAGCGGCCGTCTGTCGTTCGAGCTCGTCCAGAAGGCGGCGGTCGCCGGCGCGCCGATCCTCGTCGGCGTCGGGGCGCCGAGCTCGCTCGCCGTCGCGCTGGCGGCCGACCGCGGGATGACCCTCTGCGGGTTCGCCCGCGGGACGACCGTGAACGTCTACACCCACCCGCAGCGGATCACCTGAGCGGGAGCCGGGGGGCCGCCAATCCAAAACCCCCCCTCCCCCAAAATTGCCCGCTAACCGAGCGCGGTCGCAGCGACCAGGCGCTCAAGCTCCTCCTCCGAGGACCACGCCCCGACCGACGCGCGCACGAGCTCGAACGCCGGGATGCTCCGGACGACGAATCCCGCGCCGGCAAGGCGCTCGACTTCGGCCTTCGCATCGGCGACCCGCCAGGAGACCAGCGTCGAGCGTCCCCGGGGACCGACCTCGAGCCCGCGCTCGGCTAGCCGCTGGGCCAGCCACGCGGCCAGCATGGCCGCACGCTCGTACACCCACGCCCAGCCCGCCTGCGCGAACACCTCGAGCGCCGCCAGCGCCCACGCGCTCCGCATCACGAGCGGAAACCCGTGATCGAGCCGCGCGGTGCCCTCGGCGGGGGCGAACTCGAGCGCGCGTTCAGGATCCGCGACCGAACCGTATCCCGGCCACGGAACCACCAGCTCATCCAGTCGCTCCGGCCGCACGTACAGGCAACCGCTTCCCTCCGGGCCGCACAGCCACTTCTGCCCGGAAGCGGCGTAGAAGTCGCAGCCCAGTGCGCGCACATCCACCGGCAGCGCGCCCATTGCCTGAGCGGCGTCGAGCAGCACCGGGACGCCGGTGCTCGTGAGCGCGGCGACGTCCATCACCCGCCCGCTGACCCACGAGACGTGTGAGCACGCCACCAGGCGCGTCGAGGAGCGCACCGCCTCCGTGATCTCCGGGAACGGGACCACGCGGACCGACACGCCGTAACGCATCCGGGCGCGCCCCAGCGGCGCGAGCAGTCCCGGATGCTCCTCGTCGCTGGTGAGGATCTCGTCGCCGGCGCGCAGGTCGAGCCCGGCGATCACCGTGTTGACACCGTCGGTCGTCGAGCCCGTCAGCGCCACCTCCCCGGGCTCGCATCCGAGCACCTCCGCGTAGCCGGCTCGCAGCTTCGCCGCCATCTCCATCACGTCCTTGAAGTACGGAGGGCCGCAGCGGCCGTGGCTCACGTCGAGGTCGATCCGGCGGTGAACCTCCTCCGCCGCCCGCCTCGGAACGGGTCCTTCGGTGCCGGCGTTCAGATAAGCGAGGTGCTCTAGCACCGGGAACTGCGCGCGGAACATGGCGGGATCGCTCATCGAGCGTCAGCGAGCGTAGCGAGGCGCGGGTTCGCGCCCGTGGCGAGGCGCGGGGTTCGCGCCGTGGCGAGCGGGAATAGAGTCCCCGGGCATGTGCTTCGCCTTTGACGCTCGCCCGCCCGCCCCGCCATCCGACGTGCTGCCGGCACCGATCGCCGGAGGAGCCGGCGCAGAGCTGCTGGAGCTCCGCAGCTCCGACGGGACCCGCTTCTCGGCCGCGTTCGCGCAGTCCCCGGACGGACGCGCCCCCGGGGTCGTGATCCTCCCGGATGGCCGGGGCCTGTCACCGTTCTATGTCGAGCTTGCCGAGCGTTTCGCGCAGGCCGGTCACCACGCGATTGTGATCGACTACTTCGGGCGCACCGCCGGGCTGGGGCCGCGCGGCGAGGAGTTCGAGTACCGGCCACACGCGCAGCAGCTGCGCCTGCCCCAGATCCAGCACGACATCGCCGCCGCGATCGGCGCGCTCAAACGGCGGACCGGAACCGAGGCCGTCGCGACCGTGGGCTTCTGCCTGGGCGGCATGCAGTCGTTCCTGGCGGCGACCAGCGACGAGCTCGGGCTCTCGAGGGTGATCGGCTTCTACGGCGTCCTGGACGGTTCCCGGTTCGATATGCCCAGTCCGCTGGAGCGAACGGCGGCGATCCGCTGTCCGCTGCTCGGCTTGTTCGGCGAGGCTGACGAGGCGATCCCGGTACAGCAGGTCCGGCGATTCGATTTGACGCTCGACGAGGCGGGGGTGGAGCACGAAATCCACGTCTACCCGGGGGCACCACACTCGTTCTTCGACCGGCGCTCCAAGAACTTCGCCGAGGCCTCCGAGGACGCCTGGCGCCGGACCCTGAGCTTCCTCGAAGCGGCGCCCTAGCCCTCCGGGCGAGACGTCTCCGTCGCTTCCATCTCCTCGAGCTCGCCCTTCAGCACCTTGCCGGTGGGGTTGCGCGGCAGCTCGTCGACGAACACCACCTCACGCGGCACCTTGTAGTTGGCGAGGTTGTCTTTCACGTACTTCTTGATCTCGTCCTCGCTCAGCTTCGAGTCGCCGCGGAGGACGACGTACGCCTTCAGCCGCTGGCCGAACTGCTCATCGTCGACCCCGAGCGCCGCGGCTTCCTCGATCTTCTCGTGGCCGGCGAGCAGCTCCTCGACCTCGGCCGGAAACACGTTCTCGCCTCCCGAGACGATCATCTCGTCATCGCGCCCATCGATGAACAACCGCTGGTTCTCGTCGAAGTGGCCGACATCGCCGGAGGAGATCAGACCACCGATTGATTCTTTGTTGTCTCCGCCGGTGTAGCCCTCGAACTGCGACAGGTTGCCGACGAAGATCCTGCCGCTCTGTCCGGTCGGCACCTCGTTGCCCTCATCATCGAGGATCTTGACCACCGACCCTCGCACCACCTTGCCCACCGACGCCGGATCGGCCCGCTGATCCTCCGGCGTCGCGATTGTCGCGTACGCGACCTCGGTCGAGCCGTACAGGTTGTAGATCACGGGGCCGAACAGCTCGGTCGCCTTCTTGGTCAGCTCGGCGCCGAGCGCGGAGCCACTGACGAAGATGATCCGCAGCTTCGAAAGGTCCCGCCGCTTGACCGCGTCCTCGCCGAGATCGACGATCCGGCGCAGCATCACCGGGACGACGACCATCGCCGTCGCGTGGTGCTGCTCGAGGCTGTCGAGCGCCGCCTCGGGATCGAATCGGCGCCGCATGACCAGCGTCGACCCCAGCCCGATGCCGACCAGGGCTTGCATGAAGCCGAGAGCGTGGAACATCGGCACGCACAGCTCGGTGGTCTCGCGAGCCTTGAACGGCACCTTGCTGAGCAGCCCTCCCATCAGCCCCAGTGATCGTGGCTCCGAGCGTGGTGCTCCCTTCGGGGTCCCGGTCGTGCCACTGGTGAGGATCGTGATCCGCGGCGCCACGCCGGGCTTCGGCGGCGACTTGGTATCCGCGCCTTCGATCAGCGACTCCAGGGTTTCGTCGCTTAGGGCGGAATCGTCCTCGGTCCACGCGCGCCACCGGCCCCGGGGCAGCTCGACGTCGCCGAGCATCTCCCCGTACTCGTCGTCGTAGACGAGCATGTCGGTTTCCTCGCGCTCTGCGACCTCGCGAATCTGAGGTCCCGCGAACGACGTGTTGAGCAGGATGATCCGTGCGCCGGACTTCGCGGCCGCGAACACCGACTCGAGAAAGCCACGGTGGTTGCGGACGAGGATCGCCACGCCCTCTCCCGGCCTCAGGCCGTGCTCGCGCCAGGCGTTGGCCAGGGCGTTGGAGCGCTCGTCGAGCTGTTTGTAGGACAGCTCACCGCGCTCATCGATCAGCGCGAGCCGATCGCCGTGGCGGATTGCGCCCGCCCCGATCGCGCCGCCCAGCATTCCGAACCGCTCGAAGCCCAGCAGCAACTGCGCGAGACGATGGGGCAACTCCAGACCGACCATGCCGCTGCGCATGCACAGCGCCGCGAAGTAAGCCTCGTCCCCGAACCGCTCGACCAGCCGGCCGGCGCCCGAGAGAATGGTCTTCGGGTCGAGGTCTACGATCGGATCCTCCTCACTGACTGCGCTCCATACTTCTCACCCGGGGCATCACGATAAGGGATTTTTGGCCACGCGCGCATGGGGCCGGTTCGACGTTTGGATGCGTACTCGCGGGTGAGGTTTGGATGCGTACTCGCGGGTAGTACAGAATCCGATGATCGGGGACCTCATCACATTGCCCCTGCGGCTCAGCTTGCGGACCGCGTCGCTTTTCCTGCGCGGTGGCGAGGAGGTGCTCAAACGTGCCCTCGCGCTCACGGGCCGTTCCTTCGAGACAGAGCCACGCCACCGGACCCCCGAAGAGGACGACCTCTACGACCGCCACACCACGCCCTCCCCGTCGACCGCCGCCACGCCCGCGCCGCCGCCAACGGTTCAGCCCGCGCCGGCGCCAACGGTTCAGCCCGCGCCGGCGCCAACGGCTGAAGCCGCGCCGGCGCCAATGGCTGACCCCGAGCCACCGCAATCCGAAACCCCGCTCGCCATGCCAGGTCCGCTCGTCGAGGAGCCGACTCATGTCTCGGAAGAGCCGACGATCGTCGGCGAGCTCGCCGAGCCGGGAGCCGAAGACGGGGCAGGTGCACAGGTCACGATCGACGAACCTTGGGACGGTTATAGGCGGATGAGCGCCAAGGAAGTGATCGCGCGCGTCAGCCACTCCGACTCTGCAGAGCTCGCCGCCGTGAGCCTCTACGAAAGCGCCCACCAGGCGCGCCAAACCGTGCTGTCAGCAGTGGAGCGCCAGCTCGCGCTCGCGCAACGCAGCGGCACTTCCAATTGAAAGGAGCAGGCCCAGTGCCCACCGCAAGGACCCCGAACCAACGCGACGCCAAGCTCGTGCAATGGCTTGGCGAAGCGCACGCCAAGGAAGCAGAGCTCGAGGCTGATCTCACCGCTCACATCGCGCTGACCGAGAAGCAGGCCTACAAGAACCGGCTGCGCAAGCACCTGACGGAGACCAAGGAGCACAAGCGATCGGTCGCCGCCAGGATCAAGAAGCTCGGTGGCACGCCCTCCACCGCCCAGCAGATTCCGGGCGTCCCGAGTGCCGTCGGCGAGGTCGCCGGCAAGGCCGTCGCGACGGTCAAGGGTCAGGTGGGCGCCGCCCGCGCGGCGATCACCAGCCAGGCCGAGACGCACCTGCGCAACGCGCAAGAGGAGCTGCGCGAGGAGCACGTGGAGATCGCCATCTACACGCGGATCGAGACGCTCGCAACCGAGGTCGGCGATCGCGAGACCGCTCAGCTCGCCAGGCGGATCCGCCGCGAGGAGGAGCGCATGGCGAAGTTCCTCGACGCCGAGCTCAAGCGGCTCGTGAAGGACGTCGTCCGGAGCGAGATCCCGCCCGACCAGCGCGCGACCCGGACGCGCCGGACCCCGGCGCGTCGCAAGACCGCGAGCTCGCGCACCACGAGCCGGTCACGGAGTGCGGCCAGCGCCGGCACCCGCTCGCGCGCGAGTAGCTCGCGCAGCGGCGGCTCGCGCAGCCGCGGCGGCTCGTCGAGCTAGGATCCGCCGGCGCCTGCGGCGCGCTCTGGATGATCGACTCAATCGAGCCGTGGACGATCCGACCTCGACGGGCGGGCAGCCTAGACATTCCGCGTCCCTAGCTCCTGGTGGGATTACAGTAAGCGGTGAACGTCTCTCACCGAGGAAAGGAGCCTTTCGTGCCTGTCGATCCCAAACGGACTGCCGTGGTTCTGATCGAGTACCAGAACGATTTCACCTCCGAGGGCGGCGTCTTGCATGGAGCGGTCGAGACGGTGATGGACCAGACCGGCATGCTCGACAACACGCGCCGCCTGGTCGAGGCTGCCCGCGGCGCCGGCGCCACGATCGTGCACGCGCCGATCACCTTCGTGGCCGGCTACGGAGAGCTTTCGCAGCATCCCTACGGAATCCTCAAGGGCGTCGTCGATTCGACGGCGTTCGTCAAGGGCGAGTGGGGCTCTGAGATCGTCGACGCGCTGGCGCCGCAGGAGGGCGACGTGATTGTCGAGGGCAAGCGCGGCCTGGACACGTTCGCGACGACCAACCTCGACTTCATCCTCCGCGCGCGAGGGATCACGACGATCGCGCTCGGCGGGTTCCTGACCAACTGCTGCGTCGAGTCGACGATGCGGAGCGGCTACGAGAAGGGCTACCAGGTGATCACGCTCTCGGATTGCGTGGCGGCCACCTCGCCCGAGGAGCACGAGAACGCGATCAAGTTCGACTACCCGATGTTCTCCGACGTGATGACCTCGGACGCGCTGGTCGAGCAGTTGGAGGGAGCGGCGGCGCCGGCCAGCTGACCAGCGGTGGCGGCGCCGATCTTGGTTCAGGGCTCCGCGAGGGGCTCCGCGAGCTCAGCCCTCGTCGGCGGCATCGTGCACAACCATGACCGGGCATTGTGCGCCCTTCAGCACGCCCTTCGAGGTGCTGCCTTCGAGCCTCGCTCGCAGGCCAGTCAGCCCCCGTGACCCGACGACGATCGCCGCGGCCTGCTGATCGCGAGCCAGGTTCACGATCGTGCGAGCCGCGTCGCGCTCATCGGCGACGGCGAGCGGCTCCGCGTCGAGACCGAGCGACCGAGCCAGTTCGGCACCGTCGTGCGCAACTTGCTCCGCGCGCCCGCGCAACTCCCGGTCCACCTCGACCCCGACCGCAGGATCGACCATCGGCGCCATCGTCAGATCCGGTGGCGCGCTTGTGGTCGCGTACCCGAGACCCGCCTCCCATACCGTGACCACCAGGCTCCGGCGTGGGCCCAGGAGCGCCGCCGCGTCCGCTATCGCTTGTCGGGCCGCGGGTGAGCCGTCAAAGGCGATGATGAGCGGCCGGTCCGGATCTCTCATGTCTGGAGCATATTCGGACGACGACGCGCGCGCTAGCTGTCGAACCCGAGGCCGAGCCGATCCAGCGCCGTGAGCCACACTCCGCGACGGCCGCCGTTGCGGTCGGCGACCGCGAGGCGGTTGCGCGTCAGTTGGATGACCGCGCTCCGCAGCGGTTCCGGGGGAAACGGTAGGGGCCGCCGGCGCACCATCGCCAGCCCGGATGCCTTGGTCACGCGTCCGTCGAGGAGATCGAGCCCGACCCTGGCGCCGAATCGGCTGGCTCCGACCCCCAGACCCGTGTAGCCGAGCGCGTAGGCAGCGCGGCCGCCGAGCGCCTGGCCGAAGAACACCGAGAAGCGACTGCAGGTGTCAATTGCTCCACCCCACCGGTGAGTGAATCGCAGACCTTCGAGCTGCGGGAAGGTCGTGAAGAAGTGCTGCGAGAGCTTCGCGAACGTCGGCTCGTGCTCATCGAGCTGGGGACCGACCGGGCCACCGTAGCGGTAGACCGCGTCATACCCTCCCCACAGGATCCGATCGTCCGCGCTCAGCCGGTAATAGTGAAACTGATTGCCCATGTCACCCACTCCCTGACGAGCGCTCCAGCCGATCGAATCGCGCTGCCTTCGGTCAAGCGGCTCGCTCATCAGCGCGTAGTCGTAGACCGGCGCCACATAGCGCCGGATCGCGCGGACCAGAGGGGGGTACGCGCTCGTTGCCAGCAACGCCCGGGCAGCATTGACCACCCCTGCCTCCGTCCTCGCTGATACGCCGCCACCGCTCTCGCGCAGCTCCCGCACGGGACTCCACTCGTAGACCTGTACACCCGCGCCGGCCGCCGCTGAGCGCAATCCGTCCGCGAGCTTGGCCGGGTTGACGAGCGCGGCCCCTGTGCGGGTCCAGAGGCCGCCGAGAAACAGCGGCGAATTCAGCTCCGCGCGTACGCCCGCGCCGTCCAGTAGCTGTGCGTCATGGCCATATTTGCGCGCCAGCTCAGCGTCGTCGTCCAGCTCGGCCAGCTCATGCGGCTCCAACGCGACGGTCAGATCGCCCGTGGCCTCGAACTCGGCGTCGATCCGCAGTCGTTCCAGATCCTCCGCCAGCGCGTCGAAGTTCTGGCCTCCGAGCCTTTCCAGCTGCTCGACCTCATCCGGGAAGCGGGTCAGACCGTTGCCGAGCCCGTGCGTCAGAGACGCTTGCAAAAAGCCCCCGTTGCGCCCGCTGGCCCCCGCCCCGCAGCGAGTCGCCTCCAGCACCACCACCTCGCGGGTTGGCGCCAGCGCCTTGGCGTACAGCGCTGCCCACAGGCCCGTATAGCCGCCGCCGACGATGCATAGGTCAGCGTCGAGCACCCCCACCAACGGGGCATGCGCTTGGCGCTCAGCCAGCGTGTCCAGCCAGAACGAGCGTGGCACCGCGTCGGCATATGCGGAGCGATGCGCCGCCGTCGGGGGACTCTGAGGCCAGGGCGAGGTCAAGCCGCGATCCTACTGACGCACCATCCTCATTCGCGGTGCCTCCAGGTGTCGACGCGATCTAAAGACCGTGATGGACGGACTCGACGTTGGCGCCATCGGGATCAAGGACGTAGGCCGAGAAGTAGCCCTCGTGGTATCTGGCTCGCTCGCCGGGTGGCCCATTGTCTCGATAGCCGGCCGCCACGGCTGCCCGATAGAAGTCCCCGACGGTCGCGCGGTCGGGCGCGGGGAACGCGACGTGCAGCTGCTCGGTCGCCGGCCGGCCGTCGTGCACGAGTGAGAACGTCGCCCAGGCGCCCCGGAATTGCACTCCGCGGTCCCATCTTCGCCCCTCGCGCAGCCCGGTGTGACGGGCAATCGTCGTGTAGAACGCCTCGGCCGCGTCGAGGTCGTGGACGCCAATCCAGAGGTGGTCGATGTGGCCGCCCCTGCGCGTATCGCCGTGATCGACGGCCTCCGCGCTGTTGCCATCGGGGTCGAGCAGGAAGGCGCCGTAGTAGTCGGGCTTGTACTGGGGTCGCTCGCCCGGGGCGCCAGCGTCCTCGTAGCCGGCCTCCATTCCGGCCCGCCAGAACGCGTCCACGTGCTCATGGGAAGAGGCCACGAACGCGACGTGCAAGTGCCGGGTCGGTGGATGCTCCTGATCGGCGCCCAGAATCGCGAAGTCATCCCAGGCGATGAGGTCCGCCGTGCGGTGGCTCGGTTCGAGGCCAAGCGCACCCAACCCGGTCAGGTAGAAGCGCATGGACGCGGCCCGGTCTCCGGCGCGGATTGTCACGTGGGCGAACATCCAGGCGACTGTACTCAGCGGCCGGGCCGGCGATCCAGAACGGCCCGCCGACGCTGCGATAATCGATGCGGTTCCTGATGGCGTCTCCCGCTTCCGCACGCGTGCTCGTCGTGGCGCATCGCACGGCGGCGACACCGTTGCTACTGAACGCCGTCCGTGCCCGCGGGCGCCGGTCTCCCTGCTCGTTCACGTTGCTCGTGCCGCGGCCCTATTGGGATCCCGACACCGACGAGGCCGGGGCGACCTTGGAGCTGGCGATCCCGCTCCTCGAGGAGGCTGCGGGAGGGCACGTCGGGGGGATCATCGGCAACACCGATCCGTTCGTCGCCGTGCGCGAGGCGGTGACGAACATCGGCGTCGACGAGATAATCGTCTCGACGCTGCCGGCGCGGGTCTCGCACTGGCTGCGCCGGGACCTGCCCCGCCGCGTGGAGCAATTCGGGCTGCCGGTCACGGTCGTGACTGCCCAGCAGTCCGAGCGCCCGGTCTCCGAGCGCGGCTGAGCGACCGAGATCGGCGCCCACGTTCACCTCTCACTGGATCGGAGGATTTGCGGGGGTCAGATAGTCGTCGTCGGTGGCGAGATCTCGGGCTTGTGCACGGCCTGCTATGGGCTGCCGGTCGTCCCGCCCCCGTTTGCGCCGCCCCGGGTTCCGGCGCGCTTGACCGAATCCGAGGCGAGGTCGGCCACCAGGATCCCGTCGCGGATCTGAGCCATCAGATCGCCGACACCGCTGGGCGAGTGCGGCAGAAGGATCGTGTTCGTCTTCGCGCCCTCGCCCAAGGCTCGGATCATGTCGGTGTACTGGGTCAGCGCGACGAGCGCCATCGCCTCCTTGGGGTCGAGTCCCTGCTGGGCGATGATCTCGAGCGACTCCTTGAGTCCCTCGGCGATCGCCTTGCGCTCCTCCGCCACGCCTTCTCCCTGGAGGCGCATTGTCTCCTTCTCACCTTCCGCCTTCTTGACGGCCAGCGTCTTTTGCGCGTCGCCCTGGGCGGCTGCGGCGATCTGATTTCGCTGCGATGCGTTGATGTTGTTCATCGCATCCTTGACCCGCTGGTCTGGTTCGATGTTCGTGATCAGCGCCTTGACGATCTCGTACCCGTACTCGGCCATCTGCCGATGCAGGGTGTCCTGGATATGCATCGCGATCGTGTCAGCGTCGGCGTATGCCTCGTCGAGACCCATGCTTGGAATGTGCGAGCGGACGACGTCGAACGCATAGGACTGAATCTGCACCTCCGGATCGTCGAGCTTGTAGTAGGCATCCTGGACCTGCTGGGACTCGGGGCCGACCTTGTACTGGACGGCGAGCTTGACGTGGACAAACACGTTGTCCTGCGTCTTGGTCTCGATTTCCGCGTTCAGCTGTTCGACCTGAAGGCTCATCCGGCCTGCGACCCGCTCGACGAACGGCGACTTGCGCTGAAGGCCCGGGCCGGCCACCCGTACGAACCTCCCGAAGCGCTCGACGATCGCCCGTTCCTGCTGCTCGACGGTAAAGAAGAAGAAAGGCACCGTGATCCCCCTTTCCGGGGTCCTCGAAGTCTTGGCGCGCGCAGGCAATAGCGGGCGCGAGCGTTGCAGAACAGAGTGAAGCAGGTCCGGAGGACCGGGCCGTAGATTGACCGGGAGGGCGACGGCGCATCGCTTGAGGAGTACCTTCGAACGATGGCAGCGGATGCGAACGCGGAGGAGCTTGTCGGCCGCGTTGCCGACGATCGATTGCTGGACGAGGATCTGGCAAACCTCCCCCTGACCATCGGTCGTCCGGAGACGCTCCCGGCAAGCGGTATGCGCGGCAGGCTCGTCGGCATCGGCGCGACGCTCACCGGTGTAACCCTCATCAGCGGCATCGTCCTGATCGTGGTCGGAGTGATCGCCGCCCTGTCAAGCGGCTTTGGTCTGCTCGGCACCATCGCGCTGGCGCTCGGTGTCTTACTTCTCAGCACGCATTGGGGCTGGGTCCATGTCGCCGAGGCGACCGCGGACGCGATCGAAGCCCGGCGCAACACCGAGATAAACGGGCGGCGCCGACAGTGGCTCGAGACAATCATGCCCTACCCGCGCTATGAGGTCGCGACCAGCGTCGACGACGACGGTTCGATCACGATCGTCCGCACCCAGCACCGCCCCGTAGCCAGTGGCGAGCACCGCTTCACGTTCGTGCGACAAATCGACCATGTCGAGGTGCACAGCGGCGATGAGTCCGCCGCCGCGATCGCCGAGCGCGCCGAGTTGCTTCGCCGGGAGGCGGCGACCGATACCGAGCGCGAGCGTCACCGCTTCGATGTCGCCGCCGACGCCTACCAGTCGGCACTGCTGGATCGCGGCGACGAACGGCAGCGCCTGGAGGCCCGTCGGGCGGCGTCCGCGGCGCTGTCGGAACAGATCAACTCAAACCTGCGTGATCCGCCACTGGTCGAGTGAGCCCGATGGTCTGTGCGGGCCTGGATTTACGGGCCTGTGCGAAGGTGACGAGTTTCCCGCTGTCCTGGTCCCAAAGCTTGAGGTTGACAGCCTGGAGGCCGTCGAGCAGGGATAGGGTGGGCACTCCATCGAAGATCGGGTTTTCGTCGTGGGCGCGCTGGAGGTTGTAGTTGGGGATTCGCGCGTTGAGGTGATGGACGTGGTGCAACCCGATATTGCCTGTGAAGAACTGCAACAGCTTGGGCAGTCGCAGGTAGGAGCTCCCGCGCAGCGCCGCGTCCGCGTAGCTCCAATCGGAGGCGTTCTGCCAGTAGGCGTCTTCAAACTGGTGTTGCACGTAGAACAACCAGATCCCCACTGATCCGGCGAGCATCGCCGAGGGTGCCCACACCAGTAGTAGCTTCTCCCAGCCGATCAGCCAACACAGCCCGATGACTACGACGAGCAGGACCGCGTCGGTGCCGAACACGCTGTGTCGCAGCCGCGGGCGTTGGGCGCGCGTGGCGATGCGGGGACCGACGACCATCGCGAGGATTGGTCCGAGCCCGAACATCACCAGCGGGTTTCGCATCACGCGGTACGCGAGACGTCCGCGCCTCGAGCGGGCCCGGTATTCGGCCACCGTCAGCGTGAGGATATCTCCGACGCCACGGCGCTCGAGATCACCTGAGGTCGCGTGGTGGACCGCATGATCGTGCCGCCAGCGTCCGAATGGCGAAAGCACGAAGAATCCGGCAACGCGGCCGACGTACCGGTTGGCGCGCTTGGAAGGCAGCAGCGATCCGTGCGCGCAGTCGTGGAAGATGACGAACGTCCGTACCAGGAACCCCGCACCAAGGATCACCAGCCCGAGTGTCAACGCAGCCGAGACGCCAAGGGTCGCATACATCAGAACCGTAAGCGCAAGGTAGGGCACAACCGAGGTGCCGATGTCGAGCAGACTCCTCGCGAGCCGAGGCCGTGCGTAGGCGGCTAATACTTGATGCCCGGGAGGGCGTGTCGACGAATTAGGCATAGAGCGGCTCGGATCTCGGGATCAATGTTGCCAACTGCAACCACCTCGGATGCCCCCATCGGGCGTCTACGAGCGCGAATTGCTCCTCTGTCGAACCGATCCTGCCCTACCAAGTTGGCCCCCGGGCTCGCCTCGACAGGGTTGAGCTTAGCCGATCTTGCCTTGAGCCGGTGTCTCCCGATCCGAGTGGGACACACGCTGATCGGCTGGCCCCGCGGGTCTCGATCATTAGGCTCAAGTTCCACGCCTCGGCGCGAGTGGCGCGTTGGTGGAGTGCGAGCCCGAGCCTGAAGTCCTGCCCACGGGGTCAGCGCGAGTACCGAGGGTACTCCTCGGCACCGAAGCGCGCAAGGCGCTGGCTCGCCGACTACTGGCCGCGCGCAACGCAACATGGCGGCTTGCCGGACTTTGCCTGCACAGCCCGTGATTCGCCCCTGATCTCGATTGGTGGTGGGGGTTTTCGGTCCCCCGGGGTGACGGGTGCTACGGTGAGGCTTGCGCGTGATGTTGTCGCCCTGTGAGGTTCTCTCGCCGCGCGGCGAATCTCGCTCTGACCGATGTGAACGCGCCGGCGCAGGGCGCGACGAGGTGATGACGTGAAAACGACACGAGAAAGAGCCGAGGAGAAGCGTCTGGCCAAGCTTGATCTGGTGCGCGAGCAGGTCGAGAGTGGCGCGCTGGTGATCCGCCAGATGACGGATGAGGAGCGCCGCAGGTATCCGCCTCGTCCGAGCCAGCCCAAGAAGTTTGGTCGCCGATGAGCATCCGTGGAGCGCTCGGCCGGAAATGAGCATGCGCGAGCGCGAGGGGCTCGTCGCGCGGATCCGCCATCTGCGCCGTGCCGCGGCGGCTGCTGATAGGCCGGCCAGTTCGTCGACCGTCAATGCAGACCCTGACGAGATCCGCCGGCTGGAAGTCCGGATCGCACACCTGGAGCAGCTGGTCGAGGGCCTTCAGGACTCGGTGCATCGCGAATCGGAGCGCCGTAGCAAACTGATCGCCGAACTGGAGGCGAGGATTCAGCCGGCGGCGATGGGAGCGGCGCTCAGCCGAGACGCGCGCGACCGCGGGCTGTAGCTGACGGCCCGCTGGACGCGGGAACCGTTAGCGCGAGCTGCTACGTTCATCGAAGCGGTCGGCGCAGTCGGCCGCGAGGCAGCTCGCTTGGGTCCCGCAGTCAGCGGTTCGGGTCAGCCATAGCCTCCCGAACCGTCCGCGGCCTCTGGCGCCGCCAAGGAGTCCTGCATGTCTACTCAGTCCTTCGCCGATCTCGGCGTCTCGTCCACGGTCGTCAGCGCTCTCGCCCGGCACGGCTTCACGCGTCCTTTCGCGATTCAGCGCGAGGTGATTGGCGATGTCCTCGACGGGCGCGACGTGCTCGCGAAATCCCCTACCGGGTCGGGTAAGACGCTCGCCTTCGGGATCCCGCTCGTCGATCGAATCCAGGCTGAGGATCCCCGACCTTCGGCCCTCGTGCTCGCGCCGACGCGCGAGCTCGCCACCCAGATCGTCGACGATCTCCGCGGGATCGCGCATTCCGGCGCGCTGCGGGTCACCGCGGTCTACGGCGGCGTCGGCCTCGCGAAGCAAGCACGCGACGCCGCCCGCTCGCATGTGCTGATCGCAACTCCCGGCCGCCTCGAGGACCTGCTGGCCCGCGGCGCGTTTACGCTCGATGCGATCCGGCTGCTCGTCCTCGACGAGGCCGATCGGATGCTCGACATGGGGTTTCGCCCCGCAGTCGACCGGATCGTCGCCCTCTGCCCACCCGTGCGTCAGACTCTGTTCTTCTCAGCGACGCTCGACGGCGAGGCCGGACGGGTGGCCCGCGAGTACACCTCCAACCCCTCAGTATTTGAACTCGGTCCGGTGCAGCGCCGAGCGAGTGTCGACGTCGAGCACCACTTCGTGCAGGTCGCTCACGAGCACCGGATTGACGCGCTCGTCCGCGAACTGCGGCGCGATCGAGACCTGACGTTGGTCTTTGTACGAACCAAGCATGGAGCCGACCGGCTCGTCAAGCGGCTTGGTGCCCGCGGGGTCCAGGCCGTGGCAATGCACGGCAACAAGTCCCAGCGCCAGCGCGAACAGGCGCTGGCACGCTTCGGCAGCGGCGCCATCGACACGCTCATCGCCACCGACATCGCGGCCCGTGGGATCGACGTCAGCGGGATCTCGCACGTCATCAACTTCGACCCACCGGCCGACAGCGAAACCTATGTTCATCGGATCGGCCGCACCGGCCGCGCGGGCGCGAAGGGCACTGGCATCACGCTCGTTGCGCCGACCGAACATCAAGCCGTCAGCCAGATCGCCAAGCGACTCGGCCTCAACCACGGTTTGGGCAGCTCAACTCCTCAGCGATCACGTCGCCGCCCTTGACCGGACGTCCTGTCCACCGGGTATGTTGCTCGTTGTGGATCCGAGGCGTTGGCGCAGGGAGACGCTTCGCCCTCTGAGCGCTGGGCTCCTGCTCGCCCTGCTGCTCTCGGGCTGTGGGGGTGGCGGCAGCAATGCGAGCGATCACGAGCACCAGCGAGCAGAGACGCGAGCGAGCAAGCCGTCAGCGGCGCTCAAGCCGGTGGCGTTGACCGTCGAGGTCAACGGCGACCTCTTGATCCACTCGCCGGTGTGGGAGACGGCCTTGGAGTACGGTCACGGCAGGTACGACTTCTCGCCGATGCTGCGTGAGATCGCGCCCTACATCAGGCGGGCCGATCTCGCGATCTGTCACGTTGAGACGCCGATGACGCCGCGCCCTCCCACGGGCTACCCAGTGTTCAACACACCACCGGCACTGGCCTCGGCGATCAGGAACGCCGGCTGGCGCATCTGCGACACCGCCTCCAATCACTCGGTTGACCAAGGGCAGTACGGGATCGACCAGACCGGTCTGGCGCTCGATCGTGCCGGCGTCCTGCATACCGGCTCATTCGCGTCGCCTGCGGCGCAGAAGGACACCCTGATCGTCACCGTCAAGGGGGTGCGCGTGGCGTTTCTCGCCTACACCGAGATGACCAACGGGATCCCGCTCCCGCACCCCTGGTCGGTCAACCTCGCTCGACTATCTGCCGTCCGCCGCGCCGCTCGCCTCGCGCGCCAGCGAGGAGCGCAGGTGGTAATCGTCAACTTTCACTGGGGCAACGAGTTCGTCTCACAGCCGAGCCCGTTCCAGCTGAGCATGGCAAGTGCCCTCGCGAAAGATCCTGATATCACCGCGATTGTCGGACAGCACGTTCACGTCGTGCAGCCAATTACCCGCGTGCATGGCAAGCTCGTTGTCTACGGCGAGGGCCAACTGCTCTCCAACGAGACCGCCGCATGCTGCCCGATCCAGACCGAGGATGGGATGCTCGTGTTCCTCCATATCGTGGTCAAGGGGAACAGCTCCAGGGTCACGAAGGTCACCTACATGCCCACCTGGAACCGTCATCCCGACTACACCGTCCTGCCGATTGGCGATGCGCTGCGCCGCCACGAGGACCCGGCGGACGTGCTGCGCGCCTCGTATGACCGGACCACTTCCGTCGTGGGCCGGATTCCCCAGGCGGTCGAGCCGATTCCGGCCCGACTCCGATAAGTCGCTCGAGCAGCCGGGCCCTGACGTCATGTCGCGGCCAGATCGAGCGGAGGGTGACTATTGATCACGCAAGAGGATCCGTCCGACGCTCTCGGCGACGCATGCCGGCTTGGCGGCACCCTCCGCCTCGACGGTGAAGCGATCGACGATCTCCCACCATCCGTGGCCCTTCTCCTCGACCGAGACCAGCTCGGCAGTCGCACGCACTCTGCCTCCCGCGGGGACGGGCGCGGGAAAACGGACGCGGTTCCAGCCCATGTTGACTCCGAGCGCGATCTGTTCTTGATCCGCTCGGTCTCGCGTGGAGATCTGCTCGCGCAGACCGTCGATGACGCTGAGCGTCAGGTTGCCGTGCGCGACCGTGGTGCCGAATGGCGACTCGCGCTTCGCCCGCTCAACCTCGACGTGAATCCACTGGTGGTCGCCGGTGATCTGCGCGAATGCGTCGATGTCCTCCTGCGTGACCGTCCGCCACGACGTCGGTCCGCGCCGGACTCCGATCACGTCGCGCAGGCGCGAGATGGTTTCGGTGGTTGTGGCCATGACGTAACGCTATCCATTGGCGTGGGCGCGCGCTTAGGGCACCTGGCGCCGGCTCAGATCTGGGAATCGGAACGGAATATGGGCCATCCGACTCGGTCTCCCACGCCCGAAGCGCTCACGTCATTGCCGCGACCAGCCGATGGTGGCGCAGCTTCTCCGGCGGAGCACCGTGGAGAATCCAGGTACCGTCATCGCGCCGGCTGACAGCGCCCGAGCGAACCAGGTCGCCCATCGCCGTGGTCACCGATGGGCGATGCGCCCCCACCAAGTCCGCCAGTCGCTGGTGCGAGAGGGGCAGCGGTACGACAATCCCGTCTGGCCGGACCCGTCCCCAACGCTCGGCCAGGTGCCACAAGGTCAGCAGCAGACGGTCGTCGATCCGCTGATGGTGGGCGATGGCCAGGGCCACGGCCAGCGAGTGCGCCCGCCGGGTGCCCCGCGCAAACAGCTCGACGCCAAGTTGGGGCCAGGGAGTCATGCGCGTCACCAGACCATGATCCAGCACCGCCAGTTGCGTCGGCTCGAGCACGACCCACCCCACCTCGGCATGGACATGCGACCCATCGGGGTCCCACCGCCATGGCCGCAGGACATCGCCCGCCCCCAGCAGCTCGACGCACCGCCGGCCGAGCACATCGACCTCGCGCGAGAGCAGCCCCTCGATGATCAGAAAGCCGCGATGGTGCAGGTCCGGCTCGATCGCGTTCGCCGCATCCCATTCGCCCGGCGACAGCCAGCGTACCCGGGTCAGCGCCTGCCGCCGCGCGCGCTCGCGCTCGGACTCGTCCAGCAGCTCGGCAAGATCCGCGTCAGCATCGACGATGCTGATCAGATCGGTTACCGAGCCCACGCGAGCCTCGCCGTGAGAAGGACCAGCACGAGTACGCTCATCCCGTGAACATACCCGTACTGGGCGCACCGCGATCCGCTAATTGGGGGTGTGGGACCGTGTGGCTGCTTCTGCAGGGTGCCGGTGATCGGCTCGGCTGTCGGATCGAGTTCGATCAGGAGTTGGATTCTGCGACCCGAGGCGCGTAGCGGTGGTGCAGCATCAGCGCGTTGCCGTCGGGATCGGCGAAGAAGCTCATGTGGCAGACGCCGGTATCGAGCGTGTCGCCCTGGAACTGCACGCCGCGTCCTTCGAGCGTCGCGCGCGCCGCCGCGACGTCGTCGACGTGCAGTGCGAGCGCGATCGTGTGCACGTGGTGACCGATGCCCATCTTCTCCCCGTTGATGATGCTGATCGTCACGTTGCCGGTCTCAAACTCCGCGTAGTTGCGCTCGGGCACGTAGACCGAACGCGGCAGTCCCAGCGTCGTTCCGTAAAACGCACAGGCTGCCTCGATGTCACGCGTAGAGAAGGGGACGAAGTCAACGCGCGTGACGAGCTGGGAGGTGGTGGCCACGACATCACTCCTCTGGGTCGGATGTGCGTATTCGATCAGATCTCCGCCCCTAGCACGCCAAGCGGCTCTGCGCTTACGCCGCCATCGGGGCCGCTCAGGACTTCGCGGTCATTAGCTCGCCCGGTCGCAAGCCGGTGAGACGCACGGACTCGCGCGCTAGGTGCGCCTGGTCTGAGTAGCCGGCGCTGGCGGCGGCGCCGGCCAGGTCCGACGTGGGTTCGCGCAGCAGCCGGCGCAGGCGCAGGATGCGCTGAAGCGTCTTCGGGCCGTAGCCCACCGACGCCAAGAACCGGCGCCGGAGCTGGCGCCCGCTGAAGCCAAGCTCGTCCGCGAGGCGCTCGACGCGCACGCGCGGGTCGAGCAGGCGAACTGCCGCCGCCTGGATTGCACGATCCGGAGGTCGGGTGGCGACGAGCTCGCTGACGACCGCGATGAGGCCCGAGGCGATCCGATCGGCGTCGACGTCCCCGCGCACCGACACCGACCACCGCGGGGCGAGGCCAAGCTGATCCAGTCCGACCCGCTGATCGCGGAGCGCCGACAGCGGCAGTCCCAGTGCAGGACCGCCGGCGCCCGGCAGGAACCGCACGCCGAGAATTGGTTCATCAGGCTCGCAACTGGAGAACCAATGGTGCGTGTCGGGCCCGGCCACGACCGCGCCCCCTCCCGGCCGCCAGACGATGTCGGTGCACCCATCCGGGAGCACGCGCACGCCGCCGCGCTGCCCGCGCCTGACCCACACGCACGCGACCGCGGACCGGAGGTGGGGTGGGGGAGGTGACTCGCGGTACATGTCCGTTTCGTTCAAGACGGCCCGTCGCCGGTCTGATTGGATCCTCTCACCGTCGAAGGGAGAATGCCATGAAGATCGAGTTCATGACCAGCGTCAGCGTGATCACCGCCGACCCGCAGGGCAGTCGCAAGCTGTTCGTCGACTTGCTTGGGCTGCCGCTCGACGGGACCGGCGACTACGTGTTCAGCGACCAGATCGAGGGCAATAAGCACTTCGGCGTGTGGCCGCTGACGCAGGCGGCGCGGGCGTGCTTCGGAAGCGACGAGTGGCCATCGGAGCTGACGATTCCGCAGGTCAGCATCGAGTTCGAGGTCGCGAGTCCGCAGGCAGTTCGCGAGGCGGCGGCGGAGCTCGAGGCGCGCGGCTACGAGCAACTGCATCCGCCCCGCGAGGAGCCTTGGGGTCAGTCGATCGCGCGATGGCTGTCGAGCGACGGCTCGATCCTGGGAATCTCGTACGCGCCGCAGCTGCACGCCAACTGACCGAAGCGACGGCGCGGCGCGGGACAAGATGAAGAAGAGCTCCGCGCAGATGCTCGAGTCTCCATCTCAGCTGATAGACGCCAGGATCAAAGGACTGGACGACTGGCGGGGCAGGACCCTCTCCAGGGTTCGCGCCCTAATCAAACAGGCCGAACCCGAAGTCGTCGAGGAGTGGAAGTGGAGAAAGCCTTCTCATCCAGGAGTTCCGGTGTGGTCTCATCGAGGTCCGATCTGCACCGGCGAGACGTACAAGAGCGTCGTGAAACTACATTCTTCGAGGGAGCGTCGCTGAAGGACCCTTCGGGGCCGTTTAACTCAAGCCTTGAAGGCAACACTCGGACTAGAGCGACCGGACAGTGAGAACAGTGTCGGCGGCACCGGACATACACCCGCCCTCGCCAGAGCTGCCCTGACGGCTGGCTCGAGTCAACGCTCAGCGAACATCGCCGCGGTCGCAGCGACGGAGGAGCACGCCCGCGAGCTGGCGCACCGGCGCCGCGAGGCCGCCGAGCGCAGGGTGACGGTCCCGGGAACTTGCCCGGGAGTGGTTGTCATGGCTCGAAGAGATGAAGGGCGCCAAGCCGGCCACGATCGCCGATTACCGCTGGCTGTTGCGCGAGCCTGGTGAGCGGGTCCGGCGCGGCAAGGGCGTCAGCCACGGGCCGACCATCGCCGCGCTCGGGGACAGGGCCACCGCCGATGTCACGAGCGCAGACGTTAGTCGCTTCCTTCGCTTGCTCGACGCGGAGGGCTGACCCAACCGAACGTGAACAAGCTGCGCAAGGCGCCGGTCGTAGCCCGATGCAGAAGCCGAAAGAGTCCTTTGCCGCGACTGTCCCCGGTGCGGTCCGCGGTCATCTGAGGTCAGGATGGCACCACTGCGCCATGTCTTGAATTCCTCCTCTCGCCGCCTCTGCTCGGCCAAGAACCGGCGCGGGAGACGCTCGCGCTGATAGCTCAGCAGACCCGACTACGCCGCTGGCGGAAGCTCTCGATCGCGTGCGCCGCGGTCGTCGGGTGAGTCAACCACGAAGATCTCAACCAGGCGATCGGGGTCGAACAGAACCTGGCTGTGGTAGCTGACGACTTTCTGTCCGAGGACGTCCTCGACGCGACGGATGAGTTCGGGGGCGATGACGGATTGAAAGCGGAGGCGGTAGTCCCGGACGGCGTCCTGCTCGCCGCCGCGGATCATCGTCTCCTCGTCGCGGGTCATGCCGCCGCTCATCACGCAGAACACGTATTCGTCGCAGAGATAGGTCTTGGCGTGCGTCGGCCCGCGACCGTAGAGATCCTTCATCGTTCGGACCACCACCTGCGAGACGCGCGCTTGCAGCGTGAGCTCCGGCGACGATACTTTCTCGGTCCCATCCGCAGACACCCTCCCGACGATAGACCACGGCGCGCCGCGGCGGAGTGCGGTTTGGTGCGAACGGACGTTTGGGTTGATGTGGGTCCGGGTACAAATGAGTTCGAGCGCGCCGGCAACAGTTTGCGCGCGCTCCAGCAGCACCAGATGGGGACGGCTCCGAGGGCAGATCATCTCTGCCTCGCGCGAAGGTCCTGTCGGCTTTTTCTTCACGTCCTAGAGGAGTACCTATGAGCGCTATCAGCGCCCCCACCCGCGGCGGCGACGGCACGAGCCGGACCCCGGTCGCCAATCAGGCCCGTCGTCTGTCGACCGAGACCAAGGCCGCGTTCAAGACAACGGAATTCGTCGCGTTCCTCGCGGTCGTTGCTGGGATTCTGATCGCAGCCGCGGTCATCAAGGCGACGCCCGGACACCACGACGCGTTCACCGCGACCCATGCGTGGCTGTACGTGTCGATCGTCACGGTCGGCTACATGGTCAGCAGGGGTCTGGCCAAGTCCGGCAGCGCGCAGCACTACGACGAGCGATAGGCGCATGAAGGCACCGTACGGCGCCCCCGGGGCGAGGGGGCGCCATACCGGCCTGCGCCGCCGCCAGCCTTCTGGCGGCGCGCAACCGGTTATCCACGAAGTTCTTACCGTCGAAAAGGAGCACTGAATCTGTGACCAGTCAAGAGAAAACCGAGCGGACCAGCGGAGGCACGCTTGGCAAGCTCGCCGGAAAGGCGAAGGAAGCCGCGGGATCGATGGTCGGGAACGACGATCTGGCCCGCGAGGGTCGTCTGCAGCAGGCACAGTCCGAGGCGGAGACCGACGCGCAGCGTCACGCCGCCGAGGCTGAGCAACGGCGGGACGAAGCCGACCTCGCCGAGAACAAGAGGGAGACCGAGCTCGAACGGCAGCGGCTGCAGAACGAGGTCTCGGCGCAAGAGCGCGAGGCCCAGATCGAGCGCGAGCGCCGAGCCTCGGAGCATGATGCAGCCGCCGAGGCGCAGCGCAAGCAGGCCGAAGCGGAGCAGGAACGCAGGACGCAGCAGGCCATCGCGGACAGCGCTGAGAAGAGCGCCGAGCGCGAACGACTTGTCGCCACGCAGGAGGCAATCCGGCTCGAGCAGAACGCCAACCGGGCCGACGCCACGGCAAACGCGATCGATCCTGAGGAGAACCGATGAACGCACGCGCAATACCGAGATCCGCAGTTCAGACATATCTGAAGGTGGTCCGTCTGCCCCTCGATGGCGCGATCAGTCTGCTACCGGGGAATGGCACCGGAGCCAAGCCGGCAGCGAGGCTCGCGCTCGATCGCCTCGACGCCATGTTGAGAGCCGCGCTCGCCACTGTGTTGAGCGATCCCGTTCTCCATGAGGACGCTGAGCAACGCCGGGAGGCCGCCGAGCAGCGCGAATATGGGCTGCGGCTCCGCATGGAGGCCGAACGCAAGGCCGAACAGGCCGACGCTCAGTTCGATGCGAGTCAGCAAAAGGCAACCCAGCAGCGCGAGCGGGCCAACCAACAGACGAAAGCTCGCCGTCAGGAGGCAGCACGCGCGAAGGAGCAGGACAAGCGACGTGCCGCGAAGGCCGAGAGCCAGCGCCTGGACGCAAGCCGCAGAACCGCCAAGCGCGGGGACGAAGTTCTCAACCACCGCGCAGCCAAGGAGCGCCTGGAGACCCTGAGCAGCAAGAGCGACGCGCTGCGCGAGAAGGAGAAGGAACTCACCGCTCGCGACGAGGCCCGACGTCTAGGCGAAGCAGCCAGTCGCACGAAGGCTGAACGGAAGGCTGGCTAGCCGTAGTTCCTGATCACGTTGTTCATCCGGGCCTCCTTGGAGGCTGAGTGGTGTCGAAGCCCTCAGTCCCAAGGAGGACACCGGATGAAGCTGCACGGTAACGCCGGGCTCAGCGTCAAAGGCCGCGAGCTGCTGATCGATCGGGTGGAGCATGCGGGGTGGTCGCTGAGCTCGGCCGCCGAGGCGGCCGGGATCAGTGACCGCACCGCGCGTAAGTGTCTGGCCCGGTACCGCGCTGAGGGGTGCGAGGGGCTGCTGGATCGTTCCTCAGCGCCGGTTCTGGTCGCGAATCGCAGCGATGCACGTCGCATCGAGGTGATCACCGCGCTACGCCGGCTGCGTCTCACCGGGATCGAGATCGCCGGGTGCCTGCAGATGGCTCACTCGACCGTCTCAGGGATCCTGACCAGGATCGGGATGGGCAAGCTCGGGCGTCTCGGCATCTACAATCGCCAACGACAACACGGCGCCCTCAGCCACCGGCCCCCGATCACTCGACTACACGAGCTCAACCGGAACAACCTCCTCGGGTCCTACACGCCGTGCTCGACCAGTTGTTCCTGCTCGGCCTTGACAGCGCAGTAGCGAAGGGGTGCGCTCGCAGCCGACGATTCGAGACGCAGTGGCGCACGCCGGCGCCGGCTCGGCCGCGGGGCACTACCTAGGCATTTCCGAGCGCGACCCCGGCGGCAACGATCAGCGCTCCGCCGAGCGCGACCTGGACGAGGCTGACCCGCAACGGCACGCCCATGAAGCGCCGGCGGATGAGAGAGATGGTCTTGAGCTCGATGGCGACCACGATCCCGGCGACCACGAGCGCCGCGTGCACGTTGGAGATGATGAACGGCAGAGAGTGAAACGAGCCGCCGAGGGTGGTCATGGCCCCGGTCACACCGCCGCGGACGACGGTCGAGCCGCGGCCGGTCTCCTCGCCCGTGTCGGAGAGCCCCTCGGAGAAGGCCATGCTGATGCCCGCACCGAGCGCGGTGGCCAGCCCGACGAACAGTGCTGCGTGCGAGCCGGACAAGAGTGCCGCCGCGAAGATTGGCGCCAGTGTCGAGAGAGTGCCATCGATGAGCCCCACGAGGCCGGGCTGGACGTAGCGCAGCACGAAGGCCTTCTCGTCGAGATCCCGGAGCTGTTGCACAAGCTCTGCCATGCGAGCGCTGAGGCTGATTCGTTGGGTGGTGGTGGTCATGGTGTTTCTCCGGTTGTCGCGGGTGTCTGTTGCGCGATGTGCGCGGTCAGGCGACCGCGCGTCCGGGCGGTGGGCGTGGCGGTCGCGGCGGCGACCGATGGGGCGGTCTTGGGCATGGCCAGGGCGATGAGAGTCGAGGCGAGGCTCACGGCGGCGCAGATGAACAGGGCGCTGCGGTAGCCGTGGACGGTGGCCGCGGCCTGGCTGCTGTGGTGGCTGTGCCGGGTGGCGGTGTCGGCGATGGTGACGAGGATGGCGAGGCCGATGGCGCCGCCGAGCTGGCGGCCTACGTTGAGCAGGCCTGAGGCCAGGCCGGCGAGGCGGGCTTCGAGGCCGCTAGTGCCGGCGAGGGTGATCGGGAACATCATGATGCTGAAGCCGGCCGCCGCGAGCAGGGTGGGGCCGAGGATGTGGACCACATAGTCGGAGTGGACCGGTAGGCGTGATAGCCAGGCTAGGCCGATGGCGCCGGTGACCGCTCCAGCGACGAGTAGCGCAGTGGGACCGACCAGCAGGATTAGTCGCTTGGACGCCAGCGCGCCGATCACGATGAAGACGCCCATGGGCAGCAGGGCGAGGCCGGTCCTCACAGGGCTGTAGCCGAGGACCTGTTGGAGGTAGAGGGACACGAAGAACAGGCTGGACGTGAAGCACACGCCGAGGCAGGCCATGAGGGCGTTGGCGGTGGTCAGCTTGCGGTGCGCCAAGACGCCGAGCGGGACGAGCGGGGAGGGGCTGCGATGCTCGATCATCACGAACGCGGCGAGAAGGGCGACGGCGGCGGTCAGAGAGGCGATGACGGTGGTGGATCCCCATCCTGCGGTCGTGGCCTGGGAGACGCCGTAGACGATGAGCCCGACGGCGACAGTGACCGTGAGCGCGCCGGGGATGTCGAGGTGACCCCGTCGGCTTGCGCGCGGCGTGGGGAGCAGCGTGACCGTCGTCGCGACGAGCAGGGCGATGCCGATCGGGACGTTGACGAACATCACGCAGCGCCATGACAGCGCGGAGGTCAGCACCCCGCCCAACACCATCCCGACCGGTCCCGCCGCTGCGCCGACGGCGGCCCAGATGGACAGTGCCCGGTGGCGCAGGTCGCCCTCGGGGTGGCTGGCGGTGATCAGGCTCAGGCTGGCTGGAGCCAGTGCAGCGGCGCCGATTCCTTGGGCTACGCGGGCGCCGAGCAGCAACCCCGCGTCTTGGGCTAGGCCGCCGGCCAGGCTGGCGGCGGTGAAGACCACCAGGCCGGCCTGGAGCACCGATCTGCGGCCGAACAGATCACCGGTTCGGGCGGCGAGGAGCAGGAACCCGCCGAACGTGATCAGGTAGCCGTCGACCACCCACTGCTCATCGGTGCTCGACAGCCCGAGCCCGGCCTTCATCGCTGGCAGCGCGACGTTCACGATCGACGTGTCGAGGATGACCATGAACTGGGCCCCGCAGGCGATGGCGACGACGACTCCTAGGGAGACGCGTGGCCGTGCGATCGGCTCGACTGAGGGCGAGGGGGCACGGGTAGGGGCGAGTTTCGGGCACGGCATGGCGGACCTCCTAACGTGAACAATGGTCACCGTGAACTTAGTTCACTGTGAACGATGTTCACGGTACTGCTAGGATCGGCCGCTGTCAACAGAAAGTTCGACGGATGCTCCTGCGAAAGGCCAACGTGGTAGACGGAGCGCTAGCGCTGCTGGACGCCGAAGGGCTCGACGGGCTGACCATGCGCAAGCTCGGCGCCGCCCTGGACGTGCACGCCGGCGCGCTGTACCGCCACTTCGCCAGTAAGGAAGCGTTGCTCGATGCCATGGCAGAGAAACTGGTCGAAGGGGTCGCAGAGCCGCCGCCCGAGGGACCGTGGGACGAGCAACTCACGGTTCTCGCCCACCGGTTCCGGTCTGCGCTGCTCGCTCATCGCGACGGTGCCCGGTTAGTCGCCGGGACGTTCGTCAGCGAACCCAACACCAACGCCGCCGGTGCGACTGCAGTCGCCGCGCTGTGCGCCGCGGGCGTCCCCGTCGAGCGGGCCGGGTGGATCACCTTCGCGGCCATGTACTACGTGCTCGGCCACACAATCGAGGAGCAGGCACAACTGCAGCTCGGCGACCAAGGCGACGACTGGCAGGCGCGCGTGGCCCGCGTACCTCCAGACGATCCGCTGTTCGCCCGTGCCCTCGGTTCGGTCATCGCCGCCGACCCGGCGGAGCGGTTCTCCTACGGCCTCGAGCTGCTCGTCGACGGAATCCGACAACAGTTCCGCAGCGCCCAACGGCGCACTCCTCGCCCCAGCGATCCCCCGGCGCCTGCCGGACCGCGATCATCCGGTGGCGGTTCGCCGAAGCATCCAGCCCATCGGCGTAGCGGTAGCCGGCCAACCCGCTAACGCCTGACCACTA
>CAWCYH010000001.1:0-67816 GCA_963799745.1 uncultured Solirubrobacterales bacterium | reverse complement strand
TCAGGTGATCGAAGAACGCCAACGCGGGATGGTCGCTGAGCACCGCGGCGAGCTCGTGCGGCGCGTTCGAGAGCAGCGACAGAGAGTGGCCGCGCCGGTGGGCGTCAGCGAGCAGCTCGAGCGTCTCCTCGTTGAGATCGCTCCAGCTCGCCATGTCGAGCCCGATCAGCTGCTCGAGCGTTCGCTCCGGCAGCGGCGCGGAGCCGAGCACCTTCGACCAGTACGCACGAGCCTCGGCGCCCGTGTCGTAGAAAGGACGGTGCGCCCAGTAGCGCTCGACGAACTCGGGGACGTCCAGGTGCGCGAGTGACGCCATCGCCGCGATTGCGTCGGCAGGTTGAGGCTCGCTGATGACCTCGCCGTAGTCGACGAGCAGGGCGGGCGGGGCGAGCCGGTGCATGGCCGGGATGTTAGGGTCGCGAGCGTGACCGACGTCCTGCTTTACGGCGACACCGAGCGTGGCGCGTCGCTGCGCCACGAGGTCCCGATCTCGATCGGTGATCCGTTTCTGTACGCCGAGGTCGGCGGAAGGACCTACATCATGGCCTCGACTCTCGAGCGCGAACGGCTGACGGCGGCACGTCCGGACGCCGAGCTGCTCGACATCGACGAGCTGGGATTCCACGAGCTCGTGCGCAGCGGCCTCTCGCGCGAGGAGGTGTTCACCGAGCTGGTCGCACGCACCGCCGCACGGACGGGAGTCCGAGAGGCGATCGTCGACTACGAGTTCGCCCTGGGGGTCGCTGAGCGCCTTCGCGCCGACGGGATCACGCTGACGGTCGACGACGGGGCGATCAAGGCGCGGCGCCGGGTCAAGTCCGAGGCGGAGATGGACGGCATCCGGCGGGCGCAGCGTGCCGCAGAGGCCGGGATGGCCGCGGCGGCGGCGCTGCTGGCGCGCGCCGAGGCGGTCGACGGCGTGCTGCACGTCGACGGCGCCCCGCTGCTCGCCGAGCAGATCCGCGCCGCGATGCGCGACGCGTGCTGGGAGCAGCGTGCGCTGCTGCCGCCCGACGTGATCGTCGCGTCGGTGTGGCAGGGGTTCGGCCACGAGCCGGGCGTCGGTCGCTTGCCGGCCGACCTGCCGATCGAGATCGATCTATGGCCGCGCGACGAGGCGACGGACTGCTGGGCGGACATGACGCGCACGTTCCTGATCGGCGAAGGCGCAGCGGAGGTCGTTCGCCAGCAGCAGCTGGTGCGCGAGGCGATGGAGCAGGTGCGGGCAGCCGTCAAGCCGGGCGTGCTCGGTCGCGAGCTGCATGCCATGACCTGCGATTTATTCGAGGCTGCCGGCTACCGCACGCAGCGGACCGGGCCCGGCGAGGACCCCACGGAGGGGTTTCAGTTCTCGCTTGGTCACGGCGTCGGCCTCGCGGTGCACGAGGATCCAGGGTTGGGCCAGTCGGGACACGAGCCGCTGGTCGCCGGTGACGTGCTGGCGATCGAACCGGGGCTGTGGGATCGCCGCGTCGGGGGAGTGCGCTTCGAGGACCTGCTGCTGGTCACCGACGACGGGTGCGAGACGCTCACGTCCTACCCGTACGACCTGACGCCCTGAGCGTCCCAGCTTCCGCTCACACGCTCGCCACCCCGATCAGCTTGCGTGGCGCCAGCCGGATCACGAGGCGCGGATCGCCGGCTCGCTGCGCCGCGCGTCCAGCGCCCGTCGGTCCGACGAGGTACTTCTCGGTGATCCGCCGGGTCCACGAGCCGCGATCGTCCGGAAACAGCTCCGCCTCGCCAATCGCCCGAACCTGGCGGTTTGGCCGCTGGCCGTCGCCGCGCTCCGCCGCCTCGACGTCGACGCACAGGCCAGCTCTTCGGTCGACCGCCAGGCGCCGCAGGTGCGGGCGGTCGACGATGCTCGTCATGTGGAACGCGCCGTCGGCCCACACGAACCACAGCGGCGTCACGTGCGGGAATCCCTCGCCGTCGAGCGTCGCCAGACGGGCCGGCACGTCGAGGGCCAGGAGCGCCTCGATCTCCTCTCGCTCCATCCGCCGTGGTGCCTTGAGCACGCTAGCTCGCTCCGGCGCCGTCGGCGGCCGAACGATCGGCGCCCGAGCGATCGGTGCCGGACGGGTGGGTGGCAGAGTGCAGCCGGTCCGCCAGGCGGCTGTGGCGCCGGCCGGTGTCCGGCGTGCGCGCGGCCCGCGTGATCGCCTCCCGGGTGCCGACGATCACGGTGGCCGCGCGCGCCCTCGTGACCGCGGTGTAGAGCATCTCGCGGCGCAGGAAGAATGCGCCGGCCGCCGGGTGCGCGACGATCACCGCCACCGGAAGCTCGATTCCCTGTCCCCGGTGAACCGAGCACGCGTACGCCAGCCGGAGACGATCGGCCTCCTCCGGCGGGAGGCGGAAGATCGCCTCCTCGGCGCCCAGCAGCAGCGCGCCGTCGTCATCGTCGCTTCCCGAGACCTCGTCCAGCAGGCGCAGCAGGGTCCCGTTCATCAGCCCCAGATCGTGGAGATTGCGGCCGGTCATCATCAGCTTGTCGCCGATGCGCAGCCGTCCGCCGCGGAGCCGCACGCCGTCGGGGTTGAGCGCCTCCCGGAGCGCTTCGTTGAGCGCGTCGATGCCCAGCTCTCCCCGGTACACGGGCGCGAACACCTGGATGTCCCGGATCGGGTCGACGCCGTAATGCCTGGGCAGCCGCTCGCTCACCAGTGACACGATCTCACCGCGCGCGACGCGGGGATCGGCGCGCTCGATCAGGAACAGGTCGCGCCGCATCTGCGCCGCGGGAGTGAAGTCGGGCGGCCTGCCGCGCCGGATCGCGTGCGCGCCCTGCACGATCATGCTCCCGGCGGCCTGACGGAAGATGTGGGTCAGACGCGTGGCCGGCACGACCCCTGAGGCGATCAGCTCCGCAAACGGCTTTCCCGCGCCCACCGGGGCAAGCTGGTCGGCGTCGCCCACCAACACCACGTGCGTGGTCTCGGCGACCGCCCGGAGCAGGGTCACGAGCAGCTCGAGGTTTGCCATCGAGGACTCGTCGAGGATCAGCAGATCGCACCGCAGGGGGTCCAGCTCGTCGTGCGTCGGGCCCTCGCCCGGAATCCAGCCGAGGGCGGCGTGGACGGTCATCGCGCGCAGCCCGCTGGCCTCCGACATGCGGATCGCCGCTCGGCCGGTCGGCGCGACCAGCAGCACTCGCGCTCCCTGACCGGCGGCGCGCTGGGAGATCGATTTGATCGACGCGGTCTTGCCGGTCCCGGGTCCGCCGGTGATCAGCGACAGGCGGTGCGCGAACGCCCCGAGCACGCCGGCGCGCTGCTCCTGGGTCAGCTCCGGGCTGAGCGGCGTCTCGGGCTGGAGCTCGCGCACGCGTCCGCTCGCCGGCGCCGCGAGCATCGCGTCAACGCGTCGCGCCAGCTCGGCTTCGAGCGCCGCGGTCGGGGCGCGATAGACCCACCCCCCGGCGCGCGCAAGCGCGCCCCTCACAACGAACTCGTCGATCATCGACTCCGTGACAGGCACGCCGAGCAGCCCGCTGACCGCCGGCTGCAACAGCTCGAGCGGCATGCACGTACTGCCGCTCCGCTCCGCCTCGGCCAGCGTGTGCAGGACCCCGGCCTGGATTCGCTCGGAGCCGTCGGTGGGCGCTCCGGCCGTGCGGGCGATACGGTCGGCGATCAGGAAGCCGACCCCGAACACGCTCGTCAGCTCGTACGGGTGCTCCGTGACGACGCGGTGGGCCGTCGGGCCGTAGTGCTCGCTGATCCGCGCGACCAGATAGCCGAGGCCGTGGGGCGCGAGCAGGAGATGGAGCTGGCGCATCACGCGCAGGTCCGCCCACGAGGCCGCGGCCTCCTCGACGCGGCGGTGGCGCAGCCCGACCGCGGCGAATGCGGCCTCGGGATCGCGGTCGATCGCGTCGAGCACCGCTCCCTGCCCATAGCGCTCGACCAGCGACACGGCCCGCTTCGCGCCCACGTGCTTGACCCGCCGCAGGTAGGCGACCAGCGTGTCGGCGTCAGCCGGGGGCAGCGGCCGCGCCTCGCTGACCTTGACCTGGAGCCCGTAGCGGCTGTCGTCGACCCACGTCCCGACGATGTGGGCGCGTTCGCGCTCCTCGAGGTGGATCAGCGGACCGACGAGCACGATTGGATCGCCGGCCGCGTCATCGGCGTCGAGCACGGCCCAGCCCGTCGTGCCGCTGGCGTAGCGGGTGCGCCTGACCGTCACCTCGGCATCGAATTCGACCATTGGGGTCACGTTAGCCGCCGCGCGGCCGCGATCGCTACGGTGGTGACAGAGATGTCACCAGCTTCCTCGGACAAGCTCGACCGAGAGATCCTGCTCGTGTGCTCGGTGGTCGTGATCGGCGCGATCATGTCGATCCTCGACACGACGATCGTCAACGTGGCGCTCGCCACCGGATTGCTGCTCGCCCCCCAGGGGCTGGGCGCGGCCCTGATGATGCCGATCAGCGGGCGGCTGACCGACCGGATCGGGGGCGGACGAGTCTCGCTGTCGGGCTTGATCGTGATGACCGCGGCGACGGTCGGGCTGACTGGTCTGACCGCGCATACGCCGTACACGGTGACCTCCGCGATCCTCTTCATCCGGGGGATCGGGCTCGGGTTCGCGATGATGCCGGCGATGGCGGCGGCCTACTCGACGATCTCGCGCGCCGCCGTGCCGCAGGTGGCGTGAGGGTGGGGCGGGCTAGCGCTGCTCGGCGAGGCGCACGGCCGCCTCGATCCCGTCGCTCCCGACAAGCGGGTGGAAGGCCCTGATCATCGGTCGGACGGCGCGCAGGCCGACCCGACCCTGCGCTCCGATCGACCGCACCCGCGTCTCCGACGCCAGCGCCGAGCGCGCACCGTCGAGCGGCTCGACCCAGTTCGCGAACACCACTTTCGCCGTCCCCCGCTGGGACCAGCCGAGGAACTCCTCGGGGTCGGCGAGCTGGGGGTAATCCCGGCGGAGCGTCCAGATCCGCCCGACGATGCCGGAGACGAGCGCCTCTGGCGCCTCGTGAAGGATGATGAAGGGGGGGTTTCGGAACAGCTCGTCGAACGACTCCGCCAGCTTCGTCCCCGGGATCCGCCAGCGCACCAGGCGGCCCAACAGCGAGGTGTCCGTCAGCCGCACCGACCGGGCCGCCTCCCAGAGCCGTTCCGGGCGAGCGCTGCTCTCGCGGCGGTGGTCAATCCGCAGCGCCGGGTCGGGCAGCCAGTGGTCGAGCTCGGGTTTCATCAGGACAGGACGTTATGTCAGAGGCGTGGCTCACAGCGACCAGACGGGGGAACCTGGGCGATCATTCCCGCCGTGATCCGAAACGTCCTCGCGCCAGTGATGCCGTCCGCTGCACGGGCGCTGGGCGTTGCGCGCACGCTGACCGGCGCCTCCGGGGTTGCGATCACGTTCGACGACGGACCGCATCCGGAAGGCACGCCGGCGGTGCTCGAGGTGCTCGCGCGCGCCGGCGCGCGGGCGACGTTCTTCATGATCGGGGAGCAGGTGGAGCGGCGGCCGGCGCTCGCTGCCGAGGTGCTCGCCGCCGGGCACACAGTTGCATTGCACGGCCACCGGCACCGGCTGCAGCTACGCCTCTCCGATGACGAGGTTCACGGCGACCTACTGCGGGGCACAATCGCGATCGAGGACGCCATCGGCGTCAGGCCGGCCTGGCACCGGCCGCCGTTCGGGATCTACAGCGGCGCGGGACTCGCCTACGTGCGCGACAACGGCTTGAGGCCGCTGCTGTGGTCGCGGTGGGGCAAGGACTGGCGCAAGTTCACGACCCCGCGGCGGATCGCCGCGCGCGCCACGGCACATATAGGGCCGGGTGATGTAATCCTCCTGCACGATGCGGACTTCTACAGTTCCCGCGGTTCCCACCGACGCACGGCCGAGGCATTGGGAGTGATCCTGTGTGAGCTGAAATCGCGCCAAATCGCTACCGTCCTCCCTGTCTGACAGGCTTGCCCGCGCGCACGACGAACTGAGAGGATGGGCAACCGAGGTACGACATCTCGCCGCCGCCGGCCGGCCGAAGCGCGCGCGATCCTCCCCACGGGGGCCTCACCATCGATGAGAACTGCTTCTGCAATCCCTGATTTCGCACGGTTCGCGATCGGCTTCGACGGCCGCGACCGGGCCCGTCTGCACGGGCTCATCGACGAGGTGCTGGATTCGGGCCGCTGGACCGAGGCGTCGATGACGGAGCGCTTCGAGGCGGCCTGGGAGCGCTGGAACGGGACCCCGGCGGTGGCGCTCTCGAGCTGGACGGGAGGCGCGATGGCGGCGCTGCACTTCGCGGGAGTGCAGGGGGAAACGGTGCTGTGCCCGTCGAACACGTTCATGGCGACGCCGCTGGCAGCGATCCGCGCCGGGGCGAGCGTCGAGTTCGTCGACTGCAACCGCGAAGACCTGTGCATGTCGTTCGCAGATTTCGAAGCCAAGGCGGAGCGGCTGCGCCCTCGCGCCGCGTTCCTGGTCCACATCGGCGGCCACCTTTCCTTCGAGGTGGAGCAGATCGCGGCCTACTGCCGCGAGCACGGGATCTTCCTGATCGAGGACTGCGCCCACGCCCACGGCGCTTCGTGGAACGAGCGCAAGGCGGGCACGTGGGGCGATGTGGGCGTCTACTCGCTCTACGCGACCAAGACGATCACCACCGGCGAGGGCGGGGTGCTGGTCTCGCGGCGTCCGGAGGTGATCGAGCACGCCCGGGCGTTCCGTAACTACGGCAAGCCCCGCCACGAGGTGCACGGCTTGAACTTCCGCATGAGCGAGTTCACGGCGGCGCTGGGACTTGTTCAGACCGAGCGCCTGCCGGAGATCGTCGAGTGGAAGAACGCGGTCGCCGCCGAGTATCTGGATCCGGAATATTCGAGTCGGCTCGAGCTGCCCGAGGGGATGACCTCGGGCCTCTACAAGTACATCGTGTTCGATTGGCTTGACCGTTCGACCGGTCGTGTCTACGACGAGCCCTGCCATCGGATCCTCGGCCACCACGTGGAGTTGCCGAACAGCGACTGGGTCGCGTGCAACCACTCGTGCGTGCCGCTGTATTACAGACCAGGGGCGCAGCAATCGTGAGAGTTCTCGTCACAGGCGGATCTGGCTTCATCGGCTCGCACGTGGTCGACAAGCTGCGCGCACGCGGACACGAGCCGGTGATCTACGACCTGCGGCCCTCGCCATGGCACCCGGCCGGGACCGTCGACACCGTGCTCGGCTCGATCACCGACCGCGAGGCGCTGGAACGGGCGCTGCACAGCTGCGATGCGGTCGCCCACCTCGCCGCCGTCGCGGACGTCAACGACGTTCACGCTTCGCCCGAGGACGCGGAGCGGGTCAACGCCCGCGGGACTGTCGCCGTGCTCGAGGCGGCACGCCGCGCCGGCGTCAAGCGGCTCGTCTATGCCAGCACGATCTGGGTCTACTCGGACTGCCAGGACGAGGCGGTCGACGAGGAGACGCTGCTCCCCGCCCCGAGCCATCTCTACACCAGCACGAAGCTCGCTGGCGAGCTGTACTGCAAGGCCTATCAGGAGCTCTACGGGATCGACTTCACGATCCTCCGGTTCGGGATCCCCTACGGTCCCCGCGCGCGCGAGGCGGCGGTGGTCCCGGCGTTCGTCAACAAGGCCTTTGCCGGGGAGCCGTTGACGCTGGCCGGCGACGGCTCGCAGTCGCGGCGGTTCGTGTACGTCGAAGACCTCGCCGACGGCGTCACGCTGGGGCTCAGCGAGGTCGCCACCAACCGCGTCTACAACCTCGCCAGCGACGAGAACGTGACGATCAAGCAGATCGCCGAGACGGTCAAGGAGCTGATCGGCAATGTCGAGATCGTCCATACTCCGGCCCGTCCCGGCGACTTCGGCGGCAAGGTGGTGTGCAGCAAGCGCGCCGAGCGCGAGCTCGGCTGGACGGCCGCCACGCCGTTCACCGAGGGCGTGCGCCGATACGTCGAGTGGCGTCGCGGGCAGGCGGCCGCGGCCGCCTCGCGGGAGACGGCCGAGGTGATTCCGGCGGGCGAGCCCGACGCCGAGGCTCGGCCGCGCCAGATCCTGATCATCTCCGCCGATATCGGGGAGGGCCACGACCTGCCGGCCCGCGCGGTCGCCCGAGAGTTCGCCGACGAGGATCCCGATGCGCAGATCTCGATCGTCAACGGCCTGCCTGCGATGGGCCTGGTGCTGACCAAGATCCTGCGCGAGAACTCCGCCTTCATGTTCCGCTGGGTCCCGTGGTGGTTCGACTTTCAGTACCGGCTGTTCATGTACTTCGCGCCGACGCGGTGGATGTCCAAGTGGCTGTTGACGACACTCGGGCGCCGCGGATTGATGCGCCTGATCCGGGCCCACAATCCCGATCTGATCGTCTCCACCTATCCCGGCGTGACCGCCGTCCTCGGCGAGCTTCGCCGAAAAGGCCGGCTCGACGTCCCCTGCTACTCCTCGATCACCGACCTCGCGGGGCTGCGCTTCTGGGCCCATCCCGGAATCGACCGCCACTTCGTGACGCATCCCGAGTCGATCGAGGAAGTCGAGCAGATCGCCGGTCCCGGCAGCGCGATCTGGGCCAAGCCCCCGACCTCGCCGGCGTTCCTGGCCGCTCGCTCGCGAGCCGACGCGCGCCGCTCCCTGGGGCTGCCTGCGGAGGGGAAGGTGATCGCGGTGTCCGGTGGCGGCTGGGGCGTAGGCGACCTGTCCGGCGCGACGCGCGCGGCGCTGGCCGAGTCCGACGCGATCGTCCTCTGCCTGTGCGGGCGCAACGACAACTTGCGGGCACGTGTGGCCAAGCGGTTCGCCGGAGAGCCGCGGCTGCGGCTGATGGGCTTCACCGATCGGATGGGGGACGTGCTTGCCGCGAGCGACGCGCTGATCCACTCGAGCGCTGGCTTGACGGTGCTGGAGGCGCTGATCCGGGGCTGCCCGGTGATCTCCTACGGGTTCGGATACGGCCATGTCCGGGCTTCCAACGCCGCGCTGGTGCGGTTCGGCCTCGCCCAGGTGGCCGGCTCCGAGCAGGAGTTGGGGCCGGCGCTGGAGCGCGCGCTCGAGCACCGACCCGAGCCCGACGGCTCCTTCGCACGTCGCCCCTCCACGGCCTCGCTGATCCTGAACGACGAGCGTCGCGCGCGCCAGCTCCCGGTCTGGCGGGTGCGGACCGCCCGGGTCGTGACCGCGACCGCGGCGACGATCGCGGTCCTGGGCTGGACGCTGACGGCCGGGGTCTCCTACAAGCTCGTCTCGCACTTTGTGCACATGCGTCCGACTACGGCCGTCGCGACGAGCCATCCCGAAGTCGGGGTGCTGGTGGACGCGCCGATTCGCGAGCTCCCGCTCATCGCCGACGAGCTCGCGGCGCGTGGCATCCATGCTTCGTTTGCGCTCAACCAGGCTCCTTCGGACGGCGAGCAGACCGCGCTCGGCTACGGCGATCAGGAGATCCCGCTGCTGCCGACGGGGGGCCTGGTGCGGTGGCTGGGCACCCGGGACGAACTCCGCGACGTGCTGCACCGGATGGGCTTCCGCCGTCATTTCCTGTATGCGTCAGACGGCCCGAGCGTTGGGCAGTGGTGGCTCGCGCACGGAGCCGGCGGCCACCTGATCGCCGGCGCGATTCACCTCCAGGACCGCGATGACGCCGTCGGTCCGCTGCACGCCGGCGAGGTAGTCGAGTTCAGCCCGCAGTCCAGCGCCGACGTCGGCTTGCTGGTGCAGCGGCTGGAGGACGCGCTGGTGGCGGAGCATCTCGTGGCGGTGCCGGTGGGGCGTTTGATGCGTGACGCTGGCGCGCACGTGTAGCCCCGGTTGACGGGCGGGGCTGGCGCGCGCGTGTGACCCCGGTTGCTGCGCGCGGCTGGCGGGCGCGTGTGACCGCGGTTGCTGCGCGCGGCTGGCGGTGGCGGGCGCTCAGCGTCGGACCCAGCGCTCGCGCGGGTTGCGCAGTGGCGTCAACGTCGGTTCGATCTGGTCGCGCAGATACTCGTACTGCGGGGTCAGCGAGAGCTTCTCCCCGAGTTGGTCGAGCGGCTCGTCGACGGTGAAGCCGGGGCCGATCGTCGCGATCTCGAACAGCACGCCGGAAGGCTCGCGGAAGTAGACCGAGCGGAAGTAGTGGCGATCGATCACCGGGGTGGGCCGCGCGCCGGCCGCCGCGACGCGCTCCTGCCAGGCAACTTCATCGTTGGGATCCGCTGCCCAGGCGACGTGGTGGACAGTGCCGGCGCCCTGGACCCCGCGCTCGGCCGGCGGCGCGTCGTAGACGTAGTAGCCGCCGCGCCGCTCACCCCGGACTTCGAACTCGGCGGTGGAGAGCTGGACGCCGCTCGGCGCCTGGGCGTTGGCGTGGCCGGGGGGCCGGGTACCTGGGGGTTCGGCGTGCCCGTGGGGCTGGGGGGCGAAGCCAAGCGTTTCCTCGAGTAGGTTGCGGCTGCGATCCGGGTCCGCGGTGTACGCGCGGACGGCGTGGAATCCCTGCAACGCGAGCTCCGCCGGAATCTCCGGATGGTGCGCGATCAACGGCTGATCGGTGGTCTCAACGACCGCCAGCTCGTGCTCGAGACCCTCGAAATCCGCAAAGTGCAGGTTCCCCTCGCTGCGGGCGGCCTCGTACCCGGCGTCGCTCAGCCGCCGCTGCCAGAAGTCGAGCGCCTCCTCGCCGGCCACCCGCCAAACGATCCGATGGACCATCCCCGCGCCGGCGCGCCCCCGCGGCGCGCCCGGATACTCGAAGAACGTGATGTCCGAGCCTGGATCGCCGGTCTCGTCCGCGTAGAACAGGTGGTAGACCGAGGTGTGATCCTGGTTGACCGACTTCTTGACGAAGCGCAGGCCGAGAACGCCGGCGTAGAAGTCCAGGTTGCGTTGCGCCTCGGCGGTGATCGCGGTGACGTGATGGATGCCTTCGAGCTTCATCGCTCTCCTCGCGGCGGACGCACTAGCAGTGCACGCCCGGGTCGCGCGCACGCCTACCAGTGCACGCCCCGGGTCGCGCGCACAAACGCGCGGCGCTCGGGCGTGTCCTCGTCTTGCTGGTCCTTTTGGCCATCGCCCTCGGGAAACAGCTTGTAGGCGCGGTTGACGACCAGATCCTGGGCGCCGGGAACGACGGCATAGCTCAGCTGACCCAGGTTGCCGAGCGCGGTGGCGACCCGTTTCGGTCGCTTGCGGATCGCGTCGGTGATCAGCCCTGCAGCCTCCTCCGGACTGAGCGTCGGAAAACGGTCGTAGATCTTGGTCGGCGCGATCATCGGCGTGCGCACGAGCGGCATGTAAACGGTCGTGATGTGGACGCCGTCATCGATGATCTCGGGGGCGATCGAACGGGCGAAGGCATCGAGCGCGGCCTTCGAGGCGAGGTAGGCGGAGAACCTCGGCGTATTGGTCTGCAATCCGATCGTGGAGACGTTGATGATGTGGCCGGACTGGCGCGCCCGCATCTCGGGGAGCAGGTCGAGGATCAGCTTGACCGCCGCGAAGTAGTTGAGCTGCATCGTGCGCTGGTAGTCGTGGAAGCGGTCATAGGCATGGCTGACCGAGCGCCGGATCGACCTGCCGGCGTTGTTGACCAGAATGTCGACCGCCTCGTGCTGCTCGAGCACCTCGGCGGCCATGCGGTCGATGTCGTCCGTGTCGGAGAGATCGCAGGGATGGGCGTAGGCGATGCCACCGAGCGCCTCAATCTCACGCCTCACCTCCTCGAGCTTGTCCGCAGTGCGCGCGACGAGCAGCACAGTTCCACCCGCTTCGCCGATCTGCAGCGCAGCCGACTTGCCGATTCCCTGCGAGGCGCCGGTGACCAACACGGTCCTGCCGCGAACGGCGCCGTCCAGCGAACGCGCCAGAACCTCGCCCGCCCCGGGAATCCGCTGGCCGAAAGCGCGGAGCGTCTTCGCTCCTCGAATGGCGATGTCGGTGATGTTGGGTGTCGATGCCATGTGTGCGTCGGACCGTACCACCGGTGGGGGGCGCCGGCGGGGTCCGCCGTGCTGGGTCGGGGCGGGCTTCGCCGCGCGGGTCGGGCGGTGCTCCGCCGTGCGGGTTTGCGGGGGCGGTGGCGCGGGTCAGGCGCCGTCAGCAGGCAAGCGCGTCAAAACCGGCTCCGGAAGCGAGCCTGCCGTGCTGCGGGGACCTTCGACCGCCCCTCGGCATGATCGTGGAGGGCGACCTCCGACCCGCCCCTCGGCATGCATCGTTGGCAGGCGTTCCGTCCGATCCTCGTGGGAACATATGTTCGCGTGATCATTTGCGTCCTCTTGCCGCGTTTTCAGCTGACGACCGCCGCCGGCGATCGAACCGAGCTGTTGCAGACGCCGGTGGCGCTAGCGCCTGAGCCCGGGGGAATCCAGCGGATTGGCGAGGTGTCACTTGCGGCCGAGGCATTCGGGGTCCATCCCGAGATGCTTCTGGGGGAGGCGCTTGCCCGTTGCCCGCGGCTCACGTTGGTTCCCCCCGATCCCGCCGGCGTTGCCGATGCTTGGGAGCGACTGCTCGTGCGTCTCGAATCGATCGGAGCGGCGGTTGAGCCAGAGCGGCCGGGGCTCGTGTGCTTTGACGCGCGAGGATTGCTACGCCTCCATGGAGGCAGGGTCCTCGCTGGGGGCGACGGAGAACGAGTCAAGGGGGTGCTGGCGGCGGCGCGGCGCGCCCTGCGTGTGCCCGCTCGTTATGGCGTGGCGCCGTCCCGGTTCGCTGCCGTGGCGGCGGCTACCCGGGCACGGATACGCCGGCCAGAGATCGTCTTGGGTGGCCGCAGGCAGGCGCGGGAATATCTCGCGACGTTGCCGGTCGCGTTGCTGCGTGCGCGGCCTGCGCTAGTCGAAATGCCCGAGGCGCTCCAACGTCTCGGCGTGCAGACGCTCGGAGAACTGGCGGCGCTCCAGCCGGCCGCGCTGGCGGATCGCTTCGGGACTGCGGGGCTGCTTGCACACGAGCTTGCCGGCGGCGGCGACGGAGCACTGCGCCCGCGGACGGCAAGGGAGTTCCTGCGTGAGGAACTGGAGCTGCCGGAGGCGGCATCGGGCCTGCAGCTGGAGCGAGGGCTGGGGCTGCTGATCGACCGCTTGCTGGCGCGGCGAGAGCGGCGCGGTCGCACACTGCGAGCAGTCGCGCTCTCGGCGGTGCTGGTCGAGCAGGGTGGAACATGGCGCGAGCAGGTCGTATTTCGCGAGGCGCTCGCTGACCCCGTGCGGATCCGTCTCGCGCTGGCGCCGCGACTTGTACTGATTCCTGCGCCAGCGGAAGTACTCAGGCTCGCGGTCGAGGGCCTTGGACCATCGAAGAGCGATCAGCGCACGCTGCTGGAGGATCCCGTCGTGGCGCGGATGGCGCGGCTACGGGAGGCGATCCGTCAGGCGCGAGTGGCGGCCGGTCCAGACGCGGCCCTGCGTGTGCTGGAGGTCGACCCCGATTCGCGGTTTCCCGAGCGCCGAGCTGTGCTGGCGCCGTTCGAGGGATGAGCCCAGTTCACCGTACGCCGAACTAGTGTCCGGTCCGCGCCGCCTCTCCGTCCCCCGCCGGGTTGCCGTCAGCGCCGGCGACGACGGTCTGCCGTCGTCAGTCGACGGACGGGATGTCGAAGCCGTGCGAGAGTCCTGGCTGATCGAGGATCGTTGGTGGACGGACCGCCCGCTTCGCCGCAGCTACTGGGAGATCGTCACCACCTGCGGCCGGGACGAGATCGTGTTCCATGATCTGGTCAGCGGGAGGTGGTGGAGGCAGCGATGAGCCTTGTAGTCACACGATCTGTCCCGCGGCCTCTATCGCCGGGTGAGCCTCGCCAGGCCCGCGGGCCCCCATAAACTCCTTTTTGACATGCCACAGCCGCTCAGTTCCCTTGATCCAGGCGCCACTGCCGTGGGCACCTGGAGCGGTGGTCGCTTCATGCGCTTCGGAGAGGCGCTCGACGAGGACCGGTTCATCTCGCTGATCGCGCCCGACGAGTCGATCCGCACGGTGATCACCGCCGATGTCTATGGGGCCGGCGAAGCGGATCGGATGCTCGGCCGAGCCATCGCGGGCCGCAGCCGCGACGAGATGTGCGTCGTCGGCGCGGTCGGCCATGACTTCTATGCCGGCGAGCGTGACGGCGCCAAGGGCTTTCCCCGCTTCACCGACCCTCGGTTGCGGGGCCCTGCCGACTACACGGGCTACCTGCGGATGGCGACCGAGCGCAGCCTTGAGCGCTGCGGGATCGACAGCTTCGACCTACTCCTGCTGCACAACCCCGACCGCACCGGCTACACCAGCGAGACCGTCTGGCAGGGGATGGCGACCCTGCGTGACGCCGGCCTCACGCGCTTGATCGGAGTCGCTCCGGGCCCCGCCAACGGTTTCACGGTCGACGTGATCGACTGCCTTGAGCGCTTCGGCCAGTTGATCGACTGGGCGATGATCATCCTCAACCCGCTGGAGCCATGGCCCGGCGAGCTCTGCCTCGGCGCGGCCGCCGCCAATGACGTGAACGTGATCACCCGCGTCGTCGATTACGGCGGACTGTTTTTCGATGATGTGTTTCCCGGCCAGACACTGCTGCCACACGATCATCGGAGCTTCCGTCCGGCTGGATGGATCGAGGCGGGACGCGAACGGCTCGACGCGATTCGACCGATCGCCGAGGGGGCCGGCTTGACGATGATTCAGCTCGCCTGTCAGTGGAATCTCGCGCACGAGGCTGTCAGGTGCGTGGTCCCGACGCTGATCCAGGAGGTCGGCGGGCGCGCGCGTCCCGTCGAGGACAAACGCTCCGAGCTCGCGTGCCTGCCCGCCGAGCTGCGGCTCTCGCGCGAAGAGGTCGAGCGGGTCCGCTCGATCGGCGACAACACGGGCTGCATGGCGCTGAAAGGGGCGAGCCCTGCGCATGACGGCGAGGAACGACCCGATCGATGGCCGCTCGACCAGCGGCTCGACTCCGTCGCGCGCCGCTGGGGCATCGAGCCCGAACGCGATCTCGTGCAGGCCGCCGCGTAGTCACGTGCAGGCGGCCGCGACGTGCCGGCGGCCGCGTAGTCACGTGCAGGCGGCCGCGTAGTCACGAACCCCGATGCTCAGCCCGTATCCACTCGCCCCCCGCGGACAGGTCCTCGACACCCATCGCCGCGGCGACATTGAGCCACATGCCATAGCGAAAGAATTCGTCGATCTGCTCCGACTCGGCGCCGGTGAGCCGGTCGACCAGAGTGACGAGACCCGCGTACAGGGCGCGCACCCGATCGCGAATCACCTCGTCATCGCAAGCGGCATATGCCTGGTGCTGGAGCATCAGGTAGTCGCGGTGTGACCCGAGGAGCTCGACGTAGGCCTTGCCCATCGCCGTCATCACATCCGTGTCGGGCTCGGCGATGCTCGGATCGAAGCCGGCCGTCGCCCGTTCGAACGCCGCGCCGATCAGCTCGAAGCAGCGCTCGACCGCGGCGAGGAACAGCTCGCGCTTGTTGGCGAACAGGCTGAACACATACGGCTGCGCGACGCCGACGCGCCGCGCGATGCGGTCGACCGGCGTCCCATGCAGGCCCCCGTGCGCGAACTCGAGCACGGCGGCCTCGATCAGCGCGTCCCGGCGCTCTGACGCCGGGACGCGCTGACGAGGGTGCCTGTCAGACGGAGTAGAGGTGGTGCTCATCTGATGGCTCCGATCGTACGAGACCGTTAGGCGGCCGCGCTGGCGAGCTCCGCGGCATGGTGTCCGCGAACCTCTCGCGCCTCGGCTGCCGCCTGCTCCTCCGCCGCGGCCCGTGTGCTGAACGGCAGCACAGCCGCGAGCGCGGCGCCCGCGGCGAGCACGGCCGCGCCGACCCACATCGCCGGGACCAGTCCGCTGACGTAAGCCTGCGGCGATAGGTAGCTGCCGTTGCTGGTGAACACCGTCGCCAGGACGGCGATTCCCAACACGCCGCCGAGCTCGCGGATCGCATTCGTGGCGCCGGATGCCTGCCCCGCCTGGTCGGTACGGACCGATGACAGCACAGCGTTGGCCGCCGGCGCGAACACCAGCGCCATGCCGCTGCCCGCGAGGATGAACGGGCCGATCATGCTCGAGTAGCTCTGGTGGATGGCCGCCTCGCTCGCGAGCCACCCAAGCGCAAGAGCCTGCAGGGAGAGCCCCGCGACCATGAACAGGCGGCTGCCGAAGCGCTCCGAGAAGAATCCCGCCAGCGGCGAGACCACCATCGTCGCTCCGGTCCACACCAGCAGCTTGATTCCTGCCTGTAGCGGCGTGTTGTGGAGCACGTTCTGCAGGAACTGGCTGAGGAAGAAGATCGAACCGAACATCCCGAAGTACATTGCCAGCGACACCGCATTGGTGACGGCGAATCCGCGGTTGGCGAAGAACCGCATCGGCAGCATCGGCTCGGGCACGCGCAGCTCATTGCGGATGAACGCGAGTACCAGCACCAGCCCGATGCCCAGCGAGATCACTACTTCCGGACTGGTCCAACCGAGCGACTGGGAGCGCACCAGCCCGTAGACGATCCCGAACAGACCGCTCGACGCCAGCACCAGGCCGGGGACGTCCAGGCTGCGCTCCGGTCCGTGACTTTCGCTGAGTCGCGCCGCAGCGAGGGCGACCAGCACGGCCCCGATGGGTACGTTGATCCAGAAGATCCAGTGCCACGAGCTCAGCTGCACGACCGCGCCACCGACCAGCGGACCGAGCGCCACGGCGATTCCACTGATCCCTGACCACACTCCGAGCGCGACCCCGCGCTGGGCGGGAGGAAACGCGTCGGCCAGCAGCGTCAGCGTGAGCGGCGTCGCGATCGCGGCGCCGATTCCCTGGGCCGCTCGGGCTGCGATCAACAATCCGATCGACGGGGCGAGCGCGGCGGCCGCCGATGAGGCGGTGAACAGAGCGATTCCAGCGATGAACATGCGCTTGCGGCCGAGGCGATCGCCGAGCGCGGCGCCGGTCAGCAGGAACACCGCGTAAGAGAGCACGTAGGCGTTGACGGTCCATTCAAGCGCCTGGATCGAGGCGCCGAGTTCGCGATGAATGCTCGGCAGCGCGACGTTGACGACGAGGTTGTCGAGGACGACCATGAACAGCCCGATCGAGACGATGGCGAGGGTCCAGCCCCTCCTGCGTGTACCTGACATGCGAGTCCTCCAGAGACTTAGTGAGCACTAACTATATAGAGCTTAGCATTCACTAATAAGTTGTCAAGTCCTGTTTCCGCAAATGCGTCCGGGGCTGATGCGAACATGCGTTCGTGCCGTACATCGAGCTCCATTGCCACTCCGCGTTCTCGTTTCTCGATGGCGCCTCACTTCCCGACGAGCTGGTCGCGGCTGCTCTGGAGCTGGGCTACGAAGCGCTCGCGCTGACCGACCACAACTCCGTCTCGGGCTCGATGGAGTTCGCAGTCTCTGCCCGAGCGCTCGGTTTGCGCCCGATCCACGGGGCCGAGGTTGACCTCGACGACGGGCGCCATCTGACGTTGCTTGTGGAGGACGCTCGTGGGTGGTCGAACCTGAGCCGGATCTTGACCCGCGCGCACGCGCATACGCGAGAGAAGCCGGGACCGCCCTCGCAGCCGTTCGTTGCCCTACCCGAGATCCTCAACAACAGCGAAGGGCTGATGTGCCTCAGCGGATGTGCGCTGCGGGGCGTGCACGACGAGTTCACCGTCAGGCGGTTGCTGGATGCGTTCGGCCGTGACCGGCTGCGGATCGAGCTCCAGCGGCCGTTCCTCCGTGACGATCGCGCTCGGAACCGGCGGCTGGCCGGTCTGGCGCAACGGATGGGCCTGAGGTGCGTGGCGACAGGCAACGTGCATGCGCACACGCGCTCCCGTGCGCCGCTGCAGGACGCCTTCGTGGCGGTACGACTGCACATGACGCTCGATGCCTCGGAGCCACAGCGTCGTGGCAACTTCAGTCATGTGCTCGCGCCGCCGGCGGCGATGGCGTCACGTTTTCCCGAATATCCCGAGGCGGTGGCGGAAACCGAACGGCTGGCCGAGCGCCTTCGCTTCGACCTCGGCAGCGATCTGGGCTACCGATATCCGGGCGCGGAAGACGCGGACGCGATGCGCAAGCTGGGTGAGCTGTGCGGCGATCGGCTGGAGGATCGCTATGTCAATGCGCCGGTGAGGATCCGAGACAGCGCGAGTGCTCGCCTGAACGAGGAGCTCAGAATCATCGAGCGGCTCAACCTTCCCGGCTTCTTCTTGCTGCATCACGATCTGCTCGAGCTCGCGCGCGAGGTCGCGGTCGAAGTGCGTGGCCCCGACAGCGCCCGCGCGCTGCTGCCTCCAGGACGGGGCCGTGGTTCGAGTGTCTCCTCGATCGTCTGCTATCTCACCGGCCTCTCACACGTCGATCCGATTGCCAACGAGCTGCTGATCGGTCGCTTTCTGAACGAGGAGCTGACCGCGCTGCCGGACATCGACCTCGACTTCCCGCGTGACATCCGGGAGGTGTTGATTCCGCGCGTCCATGAACGCTACGGCCATGATCGCTCGGCGCTGGTGGCTGCGTTCCCCACGTATCGCGCTCGCGGGGCGATTCGAGAGCTGGGAAAGGCGCTGGGGCTACCACCGGGAGAGATCGAGCGCGTGGCGCGCGGAAGCGAGGGATGGGACGCGCGTGAGGTGGCGAAGGACATCGAGAGTGCGTTTGCACTGGTCCCCGGCATGCACAGCCCCGGAGCGGAAGGGGAGACGGGCGCAAATCGCCGCCGTGGCTCCAGCGGCCGCTGGGCATGGCTGACCCGCCTCGCTGCGCAAGCACACGGACTTCCCCGCCATCTTTCCCAGCACTCGGGTGGGATGATCGTGGCGACCCGGCCGCTGATCGACTGCTGCCCGATCGTGCCCGCCGCGATGGAGGGCCGTCAGATCGTCCAGTGGGACAAAGACTCCTGCTCTGACGCGGGGTTTCTGAAGATCGACCTTTTGGGTCTCGGGATGCTCTCGGCGGTCGAGCGCTGCGTCGAGCTGATCGCCGCGACCCGCAGCGAGCGCATCGATCTCAGCCGCATCCCCTATGACGATGCGGTGACCTACGAATGCATCCAGAACGCCGACACCACGGGGGTGTTCCAGATCGAGAGCCGCGCGCAGATGCAGTCATTGCGTCGAACGCGGCCCGAGACACTGCAGGACCTCACGATTCAGGTCGCGATCGTCCGTCCCGGGCCGATCCAGGGAGGAGCGGTAAACCCATACATCGAGCGCCGCCAACTGATGAGGGCCGACCCCGGCTATGAGATCCCCTATGACCATCCTTCGCTGGAGCCGGTGCTGCGCGAGACGCTCGGGACGATCATCTTCCAGGATCAGGTGCTGGAGGTCGCGATCGCGTTCGCCGGATTCTCACCCGGTGAGGCGGAAGGGTTGCGGCGCGCCATGAGCCGCAAGCGATCCGAGGCGGCGATCGAGGCTCACCACAAGCATTTCGTGGCGGGCGCAAAGCGGCTCCACGGGGTCGATGAGGCCACCGCGGAGCGCGTCTTCGCGATGGTCCAGGGCTTCTCCGGCTTCGGCTTTCCCAAGGCGCACGGCGCAGCCTTCGGCCTGCTCGCCTATCAGTCGACGTGGCTGCGGGTCCACTACTCCCCCGAGCTCCTGTGCTCGCTGCTCAACGAGCAGCCGATGGGCTTCTACCCGCCCGATGCGCTCATCCACGAGGCGCAGCGGCGGGGGATCGAGGTGCTGGCGCCCGATGTCAACGAGAGCGGGGCGGTATGCGAGATGTCGTCGTCCGGCAGCGTTCGGATCGGGCTCGGCTATGTCCGCGGCGTGCGCGAGCACGAGGTCAAGCAGCTGGTCGACACCCGCCAAGCGGGGGGACGGTTCCGCAGCCTCTCCGATCTCGCCTCGCGCGCGGGAGCCGGAGCTCCCTCGTTGGAGCTGCTGGCGTGGTCGGGAGCATGCGATGCGCTGGCCGATGGGGCGATTGCCGCCACCGGGGAGCGCTCGGCCGGATACGGCTCCTCACGCCGTATCGCGTTGTGGCAGCTGGGAGTCGCGACACCCGGGAGAACCGTACCCGGCGGAACCCAATTGGCACTCCCGCTGGACCTTCCCGCGCCGCCGAGGCTACGCGAGCTCTCGGCATGGGAGTCGATGCTCGCTGACTACGGGGCCACGGGGCTGACGGTGCACGCGCATCCACTCGAGCTGCTGCGAGACCGGCTGCCCCCCGATGCGGTGACGAGCCCGGATCTCGAGACGCTCGAACATGGGAGCCGGGTGAAGGTCGGCGGACTCGTCGTCGCGCGCCAGCGCCCCGGGACCGCCAATGGGATCGTGTTCATCCTGCTCGAGGACGAGTTCGGGACGATCAATCTGATCGTCCCTGCCCAGGTGTACGAGCACAACCGCCTCGCGGTGAGGACCGAACCGTTGATGCTCGTCGAAGGCAAGCTGGAGAGGTTTGCCGCGGCGGGAGGCGCGATCAACATACTGGTCGATCGCATCGGCTCGATTGCGGCTCCGGATCGGCTCGTCGCCGAGATCAAGGATTTCTCGATGCTCGACGAGCAGGTGCGGCGCGGCCGCGCCGAGCAGGATTCCGCGAGAGACAGGGAGGCTGCCGGGGAGCAGGCGGCCGAGGCAAGGAGGACGGCCGGGGAGCGGGAGGCCGAGGACTTTCGTGCGGTCGCGCCGCCGGTGATGAGCTTCGCGTCGGGGCGGAGGCGATGACTCTCACAACTCGAGGCTCTCACCAGCCCATCCTGGCGTCCCGCACGATATGGTGCCCGCGCCGTGCTTGGCGTGATCCTGTTTGTCCTGTTCTGGGTTCTGCTCGCGCTGGGCCTGTTCTACATCGCGGTCCGTGGCGGGCTCGGCGGTGCCCGGGCTGCGCTCCAGAAGCAGACGCGCCGCGGGCGCAAGTTCATGAGCGTGGCGTTCCCGATCCTGTTGGTCGGATTCGGTATTGCGATCCCGCTCGCGATCCTGACCGGCAACCACGCCAACGCGAGCAGCCAGGTCGGAGGGATCAGGCTCAACGCGTCCGAGAAGCAAGGGAGGCTGTTGTTCGGCGAGCACTGCGGCGTGTGTCATACCCTCGCCGCCGCCAACGCGAACGGCAAGGTCGGGCCGAACCTTGACCAGCTGCGCCCGCCCGCCACCCTCGTCTACAACACGATCCTCAACGGCTGCGTGCAGAACCCGCCGCCCGGCTCCCCGCAGGCGTGCCTGGGGTACGGGACGATGCCCTCCGGCGTCCTTCAACCGCAGGACGCCAAGCACGTGGCGGCGTTCGTGGCGAAGGTGGCCGGCAGGGAATAGTCGGCGCTCTTGGCGTGCCGCCTCCGTCCGCGTGCGCTGTTAGCATGCCGCGCCCGTACAGCTGAATTCCCGCAGTGCCGCCTCGCGAAAGCGCGGGGGCACAGGAAGCGGGGGACCCACGTAGTTGGGGCTAATCGCTTGTAATGCGTAGCGCCGCTCTTTCGGCGCGAGCCCGTCAGCTAACCCCGCAAGCACAAGAAAGAGGTCGGTGTATGCCGCAAACAGGGGTTTCCGCGAGGCCGGGCCGCGCTCGCCGGGTGGAGACGTGGCTCGACGGGTCAGAGGACATGTTCAATGAGCGCGCCGCTCGCGATCCGGGCGCCAGCGGTCGTCCGGTGGCGGCCGCTCCCGCCGCACGCGGTGTCCCGACCGCACCCGGCGCATCGGGTGCCCCGACCGCGCGCAGCGCCCCGACCGCGCGGAGCGCCCCGACCGCGCGGAGCGCCCCGACCGCGCGGAGCGCGCCGGGCGGCGTCCCCGGCCGCCGAACCGTGACGATCACCGGACGGGGCGCCGAGCGCCACGTCCCGCGGACCTACGGCAGCGCGCGCCAGCGCCCCCAGCGGCGCCGACACGAGCGGGCGGGGTTCCGTCCCGACCGTGCCGGAATGTGGGCCGTGCTGCTGTGTGTCGTGCTGTTGGTGGTCGCCGCGACCAGCTCGCACGCCGCGACCAGCTCGCACGCCGCGACCAGCTCGCACGCCGCGACCAGGTCACATGTGGCGACGGGGGGGTCCAGAAGCACGCGGACCGTCGTCGCGCGCGTGGAGTCTGTCGCGATGCGCCCTTACGACTCTCGTTGAACCGCCTGATCCGGCCTTTACCGCCGGACGTATAAGGGAGAGAGGCTGCTTTGTGGCCGGCACGCAGACGGCGCCGTGGGCCCGTGAGTGAGGCTCTATCGCCTCCTGGACATGCGTCGAGACCCCTTGTGCGACCGGCACCCGGCAGCTAGACTTATCAACCGTAAGCAGGTCCCGAAAGTAAAGGGTGGCCGAGTCTGCTTCGGGTGCCCTTCCCTTGCTTGGACCCCACTGGATGGTCAACGATGAAGAACTCAATGAGCAGGTTCCAGATCCACGATGACTTGACGGCGCCGGAGGGCTCGGTGGCGGTGCTCCGCGGGGCGCTTGCGTCGGGCGGGCAGCTTCCGAACTTCCTCGGTGCCTTGGCGGGCTCGCCGGCGGCGTTACGCGCCTATGCCCGCTTTCGCTCAGAGCTGCGACACGGCAAGCTGACGCTGGCGACGCTCGAGCGGATCGCCTTGGCGGTGGCGGAGCACTACCACTCCGAGCCGGGCATCGCGATGCACTCGCGCACGGCCCGCGGCGCCGGTCTGGCGCTTGACGAGGTCGCGGCGGCGCGCCAGTTCAGCTCCAAGGACGCCCGCGAGGACGCGCTCCTGCGCTACCTCAAGGCGCTGCTCGAGGAGGGCGGGAGCCCCCCGATGCACCTCCACGAAGAGGCGCGCGAAGCCGGCTGGGATGACGAGCAGATCCTCGAGGCGATCGCCGCGGTGGCGCTCGAGGGCTTTACCGCGATGGTCAACGTCGCGGGCGAGGTGCCGGTCGACGGATCTTCGGAGGCCTCGCGCGCGCTGCAGGCGGCGTAAGCTTCCAGTCAGCATGTGCGCCCGCGAGCAGATGGCCAGCGGCGAGAGCGGGACTCGCGCCGCCGGCTGCTGTCCCTACTACCACGAGGCAGTAGAGCTGATCGGGCGCCGCTGGACCGGCGCGATTCTGCGCGTGCTGATGGATGGCCCGTTGCGCTTCTCCGAAGTCGCTCAGGCGGTGCCTGAACTCTCCGACCGGCTGTTGTCCGAGCGCATGAAGCAGCTCGAGGCGCGCGGGATCGTCGAGCGGCGGGTGATTCCCGGTCCGCCGCTCCGCGTCGAGTACGAGCTCTCACGGATGGGCCGTGAGCTCGAGCCGGCGCTTTCAGAGCTGCAGCATTGGGCCAAGCGCTGGCTGCGCGAGCGAGTCCCCACCGGCGTCGGCTAGCTCCCCGCGGGCTCCGCCCGCCCCCCAACGCCGCCCGCCCCCCCAACGCCGCAATCCACCCGCGCCCCAACGCCATCCGCCGGCCCCTCAACACCCGTGTCCGCCGGCCCTCAATGCCCGTGTCGGCCGGCCCCCAGCTCATCGCGGCGGAGCGGGCAAGTAACGTTCCGCGCCGATGGCTCCGCGCACACTCACTGCCGATGAGGTGACCGACCTCGCCTCCGAGCGCGAGATCCGCTTCATCAGGCTGTGGTTCACCGACATCCTCGGGCAGCTGAAGGCGTTCTCGATCAACGCGACGGAGCTGGCGGATGCGTTCGAGGGCGGGATGGGGTTCGACGGCTCTTCGATCACCGGGTTTAACCCGATCGAGGAGTCGGACATGATCGCGATGCCTGACCCGAGCACGTTCACGGTCCTGCCCTGGCGACCGGCCGAGCAGGGCGTGGCGCGGATGTTCTGCGACATTCAGACGCCGGAGCGCACCCCGTACGAGGGCGACCCGCGGTATGTGCTGCGACGGGCCCTCGACCGGGCGGCCCAGATGGGCTTCGACCACTACTACGTCGGCCCGGAGCTCGAGTACTTCTACTTCCGTGATGCCAAGTCCACCGAGGTCCTCGACGAGGGCGGCTACTTCGACCTGACCACGCTCGACGCGGGGTCGGATCTGCGCCGCGAGACGGTGCTGGCGCTCGAACAGCTCGGCATTCACACCGAGTACACCCACCACGAGGTGGGCCCGAGCCAGCACGAGATCGACATGCGCTACGCCGATGCGCTGAAGATGGCCGACGACTGCATGACCTATCGGATCACGGTCAAGGAATACGCGATGAAGTACGGGCTGCACGCCACGTTCATGCCGAAGCCGCTCTTCGGCGAGAACGGATCGGGGATGCACACTCACCAGTCGCTGTTCCGCGGCGAGACCAATGCGTTCTTCGACGGCGACGATCCGCACTTCCTATCGGAGGTGGCCAAGGCGTTCATCGCCGGTCAGCTCCGCCATGCGCGCGAGATCTGCTCGATCTTCGCCCAGTGGGTCAACTCCTACAAGCGGCTCGTGCCCGGCTACGAGGCGCCGACATACGTCGCGTGGTCGCGGCGCAACCGCTCGGCGCTCGTGCGCGTGCCGCTCTATCACCCCGGCAAGGAGCGGGGCACGCGGATGGAGCTCCGCTGTCCGGATCCGGCCTGCAACCCCTACCTCACCTTCGCCGTGCTGCTCCAGGCGGGGCTCGAGGGGATCGAGCATGGCTATGAGCTGCCCGAGCCGATGGAGAAGAACCTCTACCACCTTTCTCCCGACGAGCGCCGACGCCAGGGGATCGATCAGCTCCCGGCGACGCTCGGCGAGGCGATCGAGCTGACCGCCGAATCCGAGCTGGTCCTGCGCACGCTCGGCGAGCACATGTTCAACCGCTACATCGAGATCAAGCGCCAGGAGTGGGAGGACTACCGGGTCCAGGTCACCCCCTGGGAGCTCGAGCGCTACCTGCCGGTGTTGTAGAAAATCCTAGAGCGCGGCCGCGAGCTCGTCGGGCGAGGTCACCGGCGCCTGGCACGCGAAGTGCTCGCACACGTACGCGGCCGCGCGACCGTCCACCGGCTTGCGTCCCTCGAGCAGCGGCACGCCGTCGCCGGCGCCGGCGGCCAGCACCAGGTGCGGTCGGTACTGACCGCGGACGACGCGCAGCAGCGCCGCCGCCTCGGCCTCGGGACCGACGATCGCCACCTCGCGCACCGGCGCGAGGTAGAAGTCGAGCGCCTGCAGCAGGTGACCGAACGCGTGTGGGTGGCGCCCAGCGAGCGGATAGAGCAGCCGGAGCACGCCCAGGGCGTGACGTTCGTAGGAGCCCTCGCCCGACAGCAGCGCCAACCGCAGCAGCCCGAACGACGCGGCGGAGTTGCCGGACGGGATCGGGGAGTCCTCGAGGTCCTTGCGCCGCGCGACGAGGCGCTCGTGGTCGTCGGGCGTCGTGAAAAAGCCGCCGTGCTCGGGGTCGGAGAAGCGGGCGACCAGGATCTCGGCCAGGGCGTCCGCCTCGCGGTACCAGCGCGGGTCAAAGGTGGCCTCGTAGAGCCCGATCAGCGCCTCGAGCAGGAACGCGTGATCCTCGAGGTAGGCGCCGAGCCGACCGCGGCCGTCCTTCCAGGTTCGCAGCAGCCGACCCCGTGAGTCGCGCAGGTTCTCGAGCACGAACGACGCGCAGTCGACGGCCGCCTCGAGGTAGTCCTCGCGTTCGAGCACGGCGCCGGCGTCGGCCAGCGCGGCGATCATCAGCGCGTTCCAGGCGGTCAGTCGCTTGTCGTCGAGGCCGGGGCGGACCCGCTGCGAGCGGGCGGCGAACAGCTTCTCGCGGATCTCGGGCAGACGGGCGGGGGTCGGACCGCGGGCCTCGAGGACAAAGCCGTGCTCAAAGCGCTTCGGCGTGAAATACGCGATCGCCTCGTCGTATAGCTCCCCGAGGACGTCTCGCAGCTCCTCGTCGGTCCACACGTAGAACTTGCCTTCGACTCCCTCCGAGTCGGCGTCGAGCGCCGAGCAGAAGCCGCACTCCGGGCCGCGCATCTCGCGCAGCGCCCAGTCGAGCGTCTCACAGCACACCCGCCGCATCCGCTCATCGCCGGAAACCTGCCAGCCGTGCAGGTAGGCGCGCGCGAGCAGGGCATTGTCGTAGAGCATCTTCTCGAAGTGGGGCACGGTCCAGGTGGCATCGACCGAGTACCGGGAGAAGCCGCCGCCGATCTGGTCATAGATGCCGCCCTGCGCCATCGCGCGCAGCGTCGCTACCGACATCGCGCGCTCGCCGCGCGCGAGCAGCAGCTCGATCACCGAGGCGGCCGGGAACTTCGGCGCTCCGCCCCAGCCGCCGTTGGCGCTGTCGTAGGTCTGCTGCAGCGCGGTTAGCGCTCCGTCGAGCAGCTGCTCGCGCATCGGCTCCGAGGATGGCTGCAGCCGGGCGGTGGCGCCGAGCGACTGCACGACCCGGCCACCCTGCTGGCGGATCTCCTCCCGACGCGTCTGCCACGCTTCTGACACCGCGAGCAGGACCATCCGCCAGCTCGGCAACCCGTGGCGTGACTCGGGCGGGAAGTACGTCCCCGCGTAGAACGGGGCCTGCTCGGGCGTCAGGAACGTGTTCAGCGGCCAGCCGCCGTGGCCGGTCATCGCCTGGACCGCCTCCATGCAGATGGCGTCGATATCCGGTCGCTCCTCGCGATCGACCTTGATCGGAACGAAGTGCTCGTTCATGAGCGCCGCGATCTCCGGGTCCTCGAACGACTCGCGCTCCATCACGTGGCACCAGTGACACGCGGAGTAACCGACCGAGACCAGCAGCGGCAGGTCGTGCTGGCGGGCCCTGGCCAGCGCCTCCTCGCCCCACGGGAACCAGTCCACGGGATTGTCCTTGTGCTGCAGCAGATAGGGCGAGGTTTCGCCGGCCAGCCGATTAGGCACGAACCCCAGGCTACCCGCCCCCCGGTTCCGGAATACGCTTCACGATGCGCTCCTGCCGCAGACCGGGAGGCGCTGAGAAGCTCTGACGAGGAGGAATCATTGTCCGCGCACCGTGAGCTGGTAACAGCCCCAGACGCTCCCGCCGCCGTCGGCCCTTACGTCCACGCCGTGCGCGCGGGGGGCCTGTTGTTCTGCTCGGGTCAGATCCCGCTCGATGCGCGCACGGGCGAAATCGTCGGGGGGAGCGCGGCCGAGCAGGCTGGCCGCTGCCTGGAGAACCTGGCCGCCGTCTGCCAGGCGGCCGGCGCGAGCCTCGGCGACGCGGTCAAGATGACCATGTATCTGACCGACATGAGCTCGTTCGCCTCCGTCAACGAGGTCTACAGCTCGTTCTTCGAGACCGACCCCCCGGCGCGGGTGGCGATCGGGGTATCCGGGCTGCCCCGTGGCGTGCAAGTGGAAATCGACGCGGTGGTGGCGCTTGCAGACTGATTCGCGGCCAGCCGAAGCGATCTCGATCGACGACATCCGGCGGGCGGTCCGGGCCGGCGCCGGCATCGTCCGCGAGACCCCGCTGCTGAGCTCGCACACGCTGACCGAGCGCGCCGGCGCGACGGTCGCGTTCAAGGCCGAGAACCTGCAGCGGACCGGTTCGTTCAAGCTGCGCGGGGCGCTCGCGAAGCTCGCCTCGCTCGGCGATTCTTGCGCGGAGGGCGTGGTCACCGCGAGCGCCGGCAACCACGCTCAAGCGGTCGCTTACGCGGCCCGCTCGCGGGGGATCCCGTGCGAGGTGTTCATGCCGGAGGCAGCTCCGATCGCCAAGGTCGAGGCGGCCACCGCACTCGGGGCGAAGGTGTACCTGGCGGGAGCGATCGTCGATGAGTCACTCGAGCTGGCCCGCGAACGCGCCGCCGACGGAGGCCTGGCGTTCGTGCATCCGTTCGACGACCCAGAGGTGATCGCCGGCCAGGGTGGGATCGGTCTGGAGCTGCTCGCGCAGGTGCCCGATCTCGCGCGCGTGATCGTGCCGGTGGGAGGTGGCGGACTGATCAGCGGGGTCGCGATCGCGCTCAAGACCCACCAGCCTCGGATCGAAGTGATCGGGATCCAGGTCGATACGTGCGCGCCGCTGCAGGCGTCGCTGGCCGCCGGCGCTCCGGTCGCCGTCGATGCGGCGCTGACGATCGCCGACGGGATCGCCGTCAAGCGGCCCGGCGGCCTCACGCTGGCGCTGATCGACCAGTGGGTCGACGAGATCGTGGTCGTGGCCGAGGACGACGTTGCCGAGGCAATGGTGTTCATGCTCGAGCGGGCGAAGCTCGTGGTCGAGGGCGCGGGAGCGGTCGGGGTCGCGGCGCTGCTCTGCGGCCGCGTCCGGCTGAGCGGCCCAGGAACCACCGTCGTGATTCTGTCCGGCGGCAACGTCGATGCCGGGCTGCTGGCCGATGTGGCCCGACGGCATGAGAGCGTTGCGGGTCGGCGGCTGGTCCTGCTGGCGCGGCTGCCGGACCGTCCGGGCTCGCTGGCACAACTGCTCGCGCTGGTCGCCAACGGTGGCGCGAACCTCCTCGACGTCCAGCACATTCGCGAGGGAATCGATCTGCACGTCCGGGAGAGCGCGGTCCAGCTCGTGCTCGAGACGCGCAGTCATGCCCACGCGATGGAGGTCACCGACGCGATTCGCAGCGCCGGCTATCCCGAGCCGCAGGTGCTGAGCTAGCGAGGCGGTTAGACGGCGGCGCTGCGGTACTCGCGCGCCTGTTCCACGAGCGCCCCGATGATCTGGCTGTCCCCGTCGGCCTCCGGGTGCCACTGGACGCCCAGCACGAACCGGCAGGCCGGCGCCTCGATCGTCTCGGGCAGCTCGTCGAGGACCGAGTAGCCGCTCACCACCAGGCCTTCGCCGAGCCGATCGACTCCCTGATGGTGGTGTGACTTGGTCCCGTGCAGCTCCTCGCCCGCCGCCCGCGCGGCGAGTGACCCCGGCTCCAGGCGCACGTCGTGGTCGGCGCCGTCGAAGCTGCCGGGATTGCGGCGGTGGTGCTCGTGACCGACGAGGTCGGGCACGTGCTGGATCAGCGTTCCGCCCTGCGCGACGTTGATCAGCTGCATTCCGCGGCAGATGCCGAGCACCGGCATGTCGCGCTCGATCGCCCGGCGCGCCAGGGCGACCTCGCAGTCGTCGCGCTCGGGCACGGGGTTGCGCGTCATCGGATCGCGCTCCGCTCCGTAGGAGCCGGGATCGATGTCGGTGCCGCCGGCGAGGATCAGCCCGTCGAGTCGATCGAGCACCTCGTCGAGGTGCTCGTCGATGTTGGGATCGGGCGGGATCATCAGTGCCATGCCGCCGACGCCCTGGACTGCGGTGATGTAGTCGTAGGCCAGCAGCGCCGCCCGCCGGTTCCAGATACCCCATTGGGCCTGCTCGAGGGCTGTACAGATCCCGATCAGCGGACGCGAATCGCTCATTACCTTTGAGGCTACCCCGCCGGGGTGACAAATGTTTCAGTTACTGAAGGCGACCGCGGAGGACCGCGCGCTGCACCTTCCCGCTGGCCGTCTTTGGCAGCTCCGGTGCGAACTCGATGATCCGCGGATACTTGTAGGGGGCGGTCTCGCGCCTGACGTGCTCCTGGAGCGCCGCCGCGAGGTGCTCGCTCGGCATAAAGCCGTCGCGCAGCACGACGACCGCCCGCACGATTTGGCCGCGCTCGTCGTCGGGGGCGCTGACGACCGCCGCCTCGGCGACCGCCTGATGCGAGACGAGTGCGGACTCGACCTCGAACGGCCCGATCCGGTACCCCGCCGAGATGATCAGGTCATCGGCGCGACCGACGAAGTACAGGTAGCCGTCCTCGTCCTGGCGGACGCGATCGCCCGTGCGCCACGGCTCGTGCTGTGGGGCGGGAGCTCCGTCCTCGAGATAGCTGACGAAGAAGGTCGGGTCGGTGCCGGGGTCGTGCAACACGAGCTCGTCGTCGACGACCTCGAGAGCGACGCCCGGAAGCGGCCGCCCCATCGACCCGGGCCGCACCGGCTCGCCGATCGGCATGCCGGTCAGCTGGCCGGTCTCGGTCTGACCGTAACCGTCGCGAATCTCGAGCCCGGTCGCCTCTTTGAAGGCCTTGAGGACCTCGGGATTGAGGGCCTCGCCGGCGGCGACGAGGGCGCGCAGGCCGGGCAGCGCTGTCAGCGTCGTTCGCTTTGCGATCACCCGGTACTCGGTCGGCGCCATACACAGGACCGTGACGCGCTCTTGCTGCAGGATCTCCAGACGCTGGGCGGGATCGAAGCGCTCGTCGTGCAGGAGCGCGGCGGCTCCCCGCAGCCACGGGGCGATGAACGCGTTGCGCGCCGACTTCGACCATCCGCTCGCGGCGGTACACCACACGAGGTCTCCCGGCCTCGCGTCCAACCAATGCTCTGACTGCAGCCGCTGGCCGGGCAGGTAGCGCTGGCCGTGGACGATGCCCTTCGGCTCGCCGGTGGTTCCGCTCGTGAACGTGATGAGGCTCGGGTCCGCGGGCTCGAGGTTGACGGTTGGCGCTGGATTGGCATCGAATAAGGACTGGTCCGGGATGCTCAGGGCTGGGCACCGAGGGCGGGCGGCCGTCAGCTCGCCGGCGTTTCGCTCGTCGGCGATGATCAGCCTGGGGTTTGCCGCTTGGAGCCGGAGTCGCAGGTCCTTGGCGCGGAGCTGCTCGTTGCAGGGAAGGGCGATCGCTCCGATCCGGAAGCACGCGACCATCGCCAGGACCCACTCGAGCCGGTTGCCGATCACCGTCATCACGACATCGCCGCGCTGCACCCCATGCTTGGTGAGGGTCCCGGCCAGCCGCGCGCTGCGGTCGGCTACCTGGTCAAAGGACCACTCGCGCCGGCTGCCGTCGCGTCTCAGTTCGACCAGCGCCAGCCGGTCGGGCGGAGCCGCGTCGACGACGTCACGAGCGAAGTTCACGCGGCTAGTCTCGCATCGGCGAGGTCGCCGAGCATGCGCCCGCCAGGCCGGTAGGCTCGAGCGCCGATGAGCTTCTGGAACGGCGTCCTCTGGCTGCATCTGCTCGCGATGGCGTTCTTCGTCGGCGGGCAGCTGATGCTCGCGGCGGTCGTGGTCCCGGTGCTGCGCGGGAGCGAGGAGCTTCGTGGCCCGCTGCGCGCCGCCGCCCGGCGGTTCGGGATCGGGACGCTGGCCGCCGTCGTGGTGCTGGTGATCACCGGCGCCGCGATGGCTTCGCACGATCACCGCTGGGGCGACTCGACGCTGCAGGTGAAGCTCGGGCTCGTGGTGCTCGTGGCGATCCTGATCGGCGCGCACATGCACCGGCCGGAGTGGCACGTCCTCGACGCGGCGATCTTCCTGGTCTCGATCGCGATCGTGTGGCTGGGGATCGTCGTGGCGGGTTTGTGAGGGCCAACCGGGGACGAGGACCCGGGCGTGGGGGCGGGTCAACCGGGGCCGGGGGGGCGGGTCAATCGGGGGCCGGGGCGGGCCAACCGGGCACCGAAGTGGGACCGACCGGCGCGCCTCGCCTCGCCCCGCTCGGTCCGGGCCGCCATCAGCGCCTTGGTAGGCTGACATCAATGGGTCTGATGACCGGAAGTGGTCCGTTTGGCCGGGAGCCGGCAGGCACGTTCAACTTCGAGCCGCCCCCTCCCGGGCGCGCCCTGTACCTCGACCCGAGCCCGAAGCGGATCCGCGTCCAGGTGGCGGGGGAGACCGTCGCCGACAGCCGCCGGGCGATGCTGCTGCACGAGTCCGGGCACCAGCCGATCTACTACTTCCCGGCCGAGGACGTGCGCTCCGATCTGCTCGAGCCCAGCGATCGCCACACGCACTGCCCGAAGAAGGGCGACGCGTCCTACTACACGATCCGGGTCGGCGAGCACGTGGTCGACGCGGGCGCCTGGTATTACCCGGATCCGCTCCCCGACGCGCCACCGATCAGGGACCTGATCGCGTTCTACTGGAACCGGATGGACCACTGGTACGAGGAGGACGAGGAGGTGTTCGGGCACCCGCGCGACCCCTATCACCGGATCGACGTGCTTCGCACCGATCGCCACATCCGGGTCTCGCTGGACGGCGAGCTGCTGGCCGAGAGCGATCGCGGGGTGGCGCTGTTCGAGTCCAACCTGCCGGCGCGCTGGTACGTGCCGCGCGAGGACGTCATCGCGGATCTCGAGCCCACCGACACCGTGACCCTGTGCCCGTACAAGGGCCACGCGAGCTACTACTCGGTGCGGGTCGGCGACGAGCTCGAGAAGGACCTGATCTGGTACTACGAGGATCCGCTTCTGGATGCTCTGAAGATCAAGGGCCTCCTCTGCTTCTTCTCCGAGCGCGTCGACGTCGAGCTCGACGGCGAGCTGCAGGAGCGTCCCGACTCGCCCTGGAGCCACGGCGTCAAGTCGCAGAACCTGGCGCCCGCGCAGACCCGCGGCTAAGCAGCTCGTTTTCGCCGCCAGCGGAGGATCGCGCGGAGCCGGGCCGCCTCGTGGTCCGGCGTCTGCTGCATCCGCTCCCAGGTGACGCGGACGGTTCCGATCCCGAGCGCCAGCGCGTCGGCGTCCCGGTTGCGGTCGCTCTCGAACGACTGGGGTGGACGCGAATTCCCACCGAGCTCGGGTAGCGTTCGGCCGTCGAGTGGGCGTCGTACTTCGGAGGCCGGCGCGGAGCGGTGGACCTTGATGCCCCGCGGCCGCCGGTCGCCGGGGACGCTTACCTCGAAGCGGAACGTTGGCCACCGGTTCACGAATCCCCCACAGCGCCATCCCGGAGCCGTGGCTGAGCGCAGCGCCCGGCCCGCAGGCGAGGACGGCAGCGGCGGCGTTCTCGAGCGCCGTGCGCGGCGGACGGCCTACGGCGTAGACACCGAGGTGGACGCGGTGGAGGCGCCCGGTGCGTACCCAGTGCTTGATCGCTTCGGCGCCAAAACCGAGCCTCAGCAGTTGCTGACGGGTCACGTTACCGTGCTGGCGGTCGGCGAGGGCTACCAGCGCTCGTTGTCGAGGGAAGTTTGGGTTCATATACAACCCAGATATCCCACGCCCGGGCCGTCCGCCCCCCACGCTGAACTTTTGACACACTCGCAAGCCCATGGCCACCGCCACCACCGACCGCACCGACGAGCAGAGGGCGATCTGCGAGATGGTTCGCCAATTCGCCGACGAGCAGATCATCCCGAACGCCGAGCACTACGACCACGAGGACGAGTTCCCGGAGCCGATCGTCGAGCAGATGAGGGAGCTGGGGCTGTTCGGCGTCACGATCCCCGAGGAGTACGGGGGGATGGGGCTGGACCTGACGACCTACGCGATGATCGTCGAGGAGCTCAGCCGGGGCTGGATCAGCATCTCCGGGATCGTCAACACCCACTTCATCGGCTCCTATCTGCTGATCAAGTTCGGCACCGAGGAGCAGAAGCAGAAGTACCTCCCCAGAATGGCGACCGGCGAGATCCGCGCCGCGTTCAGCCTGTCGGAGCCCGAGTGCGGCTCCGACGTCCAGGCGATCAAGACCACCGCGCGCAAGCAGGACGACGGCGCCTACGAGATCAACGGGCAGAAGATGTGGGTCACCAATGGCTTGCTGAGCGGTCTCGTGTTCGTGCTGACCAAGACCGATCCGAGCGCCGAGCCCAAGTACAAGGGGATGACCTGCTTCGTCTGCGAGAAGGAGCCCGGCGCGCCGGAGAACGACGGCCTCACGGTCCCGCCGAAGATCAAGAAGCTCGGCTACAAGGGGGTCGAGTCGACCGAGCTCGTGTTCGACGGCTACAGAACCCCCGCCGAGAGCATTCTCGGTGGCGAAGCAAGCGGTCTCGGCCAGGGGTTCGTGCAGATGATGGACGCGCTCGAGGTCGGCCGCGTGAACGTCGCCGCCCGCGGCGTGGGAATCGCCCAGCGTGCGCTCGAACTCGCGCTCAAGTACTCGCAGGAGCGCAAGACGTTCGGCAGGCAGATCGCCCAGCACCAGGCGATCCAGTTCAAGCTCGCGGACATGGCCACCCAGGTCGACGCCGCGCGCCTGCTCACGACGAGAGCCGCCCGCCTGAAGGACGCCGGCGAGCGCTCCGACCTCGAGGCCGGGATGGCGAAGCTGTTCGCCTCCGAGGCCGGGCGCTTCTGCGTCGAGGAGTCCTTCCGGATCCACGGCGGCTACGGCTACTCCAAGGAGTACGAGATCGAGCGCCTGTACCGCGACGCGCCGCTGCTGCTGATCGGCGAGGGGACGAGCGAGATCCAGCGGATGGTGATCGGCCGTAAGCTGCTGCAGCGGCACAAGGTTTAGAGGGCGCGCCTGACGGCGCGCTGCGGGGGGTGGCTGGCGCGCGATGCCGTCGGCCCGGGTCGCCGCTGGCGCGCGATGCCGTCGGCCCAGGTCGCCGCTGGCGCCCGATGCCGCCGGCCCGGGTCAGCGCCAGCGCGTACACTCGGCTTCCTGTCCTCGCCCTCGGATACGAAATCCCTGATCGAGACCGCCGTCAACCGGTTCCTCGCCGAGGTGCCGGCGCTGCAGCCGCTGAAGCTGGTGGCCGGACTCGAGCTGCGGGGTCGGGGCGACGTGCAGATGTACCGGGTCGAGCTGCCCGGCCCGAAAGTCACCAAGGACATCGCGGCCGACGCGAAAGTGCACCTCGAGGTCTCGCGCTCGCACTTCAACGAGCTCGCGACGAAGGGTCACATCCGCGACTGGCGCGCGGCGTTCGCCCACGGCGACGCGAAGGCGACCGGCATCGAACAGGTGATGAAGCTGATCGTCAACGTCGTCGAGCGCCAGGAGGAACGGTCGCGCACGCGGAAGGCGAGGGACTAGGCGCCGGCCTGAGCGCGCTCGCGCGCGGCGACGAGCTCCTCCGCCTCGGTCAGCTGGCGCTCGATCAGTTCCAGTCCACCGTCCCAGAAGCCGGGGTCGGCGAGATCGATCCCGATGATCTCCCCGAGCGCCTCCGGATCGCGAGAGCCGCCGGCCGCCAGCAGCTCGAGGTAGCGGGGGACGAAGGCGTCACCTTCCTCCAGGTAGTGGCCGTAGGCCGACAGGGCCAGCAGCTGGCCGTAGGCATACGCGTAGACGTAGCCGGGCGAGTTGATGAAGTGGGGCACGTAGGACCACCACATCCGGTAGCCGTCGGTCACCTCGACGGAGTCGCCGAACAGCTCCACCTGGGTCTCGACCCACAGCTCGCTGATCCGATCCATCGACAGCTCGCCCTCGGAGCGCCGGCGGGTGTGGACGAGGTGCTCGAAGCGGTTCATCGCCATCTGGCGGAACACGGTGGCGATCGCGCTGTCGAGCTGCTCGGCGAGCAGCGCGAGCCTGGAGTCACCGTCGGGCGCCGCGCCGAGCATCCGCCCGAACACGAGCGCTTCGCCGAACACCGACGCGGTCTCGGCGAGGGTCAGCGGGGTGGACTGGTGAAAGACGCCCTGCGGCTGGGCGAGCGCCGCGTGGAGGCCGTGCCCGAGCTCGTGAGCCATGGTCAGCACATCGCGCCGGCGCGCGGTGAAGTTGAGCAACACGTAGGGATGGACGGTCGGCACGGTGTAGGCGCAGAACGCTCCACCCCGCTTGTGGGGCCGCACCGGGGCGTCGACCCAGTGCTCGTCGAAGAACCTGCGCACCAGGTGGCCCGCCTGCGGCGCGAACGAGCCGTAGGTGTCGACCACGAGCTCGCGAGCCTCGCCGAACGAGAACGTGACGGCCTCGGGCAGCACCGGGGCGGAGCGGTCGTAGTCGCGCAGACGGTCGATTCCCAGCAGCTTGGCCTTCAGCGCGTACCAACGCTGCGGGATGTCGAAGCGCCGGCGGACGGCCTCGATCAGCGCCATCACCGACTCGTCGGAGGCCTCGTTTGAGAGGTTGCGAGCAGCGAGCCAGTGCGGGTAGGAGCGCAGGCGGTCCTCGACGGACTTGTCGTGCACGAGCGTGTTGTAGATGAATGCGCGGGTCCGCAGCCCGGGCTCGAGTGTGGTGGAGACGGCCTCAGCGGCGAGGCGCCGAGTTTCCCGGTCGGGATCCTGGAGGCGGCTGAGGGCGACGTCGAGCGGCACCTGATCGTCCTCGAGATCGACGCGCAGCGCCGAGACCAGCTCCCCGAACAGGCGGCCCCACGCGCTCTGGCTGGAGATCGACTTCTCGGCCAGGATCCGCTCCTCGGGCTCGGTCAGCAGGTGCGGGCGGTAGCGGCGGGCGCTGCGCAGGTAGTGGCGGCAGAAGTCCAGGCCCGCGGGCTTGCGGCGCGCACGGCCTCCAGCCTCGCCTGAATGCGCGGCGCCATCCTGCGCCCGGAGCAGCTCCTCGACGCGGTCGTCCTCGAGCGCGGCCCACTCGAGCTCGAAGAACAGGAGCTTGGTCTCGATCTCGGTGGCCCGTTCCTGCATTCGCTGTAGCAGCGCCCCACGCGCCGGATCGGCGGTGTCGGTGGCGAACCACAGCGACGCGTAGCCGGCCGCTCGCCCGACCAGCTCGTTGATCGTCTCGAGTTCGCGCATCGCCTCCTCGAGGCCGGCCGCGTCGAGCTCGGCAACCTTGCCGGCGTAACGTTCGGCGACCGCCGTTGCCCGCTGCGTCGCCGCTTCGAGCAGGCGCTCGACGCCGGCGCCGCCCTCTCCCTCGACCAGCGGCTCGAGATCCCACTCGGTCTCGAGCAGCTCGGGGTCGGAAAGGTGGTCGGCGGTGGCGGACACGAAACTCGCAGGGTAGCTGGCAAGGTCGCGAAGGTAGGCTTGCGCGATCAATCCGGTTCAGCTTCAAACGCCTCGGACCGTCCTGGAGATCATCTCGGTCGCGCTCCGGTGCTACCGGCGCTATCCGCTGCTGTTCGCGGTACTCGCGCTCGGTGTCGTCGCGCCCTACGAGCTGATCGTGCTGGCCGCTACGGGCAGGACCCCGTTCGGCCAGCAGACCGGAAAGCTGTCCACGGTGCTGGTGCTGACGCTGATCGACTTCGCGCTCGTGGGGCCGCTGATCTCGGCGCTGTATGTCCACGCCGTCCGGCGGATCGCCGCCGGCGAGAAGCCCGTCCTGCGCGACGTCGCGCTGCAGGGGCTGCGGGTGCTGCCGACCGTGGCCGCCGCCGAGATCATCGCGACGCTCGGAATCGGACTCGGGTTCATCGCGCTGATCATTCCCGGGGTGATCCTGCTGCTGCGGTGGGCGGTGGTGGCTCAGGCCGCGGCGATCGACAACGAGAACTGGATCGAGGCGCTGCGGCGAAGCGCGAAGCTGACCAGCGGCAACTACATCCACGTGCTCGGACTGCTGCTGGCGACGGGCGTGGTCGCGATCGTGCTCCGCGACGGAGGCTTCGCCCTGACCGGGGACAGCGCCCACGCGTGGGCGGTGGCGGTCGGGATCGCGGTCGAGACGCTGGCGCGCTCGTTCGTGGCGCTGGGCGGTGCGGTCCTCTACTTCGATCTCGTCGCCCGCCAGGCCGCTCGCCCGTGAGCTCGGACGACGCGTGCGTGCCACGGTCGGTGCGGCTGCTGGCGGCGGGCGGCACGATCGCGATGCGGGGCGAGCGCGCGGTGCCCGCGCTCGACGCCGCGCAGCTGATCGAGCAGCTCCCGGCGCGGGTGGCCAGCTCGCAGATCCGCGCCGAGAGCGTGCTGGCCCTCCCGAGCGCGCAGGTGACGCCGGCCCAGGCACTCGCGCTCGGACGGCGCGCGGTGGCCCTCGGGGAGCAGGGCGAGGGGGTGGTGATCACGACCGGGACCGACACGATGGAGGAGCTGGCGATGCTGTGCGCGCTGCTGTACGACGGCGAGGCGCCGATCGTGCTCACCGGCGCCAACCGCCCGGACAGCGGGCCGGGCGCGGACGGACCGGCGAACCTCCTCGACGCGGTGACCGTCTCGGCGGCGCCACAGTCGGCGGGTCTGGGCACGGTCGTGGTGTTCGGCGGCGAGATCCACGGTGCGACGAACGTGCGCAAGGTCGACAGCACCGGCCCGGCCGCGTTCGGCTCGCCGGCTACCGGCCCGCTCGGCCGGATCGTCGAGGGCCGGGTGTGGCTGCACTGCAAGCCGCTGCGTCCGCGCCCGCTGCCCGTCACGAGCCTCGAGAACCGCGTCGAGATCGTGACCGCGGCGCTCGGCGACGACGGACGGATGCTGCGAGCGGCGGCCGAGTTCGCGGACGGGATCGTGCTCGTCGCGCTCGGCGCCGGCCATCTTCCCGCCCCGGTCCTGCACGAGCTGCGCACGGCGGCATCACGGCTCCCGGTGGTGATCACCTGCCGTCCCGACCGGTCCTCGATGCTGTTCGCGACCTACGGGTTCGAGGGTGCCGAGGGCGATCTGCGCGCCAGCGGCGCGGTATGCGCGCCGTTTCTGTCGCCCGCGGGCGCGCGGATGGCGCTGATGTGCTGTCTCGGGGCGGAGCTCGACCGCGGTCAGATCGCGGCCGCGCTCGCGCTGTGGGATGCGCAACCGCCGTAGTGGTGGCCCGACGTAGGTTCAGTCGCACCGAGAGGCGCCGCCCGGGGCGACTCAAACGCGACGGAACTTGCGGCGGGCGCACACTTCAGTCGCGCGGGCAGGAGGCGGGATCAAGCGGGCCGCGCAGCTCGAACACCGAGATCGGCTGGCCGAGCGCGTGGCGCCTGTATATGAGCCGCGCGTTGGGGTCAGAGGCGGCCCAGCGGGTCTCCGGCGATGAAGACAGGATCTTGGGCCGCCAGAAGTCCCGACTCGGGGTCGTGACGAGGTAGCGGAAGTGACCGGCATTGACGGCGGTGCGCCATGCCTGGCATGAGCCAATCGGGGTGAACGAACCATGCGCGCCGTGGTGAGCGATGTACTGGACCGTGTTCGAGACGTCGCTGCCGAACAGCGGATAGGAGAAGAATCCGCCGTAGGTGCCGGCCACGCCGATCCGGGCATGGCGGACCGAGCGGAACATCGCCCACACCCTGGCCAGGTAGGAGACGCCCGGCCTGAACGCGTAGCGGCCGCGCAGATAGTGCCGCTGCCACGCATAGCCGGCCACGGCGCCCACGGCGACGAGTGACACAACCGCGAGCGGCGCGAGCACGCGCGCGAACCGCCACGCCCGCGCCCGCGCCCGGCGCGGCCGATACAGCAGCGCCGCGGCGATCGCGAGCGCCACCAACCCGATGAGCACGGCGCCGAGCGCATGGGCCCGCGGCCACAGCGACGGTTTCGCGACGGTCGCGATCAGGGCGATCACGAAGCAGACGGCGAGGGCTAGCTGCCGTCTGGCGGTCGCGAACGCCGGCGCAAGCGGGAGGATGGCCAGCGACAGAGTCAGGCCGGGGGCGAGGTAGCGCATGTTGAAGCCGAACCCCACCGGGTCACCCGCTGGTCCCTGCGCGCTTTCGGGGGTCAGCAGGTAGGCGACGAGGCTCGCCAGCGCGACGAGACCGAGCATCCGGCGCATCCGGTCAGAACCCGGGAACAGGCACAGCACGGGACCGAGAACCGCGGCGCCGACGAGCGCCCACCACCATCCGCCGAGCTCGGAAGCCATTCCGGAGACGAAGAAGTGGCTCCAGAACCGCCCGTCGGTCAGGTAGTGAGACACGGAAAAGCCGGTGTGCTGCTGGAGGGCCGCCGCGGGGGTGGGCAGAACGCCGAAGCTGACCCACGGCAACGGGTTGCCGACTGAGATCAGGTTGCGCACATACCAGAACCCTCCGGCCAGCAACAGCGGCCCCAGCCACAGGGCCGCGGCTCGCCGGCGAGCGCCGGCCGGCGCGATCGCGATCACGCCGACGCTCAGGGCGATGACCGGTCCGAACAGGGTCAGCTTGGTGCCCACCGCGAGCCCGGCGGCGATCGCTCCGAGCACGATGCCGGACGGTTGCCCGCCGGCGTTGAGCACCAGCGCCACCGCGGCCAGCAGCAGCGCGACTCCGGCGACGTCGTTATCGGCGCTCCCCGCCTGGGAGAAGATGATCATCGGCACTGCCAGCGCCAGCGTGGCTCCGAGCATCGTGACCGGCCCGACTCCGCGCGGGCGGCCGATACACCAGGCGCCGAGCAGCGTCAGCCCGAACCACAGGAAGTTCATCACCGGCGAGAGCGTGTCGCGGGTCAGCAGCACGATCCCGAGCGCGTGCAGCAGCTCGGCGCTGGCGGGATAGAACTGGAGCATGTACTGGATGTCGTACTGCAGCGGCGTCACGTGCCCGGTCTGGGCGAACGCTGCCGCCCACGGGAGGTGGTAGTAGAGCGAGTCGAAGATGTGAATCCCGACGTCGTAGCTCTGGAGGGTCGGGGAGGCCCACAGGGCTGTGAGCGTCGCGGCGGCGAGGAGGCTCAGGCCGGCGGTCAGGGTCGCCGTTGCGGATCTGCCGCTGGAGCCCAAGCCGGACCTCTGCGCTGCGCGACGAGGCACGCCCCGGGCGACACCGACCGCCCGGTGGGTCCCCAGGCCGATGAGGACGCAGGCCGCGACGATGGGGATCAGGCGGAACAGGCCGACGGCGCCGAGCAGCTCCAACGTCGTGATCAGCGTGGTCACGGCGATGATGAGTTCCGCCAGGCGCGCGAGGGCGCCGGTCCAGGTGGGGAAGAAGCGGCGGCGAAGTGAGACCGCGGCGGTGGCGAGGGAGGCGAGGATCAGCGCCAGCGCTGCGATCCCGATCGCGTAGCGGGCGATGGTGGGGCTCATGCCTGCCAGAACAGGAGGCGGGCCGGCTCGAGGATGAGGATCGGGCCGGCGGGGGGGCGGGTGCGGTAGGGCTCGTAGCGCTCGGTCAGGGCGGCGAGTGCGGCCCGCGGCGCGCTCGTCGGGTCGAGGACGTGGACCTCGCCGAGCGCCTGCACCCACGCCAGCGATGACCAGTCGTCGTCGTAGTGGTCGACGGTGAGGGCGGCTCGGGGGCGGGCGCGCAGCCAGCGCACGCGCGCCAGCTGCTCGCCGGCGACCCGCTTGGGCTTGTCATCAACGGCCGAGACGAAGCGGCCGGCGCTGAGCGCGTAGGTGATCGGCAGCACCCGCGGCGCGCCGTCGTCGTCGATCAGTCCGAGGCGCCCCACGCGCTCGCGCGCGAGCAAGGCGAGGGCCCAGCGCGGCAGCTCGGCTACGCTTGCACTGCATCCCATGAGTGCCCGAAGAGTATGCGTCCTCGGGGTCCCTGCGCTGATCGCGGCGCTCGCCGGCTGCGGGACGGGCGCGGGATCGGGACCCCCGAAGCTCGGCCAGCTGCCGCTCGTGCCGGGGGCTCAGATCATCGCGCAGGCGACGTCGTGCGACAAAGGCGCGAACCCGTTCTGCGCGCTCCAGCTCGTGGTCGTGGACGCGCGCTACAAAACTTCCGAGGACCTCGTCAACGCGGAGCACGACGTGGTCCACAAGGCGGGCTGGCCGGGACTGGCCGCCGAAACCGGCGACGAGCGCGCCGCCGAGTCTCCGGGCCACAAGCTCCGCGTTACCTACGGGACGGCGTCAGGCGACCTGCAGGGGATCATCCTGGGCTGGATCCACCGTCGCCCGAAGATCGCCGTCGCCCTTTCGCGGACGCTGTTCAACCACGCGACCGCGATGAGCGTCGAGCTCGACCCCGGCTCATCCTGACGGCGCGCCGAGCGTGAGCCGGCGGTCGGCGCCGACGGCGATCGCGCTGCGGCCGGCGAGCAGATCGCGCAGGTCGGCTCCGACCAGTTCGCGGCGCCAGCCCGACAGCGTTCGCACGTCCGGCTCGGGCTCGCCACGCCGGGCCGCGCCGACGATCAGCTCGAGCTCGTTGCGCGAGGCGATCAGCTCGTAGGCGAGTCCCGCCTCGAGCGCACGGGCCCGCAGCAGCGCCTCGGCCAGCGCGACCAGCGGCGCATCGCCGGGATCCGAGCGTCCGCGTGCCTGCTCGCGCGGGATCGGCGGTGCCCCGAGGCCGGCCTTGATCGCTCGCAGGATGTCCTCGCCGCGGCGCCGGATCCCGGAGGGATGGATGCCGCGGATGTGCTCGAGCGCGCGGAGATCGGCGGGCTGGCGCTTGGCCAGCTCGACCAGCGTCGGGTCGGCGAGCACCGAGCCGACCGGACGGTCCTCGGCCGAGGCCGTGCGCTCACGCCAGGCGGCGAGCTCGCGCGCGACGGCGCGGGCCCGCGGATCGAGCTGCCCCACCCGCGGCAGCCGCTCCCAGGCCGTCTCCGGGTCGCGCTCGTCGGTCGCGGACTCGAGCCGGCGGCACTCCTCCCGGGCCCATTCGAGCCGTCCGGTGTCGCGCAGCCGCCGCTGTAGCTCGTCGGTGAGCTCGAGCAGATGCGCGACGTCCTCGGCGGCATAGCTGAGCTGCTCGGCGGTCAGCGGGCGGGAGTCCCAGCGGGTGTAGCTGGCGGTCTTGCCGACCCGCCGGCCGAGGATCGCGCCGAGCAGGTTCCCGTATCCGGCCTGGGCGCTCCCGCCGGCGAACCCGGCCGCCAGCTGGGTGTCGAAGATATTGGTGAGGGTCGTGCGCCACACCCGGCGCAGGATCGCCACATCCTGCCTGCCGGCGTGGAGCACGATCTCGATCGCCGGGTCTGACATCAGCTCGGCGAGCGGCGTCGCGTCGGCGCCGTTCAGCCCGTCGATCAGGACGATCCGCGTTCCGTCGGGCGCGTCGCGATCGTCGACGGCGACCTGGACCAGGCACAGCAGCGCCCGGTAGCGGCCCTCGGACATGAACTCCGTGTCGATCCCCAGCCGCCCGCGTTGGCGGGCGATGCTCGCCACGCGCGCGACGTCTTCAGCACTCGCCAGCCCCCATTCCTCCATGCGCCGACACCCTACCGAGCACGCGACAGCCACACCACCGGACCGGCGCCAGCCGGTCCCCTAATAACCTAGCGCCGTGGTAGGATTTAGCCATGATCTTCTCGTCCAAGGCCGAGTACGGCGTGCGGCTGATGGTCGAGCTGGGCCGGCAGTCGCCCGAGCATCCCACCAGCCTGAAGGCGATCGCCGACGCGGAGGGACTGCCGCTGGCCTACCTCGAGCAGGTGGTCGCGCGGCTGCGCAAGGCGGGGCTCGTGATGAGCGCCCGCGGCGCCCATGGCGGCTACTGGCTGGCCCGATCAGCCGATCAGATCGCGATGGACGAGGTCGTGCAGGCGCTCGAGGGCACGATCGCACCGATGGAGTGCTTCGTCCACGACCACACCGAGCGCGTGCTCTGCTCGCACCAACCCGACGCCGGCCGTGGCTGCGCCACGAAGCTGCTGTGGACGCGGGTGCAGGGCGGGGTCATCCGCTCGCTGCAGACGACGACGCTGGCGGAGCTGGTCGAGTTCTCGCGGCGCAACGAGCGCGTGCCGACGGCCGCGGCCTGACTACGACACAAAGAAAGCTGGTAATGGCAGACCTAGAGATCCGAAACCTTCACGTCCGCGCTGGTGAGAAGCAGATCCTGCGCGGCGTCGAGCTGTCGGTGGACAAGGGCCAGATCCACGCCCTGATGGGACCCAACGGCTCGGGCAAGTCCACGCTCGCCAACGCGGTCATGGGTCACCCGGGCCTCGAGGTGACCGAGGGCGAGATCCTGTTCAAGGGACAGGACATCACCGCTGCCTCACCCGACGAGCGCGCGCGGATGGGCCTGTTCATGGCCTTTCAGTACCCGATCTCGGTGCCCGGGGTGACCGTCACCAAGTACCTGCGGACGGTGCTCAACGCGCACCGCGACGCCCACGGCGAGGAGCCGGTTGCGCTCAAGGAGTTCCGCCAGTCGGTCGAGGCGGCGATGAAGCTGACCAACGTGCCCAGGGAGTTCTCGACTCGATACCTGAACGAGGGCTTCTCGGGCGGCGAGAAGAAGCGGATGGAGATCCTCCAGCTGGCCCTCCAGCGACCGGAACTGGCGATCCTCGACGAGACCGACTCGGGGCTCGACATCGACGCGCTGCGGGTGGTGGCGAACGGCGTCAACGCCGTCGCGGGCCCGGACATGGGGGTGCTGATCATCACCCACTACCAGCGGATCCTCCATCTCGTCCAGCCCAGCCACGTGCACGTGATGTACCAGGGCCGGATCGTCAAGGAGGGTGGCCCGGAGCTCGTCGACGAGCTCGAGGCCAAGGGCTACGGGTGGATCACGGAGGGCCTCGAGCAGGCCGCCTGATGAGCACCGTCGAGGCCCTGCGCGAGGTCGCCGCCGAGTTCCCGGTCCTGCGCCGGGAGATCGGGGGATACCCGCTCACCTACCTGGACTCGAGCGCGACCTCGCAGACGCCACAACCGGTGATCGACGCGATGACGCGGTACTACAGCGAGTCGCGGGCCTCGATCCACCGCGGCGTGTACCCGCTCGCGATCGAGGCGACCGACCTGTACGAGGGCGCGCGGCAACGGATCGCGGAGTGGCTGGGCTCGACGCCGCAGGAGACGATCTTCGCCGCCAACGCCACCGCGGCGATCAACCTCGTCGCCTACACCTGGGGGCGCCAGCACGTGAACAGCGGCGACCTGGTGGTGCTGACCGAGATGGAGCACCACTCGAACATCGTCCCCTGGCAGCTGCTCTGCCAGGACCGCGATGCCGAGCTGGCGTACGTGCCGGTGCTGGCGGATGGGCAGCTCGACCTGGAGGCTCTGGATGAGCTGCTGGCGCGCGGTCCGAAGCTCGTCGCGCTGGTGCACGTCTCGAACGTGGTCGGGACGATCAACCCGGTCGCTTCGATTGTGCAGCGTGCCCACGCTGCCGGCGCGGCGGTGCTGATCGACGGGACCCAGGCGGTCCCGCAGCTGCCGGTCGACCTGCGCGCGATCGATGCCGACTTCTACGTGTGGACGGGCCACAAGGCCTACGGTCCGACCGGGATCGGCGTGCTCCACGGGCGCCGCGCGCTGCTCGAGGAGATGCCGCCGTTCATCGGCGGGGGCCACATGATCCGGACGGTGGCGGCGAACGAATCGACGTGGACGGACCTGCCGTGGAAGTTCGAGGCGGGCACCTCGCAGATCGCGGAGGCGATCGGACTCGGCACGGCCGTCGACTGGATCCGGGCGCTGGGGATCGAGGGGATCCGAGCGCACGAAGAGGCGCTGGTGGCCGAGACGCTGGCGCGGCTGGGGTCGGAGGTGCCGGGTCTGGAGATCCACGGTCCGCTGGCTGCCGGCGATCGCGGCGCGCTGGTGTCGTTCTCGCTCGACGGCGCGCACCCCCACGACATCGGCGAGATCCTGGGGCGCCGTGGCGTGTGCGTGCGCGCGGGCCATCACTGCGCGCAACCGCTGATGCGAAAGCTCGGGGTCTCGGCGACCACGCGGGCGTCGTTTGCGGTTCACAACTCCTCGGCCGACATCGATCATCTGCTCGAGGGGCTGGGCACGGTGCGCGAGGTGCTACAGCTGTAGTCATGGACGACCTGTACCGCGAGAACATCCTCGAGCATTACAAGCGACCCCACAACTGGGGCGAGCTGGCGCGCGCCGACCTCGAGGCCCACGACCTCAACCCGCTGTGCGGAGACGAGCTGCAGGTGCAGCTCGCGGTCGACGAGGACGGGCGGATCGAAGACGTCGCATTCTCCGGCCATGGCTGCGCGATCTCGCAGGCCGCCGCCTCGATGACCTCCGACGAGGTCAAGGGGATGAAGGTGCAGGAGCTGCTGGCGCTCGACCGCTCGTTCGTCCTCGATCTGCTCGGGATCGACATCTCCGCGGCCCGGATCAAGTGCGCGCTGCTGTCGCTGAAGGTGCTCAAGAGCGCGAGCCTCGGCCACGCGGTCGACTGGGAGCCGGAGACGCCCGAGAGCGAGGAGCCGGAGACGCCGGAGAGCGACCAGGCGGCCTAGCCCGGGCGGCCCGACCTTCGCCGGGGGCGGGCGCTCTGGGAAATCTTCCGCCTGTACGGCAGAAGATCTCCGACAGCGGCCCCACCCAGCCGCAGCAAATCCGATCACTGCGCTAGGATTTAGGGCGTGCCGGAAGTCATCGAAGTGTGTCCCGTGGAAGACCTCGAGCCGGGCGCGGTGCGCCTGGTCGAATGGGAGGATCTCGAGATCGGCGTGTTCAACTGCGCCGGCACGGTGTACGCGATCGAGGACCGCTGCTCGCATGACGACGGCCCGCTGGTCGAGGGCGTGCTCGACCAGGACCGCTGCACGATCGAGTGCCCGCGCCACGGCTCGCTGTTCGACCTGCAGACTGGCAAGCCGTTGACCCTGCCCGCCTATGTTCCGGTGGACACCTATCCGGTGATCATCGAAGACGAAACGATAAAGCTGGAGGTGGAGTAGTGGCTACTCCCGAGACCGTCCCGACCGCCCCGGTGCTGAGCGAGAACGAGCAGCTGCGCGGCATCAATGCCGACTACACCGAGCGCTACGGCTTTCACGACGCCGAGAACTACCTCTACAAGGCGCCCAAGGGCCTGAACCGGGAGATCGTCGAGAAGATCTCCGAGTTCAAGTCAGAGCCGCAATGGATGCGGGAGTTCCGGCTCAAGGCGCTCGATCACTTCTTCGCGCGGCCGCAGCCGACGTGGGGCTCGCCGCTGCTGGCGCAGGTCGACTACGACGACATTCACTACTTCGTGCGGGCGTCCGAGCGTGCTGAGCGCTCATGGGACGACGTGCCCGACGACGTCAAGAAGACGTTCGACCGGCTCGGGATTCCAGAGGCCGAGCGGAAGTTCCTCTCCGGCGTCGGCGCGCAATACGAGTCCGAGGTTGTCTACCACCAGGTTCGCGAGGACCTCGCGCAGCAGGGCGTGATCTTCATGGACATGGACTCGGGGCTGCGCGAGCACGAGGACCTCGTGCGCGAGTACTTCGCGACCGTGATCCCGCCCAACGACAACAAGCTCGCCGCTTTGAATTCCTCGGTGTGGTCAGGCGGCTCTTTCGTCTACGTCCCGCCCGGGGTGCATGTCGAGATGCCCCTACAGGCTTACTTCCGGATCAACACCGAGTCGATGGGCCAGTTCGAGCGGACGCTGATCATCGCCGACGAGGGCTCCTACGTTCACTACGTGGAGGGCTGCACGGCGCCGACCTACAGCTCCTCTTCGCTGCACTCCGCGGTCGTCGAGCTGATCGCCAAGCCGGGCGCGCGGATCCGCTACACGACCGTGCAGAACTGGTCGACCAACGTCTTCAACCTCGTCACCAAGCGCGCGGTCGCGCACGAGGACGCGACCGTCGAGTGGGTCGACTGCAACCTCGGCTCGCAGCTGACGATGAAGTATCCGAGCGTGTACCTGCTCGGCGAGCGCGCCCATGGCGAGATCCTCTCGATCGCGTTCGCCGGCAAGGGTCAGCACCAGGACGCCGGCGGGAAGATCATCCACGCCGCCCCGAACACGACATCCAACATCTTCGCCAAGTCGATCTCCAAGGACGGCGGCCGGGGTTCGTATCGCGGCCTGCTCGAGATCGCCAAGGGTGCCCACGGCGCCCGCTCGAAGGTCGTCTGCGACGCGCTGTTGCTCGACGAGCAGTCGCGCTCTGACACCTATCCCACGATCAGGATCAGCGAGGACGACGTCAACGTCGGCCACGAGGCGACAGTCTCGAAGGTCGGCGATGACCAGCTGTTCTATCTGATGTCGCACGGGATTCCCGAGGACGAGGCCTCGAAGCTGATCGTCAACGGCTTCATCGAGCCGATCACCAAGGAGCTTCCGATGGAGTACGCGGTCGAGATGAACCGCCTGATCGAGCTGCAGATGGAGGGCTCGATTGGCTAGCGCTTCTCCGGCGGTCGAGCTGCCGCAGTTCAAGGGGCGGCCCGGCTGGGAGTTCACCGACATCTCGGAGCTCAACCTGGCGGCCTATCAGCCGGTCCGAGCTGCGGACGCCGGCGCCCCGGGGGTTCCCGAGCCCCTGTTCTCGCTCGAGCACGGCGAGCTCCCGGAAGGGGTCATCGTCACCTCGATCGAACGGGCGGCGAGCGAGCACCGCGAGCTGCTGGCTCGCCACGTGCGAGCGCTGATCCCGGAGGGCGACGACGTGTTCGTGTCGCTCAACGACGCCGGGTTTCGTGACGGCTCGTTCGTGTACGTCCCCAGGGGGGTGGCCGTCGCATCCCCGATCCTGCTGACGAGCGTCCAGGCCGCGTCGGGCACGCTCCTGAACCAGCGCACGTTGATCGTGCTCGAGGAGGGCGCGCAGGCCGAGGTCTGGGAGCAGTATCTCTCCGGAGTCGATGAGCTCGACGGCGTGTTCAACGTCATCACCGAGCTGGTCGTGGGCGACAACGCGCGGCTTCGCTACGTGTGCGGACAGGCGCTCAGCGAGAAGAGCTGGATCTTCGGCACTCAGCGGGCGGAGGTGGGCAGAGACGGCTCGCTCGACTGGGTGGCGCTCGGCTTCGGTTCGGCGCACGGGCGGGTCCGGATGGAGACCCGGCTCGGCGGCCCTGGGGCCGACGCGCGGGTGACCGGGGCCTACGCGACCCATCGCCGCCAGCACATCGACTTCGACACCACACAGGAGCACGCGGCGCCGAACACGACCTCCGACCTGGCCTTCCGGGGAGTGCTCCAGGGTCGCTCGTCCGCGGTCTGGAAGGGCAACATCATCGTCGACCCGGGGGCGCAGAAGACCGATGCCTTCCAGGAGTCGCGCAACCTGCTGATCTCCAAGCGCGCCCACGCCGATGCGATCCCCGGGCTCGAGATTCAGGCCAACGATGTCCGCTGCACCCACGCTGCCGCGATCGCCCAGGTCGATCCCGAGCAGCTGTTCTACCTCCGCTCCCATGGGCTCGGCGAGGACGTGGCCAAGCGACTCGTGATCGAGGGGTTCCTGGCGGCGCTCGTCGAGCGCTTCGAGCAGGGGACGGTGCGCGAGGTGCTGGCCGACGCGCTCGAGCGGCGGCTGGCGCTGATCCTGGCCGACTGACGCCGGGTCCTAGGGGCGGTCGGTCGAGACGATCAGGACGTTGGTCCGCGCCCGGTGGGAGACCTTGTTGGGGACGTTGCCGAGCACGAATCGCTTGGCGCTGTGCATCCCCTGGTTGCCGACCACGATCAGGTCCGCCCCAACCTTGTCCGCCACTTCCAGCAGCGCGTCCGCCGGATCCTTTTCGAGCGCGTGGGTGGTCACCTCGACGTTGTTCAGGCGAACGCCGGCCGCGGCTTCGCTCAGCGTCGCCTCGACGTCTGCGTCAGGCAGCGGCGCCCAGACCTTGGCTGCCCCTTCCGGGGCGCCCGAGATGCGAGCGCCACGGAGCGGCTCGAACGCGGACACCACGTGTAGCTCGGCCCCGAACGCCGCGGCCAATCGCACCGCTTCGTCGACGGCGCGCTTCGCCGTCTCCGAGCCGTCGGTGCCCACTACGATCGCTTCGGCCATGGTTGATCTCCCTCGGTTCGGCCCCTCCCCGCGCACCCTACCGCAGTTTCGGGACGGCCGCGGAACGATCCATTCCGCGGGGCTGACTCCGATCGTGGACCCGGTACGCCGTTTACGATGAGTGCTGCGATGGCGCGCCCGACGCCGATGATTCCACTGGGTTACGGCAAATTCGTCCGGGCCGACCGCGTGTACGCACTGGTGCCGCTCGAGGGCGCGGACCGCGGCGACGGGCGCCGCACGCTGGTTCACGTCGAAGGGATCGCCGAGCCGCTGGTGGCCTCGAGATCCGAGGTGGCGATCGCGCGCGACGTGGCGGCGGCGCTCGGCCAGCCTACGCCGCGCGGGCGCCACGACGGTGGGCTCGCCGACCAAGAGGCGCTGTTCTGAGCGTGGCCGCACGGGTCGTCCTGCTGCGCGGCATCAATCTCGGTCCCGCCAAGCGGATCGCGATGCCGGCGCTGCGCAAAGCGTTCATCGACGCCGGCTTCGCGGACGTGCGGACGTATGTGCAAAGCGGCAACGTGGTGCTCTCCAGCGACGCCGACGCCGAGCAGCTGGCCGGTACCTGCGAGCGGCTGATCAAAGACGCCTTCGGATTCGAGGTCCCGGCGATCGTCCGTACGGGCGAGGAGCTGGCCAACGTGGTCGCGCTCAACCCGCTGCGCGAGATTGCCGTCAATCCAAAGCGCTATCAGGTCAGCTTCCTCACCGACGAGCTGCACCCGGACGTCGTGGGCAAGCTGGCCGAGCTGAAGGCCCCAACCGAGGAGATGGTGGCGGTCGGCCGCGAACTCTACGCCTGGCATCCCGAGGGTGTCGCGCGGTCCAAGCTGTGGGCGGCGCTGGCGGGAACCAAGCTGGGCGTGGGGGCCACCGCTCGCAACTGGACGACGGTCACCACGCTGCTGGCGATGGCGCAGGATCAGTGAACGAATGCGCGAGTACCTGATCCTGGATGTCTTCACCGAGGTCCCGCTACAGGGCAACCAGGTCGCGGTCTTCACCGACGGTGGCGAGCTGAGCGGTGACACGATGCAGCGAGCCGCGCGCGAGATGAACCTGTCCGAAACTGTGTTCCTGTTCCCCGGCGACGAGCACCTGGACGCGCGGATGCGGATCTTCACCCCGACCTCCGAGTTGCCGTTCGCCGGCCACCCCGTCCTCGGTACGGCGTTCGTGGTCGGCCGGCGCGACGGCGCGGAGGCCGTTCGTCTGGGGACGGGGGCGGGCCCCGTCGCAGTCGCGCTGCGACGCGACGGCGAAACGATCGTGTACGGCGAGATGGAGCAACCGATCCCCACCGTGGAGTCCTTCGATCACGAGCGGGAACTGCTGGCGGCGCTGGGCGTCGAGCGCTCCGAGCTGCCGGTGGAGGCCTATCGCAACGGGCCGCTGCACGTCTACGTGGCGCTCGTGGGCGAGGACGCGGTGGCCGCGCTGGAGCCCGACGCCGGCGCCCTGGCCCGGATCGGGGTGTTCGGCGTGAGCTGTTTTGCGAGCGACGGCGCGCGCGTCAAGACGAGGATGTTCGGGCCGGCGCTCGGCGTGGTCGAAGATCCCGCCACCGGATCGGCCGCGGGCCCGCTGGCGCTGCACCTGGCGCGCCACGGCCGGATCGAGTTCGGGCAGGAGATCGAGATCCGACAGGGCGAGGAGATCAATCGGCGATCGACCCTTCACGCCCGCGTGGAGGGTTCGGCAGAGCGCGTCGAGAAGGTGGTCGTCGGCGGCTCCGCGGTGTTCGTGGCCAGCGGCAGCTACCGGCTCGAGTAGCCGTCTGGCTGCGCTTGTCCGGCACGGCACTCGGTGCGATACTCGGAGTGCTGAACATCCGCATCATCCGCCGGAGGTGAGTACATGTCAGAGCCGGCCCACGTCCTCGTCGTCGCACATCAGACGGCGGCGACCCAACTCCTACTCGATGCGGTTCGGGACCGCGCCCATCGCGGCCAAGCTAAGTTCCACCTGGTGGTGCCGCGCCAGCCTCATGGCATGCACAAGGTCGTGGATCCTCAGGACACCGGGGACGACGAGGCGCAGCAGGTGCTCGATGCGGCGCTGCCCAAGCTCGCCGAGGCAGCGGGCGACCAGGTCACCGGCAACCTCGGTGATTCCGAGCCGCTGATGGCGATCCACGATGCGGTGAACCTCGGCAACTACGACGAGATCATCATCTCGACGCTGCCGCTGGGTGTCTCGCGCTGGCTGAAGTTGGACCTGGTGAGCAAGACCAGGGCGCTCGGGTTGCCCGTCACGCACGTGCTCGCTTCGAGCAAGGTCGAGGAGATGGCGGAAGCGAAATAGCTGACCGGTCATCCCGCGGCGGCTTTCCGTATACGCTGCCGCGACAGTGAAGCTCGCCACGTTTCGCGCACCGGGCGACGATCGCCTGCTCGCCGGTGAGGTGGTCGATGATCGCGTCGTCGCGTTCGTGGACGGTCTGACCGTCGCCGATGTTCTGGCCCGGCAGGAGCGGGCGGCCCGCGGCGAGCAGTCGTGGCCGCTGGAAGAGATCACGCTGATGGCACCGGTTCCTGATCCGGGGACCGTCTACGCGATCGGCCTCAACTACGCCCGCCACGTCGAGGAGACCGGCGCAGAGCGTCCCGAGGCGCCGATCGTGTTCGTCAAGGTCGGCGGGTCGGTCGCGCCGCCGGGCGGCCCGATCCGCTGTCCCGAGGTGGTCCGCCGGCTCGACTACGAGGGCGAGCTGACGATCGTGATGGGGGCCCACGGGACGATCGCCGGCTACTGCGTCGCCGACGACGTCAGCGCCAGGGATCTGCAGCGGCGCGAGCCGCAGTGGACCAGGGCCAAGGGCGCCGACACCTTCTGCCCGTTCGGCCCCTGGGTCACGACCGCCGACGAAGTTCCCGAGCCCGGCAATCTCCGTCTGCGCACGTGGGTCAACGGGGAGCTGCGCCAGGATGCGAGCACCTCCGATCTGATTTTCGGGTGCCAGGCGCTGGTCGACTTCATCGCGCAGACGTGCACGCTGAAGCCCGGCGACCTGATCCTCACCGGCACGCCCAACGGGGTCGGGACGGCGTTCGATCCACCGCGGTTCCTGACGTCCGGAGACGTGGTGCGAATCGAGATCGAGCGGCTTGGCGCGATCGAGCACGCGGTGGAGTGAGCCGCGGCGCTAGTGGTGCTCGATCACGCGGTCGATGAGGCCGTACGCGACCGCTTCTTCGCCCTTGAAGAACCTGTCGCGGTCCATATCGTCGTGGACCTGCTCGACCGGCTGCCCGGTGTGGTGGGCGTAGATGTCGTCGATCCGGCTGCGGATGTTGAGGATCTCGCGCGCGTGGATCTCGATATCGGTCGACTGACCCTCAAAGCCGGCTGAGGGCTGATGGACCAGCAGCCGGCTGTTCGGCAGCGCGAAGCGCTTTCCGGCGGCGCCGGCCGTCAGCAGCAGTGAGCCCATCGACATCGCGATCCCGATGCAGATGGTCTGGATCTGCGGCTTGACGAACTGCATCGTGTCGTAGATCGCGAGGCCCGAGTAGATCGAGCCCCCTGGGCAGTTGATGTAGATCGAGATGTCCTTGTCGGGATCCTGTGATTCGAGATGCAAGAGCTGGGCGACGACGAGATTCGCGATCTGGTCGTCGATCGGCGTTCCGAGGAAGACGATTCGCTCGTTGAGCAGTCGGCTGTAGATGTCGAACTCGCGCTCCCCGCGCGCAGTCCGTTCGATCACCATCGGGATCAGGGGCATGCCTGAACCCTAGAGGGTCTCGATCCTCGGCCCCCTGGGGTGGCTCGCGGGCCGCACCATCGCCCGTCCGGGCAGCTCGATCTCGGGGAGCTTGCGAGGGGTGCTACGGGACGATCACCGCGGAACCCTCGAAGCGGCCCGCGCGGAGGTCACCGAGGGCCTCCTCGGCGCGCTGTAGTGGATATTTCGTGATCGTCGTGCGAACCGGCACCTTGGCCGCCAGCGCCAGGAACTCGTGGCCGTCCGCTCGCGTCAGGTTTGCCACCGAGCGGATCATCCGCTCTTCCCACAGGTCATCGTAGGGGAATGACGGGATGTCGCTCATGTGTATTCCGGCGCAGACGACGGTGCCGCCCGGGGCGAGCGTCTTCAGCGCGGCGGGCACGAGCTCGCCGGCCGATGCGAAGATGATCGCCGCGTCGAGCTCGGCGGGCGGTCGCTCATCGCTGCCACCCGCCCAGGTTGCGCCGAGGGTGCGCGCGAACGCCTGCGTGCGCTCGTCGCCGGGGCGCGTGAACGCGAACACTTCTCGACCCTGGTAAACCGCGACCTGGCAGATGATGTGCGCCGAGGAGCCGAACCCGTAGAGACCGAGCCGTGGCGCCTCGCCGGCGAGCTTCAGCGCGCGGTAGCCGATCAGGCCCCCGCACAGCAGCGGAGCTGTTTGCTCGTCACTGAGCTCGCCCGGCAGCGGCAGGCAGAACCGCTCGTCGGCGACCGTCAGCTCGGCAAAGCCGCCGTCGAGGTCGCGCCCGGTGAACCTTGCCTGTACGCACAGGTTCTCGCGCCCGGTCCTGCAGTAGCGACATTCGCCGTCGGTCCAGCCGAGCCACGGGACGCCGACGCGCCGGCCGTCCTCGGTGGTGGCGACGATCTGGTGACCGAGTACGACGGGCAGCTTGGTGGCCTTGATCTCGCTGTCACGCAGATGCAGATCGGTGCGGCACACGCCGCACGCGCTGACGGTCAGGCGCAGCTGGCCTGGCTGCGGTTGGGGGTCGGGGAGCGTCGCCGGCACGACCGGGCGACCGGGCTGCTCGAGGATCATCGCCCGCATATGAACATGATGATCGTTAGCGATGCGCGGCGACGGGTAGCCCTGGATGTATGGAAGCCGACCCCAAGCCCACTGCCGACGAGCAGACGTCGCCCGAGGACCGGCCCGAGGAGCCTGGTGCGGAGGGGGGCTCGCGCAGCCCCGCTGCTGACGTGCCGCCAGCCGCACCGAGCGACGACGACTCGGATCTCGGCGACACCGATCAGCACTCGGACGCCTGAGCGCGTAGCGGCAGCGCTGCCCGTACCCAGTAGCTTTCAGGGCGGCGATGGTTCCGCTCAACGTGCCCAACGTGCTCACGGTCGTGCGGATCTTTCTCGTCCCGGTGCTGATCGTCGCGCTGCTCGAGAAGACCGGTAACGGAGATCTGCTCGCGGCGATCGTGTTCGCGGTCGCATCGCTGACCGACGCGATCGACGGCTATCTGGCGCGGTCGCGCAACTGGGTGACGACGTTCGGCAAGCTGATGGATCCAATCGCCGACAAGCTGCTGATCGTCGCGGCTCTGATCACCCTGGTGTCACTGAACCGGCTCGCCGCGTGGGTGGCGATGGTCATCATCTCGCGGGAATTCGCGGTCACCGCCCTGCGTTTGGCGGCCGGAACGCAGCAGGGCGTCGTGATCTCGGCCAGCGCGTTCGGGAAGGTGAAGACCGCGCTCCAGGTGGCGATGGTGATGGCCCTGATCGCCGTGCCGAGCCACCCGCTGTGGGTCTCGCTACTGGTCTACGTGACGGTTCTTGTCACCGTCCTGTCGGGAGCCGACTACTTCTTTGGCCTGCGCCGGCGGCTGAGTGCTCGCTCCACGGAGCCGCATACGCACGCGAGGGCGTAGGGCTTCGCCGCTACGGGAGCGCGTCGAGCCACGCTTGGCGGCTCGTGTGGATCGGGGAGGGGTCGCCCGTCTCGATCTCGCGCCGGATCTCCCCGAGCGTTCCGAATCGCTCGGCAACCACGTTGTGCTGGTGGATCGTCTCGAGGTTGACCTGCCGGGCTGAGACGAACGCGCGGTCGTCGAGCGCCGGGAAGGCGTGGATCACGCCGCGGATCATCTCCCTGACACAGTCCTCGACGAAGCGGGGGCGGCGATGCGCCTTCTCGACGACGTGGGCCTCGTCGGTGCGCTTCATCAGCTCATAGATCTCCGAGGACATCGACCCCTCGACGATCTCGAGCAGCGTGGCTGCGTCGATCTCGTCGTCACACAGCTCGGTGCAGCCGATGTGCAACGTGCCCAATCCCCGCTGGTTGTGCGTCGCCACCGGCACGGCCGCGAGGATCCTGCCGATCTCATCGGGATCGAAGCCTTCGGTTTCGAGGCGTTCCCGGGCGGAGCCGGCGACCAGCTGCTGCGCGCACGGGCAGGCCGTGATGCCCTGAGCGGTGACGCCGATCAGCCGGCGCGTTCCCAGCTCGCTGCAGATCGCCGAGCCGTGCAGCGTGTACAGCTCCTGGGTGCGGATGCCCGACACGGGTGCCGGCTTGTGCTCGGGGAAGCGCGCCTCGACGCTCACCTCCGCTCGGCGAGCGCCCTGGCGCCCGCGTACTCGCTGGGCAATGTGTTCGGCAAGCGTCTCGACCTTGAACGTCGCCTCGCCTAGCACGACCGCGTTGATCGCGTCGTTGACGACCTCCTCGAAGCGCGACATGTGCGCGCCCTTCTGAGCGGGACCGAGATCGACGACGCATTCAAACCGGGCCGAGAAAAGCTGCTCGGAGCCGTCCTGACGCATCCGAATCACCTTCTCCACGCCGGTTACACCGACGCGAGAGAGGCTCAGCTGAATCGCCGGCAGCTGCTCCTGCACATCCACCGTGGGGAGTTCTGAGGAACGCGGCGCAGCCATCGCTATGTCTAAGGGTAGACGGATGCGCCGTGAGGGCTGTCCAAGCGTCGTTGGACAAAGGGCGCGATTGTGCTATCAATCAGCGCCGTCGCAGTGTTGGGAGACTGAGAGAGGGAGTCGCCCTGGTCGGGTACTCGACACCACGTCTGGGAGGAGCTCAGGGGCCGTGAGCCACAAGGCAATCGTGCTGTTAAGCGACGAGGCTCCGATCACGGAGTCCGATGATCTCCGTCCACTGATCGCCGAAGGTCAGGAACGTGGGTTCCTGACCTTCGAGGAGATCGCCACCTGCCTCGAGGAGGTGGACGTCACCAAGGAGCAGATCCAGGAGCTCCACGCGTACCTCGACGATCAAGGAATCGAGGTCGTCGAAGCCGACGGTCGCCTGGCCAAGTCCGAGGGCGGCAGCGTCGAAGCGAACGCGGCGCAGGCGGCCGAGCCCCGGCCCGACCAGCGCAAGAAGGTCGAGGTCGACCTGACCGTCGAGCCTTCGCTGGACTCCCTGCGGCTCTATCTGCGCTCGATCGGGCGCGTGCATCTGCTGACCGCCGAGCAGGAGGTGCAGCTGGCGCGGCGGATCGAGCGCGGCGACATGCCCGCAAAGCAGCAGATGATCGAGGCGAACCTGAGGCTGGTGGTCTCGATCGCCAAGTCGTATCTGGGCCGCGGGTTGACGTTCCTGGACCTGATCCAGGAAGGGTCGATGGGGCTGATCCGCGCGGTCGAGAAGTTCGACTACCGGCGCGGCTACAAGTTCTCCACCTACGCGACCTGGTGGATCCGCCAGGCGGTCACCCGCGCGATCGCGGACAAGGGCCGCACGATCCGGATCCCCGTGCACATGGTCGAGAAGCTCAACAAAGTCGTTCACGTCGAGCGCCAGCTCGTGCAGCAGCTGGGTCGTGAGCCTACCCCCCAGGAGATCGCCGCCGAGCTCGAGACGACCGTTCGCGAGGTCCGCGACGTCCTGCGGATGGCCCAGCAGCCGATCTCGCTGGAGAAGCCGATCGGCGAGGAAGAGGACTCGGAGCTCGGAGACTTCGTCGAGGACCAGACCGCCGAGTCGCCGTTCGAGCAGGCGGCGGAGCACCTGCGGCGGGAGAACCTTCGGCGCGCGCTGGCGGCGCTGCCCGAGCGCGAGCGCGAAGTGATCGAGATGCGCTTCGGGCTGACCGGCGAGCGTCCCTACACGCTCGAGGAGGTCGGGCGCGCGTTCAACGTGACGCGCGAGCGGATCCGCCAGATCGAGAATCACACGCTGAAGAAGCTCGAGGCGCTGCCCGAGGCACAGCGGCTGCGGGACGCGTCGTAGGTTCTCGTAGGCACCTAAGGTCGCTGACTTTGAGGTCGAGCCAGGGCACTTCTTGCTGAGACGATCAGAGCGCTCCGCGGCGGATCAGCACGCACCTGCGGCGCTAGACTGACCGCCCTCGGCGGGATTCCCGAGCGGTCAAAGGGGAGTGGCTGTAAACCACTTGGCACTGCCTTCCCAGGTTCGAATCCTGGTCCCGCCATTTCCGAGGTTTCCAGCCCTTTCACTACCTCGAATCCGGACCCCCTATCCTCCGGCAGTCGATGCCTTCGGAGAAGCAGGAGCTTCAGACAGAGGAGATCGAGCAGGCCGCACGAGACGGCGCCGAGCGGCTGTCGAGAGTACGCCATGCGGCGGAGCGATTCGACACCAGTCCGTCGCTGCTGGCTGCCGCGCGGAGAGTCCGCCAGCGCCTGCCCGGCGATGAGCGCTTCGGCGATCCACTGTCCACGGCCGGCGCGGCGCCCGTGCAGCTGGTGGCACGGGGCATCTCATCCCTCACCCCAGAGCGCGAGAGCGTCGTGCAGGAGCTCGGGTTCGCCGGGTTGCAGGTGTGGCAGTCGATCTCCGAGGCGGCCGGTCGTGGCCGGGGCGAGGAGGAGCTGGCACTGCTGTTCACGGACCTGGTCGAGTTTTCCTCGTGGGCGCTTGAGGCCGGCGACAGCGCGGCCATCGAGTTGCTGCGCGACGTCGGGATTGCGGTGGAGAGCGCCGTGCTGGCACACAACGGACGGATCGTGAAGCGGCTGGGGGACGGGCTGATGGCGACCTTCCTGACCGCGCAGGAGGCGGTCGACGCTGCGCTTGAGGCCCACGACGCGCTGGAGGAGGTTCGGGTCGACGGCTACCGGCCGCGGATGCGGGCCGGCATCCACTGGGGCCGACCGCGAAAGCTCGGCGGCGACTACATCGGGATTGACGTCAACATCGCTGCGCGGGTCGGCGATGCCGCGAAAGCGGATCAGGTGATGGTCTCCGAGCCGGTGCTGGAGCACATCGACCTCGATGCCGTTCAGACCGGGCGGCGTAAGCGGCTGAAGGCCGAGGGCGCCCCGCGCGAGCTGCACGTGGTCACGATCTCGCGCCGTTGAATCAGCTGGTGGCGCGCTGCCGGAGCGCGGCGAGTCGTCGACGCGTGTAACCGCGCCGGATCGTCGGCATCCGCTCGGGTCCACACCCCGAGATCGGCTTCGCCGACTCCAGCGGCAGCCCGATCGGCGCCGGCAGCGCTGAGACGATGCGGTCGCTTTTGCAAGGCGCTTACTGACGGTGGCCGGCGGCCCCGCCAAACCGCTACGCTCACCGCCAGCGCCCTCTTAGCTCAGCTGGTAGAGCACTTCCATGGTAAGGAAGGGGTCGTCGGTTCGAGTCCGACAGAGGGCTTCGCGGATCGCCTTTCTTGTTGGGCGATGTGGCAGCGGGTGCGCGAGTGAAGCTCGCCGTCCGGCGGCCCGATGGAAACTTTTTGGAAACCTCAGCCGTCGAAGAATCTCGCTGGCTTCGTCGGGCCCGCGGACGGGTCGGCCTGGAGGGCAACCACTGAGTGGATTCCTTGTTCGTGCGATTTCTCTGAACCGGCACAGCATCTAGTTCCGATTTGGTGACGGCCCGGAGCGGACGGGCGTCGCCAAATCGGGACTACCCTAGCGGGAGGCGGCGTTGGCAGCGCCGGTGCTCCTAGCGGCCCGCTACAGGCGCCGCCTCCCTGACGACCGGACGAGGGTCTCGACCGCTCTGAGGCCAAGACCGCTCGTCGCCCATGAGAGGTGGCGCGCCGACTGATGACCGTCGTGCGGCGGCCGACGTTCGACTCCCCCAGCTGCGGACGTCCACCGCGACGATCGCGTTCACGGCAAAAGCATCGTCGGCGCCGACCATGCCCGGCTTGTGGTCGGTCGCCGTTGCGCTCGTCCGCTTCAGGGAGGCCGCGACGATCGCTCTCCCGGAATGCGCTCGTCGCGCCACGGGGGCGGTTCGACCGAACCAGGGGGTCAGGGTTAGCCAGAATCGAGCAAGCACCCGCTCCTCCTTCCGCGGAAGAGCAGGGCACGGGACGGGTCGCTCACGACGCCGGGGTGGCCGGCGACCCGGCCGGTTGCGCAACTGGCGAACAGCAGGGCGCTACCGATCGCGGCCAAGAGACCTCTCGCAGCATGAATGCGGGGCCGCGAATCGCTCCAGTCGCACGTAGTTGCGCATACACGCCGCCGAGCGAAAGCAGGTGTTTCAGTCCCGTGATCGCGACGACGGATCGGCGAACCATGCGCGGATTCGCGTGACTGGCGAATCTCGGGACACCGCGACCGCCCGCGCATGTTGGTCCTGCTTCGGTTATTCCGCGTGTCTTGCTCGCGGGCGCGTCCGGGCGATCTCAAACGTGACCGTGCATCCGCGACGCGCGATCGGCGAGGGCGCGGTTCGCGGATCAGGGCTGCTGCTCGCCGAGCAGCAGCTCGGTCCTGTACTTCGGGGCGAGTGCGATCGCCTTGGCGATGAACGTGGCGGTGGCGGCATCGTCGAGCGCGGGTGGAGCCTCGGTCCGGTGCGCGAGCGGCACGCCGACCTCCTTGAAGAACTCCTCCTGGCCTGCGGGCGAGCAGAGGCACAGCAGCCTCGCGGGCCGTTCGGAGATGTTGCGGAATACGTGCGGGGCGTTGGCGGGCACGTTGATCGTCTCGCCGGCGCGTGCGGCCGCGCTCACGCCGCGGAACGTGATCTCGATCTCACCGTCGAGAATGGTGAACATCTCCTCGAAGTCGTGGCGGTGAGGCGGCGGCCCGCCGCCCGGCGGGACGTGCATGTCGATCAGCGTGTAGCGCCCAGCGGTGTCGGCGCCGGACACAAGAATCGTGTAGGTGTCGCCGACCACACCGAGGTGAGGTAGCGATTCATCGGTGTCCGGGCTCACGTGCGCCAGGACCCGGCCGGCATCATCGGCGGGGATCGGTCCGGGCGGCTGTGAGTCCGCGGGCGAGGTGTCGGGCATCGGTGCTCCTCAATCTCTGATGAAGGGGAGTTTTAGCGGATCAGCACGCCTATCGAACGAAGAGCCTGCGAGCCTCCGCCAGCGGGGAGGGACTACGCGACGCTGCCGGCCGCCTCGTCGATGAGGTCGCACACACCCGGGGCCTGGGAGGCAAGCGAGGCGTGGCTGGCGGCGAACTCGATCGTCCTGCGCGGATTCATGCGCTGCGCCATGCGGCGTTCGTTGTCCGGGTGGATCATCCGGTCCTCGGTCGAGACCTGGTACCAGGTCGGCTTCTCTTTCCATGCCGGGTCGGTCACCGTGTCAGCGAACGTCGAACCGACCGGAGTCTTCTGAGTGATTGCCATGACGAGCGCCTCGTCGGCGGGGAGGTCCTGGCAGAAGCTCTCGCGGAACTTATCCTGAGCGATCCACACGTACCCGTCGGAGTCGGGCGCGATGTTGGCCACCGCCGCGGGCGGCATCTGCTCGGTGATCGCTCCCACCCCCTCTCCTGCGTCCGGCGCGAACGCGGCGATGTAGACGAGACCGACGACGTTGGGAAGGTCACCAGCCTCGGTGATGACCGCCCCGCCGTAGGAATGGCCGACCAGCAGGACCGGCCCGTCGATCTGCTTGATCATCTGCTGGGTACGGCGCGCGTCGTCGGCCAGCGAGGTCAATGGATTCTCCACCGCGTGCAGCGACTCATAGCCGCGACGATCGAGTTCGACGATCACCTTGGCCCAGTGGGCGGCACCGCCCCAAAACCCATGCACAAGAACGACGGCAGGTGGACTCATGGAAACCCTTTTCGGTTGATGATCAAGGTGATCGCAGCCGACGGAGGCTATCGCCCCACACCGCGTTCACCTGAGCAGTCCGCTGGCCACGGCCGCAGCTTCCTCCCTTGATCGAGCAGCACCAGCCGTCACGGCCCCGACGCCGCCGACTGCTTAGCCGGGGGGTTTGCGGGAGCTGTGTCCGCCCTCCTCTGCTCGCGCGACAGTACTTCACCTCAATCCGGCTGAGTGCCCCCAATGCGCGGCGAGCGGGGTGCGCGCGGCGCCGGAGCCAGCCGGGACGCCGGAGCCGACGGCTGAGGCACGGAAGCCGCGCAAGGCAGGGAAGTCGGCGTCACGCCCGAGATGCTTGTGGCACCCGCAGAGCAGGGTTGTGAGAGGCGAGGCGCGCAGGACGAGGCGTATATATAGCCAGGGTGGTTTCTTCCTCTGTTTTGGGTGATGCGAGCAGGCGCGAGATCGCTGCACTACTCGCATGGGAGTAGCGATCAGGCCTGGCGCGCCGAGGTGCCGCCGCCGAGATGGAGCCGTTCGTCGACAAGCGCGTGCCGGCGCATGACTCGCCAGCGCTGGATGGCGTTGTTCTTTGCCCTCGGCTCGATGTGCTTCTTCGTCGGTCCGTTCCCTGGCTTCGCAAGCCTGGTGGGCGATTCCGCTGACTCAATCACGTTCTTCGTCGGCTCGATCCTGTTCACGATCGGAGGAGCGCTGCAGAGCTGGGTCGCGTGGCCTGGAAGGCACTCAGCTGGCGAAGGGCGCGCAGCGTGGTGGGCCGCCGTAATCCAGTCGGCCGGCACGCTTTTCTTCAACGTCACAACCTTCCAAGCCATGCACACGGCCGTGACCAGCTCCGAGTACAACAAGCTCGTATGGCGACCTGACTGGCGCGGGTCGATCTGCTTCCTGATCTCAGGCGCGATCGCGTACCGCGCGTCACCGCGTCATGGATGGCGCCCCACGCGCCGGGGCCGCGGATGGTGGCAGCCGGCGATCAACCTGCTCGGCTGCATCTTCTTCGGCGTCTCGGCCGTCGCCGGTTACGTCGTGCCGGCGACCGGTTCGGTCCTGGATCAAGCGGCCGCCAACTGGAATACCGCGCTGGGGGCCGCGTGCTTTCTTGCGTGCGCGGTCGACACGTTGCTCAGCGACCAGGCGGCGAAGATGCCGGGACGCCACCGCCTCCAAGAGCTCGAACGCGCTCTGGATCGCGATATCGAGCAGGCGATCTGATCGGCGCCATCACCCATTTCGGGGGATGCGGAGCCGATTCGGGAAGCTACCTTCGGGGTCGCCTGGGCCGTTCTGTCACCGGCTATAGAGCCGCCGGGAATCCGGTGAACGCCGTCAGAGGCCTCAGGGACAGCGTGGCGATACCGGCCACTTGAGCAGCCGAAAGGGATAGGGAATGCACCAGCAAACGAAGCCAACCGACGGTCACAGCTCTGGCGGCGTAAATCCGGATGTACTCGAGGCTCGCTATGGCAATCGCTTTCTGCTTGAGGAGTCGCCGGCGGAGAAGCTTCCAGATGTGGGGATGCCGGCGCTCGATGCGTTGCGCTTGGTCGGGGAGGAGCTGGTCATCGACGGGTCGCCGATGCGAAACCTGGCGACCTTCGTGACGACGTGGATGGAGCCCGAGGCTCAGAGATTGATCGCGGAGAACCTCCACCGAAACTTCATCGATCACGCGGAATATCCGCGGACGGCTGAGCTCGAGCAGCGCTGCATCCGGATGCTCGCTGATCTGTTTCACGCCCCAGGTGAGACGACGGGGGCACGCACGCAGGGATCCTCCGAGGCGATCATGCTCGGCGCTCTATCGCTGAAGTGGAAGTGGCGTCAGCGGCGCGAAGCCGCAAGCAAAGCCACCGACCGGCCGAACCTGGTGTTCGGCGGCGATGTGCATGTGGTCTGGGAGAAGTTCTGCCGCTACTTCGACGTCGAACCCCGGATCGTGCCGCTGAAGCCGGACAAGTACACGATCGGACCGGAGGACGTCGAACCGCACGTGGACGAGAACACGATCGGCGTGGCCGCCGTGCTCGGCACGACATTCACCGGGCACGCCGACGACATCGTCGGGATCAACGATTACCTCGTCGAGCTCAAGCGCCAGCGTGGCCTCGACGTGCCATTACACGTCGACGGCGCGAGCGGAGGGTTTGTGTGGCCGTTCCTGTACCCGCACTCGGAGTGGGATTTCCGGCTGGAGCAGGTGCGCTCCATCAACGTCTCCGGCCACAAGTACGGGCTGGTGTACCCCGGAATCGGCTGGCTCATCTTCCGTGAACGCTCCGACCTGGCCGACGACCTGGTCTTCTACGAGAACTACCTCGGCAAGCGAGACGCGACGTTCACCCTGAACTTCTCGACAGGCTCGGCGATGGTCGTCGCCCAGTACTACAACTTCGTCCGGTTCGGCCGCGACGGCTACAGCTACATCATGCACACCATGCAAGCGAATTCCCGCAAGCTTGCGGAGGACATCGCGGCGATCGGAGACTTCTCGATCATCGGCGCCGAGGACGCCGAGCAGCTGCCGCTCGTGGCGTTCCAGCTCGCACACGAGCAAAGCTTCGACGAGTTCGACATCGCCGCGCAGCTCGCCTCCGAGCGCGCCTGGATGGTTCCCGCCTACACCCTCCCACCCAACGCCGATCACATCAAGATCATGCGCGCGCTCGTCAAGGAAACACTCGGGCGCTCCCTCACCACGGCCCTAGCGGAGGACATCGCGCAAGCGTGCGAGACGCTCAAACAGAAGGGCCGAGTCCATCACACCGAACGAGCGCGCGTGCACACCAACACCGGATACTGACCGACACCCGGCGGCTTCCATTCCTGACCGGACGCAAGGCTGCTGCCTCCGGATTCCTCGCGCCTCGGTCGCGCACTGCGACCGAGGCAAGACAGCTACACACATCTCAGACCCCGATAGAAAGGAGCGGCATATGTGCCGCTGGCTCGCATACTCCGGCTCCCCCATCCTGATGAAGGACGCGCTGTACGGGGGAACCCACTCACTCGTCGACCAAAGTTTGCATTCGCGGCTCGGGGCCGAGGCCACAAACGGCGACGGCTTCGGCGTCGGCTGGTATGGCGACGCCCCTACCCCCGGTGTCTTCCACAGCATCGAACCGGCCTGGAACGACAGCAACCTGCGCGAACTCGCCGGACACGTCAGGTCCCCATTGTTCTTCACCCACATCCGCGCGGCGATCGGCAGCGCCGTGCAACAGACCAACTGTCACCCCTTCCGCCACGACCGCTGGCTGTTCATGCACAACGGCTACATCAACCAGTTCGCCACCATCAAGCGCGACCTCATACTCGCCGTCGACCCGTCCCTGTACCCGAAGATCCAAGGCCAGGCCGACACTGAGGTCCTGTTCTTCCTCGCCCTCACCTTCGGCCTCGAACACGACCCCCCAGCCGCAGTCGCGCAGGCGATCGGGCTGGTCGAAGCGGTCGCCGCCGACCACGCCGTCCCCCATCCTTTCCAGGGCACGGTCGCCACCACCGACGGCGAAAGCACCTGGGCATTCCGCTATTCGAGCGAGAGAAACTCGCGCTCGCTCTTCTACACCACCGACGTTCCCACGCTGCGCGAGCAGCAGCCCGAACGGCAGCTACTCCGGGAGTTCTCAGACGACGCACGGCTGATCGTCTCCGAACCGCTCGGCGACGTTGCCGGCGTATGGAACGAGGTGCCCGAATCCACCTACGGCCACCTCGGCCCAAACCACGCCGAACTTCGACCATTCCAACCCAAGGCGCCAGCGAAGCCCGTGCCAGTCGGAGCGTGAGGAACCGCCGCCACCGGCCCGTATCCCGGCCTGGACGCAAAGCCGCGCGCTCCTCCACCCGCCAACATACCAACTCCGATCCTCGGACACTCCCGACACTCCCTCGGACACCCGCAAGCTGCTGACGCCGCCGGCAGCGCGTTCGTGGAGGGTGTCCCGTTAAGTGTGTAGGCGACTGACCTGTTGTTCAACTATAAACCTTGGGTTGAGGGTTGTCTAGTGGTGGCTGTCAGATTGCACTGTCGGGGAGCCGGTCGCCGAACTGGATCTTGAACGCGAGTAGCGCCTTGGTCCAGGCTCGGGTGCGGGTCCATTGGGGGACGGCGTTGTGGATCGCGAGGTAGATCAGCTGGCGGGCGGAGTCCTCGGTCGGGAAGTGCCCCTTGGTCTTGATTGCCTTGCGCAGCTGTCGGTTGAGCGCCTCTATGGCGTTGGTCGTGTAGATCACGCGCCGGACCTCGGGCTCGTAGGCCATGAATGGGGTGACGTGCTCCCAGGCGTCCTGCCAGGCCTGCACGATTGGCGGGAACCGCTTGCCCCACTTCTCGTCGAAGGACTCGAGCGCCTGCCATGCGGCGTCCGCGTCGATCGCGGTGTAGATCGGCTTGAGGTCCTTGGCGACCTGGTCGTACTCGCGACGCGGGACGTAGCGCAGGCTCCGTCGGATGAGGTGCACGATGCATGTTTGGACGGTCGTCTTGGGGAAGATCGCCTCGATCGCCTCGGGAAAGCCGGTCAGGCCGTCCACGCAGCAGATCAGGATGTCCTGAACGCCGCGCTGCTTGAGCTCGCCGAGTACCTGCATTCAGAACTTGGCGCCCTCGGTCTGCTGGAACCACATGCCGAGCACGTCGCGCTCGCCGTTGATCCGCACCCCGAGCGCGAGGTAGCAAGCCTTGCGCTGCACCGAGCCGCCCTCCTTGACTTTCAGCACGAACGCGTCGAGGAATACGACCGGGTAGACATCATCAAGCGGCCGCTGCTGCCAAGCGCGAGCGTCGTCCATCACCGCGTCGGTCACCCGTGAGATCAGCTCGCGGCCGACGTTGACGCCGTAGAGCTCGCGCAAGTAGCGCTCGATATCGCGGGTTGAGAGGCCGCGGCTGTAGAGCGCCAGGATCTTCTCGTCGAACCCCTCGAACCGTCGCTGACGCTTGCGCACGAGCTGCGGCTCAAAGCTCCCGTCGCGGTCGCGAGGCGCCCTGATCTGAACGGGCCCGTGCTCGGTCATCAGCGTCTTGGACTTGCCCTTGCCGTTGCGCGTGTCACCCGCCCCGCCCGGCGGCTCCTGATGCGGCTCGTAGCCGAGATGGTCGGTTAGTTCGACCTCGAGCGCCCGCTCGACCAGTCGCTTAGTCAGCTGCCCGAACACCCCGCCCGGACCGAAGATCTCTTCCTCGGACCTCGCGCCGGCCAGCAGCTCGTCGACGACCTCGTCCGGAAGCTGGCGGCGGATCTCATCCGGCACGCCATCAAGGATCCCAGGCGGGGGCGCCGGGCCGAGACAGTCGCTGAAACAGGAACTACTTCTTTGGTTGAAAGCATGACGCTGTCTTTCGTTCATGCCTACACACTTCCTGGGACAAGAACCAAGTTGTGTATGTGAGACGTAGTTGACCCCCCTGGGCCGCTCGAGCCTTGCCGGCTCCCGTGTCTTCGAGTCGCGCTTGCCGCGCGGAGCCGGACAAGCTCCCGGCACGCGGCAGATACTCGTCGCAGTGCAAGAGCAGGGCGCGGGAACCAAGGCCATCTCGGTCAGCAGCGAGACCCGCGCGACTCAAAGGAGGCGGGAGCTCTGCCCGTTCGAAGGGAGGTCAGCGCTGGCCACGCAAGGCGGTCGCAGGTTCGTGTCGCTGATATAAATGAATGAGTCATGCATGCGGATCGGTCGAATGCGCTCTCCGCGCTGTTGCTGCTCGGAGTCGATGCCGCTGACGAGGCGGCGCTCGCAGCGACCGATCTCCCCCCGCGGGGCTTCTCGGCTCTGGTGCTGATCAGAAACCGGCCGTCATGCAGCATCAACTGGCTCCACCGCCGGCTGGCATTCACTCAGTCGGGGGCGGTTCGGCTGATCGATCGACTCGAGGCGCTGGGCTTGGTGGCACGTGAGAAGGAGGCAGGACGCCGGGAGGTCGGCCTGCGGATCACCCCGCAGGGCGAGGCTCGCCTGCGTGACGGCTTAGCTGCGCGGCTGGAGGCCATGCAAGAGCTTGTCGACCCCCTATCAGCGACAGAGCAGAGGCAGCTGGCGGGGCTGGTGCGCAAAATGCTGGGCGCCGGAACGCGGACTCGGGACGAGGCTGATGCGGCATGTCGGCTGTGTGATTGGGACGTGTGCAAGCCGACATGCCCGCTCGATGCGTCGGTCGCGCCTCTCGGCGCAGGTGGTGCCCGTCGGCTGCAGGTCTGACGTGGGGATCGTGCTCGCGCTGTGCTCGGCGCTGTCCTATGGCACCTCGGATTTCATCGCTGGTCTGGCCAGCCGGCGATACGCCGCTGAACCGATCACATTCAGCGCTCAGATGCTCGGCGTCCTGACCGCTGCGGCGGCCATCATCATCTTTCCTGGTCATGGTCCGACAGGAGCGGCGCTGGCATGGGGCGCCCTGAGCGGCCTCGGCAGCGCCCTGGGCGTGCTATCGCTCTACCGGGGTCTGGCGGTGGCACCGATGACCATCGTCGCGACGCTGAGCGCCGTCCTCACCGCTGTGATCCCGGTGCTCGTCGGCGTCGTCCTCGGCAACCATCTCGGTCTCACCGCCGCGGTGGGCATCCTCATCGCGATCCCCGCGATCGGCTTGACCTCGTGGCACCCCGACGGGCAGGACGGCAGGATCTCGATGACCGGGCCTCTCTACGGCGGACTCGCTGGACTGGGCTTCGCGCTGCTGTTTATCGCGCTCGATCAGGCCGGTACCCAGTCCGGAGCCTGGCCGCTGCTCCCTGGCCAAGTGGTGTCGGTGCTCCTCATCGCGCCGTTGGCCTACCGCAGCATGCGAGGAGAGCGGTGGCCATCACGGACCACGATGGCCCAGACCCTCATCGCGGGGATCCTGAGCGGGCTCGCCAACATCCTCTTCCTTGCCGCGACCGCCGGCGGTCAGCTCGCCATCGTCGCCGTGCTGACTTCCCTGTACCCGGCCTGCACCGTGCTGCTTGCGCGGGTCGTCCTCTCTGAGCGCTGGACCCGGCTACAGGCCGTCGGACTCCTCACCGCCTGCGCCGCCATCACCCTCATCAGCACCAGCTAGCCACCCCGAGACGGGACGCCAAACCGGTGTGACCGGACGCTCCTAGCCGTCAATGGTTTCGGTTCGCCGCCGTGGCGGCAGCCTTGATCAGGCTGCCGCTCACAGGCCATTCCGGAACCATGAGCGAGG